>JBEKZZ010000023.1:0-61983 GCA_049509335.1 Bradyrhizobium sp. | reverse complement strand
GGCAATGGCTGGGCTGAACTACAGAATAACGGCATACTCGAAGGTGAAATCTGCCTCCTCAACGGAGACGACATCCCATTCATCGCGTGTCGAGCATAGACTTCTTCAACAGCCTGCTAGAAGAGTGGCGGGACTTCTCCGACCTTCAGCGGACCGAGATAGACCGTACCATCGGCAAAACGCAGCGGGAAGGTGCGCGCGGGTTTACCTTCCAGCAACGCCTCCTTGCCGAGCGACTTGATGCCGGCGGCGACACCGAGATTGGCGTTCTGCTTGACCACTTTGCCGAGACCGGGGATCGCCTTGTCGAGCGCGCCGAGCAGATTCGTGACATCCTGCGACTTCACGCCAGGCGCGACGCGGTCGAGCGTGCCCTGCGGCACACCCTCTTCCAGCATTTTCTCGATGCCGAGCGCGGGAATGACCTTCTCGAGTCCGGCGACCGTCATTTGCAACTCGCCATTGATACGGCCCTGCGCATCGAGCTCCAGCGTGCCCGCGGCCACCGCAATCAGATCGTCCTGCTGAATGCGCGATTGCACAATCTCGACATGCCCACCATTCGCCTGAAGCTCGCGAAGCCGTTGCGGCCATGGCTTCGGCGCTAGATCCTTCAGGCCGCTCAGCTTTGCGCGGATGTCGGCCGCAAACGGCCGCGCCAACAACGGATGGACATCCTGCACGCTGCCGGATTCGATCCGCAGCACGCTTTCGATCACGGGATCCGCGGGGCTAGAGCCTTCGGCAAGCCGGCCATGCAACTCGACATGCTTGGCGCGTGCCACCGAAACCTGCACCGCGCTGTTGGCGCGATCAATCGCGACGTCGTCGAACACAATCGAAGCCCGCTGCGGGATGGCAGGCAATCCAACCACGCTGGCGCGCGCCGTGCTCCAGTTCACCTGCATCGCCGGCGCGTTCGGCGATCCGGAAATGGTCGCGGGCGCCTTGAATTCTGCAATCAGCAATTTTGGATCGTAGACCTGTGCGACCGTCACGATCTCGCCGAGATTGATCGTGACGGGCTGCGCCGCACCCGCGGTCTGCGATGTCAGCGTGACCCGCGCGCCCTCACAGCGCACTTCGAGACGGAACGGATAACCGCCGAACGATTGCTTGGTACAATCATAGCTGCGCCCGGACTTTGCCTCCTGCGCACGCCAGGCATCGGCCTTCACTTCGGCCTGCGAGACGGCATAGAACCAGAACGCACTCCATGCCGCAGCGGCAATCAGGAGCAGGATCGGCATCAGGAACAGCGGCCAGCGCGAGCGGCGGCGTGGGGTATCTGTCGGGAAGGTCATGGTGGTCATAGACCGACCATTGGCTGGCAATTTTGTCAAATGTAAGCAGCCACTTGCAGGAGGAAATCCGGAGAATTCCGCTTCGTTTCACAATTATGTTCTGGTAGCGACTGCTATCATGTCTGACGCAAACCCTCCCACGCCCGCGCCCTCTCACGAAGATCTCTGGGTCTTCGGCTACGGCTCGCTGATGTGGCGGCCGGGATTTGAGTTCACCGAACAGTTGCCCGCGCGGCTGATCGGCGAACATCGCGCTTTGTGCGTCTACTCATTCGACCATCGCGGCACGCCGGAAAAACCAGGACTCGTGCTCGGCCTCGATCGCGGCGGCGCCTGCCGCGGCATTGCGTTTCGTGTCGCGGCCGCCCGTCGAGACGAAGTCGTCAACTATCTGCGCGGCCGCGAACAAACCACCCATGTTTATCGCGAAGTCATGCGCTCGGTCTGGCTGGAAAACGGTGCCCGCGATCGGGTCTCGGCCCTCGCTTACGTCGTCGACCGTAGCCATGTTCAATATGCGGGGCGGCTTTCGCTGCATGAACAACTGCGTTACGTGCGGCAAGGCCATGGCCGTTCCGGCAACAACCGCGACTATGTGCTTGAGACCGTGAGATCCATCGAGGCGCAGGGGCTTCGCGATTCTCAACTGCATCGGCTCGCACTGATGCTCCGCGACGAGACGCCGCTGCACCGGTGAACCGGTACTTTACGCCTTTGCGGACGCCGAATTTTCCGCGCGCTTGAACAATTGCGCCTGCTCCCGCCGCCCCGCCTCGACCAGTCGGCCGGTCGCGTCCTCGATCACGCTGGTAATACGCGTCAGGAACTCATCGCGAGCCAGGCCTGGCGGCACTGGATCGAGGAACTCCACCACCAGCGTACCGGGATAACGCATGAAGGTCCGCCGCGGCCAGAATAATCCCGAATTGAGCGCGACCGGCAGACAGCTCTCGCGGCAACTCGAATAAAGCTGGGCAACGCCGGGCTTGTACGCCGGTGGAGCACCAACCGGCCTGCGGGTTCCTTCCGGAAAGATGATCAGCTGACGGCCACCGTTGCGTACTTCCTCGCTGGCCTGCCGCACCATCTTCAGAAGCGCGCGGCCGCCGGCACGGCGGTCGACGGAAATCATGCCGGCCTTGATCAAATACCAGCCGAAAAACGGAATTTGCGTCAGCTCGCGCTTGAGAATGTAAAGCGGCTGATCGAAGCGTTGCAGCAGTGCGAAGGTTTCCCACATCGACTGATGCTTGGAGGCGACGAGCAACGGCCCTTCCGGGATTTTCTCGACACCGCGATATTCCACCTTCACATTGCACACCACGCGCAACAGCCAGGTGTTTTGGCGCGACCAGAGCCGGGCCACACTCAGGATCGCCGAGCGCGGCATCAGGAAGGTCGGGATCGCCGCGATCAGCCAGCAGACCAACAGCAGATAGAACAGCAAGTTATAGACCAGCGAGCGCAGAAAAATGATGGGCATCAGCAATCCGATTAGTTTGCCAGCGCGGTGGCCGGCCGGCGCGGCGCCGCAGCCGGAGGGTCCGTGGCCTCGCCCATCACATCGAGGCCCGCATCCGCCAGGCGCACCCGCACTTCGGCGGCGACGTATTTGACATACTCCGATAGCAGGAGCCGCACCGTTGCGCCATTGCTCCACCAGGGTTCCTCGCGCCATTTGTCGCCAACCACCGCGAATGGAATAAGGGTGATATCGGGCATGGCGTGGGACAATTCCACGATCGCCCGGGGCATATGGTAATTCGACGTCACGACGATCAGTGACTTGAATCCCCGTTCATGCGCCCAGCGGCGCGTTTCGGCCGCGTTGCTGCGGGTATTGATCGCCGACCGGTCAAGGTCGACGCAGCAATTCAACAAAGACTGATTGTCGCTCAGCGAGCGCGAAATGTCGCTGGCGCCGCTGGCCGGATGCACACCGGAAATCAACAGCCGTTTTCCATAGCCGTCCGCCAACAGTTCCATCGCATCGGATACACGCGAAGAGCCGCCGGTCAGCACCACGATGCCGTCGGCGGTTCGGGACGGCTTGGCCTCAGTGCCGCGCAATTGCGAAAGAAACCCGACGAAGCCGGCCGCGGCTGCGACAAACACCAAGGCCAGCACGGTCAGCGCAGCACCCCGCTTTTTCCGCGGCGCGGCGGAAGTCGGGTCGTCAGGCTGACTGGCAGACGGCTGGCTCATCGATTGGGTTGTCCCTCATCCCCAAGTCTAAGGCATGATCGGCAAAAGTGGGAACCGGTTTTCGTCTCTCGACACCGGGGCCGCCGCCTCATTCGATATCGTTGAGCGTTGCAAACAACGTCCGCCGCGACGCCCATGCCGTGATCGCGGCGATCACCACCGCCTGCACCGCCAGCATCAGGTAACCCGACGGGCGCAGAGAAAACGTGCCCAACAAAGCGGCGAATTGGTCCCCGACCGGGGTGCCCGAAAACCAGTTCGCGATCGATTCCGAAAAGCCGAACACGAGCATGGCGACGCCGCCGCCGATGACCCCGCCTTCGAGACCAAGCCTGAGAAAATGCCTCAAGAAACGATTGGCGATGTAACGATCGCCCGCGCCCACAAAATGCAGGACCTCCACGATCGGACGATTCGCGGCCATCGCGCCGCGGGTGGCGAACGACACCGAGATGATGGTGGCGACGATCACCAAGGCCAGAATACCGATACCCGCGACCACGGTCGCACCGGTCATCGAACGCATTCGTTCGATCCAGGCCCGGTGGTCGTCGACGCTCGCAGTAGGCGCCGCCTGCGTCACCCGGCGGCGTAACGCTTCGAGCTCGACCACGGATCCAGGCTGGACGCGGGCGACAAGTACGCGCGGCACCGGCAGGTCATCCAGCGAGAGGCCGCTGCCGAGCCAGGGCTCCAGCAATTTGGCGGACTCCTCCCGCGAAAAAGGCCTGACCTCGACAATGCCGGACTGCGCCCGCACCGCGTCAGCCACCGCGGCTGCGTCGCGATCAAGGTCGCGGCCGGGCGCGGGACGGACCTGAACGGTGATTTCACTTGCGACTTCCGATTGCCATTCGGCCGCGGATGCACTCACCAGCAACACCGTGCCGGTCGTGATCGATGCCAGGAAGGTCATGATGGCAACGACCGCCACCAGCGCGCTGCCGGAGATCGAGCCGCGCGGCACGATCGGCGACATGTTGCGCGCCCGCGCCGGCACCTGCGGACGCTCGCGTCCGAGATCGACCAATGGTCCGAACTGTTGATCGGTCCTATTCATAGATATGCAGCCGTCCCTGATGCAGCACCAGCCGCCTGGCATCGTACTGGTCCATCAAGGTCATATCATGGGTGGCGATCACAACCGCAGTCCCCGACTTGTTCAATTCGATGAACAGCCGTAATAACCGCCGCCCGAGCGTCGGATCGACATTGCCGGTCGGCTCGTCCGCCAGCAACAATTGCGGCCGCGAGATGACCGCGCGCGCGATCGCCGCCCGCTGTTTTTCGCCGCCTGACAGAACGGGCGGCAGCGCGTCCATGCGCTCGCCAAGGCCGACCCATTTCAGAAGGTCGATCACTTCCTTGCGATAGCTCGACTCGTCCCGGCCCATGACGCGGAACGGCAACGCGACGTTTTCGTAAGTCGTCATGTGGTCCAGCAGGCGGAAATCCTGCAACACGATTCCGATCCGCTTGCGCAGGTCTGCGACCTGTTCCTTGCCGAGAAGCGAGACGTCGTGCCCGAACAAATTGACCAGGCCGCGGGTCGGCCGCAGCGACAGGAACAGCAGCTTCAACAGCGAGGTCTTGCCCGCCCCCGATGGGCCGGTAAGAAACTGGAAAGAATGGGCAGGAATCAGGAAACTGAGGTCGCGCAAAATCTCCGGGCCGAGCCCGTAGCGCAATCCGACATTTTCGAACCGAACCAAGTTCAGCTCCGTTCGATGAAGGGCGCGGCGGAAACCCCAAAGCCGGCAGCCCGCAGGCCTGCTGCCAAGGAGGTTTTGCTTCGTTTATGGTTTCCGATTCGTTAACGGTCGCCTTGTAGCATCCTGGGGCCCCGCTTCCGAAGCCAATTGCCCTTGGGCCCGCCCCCTAAGGCACCACCTTGGAAACAAGGGCACCGGCAATGCCTGCGGAGAGTGGCCCATGCAGATTGTTTGTCCTCATTGTTCAACGTCCTACGGCATTGATTCGGCAAAGCTCGGCGAGGCCGGCCGTAGCGTGCGCTGTTCCCGGTGCAAGGAAGTCTGGCTGGCCCGGCGCGAAGATGCGGTCGAATTCGTCCAGACGCCGGCCGTGGCCGAGGCTAACCAGCAGGACGCCGAACAAGATGCCGCCGCCGAGTGGGAAGCGCTGGCGCGCGAGGACGAAGTAAATAACGGCGCCCCGCACGTCGAAAGCCCCTCCATCGCCGGCGACTGGCAGGGTTCGGCCGGCTGGCAGGCTGAAGCGAGAAACGATCAGTATGACGCCGAAGACGAGCGGGGCGGACGCTTCCCATGGCTCAACAAATTCATGAAGCCGAAGGCGACCAGCCGCGCGCCTCGTCGCAAGGCGCCCTTCAGCCTTGCGACCGCATGTGCCGCCATGGGCGCCCTGGTGCTGGCGATTGTGATCTGGCGTGCCGACATGGTCCGGCTGCTGCCGCAAACAGCCGCTTTCTACAAATTGGCAGGCCTCGACGTCAATTTGCGCGGACTGCGATTCAGGGATGTCAGGGTCACGTCCGAGACGGTGGAAGGCACATCGATGCTCGTGATCGAGGGCGCCATCACCGACGACTCGAACAAGGCTGTCGAATTGCCTCGGCTGCGCTTTAGCATACGCGACGCCGATGGTGCCGAGATCTATGCCTGGAACACGGTACTGGAACAGTCGTTCCTGAGACCTGGCGAGAAGGCCGTCTTCAAGTCACGGCTTGCCTCGCCGCCCCCCGGCGGCCGCAATGTCGACGTCCGCTTCTTCAGCAAGCGGGACCTGACCGGCGGCCGTGTGTGAAACAGGCCGCCCTTTACCAACGCCGGTGTTTCAATGTCTCGCGTGCTGATCGTCGACGATGAAGATTCGATGCGACTCCTGGTGGCGCGCGCGATCGCGATGGACGGTCACGACATCACAACCGCCTCGGATGGCGCCGAGGCGCTCGAAATCCTGGGCGATACCGACGGCGCCTTCGACCTGCTATTGACCGATATCCAGATGCCGGTGATGGACGGCATCGCACTGGCGTTGACGGCGGCGCGCGATTTTCCGCTGGTGACGATTTTGCTGATGACCGGATACGCCGAACAGCGCGAACGCGCCTCCGGCCTCAACGCGATTGCTCACGACGTTATCAGCAAGCCGTTTTCGGTAGCCGATATCCGCACCGCGGTCGCGGATGCGCTGGCTTCGCGCAAGGCGAGCTAGAGTGCAGCCTTCAATAGTCTTTCAACAACCGCTCGATATAGTCGAGCTCGATCTGGGGACGCTGCGGGTCGGCCAGACGCCGGCGAAGCTCTTCGAGAATCCGGCGTACCCGTTGCACATCGATCTCGCCGGGAATCTTCACCGTCAGATCGTCGGCGCCCTCGTTCGAGCGCAAAGACCTTCCCAGCGGATCACTCTGGCCGTTACTGCCTTGCTGCCGGCCGGCGCGGGTGCCGCCAGGGCCGGTGCCCTGACCATCGCCATCGCCCTGCATGGCGTCGTTCAGAGCCTGCGCGCCCTTGCGCAGGGCATCCAGCGCCTGGCCTTGCGAATCGACGGCGCCGTCGGCGTTGCTTTCCCCTAACTTGCCGCCGGCGTCGGCCATCGCGTTGTCCGCGGCATTGAGGCCGTCCTCGTCGTCGCCGGCTTGCGGATCGCTATCCTGCCCCTGTTGACGCTGCTGGCCGCGCTGGCCCGGCGCCATGCCGTGCTTGGCCAAATTGTCCTGCAACTTTTTCAGCCGGTCGCGCAGGCTCTGCTGGTCCTGCTGGAGATCGCCCATGGTCTGATCGCCCTGCTTGCCGCGCTGGCGATCGCGCCGGGAATCCTGACCCTGCTTGAACGTCTTGTCCCGCAACTGCTGCTGCTTGCGGATCATGTCGTTAAGTTCCCTCATATCCTGGTCCAGGTCGCTGTCCGACTGGGCAAGCTGAGGATTCTCGAGCATCTGCTGCAACTGTTCGAGCAGCCGCATCGCGGCATCCTTGTCGCCGGAGCGTGACAGCCGCTCCAGACGGTCGATCATGCTGTTGAGGTCTTGCTGACGCATGACCCTGGCATTCGGGTCGAGCGGCCGCGCCAGGGCTTGCGGGTTGTTGCGAAGCTGTTCGGCGAGCTGACGCATGAAATTATCGAGCGCCGCGCGCAGGTCCTGGGTGAGCTTCCTGATCTCTTCGTCGCTGGCGCCTCGCTCCAAGGCCTGCTTGAGCGCATCCTGCGCCGCACGAAGCGCCTTTTCGACATCGGTGATGTCGCCATCCTCGATCGTGACCGCGAGCGCCCACAGGCTCGCCACAACCTCGCGCAGGGCATCGTCGGTCCGCGCCAGCTCAAGTTCCCGCGCGACGCTGCGCAGGCCGAGGTAGTGGCCGGTGTCAGGCATAAACAGTTCCGGCGCGATCAACAGCGCCTCCAGCGCATCGTTGACTTGAGAACGCTGGTTGGCATCAAGGGAGAGCGTGCGCCGCTGCTCGACCAGCGCGCGCGCCAAGGGCTTGGTGAACAGCCGCTCCGGCAGGCGCATCTCGAACGGCTCGCTGCGTCCCTCATTGCCGGCCTGGTCCTTCGCCGTCAGCGTGAGCGTGACGTCGGCGCCGGCATAGGGATCTTCGCTGAGGTCCTTGACGGTCTGGCCAATGCCGTTGCGGGTACGGACATTCGGCAGCGCCAGCGGGAATTGCGGCGGGTCGAACAGCGGCCGTGTCTCAGCCGCATTGGCCGCATTTCGGGCCGCAAACTGCGCATGCGCTTCGGTGACGCCGTAATCGTCTTCGACCTTGTACGACAGCTGCAACGAACCCCGCGCCTGGCGCTCCGGATCCTTGGCCAGGGCAATGGTCGGGGGATGATCGGGCAAGGCACTGAAGCGCCATTGCGGCTGGCCGGACGGCGCGCGGACGTGAGCGGTGCCGTCGCCGGTGATCGTGAAATGCTTTTCGCTGGTACCCTTGGGCGCCTGTTCGGCCGCCGCCGTCTCAGTGACCCCGCCGCCCACCACGACATCGAGGGCGCCACCGCTCGAGCGCACGATCAGCGTGCTGCCGGCCGGCACCGCTAAGGGCCCCGAGGCCGGAAGTGCGGCCTCCTTGTTCGCTGCCGACAGGATGATCGGCGGCCGCCCCGTATACAGCGGTGGCGTCACCCAGGCGTCGACCCGGATATTGTCCGCCGCAAACACGCCGTTCCAGTCGAAGGCGGCAGCGACGCGAATCCTTCTTTCGTCGCCTGCCGCGATATAGGTCGCGACCATCAGCACCACGATCAGCGCGCGGAGCGCCCAGGGATCGTGAATGGCCAGCTTCGGCTGCGGCAGGCCGGCGCGGACGCGCTTGATCGAAGCCAACGTGCGCTCGCGTTGCGCCTGCCAAAGCGCCAGCGTGACCGGGTCCTGCGTCGTCAGCGTGTCAGTGAGGGTCGTCGCCGGGCGATGGCGAATGCCGGTGCCGCGATCGAGCCGCCCCAGCGCCTCCTGACGGCTCGGCCAGCGAAAACCAGACAACGGGAACAGGGCCGCGAGCGCCAGGACCACAAAGAGACCAAGGCCGACGGCGCGGGCGGTGAAGGGGAGAACCAGCCACAGCCCTGCCCAGGACAGCACCAGAAACAGCCCGGCAACCGTCAAAAACCGCGCCAGATGCGGCCAGCTTCGTTCCCACGCAATAGCGAATTCGGCCCGCCGCAAGGCTTGCGCGATCCGTAGCCGCGAGACCGCCTCAGGGCTGCGTTCCGGCTCCGGCGAATCAGGGGTGGGACCGATCAACAATCCTCTCCAAGTTGCCCGAAGCACAGCCTAGCATAAGGGCAACCGTGAGGCATCCACGCAAGCCGGGTATCCCACACCCGGATTAACGCATAACACGAAGGCGTGACTGTACCGTTGTAACCACATAACGTTAGCCATGGAACCCATCCAATCCTATCGGGAAACACCATGGACAAGACGACACACGACAAGGGACTTGAAATCAGAAAAGCCGTGCTCGGCGAGGCTTACGTCGCCAACGCGCTGAAAAACTCCGACGACTTCAACAAGCCGTTTCAGGAACTGGTCACCGAATATTGCTGGGGCGCGATCTGGGGCCGCGAGGGACTGCCGCGCAAGACCCGCAGCATGCTCAATCTCGGGATGATCTCGATTTTGAACCGGCCGCACGAATTGCGGGCGCACATCAAGGGCGCGCTGACCAACGGCGTCAGCCGCGACGAAATTCGCGAGGTCTTCATGCAGGTCTCGATCTATGCCGGCATTCCCTGCGGCGTCGACAGCTTCCGTATCGCGCGTGAAGTTTTTGCCGAACTCGACAAGGCCTGATGCCCAACCCTCATGGTGAGGAGGCGCGGGCACCCGAGCAGGCCGAGCATAGCGAGGCCGTCGCGAACGGTGAAATATAACCGAGCCGTCTCGAACCATGAGGTCGCAGAAGCTCGAACACAACAATTCATCCTTCGAGACGGCCGCGTTGCGGCCTCCTCAGGATGAGGGCGTCCTAAAACATTCTCAGGATCTCATCATGGACATCGGATTCATCGGCCTCGGCAACATGGGCTTCCCCATGGCGCGGCGCCTGATCGAGGCCAAACACCAGCTCTTTGTGTTTGATCAGCGCAAGGAGGTCATGGACAAACTGGTGGCGCTCGGCGCGAAGGCCATGTCCTCACCGAAGGATGTCGCCGATCACGCCGAGACGGTGATGGCGAGCCTGCCCTCGCTTCAGGCTTCGCTGGAAGTCGCGACCGGAAAGGACGGCGTGATCGAAGGCAAACGCGTGAAACGCTTTGTCGATCTTTCCACCGTCGGCTCGCAGATGGCGGTGCGCATTCACGACATTCTGGCCAAGCGCAACGTGGTCCAGATCGACAGCCCCGTCTCCGGCGGCGTCGGCGGCGCCGAGAAGGGCACGCTGGCGGTCATGGTCTCCAGTCCTCGCGCCGAGTTCGAAGCGATCAAACCGGCGCTGGACGTGATCGGCAAGGTGTTCTTCATCGGCGAAAAGCCCGGCTCGGCGCAGACCATGAAACTGGCCAACAACCTGTTGTCGGGGACCGCGATCGTGGCAACCTCCGAGGCCGTCGTGATGGGAGTGAAAGCAGGACTGGATCCTGCGATCATGATCGACGTGATCAACGCCGGTTCCGGCATGAACACGGCCAGCCGCGACAAGTTTCCCCGCGCGATCCTGCCGCGCAGCTTCGATTTCGGCTTTGCCACCGGCTTGATGGTCAAGGACGTGAGGCTCGCGCTGGAAGAGATGAAATCGCTCGGCCTGTCGATGGAAGTCGCCGAAGCCGTCGGGCGCCTGTGGGAAGTGGTGATTCGCGAAACCGGCGCGAACTCCGACTTCACCGCAGCGATCAAGCCGATCGAAAAGAAGGCCGGGGTGGTGGTTGGCGGGCCCAAAGGTGGATTGTCGGGGAAGTGAGATGACCGTCGTCCCGGCCCTGAGCCGGGACGACAACTACTGTTGGAACATCACAACCACGGCGCGGGCCGATCCATCGCAATCAGCGCATCGACCTCGACGCGCGGGCGCACCACCGCATATTGATCGCCGTTGACGAGCACTTCCGGCACCAGCGCCCGCGTGTTGTAGGTGCCCGACTGCACCGCGCCATAGGCGCCGGCGGTCATGATCGCCAAAAGGTCCCCCGCCTTCGGCTCCGGAAGGCTGCGGCCAAGCGCGAGATAATCGCCGCTTTCGCACACCGGTCCGACCACATCGGCCATGATGTCAGGCGCGCCGTCGGGCGCCGCGCGCACCGACAGGATGTCGTGGTGCGCTTCGTACAAAGTAGGGCGGATCAGATCGTTCATCGCAGCATCGATGATGACGAACTTCTTGGCCTCGCCCTGCTTCACATAGATCACGCGCGCGACCAGAATGCCGGCATTGCCGACGATCATCCGGCCGGGCTCGAACAACAGCGTACAGCCGAGATTGTGCGTCACCCGCTTGACCATGGCGGCATAGGCGGAAGGCAGCGGCGGCGCCTCGCGGTCCATGTGATAGGGAATGCCGAGGCCGCCGCCGAAATCGACATGCGAAATCGTGTGACCATCGGCGCGCAGCGTCTGCACGAATTCGGCGAGCAGCCGGAAAGCGGCCTCTAACGGCACCAGATCGGTGATCTGGCTGCCGATATGCATGTCGACGCCGGTGACGCGAATGCCAGGCAGCTTGGCCGCGCGAGCGTAGACGCTGCGAGCCTGTGCCAGCGGAATGCCGAACTTGTTTTCGGACTTGCCGGTCGAGATCTTGGCATGCGAGCCGGAATCGACATCCGGATTGACCCGTACCGAGATTCGCGCCGTTTTCCCCTGCTCGCTCGTGAGGGCCGACAACAACTCCAACTCGGGTTCGGACTCGACATTGATACAGAGGATGTCGGCGGCGAGTGCGGCGCGCAATTCGGCCTTGGACTTGCCGACACCGGAAAACACGATCCGCTCAGGCGGAATGCCGGCGGCCAGCGCCCGCTTCAACTCACCGCCCGACACCACATCGGCGCCGGCGCCGAGCCTGGCCAGCGTACGCAACACCGACTGATTGGAGTTCGCCTTCATGGCGTAACAGACGAGCGCCTTCTCGCCGGCAAAGGCCTCGCTGAAAACCCGATAGTGACGCTCCAGTGTCGCGGTCGAATAGCAATAAAACGGTGTCCCGACCGTCTCGGCGAGTTCCACCAGACTAACCGCCTCGGCGTGCAGTACGCCGTTGCGATAATCGAAGTGATTCATGGCTAGCGATCCAGTGTAGTCGGAGAAAAGCGACGGCGAGCAATCCGCCGCACAAAGCTTAATTGCTGTTCAAAAGCGGGTCGAGAGCGTACGGCCGTTTTGGACCCTTGCCCGCGGTCGGCAGCGCGCCGGCGCCATTGTTCGGATCGAACAGGTTCGCATTGTTGGTTTGCGGAGGAGCCGTTTGATCCGACTGAACGGCGGAGGCCGTCGGCTGCTGCTGACCCGAAGCGGTCGGCGGCAGATCGAGCGGCCCCTTGCGCCCACAACCGGAGAGCGCCAGTGCAGCGGTCGCCAACAGGATAAGGGCCCATCGATGAGTGTTTGGGCGGTCGTTCCGAGTCACGTCAAAGTCCCCAATGCGCGCCGCACCATACAAAGATTGATCTGTTCTGGCCACACCACGAAGCCCTCAATTTAGCGAAAAGGAATTGGCCCGCAGCCCTATTTTCGCTCTTTTTCCAGCCGTTTGAGCCAGGCCTTGGCCTGCGCCGTCACATTCCTCGGCGCAGTTCCGCCAAAGCTCGTCCGGCTCTTCACCGAGGTCTCGACCGACAACACGGCAAGCGCATCTTTGGTAATCTTCGGCTCGATGACCTGCATCGCCTTCAACGGCAGTTCGTGCAAGGCGACGCCATCGCTGGCCGCCTTCGCCACGATCCGCCCGGTGACGTGATGGGCGTCGCGGAACGGCATTTTCAATGCCCGCACCAGCCAATCCGCCAGATCGGTGGCGGTGGCGTAGCCGTCACCGGCCGCAAGCTTCATGCGTGCCTCGTCTGGCACCATGTCGAGCACCATGCCGGTCATCGCCCGGATCGCCAGCGACAGTGCGCCGAATGCTTCCATCGCGCCCTGCTTGTCCTCCTGCATGTCCTTTTGATAGGCGAGCGGCAAACCCTTCATCACGATCAACAGCCCATTGAGCGCGCCGATCACCCGGCCGGTTTTGGCGCGCACCAGTTCGGCTGCATCGGGATTGCGCTTCTGCGGCATGATCGAGGAGCCGGTGGTGAACTTGTCGGAAAGCCGCACCAGCCCGACCAGCGGCGAAGTCCAGATCACGATCTCTTCGGCGAAACGCGACAGATGCACCGAGGTGATCGCCACGGCAGCCAGCGTCTCGATGACGAAATCGCGATCGGAAACTGCATCGAGTGAATTGGCCATCGGCCGATCGAAGCCCAGCGCCTTCGCCGTCGCTGCGCGATCGATTGGAAACGAGGTGCCGGCGAGCGCCGCGGCGCCGAGCGGCGATTCATTCAGGCGCTTGCGCGCATCGGCAAAGCGGCCGCGATCGCGCGCCGCCATCTCGACATAAGCGAGCAGATGGTGCCCGAAGGTGACGGGCTGGGCGGTTTGCAAATGGGTAAAGCCGGGCATCACGGTTGCGGCGTGCTCCAGCGCGCGCGCCGCCAAAGCCTGCTGGAACAGCGCCAGCGCGGAATCCATCTCGTCGATGGTATCGCGGACGAACAAACGAAAATCGGTTGCGACCTGGTCGTTGCGCGAACGCGCGGTGTGCAACCGCCCGGCAGCGGGCCCGATCAATTCGGCGAGCCTGCTCTCGACATTCATATGGATATCTTCAAGCGCGCGCTTGAAATTGAACGATCCCTTGCCAATTTCTGACAAAATCGTGTCTAGACCCCTGGCGATATTTTTCGCATCGTTTGCCGTGATAATCCCCTGCGCTGACAGCATGGCGGCATGGGCCTTGGACGCGGCGATGTCCTGGGCGTACATGTGACGGTCGACGTCGATGGAGACGTTGATTTCCTCCATGATCGCGTCGGGACGCTCGGTGAACCGGCCGCCCCACATCTTGTTGCTCATGACCAATGACTCGCAGCATTTTTTGCGCCTCGCCGATATAGCGAGTGCAACCGAATCTCTCCAATAGCCGTAACTGAGCCATCATGACAAACGATATGCCCCAAAATCCTTCGCCTGCTCCGGCTCCCTTGCGCCGCATTCCTTATGTCATCGGGGCGGTGATAATCGGGGTTTTGTTCGGATTTGCCGCGATCTACGAGTTCGGCGGCGTCAAACGGACCGCGTCAGCGGATTCGAGCTGCGCCTCGGCCGTGAGCCTTTCAAACAAGATCACGCCGCTCGCCCATGGCGAGGTCGCTGCCCTGACGATGGCGACCAAACCGCTGCAGCTGCCCGACCTGACCTTCCAGGATGCGGACGGTAAACAAAGGAAGCTCTCGGAGTGGCGCGGGCATACGATCCTGCTGAACCTCTGGGCGACCTGGTGCGTGCCCTGCCGCAAGGAAATGCCGGCGCTCGATCGCCTGCAAGCCAAGCTCGGCAGCAAGGATTTTCAGGTCGTTGCGATCAATATCGATACCCGCGAGCCCGAAAAGCCGAGGAACTTCCTCAAAGACGCCAAGCTGACGCGGTTGGATTTCTTCAGCGACAACAAAGCCGAGGTTTTTCAAAATCTTAAAGCCATAGGCAAGGCATTGGGCATGCCGACTTCCGTGCTCGTCGATCCCCAAGGCTGCGAGATCGGGACTATTGCCGGACCCGCCGAGTGGGATGGTGACGACGCGGTCAAGCTGATCACCGCGGCGACATCGACGCCGCGATCGTAGGCGATCCCTCAAAAAAATACCTGCCAAAACAGCGGGATAGAGCGCCGGTCGCGGTTATGCCTCGTCGGCGACGTTGTTACGCAACAGCCCGATCCGGTCGATCTCGACCTCGACCACATCACCGGCCTTCATCCACAAAGGCGGGGTGCGGCGGGAGCCGACGCCGCCCGGCGTTCCCGTCACGATCACGTCGCCCGGCTCGAGCCGCGTGAACTCCGAGCAATATTCGATCTGGCGCGGGATATCGAAGATCATCTGGCTGATGGTTGCATCCTGCACCACCTCGCCGTTGAGACGGGTTTGCAGCCGCAACGGGCCGAGATCGCCGGCCTCGTCGGGGGTGACCATCCACGGGCCGAATCCGCCGGTGTTCGGAAAATTCTTGCCGGGCGTGTATTGATGGGTGTGGCGCTGATAGTTGCGGACGCTGCCCTCGTTGTAGCAGGCATATCCGGCGATATGGCTCCAGCTGTCTTTCTTTGAGATATAGCGGCCGGGTTTGCCGATGATGAGCGCCAATTCGCCCTCGTAGTCGAGGTCGGTCGATACTTTCGGGCGGATGATGTTGGTCAGGTGTCCGGTCTGGCTGTTGGCGAAGCGCCCGAACACGGTTGGATTTTCCACCTCGGTGCGGCCGGTTTCCTTGCGGTGGTTCTCGTAGTTGAGGCCGATGCAGAGGATCTTGTCGGGGTTCGGAATCACCGGCAACCACGTGATGTTGGCGAGCGGGTGACGCTTGGCCTTGCCTGCGGCCTTCGCCGCTTCTGCCAGGGCGCCGGCGGCAATCGCGGACTTCAGATCGGGAAACTGACCACTGAGATCGACCACGTCGTTGCCGTCGATGAGGCCCCAGCTGGTGGCGCCGTTGATCTCAAAACTTGCGAACTTCATGGGATGTCCTTGGAATAGCGTGAGGCCGGCTTCTCGCTATCGCAAGCGGCGCCAGCGGGCAATGCCGTTACGGCGCTGGAATCCGCGCAGCAGGCCCGCTGAGTTGCAGGACGTCAGGTCAGGAGGGATATCAGGCCGATACGTCGAGATTGCCGCCAATTCCGGGGCCGACATTGGCCGGCGAAGGGGGCGATTCGGCCCCCAGAATGGTCAGGACCGCTGATTTTTCGGCATCGAGGTTTTGCTTCAGAACGGTCGTTCCGATCTGCGACTGGGTGTTGCCGGCCTGAGCCGTAAGCAAACTTGCAGCCAAACTCGACACGCTCATACGCACGCTCCCCCAATCACGCAGGCAAATTATCCGAGAGGCGTTAACGAATGCTGGAAATGGACGCTGGCGACGCTGGAATTTAGCGCGTCGGAACCGGCTTCTCGCCGCGATAGTCGTAGAAGCCACGCTGGGTTTTGCGCCCCAACCAGCCCGCCTCGACATATTTCACGAGCAGCGGACAGGGACGATACTTCGAGTCGGCCAGGCCTTCATGCAGCACCTGCATGATCGACAGACAGGTATCCAGGCCGATGAAATCGGCAAGCTCGAGCGGCCCCATCGGATGATGGGCGCCAAGCTTCATCGCCGCATCGATCGCCTCGACGTTCCCGACGCCCTCATAGAGCGTATAGATTGCCTCATTGATCATCGGCAGCAGGATGCGGTTGACGATGAAGGCAGGAAAATCCTCCGACACCGCGATGTGTTTGCCGAGCTTGGTGACGAAATCCTTGGCCGCATCGAAGGTCGCATCATCTGTGGCGATGCCGCGGATCAATTCGACCAGTTCCATCAGCGGTACCGGATTCATGAAATGAATGCCGATGAAGCGCTCCGGCCGGTCGGTCGAGGCCGCAAGCCGGGTAATCGAAATCGATGACGTGTTGGAGGCGACAATGGCGCTCGGTTTCAAAAGCGCGCACACGTCATGGAAAATCTTGCGCTTGACGTCTTCCTTCTCGACCGCGCTCTCGATCACCAGATCGCAGTCGGCGAGGCCCTCCATGGAATCGGCGAGCGCGATCCGGGCCACGGCCTGCTTGCGGGCATCCTCGGTAATGAATTTCTTGGCGACCTGGCGCGACAGGTTGCCATTGATGGTCGCCATCCCGGACTTCAGGCGGTCGGCGGTGACGTCGTTGAGCACTACGTCGAAGCCAGCCAAAGCCGAGACGTGAGCGATACCATTGCCCATCTGGCCCGAACCGATCACGCCGACTTTCTTTATCATGACCGCCATCTCGTCATTTGCCTAAGCGATACTCTATTTTCCGAGCTTGCCGATCGCTTCGGTCAATTCCGGAACCGCCTGATATAAATCCGCGACCAGGCCATAATCCGCGACCTGAAAGATCGGCGCATCCTCGTCCTTGTTGATCGCGACGATGACCTTGGAGTCCTTCATGCCGGCGAGATGCTGGATGGCACCTGAAATGCCGATCGCGATGTAAAGCTCGGGCGCCACCACCTTGCCGGTCTGGCCGACCTGCCAGTCGTTCGGCGCATAGCCGGCATCGACCGCGGCGCGCGAGGCGCCGACGGCTGCGCCCAGCTTGTCGGCGAGCGGCTCGATATACTTGGTGAAATTCTCGCGGCTTTGCATCGCCCGGCCACCGGAGACGATGATCTTGGCCGATGTCAGTTCGGGGCGGTCGTTCTTGGCGACTTCCTCGCCAACAAAGCTGGAGAGGCCGGGATCGGCCACAGCTGCCGCGTTCTCGACCGCCGCGCTGCCGCCGTCGCCGGTGGCGGCAAAGGTCGAGGTCCGCACCGTGATGACCTTCTTGGCATCCTTTGACTTGACGGTCTGGATGGCGTTGCCGGCATAGATCGGCCGCTCGAATGTGTCGGGCGCCACCACCTTGATGATTTCCGACACCTGCATCACGTCGAGCAGCGCGGCCACGCGCGGCATCACGTTCTTGAAGCGCGAGGTCGCAGGCGCAACGAACGCATCGTAGCCGGAAGCCAACCCGACGATCAGGGCCGCCAAGGGCTCGGCGAGGTCGTGCGCGTAGGCAGCATTATCGGCAAGCAGGACTTTCTTGACGCCCGAAAGCTTCGCCGCCGTGTCTGCCGCGGACTTGGCGTTTTCGCCGGCCACCAGCACATGCACCTCGCCGCCAAGCGCCACGGCCGCCGTCAGCGCCTTGTGGGTCGCATCCTTGATCGATGCGTTGTCGTGTTCAGCGATCAGAAGCGTAGTCATTACAGAACTCCCGCTTCGTTCTTGAGCTTCGATACCAGTTCGGCAACGTCCTTGACCTTGACGCCTCCCTTGCGGCCCGGCGGTTCGGTAGTCTTGAGAATCTCAAGATGCGGCGTCAGATCGACACCATAATCCGATGCGCTCTTGTCGGCGATCGGCTTCTTCTTGGCTTTCATGATGTTCGGCAGGCTCGCATAACGAGGCTCGTTCAACCGCAGATCGGTAGTTACGATGGCTGGCCCCTTGAGTTTCACGGTTTGCAACCCGCCATCGACCTCGCGCGTGACCTTGAAATCGGATCCGTCGACCTCGAGCTTGGAAGCGAAGGTCGCCTGCGACCAGCCGAGCAGGGCTGCCAGCATCTGACCGGTCTGGTTGCTGTCGTCATCGATTGCCTGTTTGCCGAGTATCACAAGGCCGGGCTTCTCTTCGTCAGCCACCGCCTTGAGGATTTTGGCCACCGCCAGCGGCTCGACGTTGCCCTCAGCCTTGACCAGGATACCGCGATCGGCACCCATGGCGAGACCGGTACGGATGGTTTCGCTGGCCTGTGCCGGCCCGATCGAAACCACCACGACTTCGGTAGCCTTGCCGGCCTCTTTCAGGCGCAGGGCCTCCTCCACGGCGATTTCATCGAATGGATTCATCGACATCTTCACGTTGGACAGCTCAACGCCGGTTCCATCGCTCTTGACACGGACCTTGACGTTGTAATCGACCACTCGCTTTACCGGCACCAGGACCTTCATCGACCCTCTTTCGCTAAACACCATGATTTGGCGCGGAACCTAAAGCGCCGGCCCACCCCGGTCAACGCTAGTGGAGTGGATTTGACATTTGCTACCCGCTTGGATGGCAACAGCAGGGGCCAAAAACCGCCCCCGGAAACTAGCGGTTCTGCCCTGGCACCCACAACACGTCCCCGGCGCCGTTGCGATTGGCCGTGCGGCTGGCGATGAACAGGAAGTCCGACAAGCGGTTCATATATTGAATGGCGGCGTCACCAACGGATTCTTCCGGCTGGGCCGCCAGTTCCACCATGATCCGTTCTGCCCGGCGGCAAATCGTGCGCGCCAGATGCAGATAGGCGGCGGCTGGCGTGCCGCCCGGCAGCACGAAAGAATCCAGGGGTTGAAGGCCAGCGTTCAGGTGATCGATGTCGCGCTCGAGGCGTTCGACCTGGCTCGCGAGGACGCGCAGGCGCTCCGCCTTGCCTTCGCGCTCGGGCACCGCGAGATCGGCGCCGAGATCGAACAGGTCGTTTTGGATCAGCCCCAGCATCGCATCGAGCTCGGGCGCCTCCTCAAGATGAAGCCGGACGACGCCGATGGCGGCATTGGTCTCGTCGACGGTGCCGTAAGCTGCGATCCGCAAATCGTATTTCGGACGCCGCTCGCCGCTGCCGAGCGCGGTGGTGCCGTCATCGCCGGTTCGCGTGTAGATACGGTTGAGGACGACCATGGCTTCTCTCCTAGTGGCCCGTCGCCCAAACGGTGATCATGATGATCACGATGGCGACGAACTGAAGCAAAACCCGCAATCGCATCAGTTTTTGCGAGCGGTTCGGAGAGCCGCCCCGCAGCATATTGAGAAGGCCGAGCAGCAGAACGATTGCAACCGCGGCCACCGCAAGGGGAACAATGAACGTACTGAGAAACGAGCCCATCTACCTTACATAACACTGCAAAAGCCGATCCGCCATTGCCGGCTGATCTGGCTTTTGGCCGCTTAATAGCGGAATGTGGAGCGATCTATTCGACAAGTCAGGGCCCGCTGTGCGGCAGATTCGCTATATCTTTCACGTCGGCCTCGATGCCTTCTACACGTTCCTGGCCGACGACGGCTGGGCGATCGCCAGCCACATCGCGCTGTCGACCTTGATGGCGCTGTTTCCGTTTCTGATCGTGCTGACCTCGCTTGCCGGCTTCTTCGGCTCAAAGGAACTCGCCGATCAGGCCGCGGGGCTTTTGCTCCAGGTCTGGCCGAAGCAGGTCGCCGATTCGCTGTCGGGTGAAATCCACGACGTCCTGACCACGACCCGCGGCGACATCCTGACCATCGGTGCGGTGCTCGCGGTCTATTTCGCCTCGAACGGCGTCGAAGCGCTTCGCGTCGCGCTCAACCGCGCCTATTCGATAATCGAGCCGCGCCGATGGTATTGGCTGCGGCTGGAATCGATCGGCTATACGCTGGTCGCCGCTTTCACCTCGCTGGCGATGGCGTTCCTGATCGTGCTCGGCCCGCTGATACTCGAGGCGGCCCGGCGTCACATTCCGATCATCGTCGATACCAACGAAAACCTGCTCAACATCGCGCGCTACGGCATCACGATCCTGGCGCTGGTGGTCGCGCTGTTCGTCCTGCATGCGTGGCTGCCAGCCGGCCGCCGGTCCTTCTTGCAGATCCTGCCGGGTATTGTCTTCACCTTGGTTGCCTCGATGGTATCAGGCACCGTGTTTGGGCAATATCTGGCGCGTTTCGCCAACAACTACGTGACGATGTATGCCGGACTCGCCTCGGTCATCATCGCGCTGGTGTTCCTGTATTTTCTCGCCGCGATCTTTGTCTATGGCGGGGAGCTCAACGCCGCGATCATCAAGTCGCGTTTGCCGAACGGCGTGTCACTTCAAGCAGCGCAGTCGCTAAAGCCCGCGGAGACACAGGCTTGACCAGGAAGGCGTCCGCGCCTGCCCCGCGCGCGGCCGCCTCGTCATCGCTCCGGCCCGATACGCCGATAATCGCAATGCCACCAAATGGCGAGCCGAGCGCGCGAATCCGGTGGATCGCCTCGATGCCGTCGATACCCGGAAGCACCATATCCATCAGCACGGCATCGAAGCTGCCTTGCAGGATGCGGTCCGTCGCGTCCTCGCCCCGGCCGATGAACTCCGCCTGATGACCAAGCTCGGTCAGGACCGCATTGAGCACCACGCGGCCGAACGGATTGTCCTCGACACTCAGAACGCGCAAGCCCCGCACGTGGTCATGCGGACGATCGTCGTCCCGACCTGACGCCGACGGCGCAGCCTCGGCGCGACTGAGTGATATCGTCAGCGTGAAGGTGGTCCCGCCGCCGCGCCGCGGCTTCACCACGATATCGCCACCCATCGCGCGGGCGAGCTGTTTGACTGACGAAAGACCAAGCCCGGCACCGCCAAAGCGGGCGGCGATCCTCACATTGGCCTGCGAAAAGGGACGAAACAGCCGCTTGATCTCTGGAAGCGAGAGACCAATGCCGCTATCCGAAATCGCAAAAGCCACGCCGATCCTACCCTTGGCCGTACCGATCGGCCGCACGGTCAGCGCGACGGCGCCCTGTTCGGTGAACTTGGTGGCGTTGTCGATCAGGTTTTCCAGCGCCGCCCGCAAACGAACGGGATCGCCGGTGACAAAGGCGGGAAGCTTCTCCGAAATCTCGACCCGCGACTGCAAGCCTTTTGCGGTGGCTCTGCCGGCCAGCGAATCGCCGACGCTGTGGGCAAGCGTCCGCAGATCGAAAAAGTCCTGCCGGATACCAAAGCCGGAGCGCCCACTTCGGGCGGCATCGACAAACAAGGTCGCAAGGCTCGCCAGATGTTCGGCGCCGGCCTTGATGGTATCGACCCAGCGCCGCTCCCGCTCGTCGAGACCGGAGGTCGCCAAGAGATCGCTGATGGCCAGAATGCCGGTCAGCGGTGTGCGAACCTCATGCGCAAAGGTGGCGAGCGCCGTCTCGACCATGCCGGGAGCGGCCGTCTTTCTGGCCGCCTTGGTGACGGCCTTCCGTGGCTTGCCAGCCGCCACACCTGCTTTACGCTTTTTCGGGCGAGCCTTTTTCAACCGCCGCTCACTGCGCCGTGGGCGCGAACTCGATGCCATGATTCCCCCAATCCTGGCTGCCTCAGCATGGCACGACCGGGCGGACAGAGTCACGCCGAAGCGGCGTTTTCTTCCCGAACAGAATGTTGGCAGATTGTCTTCAGGCGGTGCCAACCCGGCGGCGAATGTCGGCGGGGCTAACGCCTGCTGCCCGCAATGCGCGAAGACCGGTGGCATCCGTTGATTTCGACAATTTTTGCCCGGCTGCGTCCCGAATGAGGCGGTGATGCCGATAGGCCGGTTGCGGCAGCCCCAGCAGCTGCTGCAATAACCGATGCACACTTGTTGCCCAGAACAGGTCTTGGCCCCGCACCACTTCGGTCACGCCCTGCAAGGCATCGTCGACCACCACGGCGAGGTGGTAACTGGTCGGCGTCTCCTTGCGTGCGAGTATGACGTCACCCCACGCGGCGGGATCGGCCGTGACTATCCCGGTCTCGACTTTCGGGCCTTCGCCGCGCTCGGTCCAGCTTAATTCACCGGCGAACCGGCAAGCCGCGGCCATATCCAACCGAAGCGCATAGGGCGCACCCGATCGAAGCAGCCGCTCCCGCTCGTTCAGCGGAAGCGCGCGCGCCGTGCCCGGATAAAGCGGCGCGCCATCGGGATCACGCGGCCACGGCGCTTGCTTCTCCCGCTCGGCGATGAGACGGGCGATTTCAGCGCGGCTTTCAAAAGCGGGATAAATCAACCCCAGCGCCGTGAGCTTCTCGAGCGCCGCGCGATATTCCGCGAAATGCTCGGACTGGCGGCGCGGCGGTTTTTCCCAGGAAAGGCCGATCCAGGTGAGATCGTCCTCTATGGCCACCTCGAATTCGGTCCGGCAGCGGGCGGGATCGATATCCTCGATGCGCAGCAGGAAACGGCCGCCCGATTCGCGCGCCAGATCGAAATTCAAGAGCGCCGAAAAGGCGTGCCCCAGATGCAGGTAGCCGTTCGGACTTGGCGCAAAGCGGAAAGCGGGTGGCGGCATTGATCTCTATCTCGATAAATGATGGTTTTAAGTCGCAATGACCCTTCACCTCAACAGCCAGGCCGATCTCGAAGACGCGATCCATGCGCTTCTGAAGCGGGATCCGCGCCTTCAACCCGTCTACGACGTCGCCGGGATGCCGGCGCTGCGGCGGCGCGAACCTGGATTCCAGGGGTTGGCGCATATCGTCTGCGGCCAGCAGCTTTCCATCGCCAGCGCAGCCGCAATCTGGGCGCGGTTGACCGCCGCCTTCGAACCGTTTCACCACGACGCGCTCCGCCGCGCCCGCGCCGATCGCCTGGGCCGGCTTGGCCTGTCGGCGGCCAAAATCAAGACCTTGAAAAATCTCGCGCGTGAGATCAACGCAGGCCGCGTCAATCTCGATGTGCTTGCGAATGAAGATGCCGATGCCGCGCATCATACACTCGTTTCGCTTCACGGCATCGGCCCGTGGACGGCCGACGTCTACCTGTTGTTTTGCCTCGGTCATGGCGACGCCTGGCCGGCCGGCGACCTCGCCGTGCAAGAGGCGGTCAAAATCGGACTGGGATTGAAAACGCGCCCCACGCAAAAGGAAATGGCGCCCCTCGCGGAACCCTGGCGTCCGATGCGCGGCGCGGCCGCGCATCTATGGTGGTCCTACTACCGCGCGATCAAGAAACGCGAAGGCGTGATCGCGGGAACAGGCAAATCCAGCGGGACGTAACGTTATTCCATCTTCAGGTTGGAGGCGCAGACCGTCGGCGAGCGACTGAATCAGCCATCGCCGATCGCCTCACGCCGCCGCCGCTCGGATTCTTCGGCATAGCGACGCATCGCGTGAGCTTCGGTCAGAAATCCGATCGGGTGTTGATCGCCGCTTTCGACCACGGTGAGCGATTCAGCTTCCGTCACGTCGAAGGCCGCAATAGCTTCCCGGATATTCATGCCGGGATGCAAGACGACGCGGGGGTAATGAAGGATGCCGCTCAGGTTCTTCTTCGTATCGATGTCCACTGCATGCGCATCCGACACGAACACCATCCCCGCATAGTGGCCCGCATCGTCCACGGCCACCACTTGCGTCTTCGACCCCAGAGGAAATTTCGCACGGAACTCGGCGATCGGCATGGCGGCGTTCACGGTCTGCACATCCGGCCGCATCAACCGTCGCACGGTGAGGTCGCGGATCCACCCGATATCCGCGGCACTGCGGATCGTTTCGCCGCGCAGGTGCAATCGCCAGGTGGCGAAGGAATAGCCGAACAGCTCGCGGGTGATCTGGCTCGAGATGATGACCGCGACCAGCACGGCTGTCGTCAGCCACAAGTTACCGGTCGATTCCAGCGCAATGAACGTCATCGTCAGCGGGCCGCCGATGACGGAGGCCGAAAGCGCGCTCATGCCGACAATGGCATAGACGTTGGGATCGAGGTTCAAACCCGGCCAGATGCCGTCAAAGCCGGCCGCGAAAAGACGCCCGCCGATCGCACCCAGAAAGAGCGTGGCGAAAAACAACCCGCCGCGAAAGCCGGCGCCGAGCGAAACCACCGATGCCGTCGACTTCAGCACGAACACCATGCCGATAAACACCAGCGGCATCGTGACGATGCCGTTGAAGTGCAAGGCGCCGTGCCCCGACGACAGGACCTGCGGCGTTTGCAGCGCCAACAGCCCCACGGCAAGACCGCCCAGCGCGGGGCGCAGCGGCGACCAGGGCACGACCTTGGACAACAACGATTCGCAAAGCCCGGCGCCGCGCATGATCGCGATACCGTACAGCGCGGCGAAAACCCCGAGCAGCGCGGCAAGTGCCAGATCGCGCCCCAGCACATCCCCGACCGGGCCAGCGCCGACGCCGAGCGAGAGCGGCGCAAAGGCATGAGCGACAAAATAGCCGATAACGGCAGCAACCCCGACCGGCGTGAGGCTCGCCGGCGTATAGCCACCGATCACGAGCTCGAAGGCGTAGAAGGCGCCCGCCAGCGGTGCGCTGAAGGCGCCTGCGATCGCTGCCGCCGTACCGCATCCCACCATCAGCCGCTGATCGGCGCGGCGCAAATGGAATCCACGGCCGAGCGAGGCGCCGAGCCCGCTTGAAAGCTGGGTATATCCGGCCTCAAGCCCGACCGACGCGCCGACCCCGCTGGACCAGACCGTTTCCAGCGCCACAATCACGCTGCCGCGAAATGACATCCGTCCGCCGTGCAGGGCATTGGCCTCGATCGGGTCGATTTCGCGGGCCGGCCGCCAGCGCAATAACAGAAGAAAGGCTATGCCCAACAACAGCCCGCCGAGACTTGGAACCAGAAGCGCACGTATCGGATCGATCGAAACCTGGCTTGAGAGGCGATCCCCGGAACTGAGGTTGAAGAGCACGGCATGAAGCAGGTCCACCGCGGCGCTCATGGCGGCCACCACCAACCCGCCGAGAACGCCGACCATCGCCGCCAGAAACACCAGGCTGGTCTCGTGGGCCCGGACGAAGGCCCGCAGCCGCGGCGGCGCCTCGAGGTAGGGGGACCTGGTGATCATTTTGCCGTGTCCAAACGTGGCCAAATCAGCCGCCCGCTTCGTTTAGCGGCCTTGACTGACGATCCTGGCAGCGCCCTTGCAATCCAGCCACAATCAGGCCGGGGCAGTAAGCTCCACCTATGCTCTTCACAATCCCGTCACGCTGCATGTAGTATGTCAACTTAGGCTGCTTCGCAGCTATATGGAGGCCGGGAGCGTTACTTGAACGCACATGTCTCGCAAGGCGGTTGGCCGGTATTGGTGTTGAACGCGGATTTCCGGCCGCTGAGTTATTACCCGCTGTCTCTGTGGTCGTGGCAGGATGCGATCAAGGCGGTGTTTCTCGATCGCGTCAACATCGTCGAGCATTACGACCGCGCCGTTCGTAGCCCGACTTTCGAGATCCAGTTGCCCAGCGTGGTGTCGCTGAAATCATTCGTCAAGCCGACCACGCATCCCGCCTTCACCCGGTTCAACGTGTTCCTGCGCGATCGTTTTTCCTGTCAGTATTGTCTGGCGAGCGACGATCTCACCTTTGACCACATCATTCCACGCAGCAAGGGCGGTCAAACCACCTGGGAAAATGTGGTCGCGGCCTGTTCGCCGTGTAACCTGCGCAAGGGCAACCTGACGCCGCAGCAGGCGCGGATGTTTCCGAAACAGCACCCCTTCGCGCCGACGGTACATCAGCTTCACCGTAACGGGCGCCTATTCCCGCCGAACTATCTGCACGATAGCTGGCTCGACTATCTCTATTGGGACACCGAGCTCGATCCATAGCGTGCCAACTCGCGCGGCGAATATATGCTGCGCGCGAGCTGCTGACGCCGATTGGTCGGCGAGAGCGAGATCATCTGGAAGTTCAGAGTTGGCCCCAACGTTAATTCGGCGCGGAAGCGACCGGCCTCCACGCCAAGATAACGTTTTCCGAAAAGCGTTTTGCGCTATCAGAAGAAGCCGGGGCTCATATCAAGACCGTTTGTCGCCATGCAGGCAAACACGACCAGAGCCAGACCGCACATCACCGCGACCACGTTGATGATGAGGTTGTTGGCCGCAGCCGGAACAGCTTCGCTGGAAATTTTTGTAACAATATCCATTTTTCCCCCTGTTAAAAACTTGCATCTAATTCCAAGGGGGAGACGCTAGTTGCGAACTCTTTATGCGAGCTTGCGGCACATCGTTAATGCTACGAAAGCTTAACAATGACATACGGCCGCTTTTTTGCTCGCCGACTTCTTCTTCGAGCGGGGGCAAAGGCCAAGGCCGGTGCGGCCGTAAATACTGTCGGATCAAGGCCTTTTCCGAAGAAAATTTGCAGCATAAGATTGCGTCCAGTGGAGTGGATTTGACATTCGCCACCCCCTGAAGGGATGCGAATCGAACCGCAGATTTGACATTTCGCGTCAAATTCGCCGCGGGTCTTCAAGGAGAAATTATCCATGCCCGCCCTCACTGAATGGAAGGTGCCGCCGGTGAACCAGCCCCGTGTCGGCGATTATGGCTTCGATCTCGATCGCGCGCTCGCCTCGGTGGTAGGCCTGCATTCGATCATCCCGCCTGACGCGTTCAGTGCCGATACGCTCGGCACCGAGCGCGCCGGCAACGGCGTGATCATCGATGACGGCCTGGTGCTGACGATCGGCTATCTCATCACCGAGGCCGAGGCCGTCTGGCTGCACGCCGGCGACGGACGCGTGGTTGAGGGCCATGCACTTGGATTTGATGCCGTGACCGGCTTTGGCCTTGTGCAGGCGCTCGGCCGCCTCGATCTCGACCCCTTGCCGATCGGCTCCTCGAGCTCGACCAAAGTCGGCGATCGCGTGATAATGGGCGGCGTCGGCGGACGCACGCGGTCCGTGGCGAGCCAGATCGTCGCCAAGCAGGAATTCGCCGGTTATTGGGAATATATGCTGGACGAAGCGATCTTCACCCATCCGGCTCATCCCAACTGGGGCGGCGCCGGACTGATTTCAGATCGCGGCGAACTGATCGGCATCGGTTCGCTTCAGCTCCAACGCGATAACAAGCCAGAGCATGTCAACATGGTCGTGCCGATCGATCTCTTGAAGCCCGTGCTGGATGACTTGCGCAAATTCGGCCGCGTCAACAAACCGGCGCGCCCCTGGCTCGGAATGTATTCGACCGAAATCGACGACCGCGTCGTCATCGCAGGAGTTTCCGCCAAGGGGCCGGCGGCTCGCGCCGAACTCAAGGCGGACGACGTGATCCTCGCCATCAACGGCGAAAAAATTACCTCGCAAGCCAGCTTCTACCGCAAACTCTGGGCCCTGGGGCCGGCCGGCGTCGACGTGCCGCTGACGGTGTACCATGAGGGCGTCACCTTTGATGTCGTGCTGGCCTCGATTGATCGGACGCGCCTGTTGAAGACGCCGCGGCTTCATTAAAGATTTAGCACATGAGCGAGCCGGTGATCGACGATGTGCTCGCAGTGTTGCCGCCGCTATTACAATCGCTCGAATCGCTTGGTTTCATCGCGCGCCATTTTCACCCACCCTCTTTTGATCGCGTGATGAAGGCCGCCGGCCAGCCGGACGAAGATTTGAGCACGGCTCGACCGCGGTTGACCAACTGGCCGGTGGAATTTTCCGATATTCAGCGCGCGCTTGAGACCGCAAGCGACGCGGCGCTATCAGCGTTTTCCGGCCTGCGTGCGGTGCATGCCGGAAGTGGCGACATGACCCTGGCTTTTCGAGCATTGCGTCAGTTGCCGCGCGCGGAAGAGGCGCTCTATCCGTTGGCGGCGAAATTCCCGCCGGTGAGCAGCTTTTTTCTCAACCCCGAATGTTGCGAAGACGACGATCTGTTGGCTCGCCTTGCCGCCCCCGCCAACGAAAACACCGGTATCATTCACGACCACAACGAACCGAAGAGCCGTGGCGGCTTTTCGCTTTACGTGCCGGAATATTACACGCCCGACCGCGCCTGGCCGCTGGTGATGGCTTTGCATGGCGGCAGCGGCAATGGCCGCGGCTTCCTGTGGCGCTGGCTGCGCGATGCGCGCAGCCTTGGCGCGATCCTTGTTGCGCCGACTGCCTTGGGAGCTACCTGGGCGCTGATGGGCGAAGACGCCGATACAGCGAACCTCGCGCGCATTCTCGATTCGGTGTGCAGTCGATGGAACATCGATCCCAAAAAATTGCTGCTGACAGGAATGAGCGATGGCAGCACGTTCAGCTATGTGACCGGACTGGAGGCCGGCTCGCCCTTTACCCATCTTGCGCCTGTCGCGGCCACATTTCACCCGCTGATGGCCCAAATGGCGGATGCCGACAGGCTACGCGGCCTGCCGATCCATATCGTGCACGGCGCGCTCGACTGGATGTTTCCGGTGCAAACGGCCCGGCTGAGCCGCGATGCGCTGACCGCAGCCGGCGCCAACGTCACCTATCGCGAAATCGACAACCTCAGCCATTGCTACCCGCGCGAGATGAACGCACAGATCCTTCAATGGCTGAGTCTCACCTGAGTCGCTCCTGCGCCGGGAACCATCATCGACCCGGCACGTTGTCGCCGCATCAATGGGAGATGAAGCGATGCGGGTTTTCTTAGGGATGATATTGGGCGCTCTGCTGCTTGTCGCCGGCGTCTATATCTATGATTCACAATCGACTTCGACGGTGGCGAGCGGCCAAAATGCGCCCACCAGCCGCACCATCGTCAATTGGGACGTCGCATCAGCCGATTGGACCGCGTTCAAGTCGCGCGCCCATGAAGACTGGATCCGGTTGTCGTCGCGATAAGCCGCGAGCGCGACCGTGCCGGACGTTATTTCTTTTTTGTGACGCTGGCCGCGGCCGCCTTTCGCGCGTCGGCGATGGCTTGGCCGAACTGCGCCATGGTCAGTACGACCGGGATGCGGAATTTTCCTACGATGAAAGAGGGTGTGCCGATGAACTCGAACGCGGCCGCCTGATCCTTGTTGCGTGCCAACGTCGCATCGATGGCGCTTGCCTGGTCCGCGAGATCGCGATCAAGGCGATCGACATCGACGCCGGCGCCCGAAAGCGCCTCTCGAATTTTCGCCTCAGTAAGCTTTGAGTTGATGGCGATCAGCGCGTCGTGAGACTCGATGAATTTATCCTGATATCGGCTCGCCAGCGCCATCCGCGACGCCACGACCGACATCGGCCCCAGGCGCGGCCAGTCTTTCCAAACGAGCCTGACCTTGCCGTCATCATGGACCACCTGCCGCAATTCGGGCTCGACCTTGCGGCAATACGGGCATTGATAGTCGAAAAATTCGACGATCGAAATGTTACCCGCAGCGTTTCCCGCTACCGGGATATCCGGATCGCGTAACACCAGCGCCTCGGCCAGCACGTTGTCGCTCTCGGCGTGCAAAACTGTGGGCAGCGCGCTGATGCCAACTGCCGCAACCGATGCCCCGAACAGGCTCAATGTTTGTCGCCGGTTCGGCTGAAACGGATCGATCGAATGACTCATTTGTGTCTCCGGATGCGGCGCGCCTGTTGAACGAGATACGATCAGAAAGAAAATAAGTTACGCGCGAGCATATAAAGCGCCACGACAATAATAACGGCGGCGAACACGATATTGAGCGCCCCGCGCTGCGCTGACAGCGACCGCGCCAGGCGGGTGCCGATCAGGCCGCCGGCAAATCCGCCGGCGATGAACAATCCGGCGAGTTCCCAGGAAATCAGCCCGGACCAGGCGTAGCTTGCGGCCGTGGAAAGGCCAAAGGCCGTCACCGCGACCAGCGAGGAACCGATCGCGTTGATGATCGGCATTCCCGTCGCCAGCATCAAGGCCGGCACGATCAGGAATCCGCCACCGATGCCGAAGAATCCGGACAGCGTACCGGTCGCAAGGCCAAGCCCGAGGATCGCAGGCATGTTGTCCCAGTTCATGCGGGCGTCCGGCAGGCCGACACGCGCGCGCGTCTTGAGCATCAAAACCGCGATCACCAGCATCAGGAGCGCAAACAATTCGAGTAGCTTTCGGCCGTCGAGCAGCTTGCCGAAAATCGCGCCCACCAATGCGCCGGCAATTCCCGCCGCCGCGAAGGGAAGCGCACACGACCACCGCACCGTGCCGCCGCGGGCGTGATTCGACAGGTTGATCGCCGCATTGACCGCGACCGCAATGGCGCTCGTTCCGATCGCGACATGGGCGTCGGCAACCCCGACCACGTACACCATGAGCGGTACTGCGAGGATCGAGCCGCCGCCGCCGACCAGGCCCAGCGAAAATCCAACCAGCGCTCCCGATGCCAGCCCGAGCCCGCCTTGCATCGCGGAGATGATCAAAAAGCCGCCTCCCAATCGGATACTTGTTGGCCTCTTACGGGCCTCGAACAGAAACTCTGTTACCGCAGCAGGAAGGTAACCGCCAGCGGCACCAAAAGCGACGTCACGAGCGCGTTGAGGCTCATCGCGATACCGGCGAACACGCCCGCGACGGCATCGACCTGAAATGCGCGCGCGGTGCCGATGCCGTGCGCGGCGATACCGACGGCAAAGCCGCGGGCGCGAAAATCCGTAATGCCCATCCGGTTCATCAATGGCGTCACCGTGATCGCTCCCATGATGCCGGTCAGGATCACCGCGACCGCCGTCAACGACGGATCGGCATGCAGGGATTCGCTGATGCCCATCGCGACGCCCGCGGTGACGGATTTCGGCGCCATCGACAGCACCACCGCGCGCGGCAGGCCCGCGGCTTCCGCGAGCAGGACCACGGACACAACCGCCGTCACCGAACCCACGGCCAGCGCCACCAGCATCGGCAGGATGGCCGAGGCCACAACCTTGCGGTTTTCGTAGAGCGGCACCGCCAGCGCCACGGTCGCCGGTCCCAACAGGAAATGCACGAACTGCGCACCACCGAAATAGGTCGTGTAGGAAGTGTTCGTCAGCTTCAGGAAGACGCCGATGATCCACATCGAATGCAGCACGGGATTGGCCAGCGGATGGCGGTGCGTCCAGATCGATACCGCGTCCGCAATCGCATAGACCAATAGCGTCACCGTCAGCCACAGCAGCGGCGACTGCGAGAGATAGACCCAGAGCGAGAACGGATCGCCGCTCATGGCTGATGCTCTTCCCGCATCATCAGCCGGCTGGTGACGAGAAATGTCGCTACCGTGACCAGGAGCGTGATCAGCACCGAAATCGCCAGCACGCCCAGGAATGCGACGCCATGATCGACGATAAGATTCATTTTCTGGACAACGCCGACGCCAGCCGGGACAAACAGCAAGGACAGGTTGGCCAACAGGCCGCGACTGGTCGATTCGACGCCGTCGCCTTGCAGCGGCCCGCGCGCGAGCAGGGCGAAACGATCGCGCAGCAAAAGCAGCAACAACAGCAGCATCAACCCGATGACAGGGCCGGGCATCGGCAAGCCAAGGCTGCGCACCAAAGCCTCACCGGCCAACTGACACAGCAGGATGAGGCTGAGGCTCGCGATCACGGCAATTCACAAGCCATGCGATGGTGTTCATCCCTTCAGGCGGATGATGCACTCCGCGTAATAGCCGCCGTCCTTCTCAACCCACACCAGACCGCCATTGGCGTTGGTCGCCTTGTTGGCCGTGAACTGATCGGCGCAGGTTTTGGTGCGGGCCTTGTCGAGATCTTTTTCGCCGGTGTATTTCGGTGATATCTCCGTCGGGAACACAGCGGTGGTCTCGTGCTTGCCGCATTCATCGCGACGGAAGTCGACCCATTTGCGGCCGGCCAGCTTGCCGGAGACTTTTGCTTCCAGATATTTCACCCCACATGCCGGCGTCGATAACGCCGACTTCTCGGCCGGCGCGACAACCGTCGTCGCCGGTCCCTTTGGGGCAGCAGTTGCCGCTGGCGGTGGCTCGGCGGCCGGCGGCGGGCTTGCCTGCGCCAGAACAACAGGTGCCGGCGACCCGGCATGCACCGGCGCGGAAACGTCAAAGACCGCGATCAGTACGACCACCGTCCAGCAAGCATATCTTCCCGCTATTTGCATATCCGCATCGCGCCGATTCATGAGGGCATTTGACGTTAATCGCAAGGACACCCGCGAACAAGCAGGTCCGGGCCTCACTTTGCCCAGACCTGCTCGTTGATCAATCAAGCCTCTCCCTTGAGACGCTTGTTGCAGACGGAATAATAGCCACCGCCGCCCTTCTGATTCCACTTCATCCCGCCGGTGGTGTTGCCGGCCTTGTTGGCCTGCCATTGCGCCGCGCAGGTGTGCATGCGCTGCATGTGCGGTTTCTCGCTGGCAAACTTCGGATCGACCGCGATCGGGAAAACAGCATTTCCGGTAACCACCGGGGCCTCCGGCGGCGCGGCAGCGACGGTGGGTGCGGCCTTCGGCGGCTTGGCTGCGGCCGCAGGCGCCGGCGCGGCGGGAGCCGCCGCAGGTGTAGCGGCGGCATCGGCGGCGCATTCGGACTTGCGGAAGTCATTCCACTTCTGGCCGTTGAGCGTTCCGGCTGTCTTGGCGGCCTGATACTTCGCGCTGCATTCCTGCATGGTCAGGGCCTGGGCGGGCGCTGTGGCAATTACCGCGGCAAAACCGGACGCTGCGACGGCACAGAATAATTTGGCTTTAATGGTCATCCTTGGTCTCCCTTGGGGATGCTAATCTGGAGTGCCCCATCCTAACGTAGTCAAGACATGTGACAACGGCCATGCAGGGTTGCGCAAAAATATCGCGTCGCGAAAATGGTCCAAGCACTTCATTCATCCACGGTTCAGCCTCACGGCGCAACCGTGCCCGCCCATTCCAAACCGAGGGACTTTTCATGACGATCTCTTCCCGCCTAGCCACCGCGATCGGTGCGTCCTTCCTGCTGTTCGCCACTCCGGTTTTCGCCCAATCCACCGCGGCGCCCGCCGCCAAGTCGGATGCGGCCGCGCCTGCGCCCGCGGCAAAGACCGCCAAGGTCCATAGCCCCGAATCGATCGAATGCTCGAAAGAGGCCGACGAAAAGGGACTTCATGGCAAGGAGCGCAAGAAATTCCGCTCCGAATGCAAGAAGGCCGCGAAAGACAAGGCGAAGCAATAACGCCACTTCGATCAATCCCCCCTCCTCGTGAAGAGGAGGGGGGGATGCCGTTGGCGTGCGATTGCCTCCGGCTGGGCCACCAGGCCCGATGACGTAAAGCCGGGTGCATTGCAGCGACAACCTCAGCGCATTTGTCGCTTCCTCACGGATTTGCCATAAGGCGCCGTGATCCAGATCCCTCAATGGATGGCGGACGCCCTCCCCACCCGCAAGAAAACCGTCCAATTCCTCGAAACGCTTTCGATCGGCACCGTCGGCGGCGTGGTGTTTCTTGTGACCGGGCTGCCCGGCGGATTGATCTCGGGCGCCATGCTGGCGGTCGGCATTGCGGCCATGCTGGGCCGGCCGATGGCTGTGCCCGCTCACCTGACGCAAGGCGTGCTGGTGATGCTCGGCATTTCGCTGGGCTCGCTGATGTCGCGGCAACTGTTGCAACATATCGGCGCCTATCCTCTTACCATCGGCTTTCTGGCGCTCGCGACCTTCTGCACCACCTTCGGCTCCAGCCTCTATCTCCAGCGCATCCATGGCTGGGACCGGACCTCGGCCTTTCTGGCGGCAAGCCCCGGCGCGCTGTCGCAAATTGCGCTGCTTGCGATCGAAAAGGGCGCCGACATGCCCGCGATCGCGGTGGTGCAGACCCTGCGCGTGATCATCCTCACCGCGGCTCTCCCGCTGATCCTGGTCGCGACCGGATTGACGGCCTCCTCCGCGCCGACGCTGACCATGACGGTGGCCTCTCCGCTTGGGCTGGTCGGCCTGATCGGCGCCTCGGTGGCGGTCTCGCTCGTGCTCCGAATTGCGAAATTTCCGGCGAGCTGGCTGTTCGGCGCCATGATCGGCTCAAGCGTGCTGCATGGCACCGGCCTGATCGACGGCGGCCTGCCGCCACTGGTGCGGGGCATCGCGCTGATCGGCATCGGCACGCTGATCGGTTCGCGCTTCTCACGGATGAAAGCTGCCACCCTGCTCCGTCATCTCACCGCTGGCCTCGGTTCATTTGCGATTGCCATTGTGATTTCAGCCGTATTCGTCACGATCGTGGCGTGGACCACCCATGTGCGCTTCGCGGACATTCTGGTGGCCTATGCGCCGGGCGCCATGGACGCGATGCTGGCGCTCGCACTCACGCTGCACATCGATCCGATCTTTGTCGGCGCCCACCATTTGTCGCGATTCATCTTCGTGACGCTCGCAACGCCCGGCATCGTCCACCTGTTCGGACGCCCGCAGGAAGACGTGGACGACTAATTCCGCTTGACCGACTTCGCGGCCCCCCACAACGCGATCGCCTCCATCAACAGCGAGATCAGCGCGTTGTAACCGGCGAGCGAGATGCCGAGGAAGCTCCACTGTATCTCGTCGCACATGACCACCTTGACCGAATCGAGCCGGTCCAGCAGCGAGCCCGCGCTGCCGAGATTGCCGACCGGACCCGTGCAATCCGAGGGCCCCGGCCAGAACTTCCATTCCACGCCGGCGTGATAGGCGCCGAACACGGCGTTGGCAAACGTGGCCAGCGCGAGAATGACGAGCCCGCAGATCAGGAGCCCGCGCGGGGCGCGAAGTCCGGCGGCAAGCGCCACCAGCGCCGCCAACGGCACAGCCAGGTAATAGGCATAGCGCTCTTCGAGGCACATCGGACAGGGCTGAAGACCCACCACAAGCTGGAAATACCAGGCGCCGGCGATGGTGGCCGCCGCGATGCCCAGAACCGCAAGTGCTGCGGCCAGCGCCGGTGAGGTGCTGCGCGGAATCGGGGAATTGGCCGTCACGTCTGACATCAGAGGTCTCCAGGCGGATCATGCTTAGCCGGCCTCGTATCCCGTAGCGATGCCCCTGTCGAGGCAAGGCTTTTCACAGCGGGTTGACCGGCGGTCGCCGATGGCTATATTCCGCCGGCTTCGCGACGCCGCTTGCCGGCTTAACCGAAGGCCCCTGTGGCGGAACTGGTAGACGCGCTCGACTCAAAATCGAGTTCCGCAAGGAGTGCTGGTTCGATTCCGGCCAGGGGCACCATGTTTTAAAATATCAACAATAACTTAGAGCCTTAGTTCGATTCCTGATTTTTTTAGGAAAATTTTCGCGTTGCATTGAAAAACACACGTAAAAGTCCGCGGAAGCAAAGCGGACCAAGATCCGTGGTACTCACTGCAGCCGTCCGTTTTGTTGGTATTTTTGTTGGTATCGAGCGAACAAAAGTTCACGACGAATTTCGCTATTCCCGAACGAGGGAATTGGGCGGATGGCCCGCGAGCGTCACCGCTAAAATCAACTGCTTATAGTCCCACGAAGCGGAAGCCAGGCGGTTCAGGCTTGTTGACGGCTATCCAAGTTGCGATCGGCGTTCTCGTGCAGAATATTGAGTTGCGTCCCGAGGCGGGAGACGCGTCTAAATCAAGATCATGATGGCTCCGATAGCTGGTTAGATGCCGCCGCTGGATATGAAGCTCCGTTAGCCAGATGCGCCGAACTTCGACGAGAGCCAATCGAAGAGTGCAGCGTGCCAAAGGCTGGGGGCGCCAAGCTGACAGTGCTCGCCGCCCCCCGATGCGATCGTGAAATTCGCTGACATCGTCCCGCAGCGGCTTTCGCCTTGAACGAACACCGCTTTTGCCGTTGTGCAGCGCGGGCTCACATTCCGCGGCGTGGCCCGAAATCGGCAAACGCATGAGGCCGAGGGGAACGCCGATCAGCGTTCCGGCAATCGGCTCAGGACGCCGCCATCGAACCATGTAATCCTGCAACCAATGCGCTGACGCCACCCCATCCGATCTGGATGCCGATGCAGATGAGAATGAATGCCGAGAGGCGAACCAGCACGTTGACGCCGGTTCGTCCGAGATGCCGGACCAGCGGCACGGCGAAACGATAGGACGCCCAGATCGACAACGCGATCGCGAACAGGCCGAGCACTGCCATGCCGTCAAGAACCATCGCGTGGATGTTGAAGTCGCCCGAGGGATGATGACTGCCGATCGTCAACGCGACCGAGATCGCGCCGGGCCCGACGGTTAAAGGCAACGTCAACGGGAAGAAACCGTCTTCGACTGATGCGGCGTTGCCTGTTTCGACAAGTGCACCGTCAGTCGCGTTGCCAGTTTCGTTGAGGAGCTTCCACCCCATCGCGGTGACGAGCAGGCCCCCTGCCACGCGGACGACCGGCACGGTAATCCCGAAGAATTCGAGAATGATCGAACCAAACAACATCGATCCCAACAGCAACCAGAAGCCGTTGAAGGCGGCACAGAAAGCCAGGCGGGCGCGTTGCGCCTCGGTCCGACCACCGGTGATGCTGAGGAAAAGCGGGGCTGCTCCGATCGGATTCACGACAGGAAACAAGCTCGCGAATACGAAAAGAAAAGCATTGGCAACGTCACGCACGTTTCATCCTCAGGGTTGTCCATTGATGCAACGTGCAAAGACCGTATCCGCGCCGAAAGCACAAATACCTGTTCGGTATGTTGCTATCGGCAGAGCCTATGGCCCTTGATCGCGCCCGTCTGCGGTAGCGATATCAGCAATCGAAGTCATGCCGGCGGCTTCGAGGCGCGCCGCCGGCTGACCTCACTGCTCGCAGTCGTCCGGAACAGCCGCTCCGGCAAACCGGTCGCCGACCCACGCCAGCATCGCCTGGGTGCTGGCCTGCGCCGCCCTGCCGTGGCCGATGTTCGGCATCGACAGCATGTGCACCTTGCTGCCGGCCTTGCACAGTTTGGCAGCGTAGGCCTTGGTCACGTCGGGGTGAACGATGGCATCGTCGGCGCCTTGCGCAAGGAAGACGGGAATCTCAGGCGGCAACGCACCGGGCGAATTGGTCGCCAACAGCGTATGCCAGGGTTCGACGTCCGACGGATGCTTGACGGTCAGGAAATATCGGTCCAGCGGCTGCTCGGTGAGCTGACGCCTCCTGATGTCAAATGGCCCTTCGATGCATTCCTGGGCCAGTTGATCGATCGCGGGCACCGCCCTTGGGTCGACGACTTTGTCCATTTTCGCATCGAACACCCGCTGCCATGACCACAGCGTCATAGCGGTGATATTCTTGCCGCCGACGGAATCGATGTCTTCGTTCATCAGCATCGCCAGATCGGTGGCGGGCGCAGCCGCCGCGACGCCAAGAAGATCCAGTTCCGGTGCGTAAGTTTTCGCGATGATGCCGGTGAACAGCGCGGCATGACCGCCCTGCGAGTGGCCCCATACCACAAACTTCTTGCCGCCGCCGGCGCCGGGCAATGAGCCTGCGACGCGCACGGAATCGATCACCGCACGGGCTTCGCTGGTTCCGACCAGGTATGGATGCGGTCCCTCAGTCCCGAGGCCGGGATAATCGGTTGCCGCGACGACGTAGCCGTCGCGTACGAACGAACGCAATCCCTGGATCTGTTCGAACAGAAAGATCGCCAACGACGGCGCACAGCGCGGCACCACGCCAGAGGTCGGATGCGCCCAGGCGACGATCGGCCGACCGCCTGGCGGTGGCTCGCCCGGCGGCACAATCACGACGCCCGACACCAGAGTCGGCTTGTTGTCGAGGCCGGTCGAACGATAGAGCACGCGATAGGCGGTGGCGCCCAGAGGCGCGCCATCAATCACTTCTTGCCGAACCAGCGTGCCCGGCGCACCCGCCGCTTCGGATCGCGGCGCACGATAGAAATCGGTCTGCGCTTTCGCCGCACTCGCTCCGGCGAACATACAGAAGGCGGCGAGGATGAGCCTGAATGTGAGCGGCATGACCTTACATCCCATAGAGGATTTTGAGATCGCCGCTGACGCGCAGCGCGATGCTGACACCGTCGGCCAGGAGCTGGATGCTGTCCAGCTTGGCGGTTGTGAGCTTACCTTCCATGCGAAAGCCGTTCTTCAACGGCCGGGTCAGGCGTTCATTGGCGGCGTTGAGCAGGTTCTGATACGCGAGGCCATAACCGACGTCCGGGATGTCCTTCAACTGGTCGAGAATCTGATTCTGCAATTGCGCTGCCACGGACCCCTCGGGCAACGAGCTGTCGCCTGCCAGATTGGAAATCTTGATCGATTGCTGACCGGGATCGACATTCAGCGCGCCGGACAGATAGAGCCATTCGCCGGCGGATGCATCGGTATCGCCGGGCCTGGCGACGCGAACGCCGATCACCAGTTTGCCGGACGACGGATAGATCTGCATGTCCTTGATGATCGGGCCGGCCTTGCTGGCGGCAACCACCTGCATGATCTTGTCGCGCAGCGCGTCATAGTTGACGCGCACCGGAAGCAGGACGTCGAACGTACCGGGCTCACTGACGTCATTGCCAAGCGGCGGCAGCGGCGTCGGCGTGACCGCGGCCGGCGCTTGCCCGACAAGCGTCTGTGTCGTGCCCGTCAATTGGAGCGAGCCTGAAAGGTCCTTTGCGCTGGCATAGACGCCCGCGAAGGCCGCATTCGCCGGGGTAATTTGCAGCCAGACCTGGGGATCCTGCGAGATCTGGACCGGCTGGAATGCCTGCTCCCAGGCCTTTGCCGCCTTGTCGTGCAGGTCGAGGCGCCGTGCTGTTTCCTGCGCGCGCGCGCGGATCAGACTGAGCTGTCTGCGTATGCTGGGCTCGGCGTATTTGGTCAGAGAGATGTCGCGGCCAAGTACATGGAGCACCGGCGGTTCAGTCCAGTGGAACGAGTCGCTGAAATTGAGGTCGACCGACCAGTCCTTGGTCAATTTCGGCCGAGACTCGACCTCTACCATGGCCCGCCCCTCGGCATCGCCGTGAATGCGGGCAGTAAACCTGTTGGCACCCTGGCCTTCGATGCTGCCGAAGATCGGAATAGAGCCGACGATATGATCGCCACGGCCATAGAGTGATATCCCGCCGCGATCGACAAAACCGTCAACATCACAATTGGCCCTGATCCTGAACACCAGAACGCGCCGATTCACGCAGCCGATACGCTCGTCGATGGTTGCAAGCCGCCTCGGAACGTCACGCTCGACCGCCGACGCGATCGACGGCAGGCCGAATTCAATCGTCGCGGAAACCCGCGATGTCGTCGTCAGCGCGGACGGTTGGTCGGGCAACAGCGGCGGCTTCTCGCCTGCCAACGCTGTTCCGGTAAAGGCGGCGGTGCAGAGCAGCACCAAAGCGGCATAATTCGCATGAATGCGCATTGCGCGACGGTCGATCGTCATCTTTCTGTTCCCTATATAAATCTGGTTGTCGGTTCGCGGGAGCGGCTCTACAAGCCGCGCGCGAAATCTTGTTGGCTCGTTGCCAGCGAAAGGTGTGACGAAGCATTCTCAGGAAACGGCGTAGTGTACAAATACCATGTCAATATGCAGGTATAGGCTCGGCCGATAGCGTCAGTGTTATTCGAGACGCAACATCAAAACGGGCCATGTGATGCAATCGCGTCGAGATTAGCCGATAGCGCAGCGATACGGGATTGATATGCGCGCGCGATGCATGCGCCATCGTCTCCGCAGGCGTTGCGTTCCTTCAGCCATGTCCGCTGCGCATTGCCGATATCAGCACGCTGCCCCATCGCAACCAGCGACGTCACGATGCCGAACAATGTCGCCATGCGGGATTCCGCTTGACCGAGCGAATAGCTCCGGCAGATCGCACGCTCCGCCGACAAGGACGCCTTTCCACAATCGATCGGCGCATAGTCGGCAGCACGCGCCGGGACCGAAGAGGCGAACAAGCTCAGTGCGACCAAGCCGCCTGCCAGATTCCGAAGACTGTTGAAGTGCAACATGATGATATCTCCACGATTGGTGGGATGGTTAGGTCAAGCTACAAGTAATCGGCGCGCCATTTGTTTGATTGCAGTACGATCGGGCTTGCCCTGTTCGGTGAGCGGCATCCGGTCGACCGGCACAATGAGAAGAGAGGCGGCGGCAGAGGTGCCGAAACGATCCATAACCGCTTGACGACATGCTCGATCCTCGATGGATAAACCTGCCCATGCGATCACGGCCGCGATAGTGACATGCTTATCGATGTCTGTGACCACGACGGCATAACGGATCGATGGATGCCGGCAAAGCGCCTCTTCAATTTCTGTCGGGGTGACCAAGGTACCGTTGAATTCCTGGGCATCAGCCGCTCGACCCAAAATATGTAAGAGCCCATCCCCATCCAGACGACCAAGATCGCCGGTATTATACCATCCCTCCTGGAATCTCTGGAAACTAAGACCAGGATTGTTACGATAACCGCTCGCCATGGCCGGCGACCGCACCTCGATAATCCCGATTTCTCCTGACTGTACCAGGCGTCCGTCGGCCCGGCGAAATCGAACGTCGACTCCTGGCTGAATGCGGCCGGCTGAGGTAAAGGATTCGGCACGCGAAAGGTCGTGATCGATGGGCGGGTGCACGCTGACGAGGCCCATTTCGCTCGCCCCATACCCGTGTCCGATAATCGGACCAAACCTCTTGCGAGCCCTTAGTCGGAGGCTTTTTGGCGCCGATGCACCGATGTGTGTCAACGATCGAAGCGACGATAGGTCGTACGCATCAATCTCGGAATCATCCATCAACTCAAACAGCTGAGGTTCGACGAGAAACAGATCCGTGATCTTCTCCGCTTCAATGGCCGCAAACGTATCGGTCGCTTCATACGCTTCGCGGAGAACAACACGGCCTCCTCCCAAGAGCGTAATATCTACGAGCACCTGCGAAAGATACGCCAGCGGGCCATTGATCAGTTGAATACGATCCTTTGGACTCGTTGCGCTGACCATCGCAGTGTACGCCGCAAAGTCTCGGCAACTTCCTTTTGGTATGCCAGTAGAACCGCCGGATGAAGAAATGACGGCCAGATCGTTCGAGCCGGCCGACACCTCGATCGAACCCACTGACGCTGACGCAGCCAGCATATCCAACCGGCCTCTGGATCCATCCTTGTCGATACCAATTGTGACGAACGGCACACCGACGCGCTGGCCGAGGTATCGTATGGTTTCCGGAAACGCGACAAGCAGATCCGGCGCGATCTGTTCGACCAACGCCCGACGCTGAGTTTCCGTCGGCGGCGCCGAGAGGTAGAGCGTGGCGGCTCCCAGGACATGGGCTGCGTAGCGAACGGCAATGGCTTCCGGCCGGTTCGGCGCGAACATACCGAGCAAATTGCCACGCCGGATACCTAAATCGCGCAACGCTCGTGCATACTGGAAAATGAGAGCGATGAGAGCCTCGCCGGAGAGGCTCTCATCGCGATAGCGGACAACTGTGGAGCGCCCGGCACGCCGCAGCTCTCGAAGCAACTTCACTATGTACACGTGATTCTCAATTACCACCGTTGTTCTCCGGAAAACGCGACATAATCACTCGGTACTTGTTTTGTGGCTCAGAGCCGACGCCGGCCACCGCCACCGAAGTGGAAGCCACCGCCGCCGAAGCGAGGACCACCACCGAAGGCGCGTCGTTCCGGCCGGAAGGCCTGGGCACGCGGTCGCATGACGGGAGGCCTGGCGTCGACGCGTGGCCGCGCAAACTCTTGCCGGTCCGGCATCGCGCGATCTACCTGCCGGTCGACGTTGCCATCCCGCCGGTCGACGTTACCTTCATGCCGATCCGGCTGAGCCGGCTCGATTCTCCTGGCAGCATCGCCACCCTCGCCTGCCATGCCATGGACTGCATCAGGATGCTGAATATCGGCATGATCCCTGAACACGTCGTCGTGCTGGGCCGCGGTCCGATCCCTGAATGCATCGCGGGCAGCGGCCTCGTTGGCGCCTCCAAACCGTCTCGCCACGCTGGCGTTGCGATACGGTACACCATGACGATGCTCCGGATTATAATTCCAGGTATTGCTGATGACGTTGGTATGGTTGAAAGCGTTGAAGTTGTTGACATTGATGTTCACGTTATTATGCCACCAGTCGCACTGGCCCCAGATGGCCGCACCGACCGCCACACCCGCGGCAAACGAGACCACGTTGCTGGCGACGAATCCGGGCGGAGACCAATAGAACGGGGGATAGGACGGATATTGCCATGATCCGTAGGCCACGGCTGGATCGTAGACCGGGACGTAATAGACATCGGGGTTGACGGGTTGGATCGTGATCGCTTGACCGTTGCCGGAAGCGGCAACGTCTGCCGGCGCCGGCGTCAGGGTAACCGTTTGCTGTGGCGTTGATTGCAGGTTTCCCTTAGCTTGCGCTTGGGCTCGCAGAGTCTGCACCGCGGCGAGGACCTGTTGCTGCTGCGCCAGGAAGGCGTCACCGAGCTGCTGCGTCCAGTCGAGCTTGTCGTTCATCATCTGCAATGTTTGCGGCACCGCGGTGAGCGCCTTGACGCTCGGATCCCACGATTGCGACTGCATCGCATCTTGAAGAGCCTCACCCTTGACCGTTGAATTGGCTTGCGACCAGCGCGCGGCCTCGATGACCTCCAGCGGATAGGTCGAGGCCATCAGGACCTGGCTCAGAAGCGGGTCCGGATAGAGCGCGATCGGCGCCACCAGCTGTTCAATCTGTCCTTCGGACAACTGCTGATCGGTCGGCGTCTGGGTCTGCGCCGCGACGGCGTCCTGGGCACGAGCCGGCGCAACCGCGGCGCTGCAAATCAGGATCAACGGGGCAGCGCACAGAGCGAGCCGGCGAAACGTGTTTATTTCATATTTCATTTTCATCTCCTTTTTCCAATTGCCTGTATCGCGAACCGCCATCGGGACATCATGGGCCCGATGGCGATCGCGCATCGGCTCACGGACAAATGCGTTGGTTGTTGTGCCAAATGCAGGTCGAGCCGCGGTGATAGGCGTAGACGTTGCCGTAACGGCCAACGACCACCGCACCATTCCGGTTGACGCCGACGGCGCCGCGCTGGCCAACACAGCCGCCACCAAATGCATTCCTGGCACAGGAGAAGGCATTGGCGTCGGACACGCTCAGCGCAGATCCGAGCAGCGCGACAAGGGCGACCGCCGCAAACTTTGCGCGCGGCTGCCGCGACAAATTGGAACGAGTCATCGTCTTCATGTTTGAATTCCTTTTTCGATTGTGAATGTAGCGCGTCCGCCGATCGGCCTGACCGCTCGCAGCAGACACATGATCCCGTGGACTGCCGAAAACAAATACTGCTTCGATATGCGGGTATCGGCGCGCGCTATGGGCTCGCGCGGTCGCTCTCGTGAGCACCCTCAAGACCAGATCGGCGCCATCGGTTTTTCTAAATTTGACTGGGGATTACGCCTGTTACCTTCCGCTGCCCGCTGAAGCGTCACCGATCCGTGACAGGCAATAGAAGAACTGCATCGACCCTCGGGCACGCCACGATCTGCAGGAGCTCTGGGCTTGCGAAAAACGCGGAACAATGGATGATACGGAGCGCGGCTTAGACAGGGATCACATGCAATTCCGTCAACTCCGATATTTCGTTAAAATTGTCGACGCCGGCAGCTTTTCCCGCGCGGCAACCGTGGTCCATGTCGCGCAGCCGGCTTTAAGCCAGCAAGTCGCGGAGTTGGAGGAACGGTTCGGCGTTATGCTTCTTCAGCGCAGCGCCAGAGGTGTGCGGCCGACCGCCGCGGGCGATATTCTCTACAAGGAAGCGTCGGCGATCCTGCACCAGCTCGATCAATTGCCGAGTGCGATCAGCCCACGTAGCGGTGAACCAGAAGGCACCGTCAGCTTGGGATTCGCGGTCTCGCTTGCTCCAAAGCTGGTAGGGGGTGTTCTGGAAGAATGCCGCACGAAGTTGCCGAAGGTGACCCTCCGGGTGTCGGACGGCGATAGCCTAAGCCTGGAGGATAGAATTGGATCGAATTCGATCGATCTGGCGGTACTTTACGAAGACGAATTCGCAACGGTGCTGACACGCAAGCCGCTCTTTCGGCAAAAAATGTACCTGATTTCGCGCGTACCGTTACCAGATCAGGAAAATCCCATTTCGCTTGAACGGATCGCCGAGATACCGCTGGTGCTTCCGGGCGCCCCCAATGGACGCCGCGGCCTGATTGATCGTACGTTCGCCGCTGCGAAGCTCACACCCAACATCGTGCTGGAAGCGGATTCTCTCGCCAGCGAAATGTGGGCAGTCCGAACCGACGTCGGCTGCACAATCCTTCCGGTTGGCGACATGTCTCACTTCGGACCTCATGCCTTCGCAAAACCAATATTGATCGAACCGCCGATGTACCTCATCTGCTCGATCGCATACTCGGCGGGTTTTCCCCTCACCAGCGCAGGCGAGGCCGTGCGTGAGTTTCTGCTGGGCTTTATGGAGCGTCGTCTGCAGCAGCCCGACATGCCCGGCACGGAATGGATCGCCAAGAACTGAGTTGGCTCGGGACTAACGAACAGCCGACAGATCAAGGATGCTGTTCATGCGTGTCTTCGCGAACCAACGCCAGGCGGCTGGCGTCATTTATTCCATGCCCTTCCAGATCGGCCAGTACGGCCTCGTCCGACAGAGGCAACTTGCGTGAGCGCTTCCAGTCGTGATGCGCGGTCTCGACCAGCCGCCTCACCACATGTTTGGAAGAGGTTTCAACGGCAAGTTCTCGCCTGTCGTCGAAGCTTCCCGGACTGAGATTGATTGATCCGACGATCGCCCTTTCGTCATCGGCGATCATGATCTTGCCGTGAAGCTTCAGATCCTTGAGCGTGCGGACCTTGGCCCCGACATCGTGTACGATGCGCAAACCGCTGACACCCTCAAAGAGCTTTTTCTTTTTAAGCTTGTGCAGCGCGCGGGCCATGATACGAACGCGAACCCCGCGTTTGGCCGCGCGGACCAGGCGTTCGATGATCACCATATCCTGATAACGCTCGTTCTGCAGCCACAGCGTTTCCATCGCGCCATCGATGAAATCGGCAATGCGCTGGCGGCCGTTGTTGGGACACCAGATCAGGTCCGAACCGGACATCGGCTCGAACGGCTGCTCATTCCAGTCGGCGTCGAAACAGCGGACCATCTCCGCGACCTCCGTCTTGCAGGTCGTTTCGACCGCATAGTCCCGAGTCTCGGTGAGATCACGTGTTTCCCAGTTAAGCGATTCGATGAATCCGATCTTGTCGTCGATCACCATCGATTTCTGGTGCGTGACCGCGAATTCAGTGCTGCTGTCGTGCACGCTTACGCCGGCCGCAAGCAACGCGTCTCGCGCGGCCAGATTGTCGCTGGTGCCGTCGCGGCGCGCTGGATTCAGCATCACCCGAACATGCACGCCCCGGTGCCGGGCGGCGATCACCGCCTCGAGCAGTGATGGATCGGTAAACAGAAACATCCGGATATTCAGCGTAAGCCGGGCGGCCATGATAGGATCGATGATGGCGTCCGCCGTATCGTCGGGTAGAACGATCAATCTGTGTGACATGGCTTTGTTTCCTTTATTCATGCTGCATTGGGTACACGGGACACGCTCGGTCCCTGCTGGATGCGATGTAGTCCGGCGAAGACGCCACCACGGGCGATCAGCCCCTCATGGGTTCCTTCTTCCACCACCACACCGTCCTTCAAGACGATGATCTTGTCCGCGTCGACCAGCGTGCTGAGGCGATGCGCGATCATGATGACGGTGCGGCCCTTCATCAAACGCCGCAACGCTTCGATCACCAGGTGCTCCGATTCCGTATCCAACGCGGCGGTTGGCTCGTCCAGAACCAGTATCGGGCTATTGCGAATGACCGCGCGGGCGATCGCGATCCGCTGGCGCTGACCGCCCGACAGCGTGTCGCCCCGTTCGCCGACCACCGCATCGTAGCCGAGCGGCATGCGACTGATGAATTCATCGGCGTTCGCGACCTTCGCCGCGGCGAAGATTTCGTCGTCGGTTGCCTCGGGCCGGCCATAAGCGATGTTGTCGCGGATCGTGCCGGGAAACAGCATCGTGTCCTGCAGTACGAAGCCGATCTGCGATCGCAAGGTCGCAAGCCTGTAGTCGGCGACGTCAATGCCGTCGATCCGTATGTGACCAAACAAAGGATCGTAGAAGCGTGGCAGCAGACTCAGCACAGTCGATTTTCCCGACCCTGTCGGGCCCACGATGCCGACGACCTGTCCCGGCTCTATGGCGAAGGAGACCTCATGCAGTACCGGCTCATCCCTGCTATATCCGAAGCTCACGCGATCGAAGGTGATCGCGCCTTTGACGCGTCCCGAGTCGACGGCATCGGCACGCTCCTTGATCACCTCGTCGGCGGAAAGGATCGTCTCGATACGTTCCAGGGCAACGGTGGTCTGCGCAACGGTGCTGGTCATGCCCGCGAGATCCTTCACCGGCTTGAAGAACTGCTTCAGATAGGCGAGGTAAACGGTCAATGCGCCCGCCGTCATGGTTCCCGCGACGATCAGCGACGTCCCTTTCCAGAGCACGATGGCCGTGCAGATCGCCACCACGACGCTGACCATGGGCGACATCAGCGACTTGATCTGTTGGGCCCGAAGCGCGGCTGTGACGGTGGCGTGGCTTGCCGCTTCCAGATTCGTCATTTCGAGGTCCTGCCGCCCGAACGCTTTGGTGACACGGATGGACCCGAGCCCGCGCTGTACGATCGACAGCACCTCGCTTTGTCGTATGCGCACGGCTCGCGTCGCTTCCTTGACGGCCTTCTTGAAATGGAAAATGAACATGAGAAGGACCGGCGTGAACGCCACCGCGATCAGCGTGAAGTCCCAGTCTAGCCAGAACATCAATCCCACCATGAAGAAGATGGTAATCAGATCGACGACGATATCGAGCGTGGACGACGAGGCGAAATCCTGGATGGTAGCGACGTCGCTGGTGATGGTCGAGACCAGCGTTCCGATTTTGGCGTGATCGTAATAACGGAGCGAAAGCCGGTGCAGGTGTTCGTAGACCCGAAGCCGCAGATCGTTGGCGACCCACTGACCGACGCTCGTCGTGTAGTAGTTGTCGATATAGCTCGATATCGCGCCGACCAAGGCGATGGCGAGCGTGGCCGCGCCGGCAAACAGCGCAACACCAAGCGTATGCTTGCCGAAGCCGCCATATTCATGCGCCCAGTCGAGCCAGTGCGGCAAATGGTGATTGCCGAGCGCATCGTCGAGAACCAGCTTCAGCGGCCAGGGCGCGGCGAGGCTCGCGCCGATCTCGGTCAGCATGGCGACAAACACGATCACCAGCCGACCGCGATAGGGACGAAGAAGCTCGAATACCAAACGTGTCATATTGCACCTATTGCACCTATTGCACCTATTGCGCCGAAGCCTGAGTAGCTTTTCCGCGGTAGTCGGTTTCAGGTTGCCATCGGCACCCGTTGGACGGTGACGTCATTCCACGTTCGCGCGGAAATGGGATCGGCTGACATATCCTTCGGACAAGGTCGGCTCTGCGAACATCACCTGATGACAGGCCGCGCTCAGCCGGGATTCGTTGCCGCGCAGGCATGCGACGATTCGACCAACGTCGGGGATTTCGCTGCCGCACAGGCGAAACACGTCCTGCTCGCAGGCTTGCTGCTGTGCTTTGGGGGCCTGCGCGAGGGCCTCGCCGACACCCAGCGTGAAAACGATCAGCGCGGCGCTAATGACCTTGGTTGTAGTCCGGTTCATGAGTTCTCTCCTTTGACAATAGAAATGCGGACGCTGCCCTAGATGACCTCATACGCAAACAGCGTGGCGACGAGGGTGATGCCAATCAGACCGCAAAGAAAAATTGCGTCGGCCATTCGCTCGATCTGAAAGCTCAACCTGGTCCGATCCGAAAAGCGGATCGACAGATACGAGGTCAGCGCGCTCGCGAGGAATGTGACGGCGGCCATCGCCGCATATTCATCGACGTGCGACGATCCGTGCCTCGCGTCGGCAAGCTTGACCAATCCGATGAGTGTCACGCACACGCCGATCATCGTTCCCGAAACCGGAAGAATGTGGGAGGCGAGACTCTCGTTTCTGGTTCGTATCATGATGCGATTGGACATATCTTGCTCGCTGATTTCTGACTTAGTTTTTGACTCACGGCGCGTGTTCGTCACACGCCGCGCGCCGGTTTACTCCTGTTAGACCCATTGCCCGTTGGGAGGTCGGCGAGGCGCATCAGCTCCCTCGGATGACCGTATCCAAGCGCGTAGCAGACCAAGATCATGTAGATGAGGTTCAGCATCGAATCGCCCTTTTCGAACGTGGGCATCCGAAATGGCCTGCCCGTTTGACGGGCGGATCAATGATCCATGCGGCCATCGAAAACAAATACAGCTTCAATATGCGGGTATCTGCGAAAGCTATGGCTATCGCTTGATCGAGATCGTTCGCCTCGGAAAAACGCAAGGCGCGCAGCCATCAAGTAGTTAAACGGTCCGCCTATCGGCCCGCGCTATGGCCACATATTCAATCCGTATTTGTGTCGGGCGGAGCTTTCGGAGAGTTGTACGCCGCGCAGCAACCACTTCGACTGCATATGCAATGTGGCTTGCTGCAATTTCAGATCTCTTGAACAGGAAAGGATAAAGAAATGTCTCAGTCCAAACTTACGCGCCGTGGCTTTGCCGCGGTGGCTGCGACGGGCGTGGCGGCCATTGGGTTGCTCGGCGCGTCCGCGAAATCCGCCGATGCCTACCAGGGCAATATGGAGCACGCATTGTCCGCGCTCAATCAGGCTCTCGCCTCGCTGCGGGAATCCACCGCAAACAAGGGCGGCCACCGTGGCCGGGCGATGGAACTGGTCCGGCAAGCTATCGATGAAACGCAGGCCGGCATCGAATTCGCCGACGAGCATGGCGGCGGGGGCAACTAGTCTTACGGGCAGGCTCCGCCGGATCGGCGGCGCCTGCCCGCTATCACGACATGCGGCAACGATCCGCCGGACGAGTTCTTTGCTGTCTCAATCCAGCCAGAACGCGCCCGGCCTTTTGGTCGTCTGAATCTCGACCTTCATAAAATCAATCAGCAGCGTTTTAACGTGCCCAGCCGCGAGTGTGAGCGGAACCTCGTTCGACCAGATGAGACAACAGGTCAGGTGAAATGTCGGCTCGATCAGAACGGGATCGGTGAACTCGCCGAGCGAAAAACCCGACATATCGCCAAGATTGAGGATCGTGCTGCCCGCGCCCGAGCGAACCGCCGAAAGCTCGCTCGCCACGGTAACAGCCTCAGCCGCCAAATTCAGTGACAGGCCTGCCTCGGCGAAGGTACGATCAATCACAACCCTGCGGGCGTTCAAGCCGGCCGGCAGAACCAGCGGAATTTTTGCAACTTCCTTTAACGAGATCGATTTGGCCGCAGCATGCGCAGAGCGCTTGCTACTGATCAGGTAATGGTTTTGCCGAAATAGAGGCTGGCGAAGCACAACCGGAAAAAACTCGTCTTCATAGGCGAGAGCCAGATCGAGCCTGCCCTTCTCGACTTCCTCACGAAGGAATTCGCTATCACCGTCGATGAACTTCAGGGTGACTTTTGGATGATCTGCCCTGCATGCTTCAATGAAGGGGCCAACGAGCGTCGTGGACAGGGATGCCGGCATTCCCAGGCTAACCTGTCCTTCAACCGTGCCCGAACTGGAGCGAACCAAGCCTGGCAGATTCTCGTATTTACGCAGGATCGACGACGCTTCATCGTAGAATTTTTGCCCGGCGGCCGTCGGCCTGACCCCTCGCGCGCTTCTTTGCAGGAGCGAAACGCCGAGAGAGGCTTCCAACTCACCGATTTGCTGGCTGAGAGCCGGCTGCGCAACGTGAATGGTCCGCGCCGCCTGCGAAAAGCTGCCGGCCTCGACAATTCTAACAAAATAATACAAATGGCGGTAGTGCATCCGCCTCCCCTTGACCAACACCGGCCTGACGGACTCTAGCACCAAAAATGGCATGAATGCGAAGCTTCGCATGGAAGCGCTGCGGCGCCGCTAGTAACGGGCGAATCCGACCGCATGGGTGTGATGGTCGTGCAAGATTTGCACGACCGTCATATCGAGCGTGACATCACCGGACGACTCAGGGTTCGAGCATGGCATTTCCCGGCCCGCGTCATTGACGGGGCGGTCGATCGCCGGTCTTTCGAGAATTCCCGATCAAGGAAGGCAACAATCCACCGGCGTCGTTCGGATATCCGAATGCCGCCAGCTGTCTTGCCTTGGCTTCGAAGTAGGAACGAACCCATGCAAACCGACTTCCATTGGTCGACATGCCCACCGAGCCGGCGATGCTTTCGAGGCTGATCGTCCGCCCGCCCGCGCCCCAGTTGCCTTCGGGAACCTCATCGATAATGACCTGAATGCTGCGCCCGGCTGCGGAATCGTCCCCCGCGCCGATCGTATCGAGAATAGCTGTGGTGACCCAGGCATGTACTTCGGCCTTGTGGGCGGTGTTCATATAGCCCTCGGGGATCGTGACTCGGGCGAGGAATTTCCCTCCGGGTGCAACGAATTCATCGTCGATGCCTCCGCCAACCCACCAATCGTCCTCGGCAACGGCGGTGAAGAGAACCGCCGCGAAGGCACGCCCGCCATCGGTGTTGGCACCGCCCTCCATCTGGACGAGGACGTCAGTCAATTTTTGGGCGAGGATCGCCTTTGTCTCCTTGTCGAGACGGCCTGTGGGGTAATGCAGCTTGATAATAGGCATTGTCAGCACTCCCTGTACGGGTGGATCAGCGCGGCGTCAGTGATGGCCATGTTCGGCCTCCCACGTCCTGATCTTGTCATCGTCAATCATCAGAGTTTCGACCAGCAGCACGTCTGTGGCATCCGCGGTGATCTTGAGCTCGACACGCGCCGCATCCCAGACCCCCAAACTATCGCGGCGCCCCAGCGACATCCCGTCGAGACTCACCTCGCCCTCAAGGACGAAGACGTAGAGGCCGTGCGACGGCGATCGTGGCTTGTAAGTGAAGGTCTTGCCGGAATCCGTGACCAGCCGCGACACCCGGATATCCTGCGGAGCCGGAAGCGCGCCGTCGCCGTCGCCGACCAATTGTTCTATCCGATCGCGGCGCGTCCGCTGGTCGAAATGCGCACGTTGATATGTGGGCGGAAGGAAAAGCTGATTCGGCATAAGCCAAAGATAGATCGCATTCATGTCTTCCGGGCTGATGCTGAGCTCGGTGTGCTTACCGCCAGTTCCCGCTGAAAAAACGTAGTAGTCGCCTTGCCTGAGTTGATCGACAGTTCCGTTGCCCGCCGTGTTGACGTGCGTGAGCTCGCCCTGGAGCACGAACGCGCAAATCACGAAATTGTGGTGCGGATGCATGTTGTAGCCGCAGCCCGCGCCGTGGAAGACCTCATCGCCGAAGACACGCACCGGACCAAAGCCCGGGCGCCCGCTTTGATAGTCATGAAAATTGAAACTCGACGCGCGAGTCACGAAACCGTCAGGATGGCCCGCGACATACGATGCCCGCGTGCCGTCCGAACGAATGAGATCGTGGCCGCGCTCATGATCGCGCAGGACGAATGAACTGGACATTGAATTGCTCCTCGATTGTCTGGGAAAAACTCGCTCAGGCCAAGCCGGCGAGATTTGCGCCACCGGGCGCATAGCCGATCACGATCATTTCAAATTGATTCTTTGGCGTGCCGCAGTCCGGGCAAACCCAGTCGTCGGAGATGTCTTCCCAGCGCGTTCCTGGTGCCAATCCATGTTCCGGCAAGCCGAGCGCTTCGTCGTAGGAGAACCCGCATCCAAGGCACATCAAGCGCTTGAAGAGCGCTTCAGATTTTACGTCATCGGTCATTGTCGTCTCCATCACGTCTCACACTTGTTGGAAATGACAATGGCGCGTGAATCCAAGGAATAACAAATACAGTTTCCCTATACGGGTATCGGCGAACGATATGCAGAAGACGAGACAGGCGCGATAAGGCGGGATCTTGGCAGCCATAGGCTCCGCCGATACCGGCATATTGAAGCAGTATTTGTTTTTGAATGCCGCCCAAACACTTATTGCGCCAGGGCAAGATCGCTTGGTCAGCCCCTCATTCACGAAGGCGCATTCACATGCCAAAACTTGTCTATCGCGTGGTCTCCGCCTGCGCTGCTCTGGGATACGGATATCCGAAAGAATCCCTGGAAGCAGCCGTAACTGGCCGCGTCGACGCCATTATTTGCGACGGTGGCTCGATGGACGCAGGGCCCTATTATCTTGGCACCGGCACCGAATATTTCGAGCGCGAAGCTGTAAAGGCGGACTTCTCCCACATGGTGGAGGCCGGCAAGAAGATCGGCTGTCCGGTCATCCTCGGCAGCAGCGGAATGGCCGGCGGCAACCGCAATCTCGACTGGATGGTGAGTCTCGCAAAGGAAGTTTTCGCTGAACTCGACGTCAAGGATGCCAAGGTGGCCGTCATCGGCGCCGAACTGGATCCTGAAATCGTCATCAAGGAGTTTCGTAAAGGCGCCTTGCGCGCGACCGGCCGCGGTCCGAGCCTGAGTGAAGACGCGTTGCGCGAAAGCACCATCGTCGGGCAAATGGGAATCCATCCGCTGATGACCGCACTGGAAGGCGGTGCGCAGTATGTCATCGCCGGCCGATCCTGCGATATTGCCCTGTTCGCCTCCGACATGATCCGTCGCGGAATCGATCCCGGCCTCGCCTACCATGTGGGTCATGTGCTGGAATGCGGCGCGCTTGCCTGCGATCCGGGCTCGCCGTCCGATTGCCTTGTCGCAGAGATCTATGACGACGGCACCGCGGTTTTCATCCCGCCAAATCTGACGCGCCGCTGCACGGCCTATTCGATCGCCGCGCACTCACTCTACGAGGAAAGCCATCCGCAACTGCAATTTTATCCCGAGGGCATTCTCGTGATGGAGAAAACGCAGTTCTTCTCCAGGGATGACCGGAGCGCAGGAATTCGAAATAGCCGTTTCGTACGCTCCAGCAAACCCTGGCCATGGAGTATCAAGCTTGAGGGATCGCGGCGGCTAGGCGCCCGCAAGGTCTCGCTGATATATATCGACCCGGCTGATCTTGCGAAAATTCCAGTCGACATTCTGGTTTATGGCCGCAACGGCGTGCAGGTAACGCCGGTCGCGGGGTCACAACGCGAGCTCGGCGTCATCATCGAAACGATGGCCAAGACCGAAGAAGCAGCAGTGTTGCTCGCGAGCGTACTTACGCATTATCTTATTCACTACGGATATCCCGGCCGCAAGGCGACCGCCGGCAACGTCGCCTATCCGCTCTCCCCCAACCTAGTCAGCTTCCGGCGTGAGGACGGCCTTTATGGCGCCATTGTGCCGAGCGGCTCCCGCGATCCCGTGTTCTTCGAGAATTACCCGAAGATCAAGAAGGCTGTCGTCAAGCTGGTCGAAAATGAATTTCCCGACGCGCTCGCCGATGCTAGTTATACGATCACCGACGCGGACGCGTCGAACCCCGCCATCCTGCTGCGCACCGTCGATCGAGACCCGAAGCAACTCTCCGAAATTCACGCACGGGAAATCGAGCAACTCGTCAGACTGGCCAAGCCGAAGGCCAACTCGCGGCTAAATCTCGATGCTCCGGATGCCTATGCCTGGTCGCTCTATCATCTGTTGCAGAACGAAGAGGTGATCAAGAACTTGATGTTTCCCATCACCTATTATCGCGCGAATGGCTCCGGTTGGACCGACGAAGGCAGCAAGCAAGCTCGCTATTTCGACATCGGTGAGACCGGCTATACCGGTAATCTCGACGATCGTACGCTCTCGCTCATCGCCGACGTCGAGTCGCGCTGCGAACCGCTCGGTACACATCGGCTGCTGGACATGGCCGTGGTGATCCGCAGCAAGGATGCCGGAATCAATCGCCTGACCTTCGACATTATCTTCACCTCAGGTGAAAACTACGAGGCAGCGTTGCGCTCCAACGTCTTCAGCAAAGACAACGTCGCCGGAATTCTTGCCTTACCTGTCGATCGCGTGGTCGGAACGTTTTTCGTCGACAGCTGCAACGCCATCAAGATCTCGATCGATCGATCCAATATCTCGGCGTCCGTGGACGAGCGGGACGTCTTTGGGGCTCAACAGCAGTCAGCCATTGAGTGCTTGAGTATCCCGATCTACGCCGAAGCGCTGGCAAAGGCATCATCATTCTGACGGCTAATCGATGTCCCTTTTTGATTATCAACGCTCATGATTGCCCCGCAACGCCGCTTCCGGTCTGCCCCAATCAACGGACACTCTTCGACCGTCTCAGTTCGTTTGGTGCCGTGAACAGACCTCACGACTCTGGCGATGACGTTTCTTGTTCAGCGGCTTTTGGCATCCAAATGGCGCCAAGAACAACCACTGATTTGCCCGACGGGTTAAGCAAATTATTTTTGTGTGAGGGACTAGACACAGGGTGCGACTCAAATCCATGGACACCTTATGAAGCCTGATGGATTCTTTAGTATTCCTTTAAGCTTTAGGCGTACTGTGAAGCGATAGTTGACCCGAATCGTCGTCGTTTTACATGAATGGGGTCGGTTCGGTGTCGCCGACGTTTTTTGATCTTGGATAGTTTTTGGATCTTTAGATCGCCATGCATTTCCTGGTATCCCGCGAATATCCCGTGGTCGACTACCAGACGATGGCCGAGTTTATCGGACATGAAAGGCTGTTTCGAACCGCGAGCGGGGTCTTCTGGCTGCATATGTCCTCCGATGAGAAATCGGGCGGGGAGGAACGCATCATCCGGTTGACCGCACGCGACACCATCACATGGCTGAACGATGGGCCGGAGAAGTTCGGTTCTTTCTGGGAGTTGGCAAAGGTTACCCTGGTTTCCCGGCAAAGCGCGAAGACATGCTACGTCGTCCACTTTTCTTAGATCGTTGCGTCATTTCGACCGGACCGGTTCGGCCTCGGCGCATTTTTCACTGTCCGGCAAAGCGGCACGAACCGACACATGGTTGAAGGCCGAGCAGCACCCCGCTACCGAGTCAGGAAGCTTGCCTGGATCGAGCACGGCGGCGACAAAATTACCTGCACGGTGCGCGATCTCTCGATTACCGGCGCATCATTGGAAGTTCTGGACCCAAAGAACGCACCTGAAAAATTCACGCTGGTTATCCCGGAGGACGGCCTGAAAATAGCTTGTCAGGTGGTTCGGCGCACAGAGTTTCGGCTGGGCATCAAATTCGAATGAACCGCGGGAGCCAGTTGCGATAATTGCACCGCGTCCATCGCACCCCGCATCAACCTCCGTGACGATCGCGGTACGCCCCTCATCCGAAGCGGGACGATGGAATCAGTAATGCTGTTTCTACCATCCGGCGAAGCGAATTATTTTTGCGAAGGGGACCGGACACGATCCCCGCTGATTTGCCCGTCCGGGCAAATCAGATGCGACGGTCGGATAGACACGAGCAATCCCCTCCGCGATTCGCGTTTTATGCGACTGGCACCAGCGCAGGTTGGGCCATAAAAGTCCGTGAGGCCAACACCACCCGGTTACGGCCGTTGAGTTTGGCACGATACAGCGCCTCGTCCGCTCGGGAGATCAATGCTTCCGCGGTGTCTCCATACTCATACTGAGCGACGCCGAAACTGCACGTTACCGTCCCAATCTCATCAAACTTCACCTGCTCGATTGCATTCCTCAATTTCTCCGCAGCCTGATATGCCATCTCGCTGTCGGAACCGGGGATGAGAATAACGAACTCTTCGCCGCCCCAACGAGCGAGCAGATCGGTGTTGCGGAGCTGGCTTGGCACGAACTGGGATAACTGGATCAACACCTTGTCGCCGATCTGGTGGCCGTGGGCGTCGTTTACGGCCTTGAAGTTGTCGACATCGTACAGCACCAGGGAAAGCGAAGTTTCGTAGCGCATCGATCTCGAAATCTCCGTGGCGAGCGCTTGATCGAATTTCAACCGATTGGAAAGACCGGTGAGCGGATCGGTCATCGCTTGAAGCCGGAGGTCCCGGGCCAATTCCTGGAGTTTCAGACGCTTGTCCATTTGGATGTTGTCATGAATCCAACGTTCTTTGCCGAAGAGATAAATCAGGGTCATGAGCGCCACAAGCAGAGTAAAGATGATCCCCAAAACACGACTGGCGAATATCTCATGGGTCGGCTTCAATATAACCAGAGACCACTGGCTGTGATTTGCATAGCGCCGGCGCACATAATTTCGTTCCCCATCGACGTTGATCCATGTCGAATCCACTATCTGCTGCGCCACCATCGGCCGATCGGTCAGCTTCGCGAATTGCCGGCCGAGGACCAGTTGCTTTTCAGGCGATAGCGGCCACAAAGGCCTAAACAACATTTTCGGATGGTTCGTCAGCACGACGATGCCGTCAGGATCGATCAAGAAATAAGGACGGTCGAACTGCTGGAGATCCGCCTCGAAAGTATTAAGGGACTTCTTGAGGACCGCTACACCGGCGATTGCGCCATCGCCGCGGGCGCGAACCGGATAGCTCGCATAGTAGTCTCGTTCCTTGTTCGCTGCATCGAATGAAAAGTAATAACCGGGCTCTCCGGCGATGGATTTCTGAAAGTAGGACGAAGAGCGGAACGCGCCCAAAAGGGCGGCGCTCCCATGGTCCGATGAAGCAACGATTGTTCCGGACGTGTCCAATATGTAGCCGAGCTTGGCGCCGGAGGCCTCGACATCCAGATCGAGAACCGATTTGGCATCCGTTTCATCCTGCCGGCTCCCGCCGACCAATAAGGGCAACACGGAGGGCGAGCCGGCCAGGGCTTTCACCATGCCGTCTACGGTGGCCGTCTCCCCGGTGAGACGGCTCGCGAGCAGATCGATATCGCCCCGCGCCTCCTCCTGCACATTTTGCTCGTACATTCCGCCGAGAAATTCAGTAAATAGCCAGCCGAATACGAGAATCGCCGCCATCGCGGCCAGAGTCCAGATGAACTGCCGACGCAGATGCGCTGTATAACGCTCGGAGGAAACCTCCAGGGTAAGCTGATGTCCCCAAATCGCCCAAATCGAAAATGCTAGCCAGCAGGCTAACAGTCCACGTACGAACTGAATCGGGATTCCGGTGAGTTGGACGAACCAGTCGTAATTGAACTTAGCTGCCGGCCAGAACGCCGCGGCCGGGACAACGGCGCCGGCAGCGACCCCATAAAGGGCGAATCCCACGGCGGCGAATATCGCGAAACGCCTTGCGGCACCCAACAATCCCCTGGCATCCCAAACGAAGATCATGCTCGCAGCCAACGCACCCACAAATCCGATGGCATAGCGTGCGAGGTCACCGGCCGTAGTCAGCTCGCCTATAAATCCGCCGCAAGCGACCAATAATATCAAGGGCGGATACAGCCAACGCCCCTGCAATTCCAGTCCGAACCGAATTGCGTTCCGACGCGCGAACTCCATCAACAATATAAAGGATCCGGTCATGAGCGCTATGCGGACCGCTGCGAATGCCGGGCTGTCGCTGACAATGAGCGCCGTCAAATCGAGCCACTCGCCGACACCGTGTGCGACTGCGAACAATCCGAGCACACCCCAGGATTCTCCTGCTCTTCCGCCTCTTGAAATGCCGAAGCACGTTGTGCCGAGCAGCAGGAATGCCAAGCCGTAAAAGAACAGGATGAAGTCCAGTTGGGCACTAAAAAATGTGGCCATGATTTCTCGCATGTTATCGACTTTGCAGTTTTGCGACGAACAGCCCGTTCATGGATTTAAGCCACGGCCGCTGTTCTTTTGGATTGCGCAAAGAACAGCCGTTTTAGTTCTGCGGCGGGCCTTGCCGGACTGAACAGATAGCCCTGCATTTCGGTGCAGCCGATCGTGCGGAGCAAGTCTCGTTGTTGTTCCGTCTCAACACCCTCCGCCGTCGTCTTGATATGGCGTGTTGTGGCGATGTCCACCACCGCCCGAACAATGCAGGGCGCCCCATGAGCCTCCGCGACGTCTTTTATAAAACAGCGATCGATCTTGATCTTGTCGAACGGAAAACGCTGCAGGTAGCTCAGCGAGGAATAGCCGGTGCCGAAATCGTCCAGCGCGATTCCAACGCCAAGCGCCCGAAGCTGATGCAGGATCGCGAGCGCAGCGGCATCGTCGTGAATAAGGACCGCCTCGGTGATCTCCAGCTCCAGTCTGCTGGCAGAGAGACCGGATGCCGCAAGCGCCGCGATCACCTTGAGCGTCAGGGTGTTGCTCCTGAACTGAACCGGGGAAACGTTGACCGCGAGTTTGATGCCGGCCGGCCACGTCGTAGCCTCGGCACAGGCCGTTGCAAGCACCCACTCGCCGAGTTGATTGATGAGGCCGGTCTCTTCCGCAACAGGGATGAACTCGGCGGGGGAGATCATGCCGCGTTCAGGGTGTCGCCAGCGCAACAGAGCCTCGCAACCCGCGATTTGGCTGCTTCGAAGGTCAACAATGGGCTGGTAGTGAACCTCGAACTCACCATCGACGATCGCCTGACGCAGACCCATCTCGAGACTGCGACGCGCCTTCACGCGCGCGTCCATGTCCGGCTCAAAGAAGCGATAGGTCCGGCGCCCATCGGCTTTGGCGCTGTACATCGCCAGATCGGCGTTCTGCAGAATCTGATCGAGATCGGTGCCGTCCTTTGGCACGAGGGCGATGCCGATACTGGCGTCGGTCATTACCTGGTGACCGAGACATTCGTAGGGTTCGCGGATGGCCCGGTAGATTCGCGTCACAAGGTCGACGACATTCTCCGGATATTTGACGCCGGCTTGAATGATGGCAAACTCGTCACCGCCCAGCCGGGCAACGAAATCGGCCTTTCCGAGACACCCGCTCAGACTTGCGGCTACGGCTTTCAGCAGTTCATCGCCAATGCGATGCCCGAGTGAATCGTTGATGCTTTTGAATTCGTCGATGTCGAGGTAGAGCACCGCCAATTGCTCGCCCGCGTGAATTCCGGCAAGCTCCGCCTTGAGATGCTCGTGGAACAGCACTCGATTGGGGAGGTCAGTCAACGCATCGTAATGCGCAAGGTGCGTGATGCGCTCTTCCGAACGCCTGCGCTCGGTGATGTCTTCCATTGTTGTCACCCATCCACCCTCTGCCAGTGGCTGGTGAAGGATTTGAATCGAACGTCCGTCCGCCATATTGAAAATTGTCTGAATGACCTTTCCTTGCGCCAGGTTACTCAGGAGAATCCTGCAATATTCATCAACGTCGCCGTTGAACGCTCCGCTCTCCTTGCGGTGCTGCAGGAGATCGCGAATGGTGCAGCCTGGCTTCACTACGTCAGACGACCCATCGAACATCTCGAGATATCGCCGATTGCAGACGATGAGCCGATTGGATGAATCAAACAGCAACAGGCCCTGCGCCATATTGTTGATGGCAGTGTCGAGGCGCTGTTTTTCCACCGCCAACCCAAGCCGGGACGCTTCATGCTGGCGCGACAACTGTCTGACAATGAGGAACAGCATTACAGCGATCACAAGGACCAACAAGCCGGCCACGCCGATCAGCAACCGTGTTTGGGCTCGCCAATCGGTTAGCGCCGACGACACGCTCGTCGTCGCAACGACCACGATCGGAAAATCGCTCAATTGACGGATAGAACCCAAACGCTCCCGACCATCCTCGCGGCTCGTTTTGCGCCCGCTGCCGTGTTCGGCATTTGACAAAATCCGAAAGAACGGACCGTCCGAGAAATCCTTTCCGATCAGGCTGTCAATATGTGGATACCGAGCCAGCATCGTTCCATCACGGTGGAGCATGGAAATGACCGCATCGTCCCCCAACGCCAGAGGCGCGAAGAACTTTTCAAAGTTGGTTGTCGCGATGCCTCTGGTAACCAGACCTAAAAACTCGCCGTTCGCTCCGGTGATCTTGCGCGCGATAAGCACTGTCCAGCCGCTGCCGGAAAGTCGGCTCTGCAGCAGTTCAATCATCAACAGTGGTGTCGACGCGGAGCCGGATTTGAGCGTTATAAAGTAGCTGCGATCGGCAATGCTGACCGTGGGAAGCGGCCACGCTTTTGACGAATTTACCAGCTTTCCGTCCGCATCGAATATATTGACGCCAGCGACGTCGAACGAGCCGTTGCTCCTGGCCTTAAGCATCTCATGCATGTCGTGGCTTGACATCTGACGCTTGAAGTCCTCGCTCGTGGCGACCCCGGTCAAACGGATGTGGGCGATGAGGTCTTTTTGAACGACTTCGAACTCATCGAACTGTTGATCGAGGTGGTTGGCCAGCAATAGTACGGTGTTCGCCAACTCGCGTTCGCTGCTGCTCAGCGCACGTTCACGGAAATTGCCGACCATCACCGCGGTTCCGATCGCGATCACCGCGATCAAGCCTACGCCGCCAAGGATCAGTCGTCGGATGGAGTTTCTTTGAACGGAAATCTTGAGATCGGATAAGGCGAAATAAGTAACCGTCATTTGGCTGGCCGGTAACGCTCAGTTCCGGGAGCCGTTTGCGCAAGGTCATGCAACCTTCCAACCACACCGGCGAGATCGTAAATTCCAGGGATTGCGCTCGCGTCCGTTTTTTTACGCCGCCAATCTGCGGAGAACGCGCGCGGTGTTTGAGTTGACAATTTCATTGAAGTGGAACCGCTCCTGAGCATCGGCGTTCCGGCTGGATATTCACTTGTCGCCAAAGAGGTTAATTAAGGGACCGATGTCGCGAGCCGATCCTCGGAACTTCGTGAATCCGCGTTGCTTCCGTCAGCAAAGCGCGGTCGGAAGCTGATTGTCGCCATCGTGGCGGATGAGCCCGACCGGCGCGCTGTTAGCCTCATCGCTTCAAAGAGCAGCGCGTATCGCAACGCTGGGCACGACCGACATCCACCGCCGCCTCCAATTCCTGTGTCGACGTCTCGCAAGCAGACCGTTGCAGTCAATTTGACGAAAATCCCGGCAATCGCTGAAGGATAGTATTCAGCAAGTCCTCTTTATCCGACAACACCTGATCAATGTTGACCAGCCATCCGGGCCTGAAAACATCAATGCTGACCCCATCACCGCTACTTCCAAAGGCACACTACCGGTGACAGAGAGTGTTGTGCTCCCGCCTACCTCAGGGATCAGCATCATGCCTCAATTGCGCAAGGTAATCTGTTCGAAGTGCCAATCCGAAATGTTGCTGGGACGCGTCCAGGAAGGTCCGTCAGGTTATGACCTTCGGACCTTTGAATGCGCCCGTTGCTCGCATGTACTCAGGACAGCGGTGAGGCTCGGCGACCCCATGCAGTCCAAAGCGACGATGGCCTGGCTCCAGGGCCAGTTGGTCGCGCCAGATTAAGGTCGCCTCTGGGCGATGTTTTTATTGGCAAAGTAACAAGCATCTACGGTGACAGATAGTGTTTCGCTGCCGCCTCCTCGATCAGGGAAGCATCATGCAAAAATCCTATTTCTTGCCCGACAACGTCAACCTCCACACCCATCGCCCTGCTTGCCCGAAGTGCCATGCTTACATGATGCTCGCTCGCATCATGCCTGCACGGGTGGGTTTCGATATCCGCACGTTCGAGTGCCGTCAGTGTGACCACCTTCACGAGGTGATCGTTGAGACCGATGCATTCGGGCAACCCTTCACGCCAAGGGCATAAAGCAATAACTGACTTCGCAAGAGAAACGGCATCTGCGCATTGCTGTCGAGATGAACCGATGGCTTGCAACCAGGCAAAGGGGAATCGGAAGGCAGCGATGCTCGGCTTGGCAATGACCGCGAGGACCCCGCGCCTCCCATAAAGTCGGCGTAAGCGCTAGTACCCACTATCGGTGAAGAATGAGTCGTGATTCAAGGGGGCATGAGCGGCATCCCGGAAGCGACATCGATTATCTTGACGAGTGCGGAGCGCAGCGAGCTTGAGGGCTTGGTGCGCTCGACG
>JBEKZZ010000022.1:0-66305 GCA_049509335.1 Bradyrhizobium sp. | reverse complement strand
CACGTAACTGAAAAGCGAGCCGGACCGTTCGTCACTCCCCCGCATCGCGACCCCCAAGTCAAATCCGGGTCCCAGAGAATCATGATACGAAACGCTTCGCTACCGACTTCTTCAACAGCCTGCTAAAGCCGATCAGGCCAGCTTGTAGAAATGTTACTAATATGTCAGACATATAAAAAATAAATATTAGGGGAGGATTTCATGAGCACTTTGACAACGGGCAGCTCGATCGAATTTCCCCGGTCGGCGGCGGAAAGCGCCACCGGTGCGGCGCAGGCCGCCGGCATCGCCGCGCGGCTCGAACGGCTGCCGATGACGTCCTACCAGCGCGGCCTGTTTGCCATCATCGCGACCGCCTGGTTCTTCGACAGCATGGATCTCGGCGCACTCACCTTTGTGCTTGGCCCGATCCGGCAGAGCTTCGGACTTTCCGCCTCCGAGACCGGATTGCTCTCCAGCATGAGCTTTCTCGGGATGTTTCTCGGCGCGGGCTCCGCGGGGCTGCTCGCCGATCGCTTCGGCCGCACGCGGGTGTTTCAGATCAGCATGATCTTCTGGGGATTGGGCAGCATCTTGTGCGGGCTCTCGCCGACGGTGCAGACTTTGGCAGCAGCGCGCATTCTGCTCGGTTTCGGCATGGGCATGGAATTTCCGGTCGCGCAATCGATGGTCTCGGAGATGATCCCGGCCGGGCAGCGCGGCAGATACATTGCGTTATTGGAAGGTTTCTGGCCGCTCGGCTTCATCTGCTCGGGCCTGCTCGCCTTTGCCGTGCTGTCGGTCGCCGATTGGCACTGGGTCTTCATCCTGCAAGGCCTCCCCGCGATTTTCGTTCTGATCGTGCGGCGCTATGTGCCGGAATCGCCGCGATGGCTCGCGAGCCACGGCGATGCTGCCGGCGCCGAGCGCGTGATGTCGGAGATCGAGGCGAAGGTTTCGCAACGGCTCGGCGGCGCGAGTTTGCCGGCCCCGCACCCCGAACAGGTCGAGCTGCGCGCGCCGCAGGGGTTATCGACACTCTTCTCAGCCGGCTATGGACGCCGGACGATCATGCTGTGGTGCCTGTGGTTCTTCGCGCTGCTCGGCTTCTATGGTCTCACGACCTGGCTCGGCGCGTTGCTCCAGGCCAAAGGCTTCCCGGTCACCAAATCAGTCTACTATACGGTTCTGATTTCGCTGGCGGGCATCCCGGGATTTTTGACCGCGGCCTGGATGATCGAGGCGCTGGGGCGAAAGCCGACACTGATCGCGACCCTGCTTGGCGCGGCGATCGCTTCCTATTTCTACGGCGGCGCGACGGATCAAGCCCAACTGATCGTCGCCGGTCTCTGCATGCAATTCTGTGCTTTCGGCATGTGGTCGGCGCTCTATGCCTATACGCCCGAGCTTTACCCCACGCATGTGCGAGCCACCGGCACTGGTTTTGCGTCGGCGGTGGGACGGATCGGCTCGCTGATCGGGCCCTCGGTGATCGGCTTCATCTTGCCCACAGCGGGACAATCCGGCGTATTTGCGCTTGGCGCCGGGGCTTTTACGCTGGCTGCCCTTGTCGTGCTCGTGCTCGGTGAAGAGACCCGAGGCCGCACACTCGAGAGCATCTCGCATTGAAGGGTCCGCGCGTGTCACGGCCACCTGGATTGACCTTGTGTCCGTCTGTGAAATATCCCTCCTAACCAGTAGAGGGAGAATCGGGATCAATGGCCGCGCAACGACAAAACGGGCGGGCACGCGCGGCTAAATCCGCCGTGTCAAAGGTTATCGATACCGGGGCGGACGATTCGGAGACCCTGACGGACCGCGCCTATCGGCTGGTCGAGGAATTGATCGTCACGCTTGCACTGCCGCCGGAAACCATTCTCTCGGAACAATCCCTCGCCGCGCGATTGGGAATCGGGCGAACCCCGATCCGCGAGGCGTTGCAGCGGCTGGCGCGTGACGGCCTCGTCGTCATATTGCCGCGACGGGGCATTCTGGTCTCGCAGATCAACCTGAAGACCCAGATGCGGCTGCTCGAGGTGCGCCGTGAAATGGAACGGCTGATGGCGAGAGGCGCGGCCGAACGCGCGACGCCGGAAGAGAGTGCGTCGTTTGCCACGATTGCCCGCGAAATGCGTCGCGCCTCTGATGCGAGCGACGACATGACCTTCATGCGCCTCGACCGCCAGTTCAACGAACTGGTCAGCCAGGCCGCGCGCAACGAGTTCGCCTCCCGCGCCATGGGCCTGATGCACGGCCTGTCCCGCCGCTTCTGGTATCAGCACTATCGCGAATCCGGCGACTTGCCATTGTCGGCGCGCCTGCATGCCGAGGTCGCCGAAGCCATCGCCAAACGAAACCCGGAAGCTGCCGCGAAAGCTTCCGACCGCCTGATCGACTATATCGAGAGTTTTACGCGCAAGACGATCGAGGCTTAACTAAAGCACAACGACGCTGCGGATCGCCTCGCCGCGCTTGAGCGCCGCAAAGCCTTCATTGACCTGTTCGAGCGAAATGCGCGCGGTGATGAGATCGCTCAGGTTCAGCCTTCCATCGAGCGCGGCACGCGCGAGCATCGGAAAATCGCGCAAGGGTCGCGCGCCGCCATAGCTTGATCGCCGGATGCGCTTTTCCTGCATCAGGGATCCCCAGCGAAACGCCACGTCTTCATTTACGTCGGTCTTGCCGAGCCAGATCACCTCACCGCCCGGCCGCACCGCTTCGCTGGTGAGCCGAAAGGCGCGCGGGCTGCCGGCTGCTTCCAGCACGATGTCGGCGCCCCGACCGCCGGTCAGCCGCCGCGTAACTTCGAGCACGTCTTCGTTCGCCGCGTTGATGGCGTGGGTCGCGCCAAGCCTTCGCGCAAGACGCAGCTTGTCGTCGGCCAGATCGACGGCAATGATCGTCTCCGCACCCGCCATGCGGGCGCCCTGCACGGCGGCAAGCCCCACCGCGCCACAACCAACCACCATCACGGCGTCGCCATGGTTGATCGAGGCAATATTCAGTGCGGCGCCGACGCCGGTCATCACACCGCAGCCGATCAGGCACGCCTGCTCGAACGGCAGCTCCTTCGGCACCGCGATGGCCTGTTGCGCCGGCACGATACAGTATTCGGCCAAGGCGCCGAGATACATCAGGTGCTTGAGTTCGCGCCCGTCACGCAAGCGCGCCCGGCTCGCGCCATCGAATTGCACGGCGAGCGGCGCCTGATTGAGATAACTTTCACAGAGGATCGGCAAATCGCGGTCGCAATAGAAGCAATGCCCGCAATGCGGATTCCACGACAGCACCACATGATCCCCAACGGAAACGCCCCGCGCCTCCCGCCCGACCTGCTCGACAACGCCTGCGGCCTCATGGCCCAGGATAATCGGCATCGGATTGCGCAAGGAGCCTTCGATCACTTCGAGATCGGTATGGCAAAGGCCGGCGGCCTTGATCCGGACCAGCACATCGCCAGGCGCGAGATCGGCAGCTTCCACCGTTTCGATCGAAAGCGGCGATTTCGGCGCATGAAGGACGGCGGCTTTGTAGGTGAGCGCCACTGGAAATTTCCCGCTGCGGCTTGGTCAGGACGCGGCGCGAAGCGAACCGCCGCGCAGCGCTTCGACAGCGGCGGCGATATCGGCCGAGGTCATTTCCCACTCATTTCCGAAATTGGCGACAACAGCCTTCATGAAGGGTTCAACCAGCGCCTTGGCGCCGGCGGGATCGCTCAGATGCTCGGCCAGGATCGCCAGTGCGAGCTGCCGGGGCTCGTCGCCTTCATAGCTCCACTCGAATCCATTGGCGGTATAGCGATGAAGGTCAAGCCGTTGATCGAGCGGCCGGCCATCGACGATGACCTTGACGCCGTCGATCGTGCGGTCGCCGCTAAATCGCTTCATGAGAAACTCCCCAGCTTGGCTTGAGCTCGGCTTGCGGCTTTGATAGATGAGTGATATATCAGACTTCAGACCCGATGTCATCGTCGATTTCGACATGGAAAGGACCGCCATGGAACTCGCATCAACCCCCATGTCAGACCGTCAGCGCCGCTACCGCGAGACGTATCGCGAGCGCGTTGCCGGGTGGTACAATGGCTGGCTGCATGTCTTCATCATCTATGCGATCGGGTTCACCGCGCTCTACATTTATCTCGCGAATGTGCACTCCTTGCGCGCATGGGAGCTTCTGATCATCCCCGTGACCTTCCTCGGGGCCAACTTCTTCGAATGGTGGATTCACCGCTACGTGATGCACCGCCCCTCCCAGGTCAAGGCGTTCCGCGCGATCTACAACCGGCACACCTTGATGCATCACCAGTTCTTCACCGAGAACGAGATGCGCTTTGCCGACCATCTCGACTGGCGCGTGACTTTTTTCCCGCCTTATGCACTTGCGACCTTTACCCTGATGTCGATTCCGCTTGCGATCGCGGCCGGCATCATTATCTCGCCAAATGTCGGATGGCTGCTGATATCAACGACGACCTCGATGTACCTCATCTACGAGTTCATGCACTTCTGCTGCCATGTCGACGAGAACTGGTTCGTACGCAACGTGCCCATGGTGAATACGCTTCGGCGTCATCACGCCGCGCACCACGATCAATCGATCATGATGGAGCGCAACATGAACCTGACCTTCCCGATCATGGACTGGCTGTTCGGCACCTCCGATCTCAACCGCGGCCTGCTCGGCCATCTCTTCAATGGCTATGATACGCGCTTCATCAAGCGCGACATGCGCAAGACGTCGCGCACGCCGCGGATCGATCCGCTGACCCATTCGGTTCCGGCCGAATAGAATGAACGCGATCGAACCAAATAGCGTTGCGCTGGCGCTGTTTGCCGCAACATTCGCGGCGTGCTGTCTAAGCTTCTTCACGCTCGCCGGCATGTTTCCATCGCGGGCGCGGCCGCTTGCAATCGCAGGGCACGTCGACACCCTGCTCGTATTATTGAACTCGGCGTTACTGGCGGTCCTTCTGGGCAGTGTGGGGCTGTTTGCGCATGAAACGCTGCGCTGGACCTCCGTGGTCGTGGCCGGCGGTCTTATCTTTCTGTTCGTACCGTCGATCTTTGAAATCGTTCCGAACCGGTGGCGCGACAGCCGCGGCGGACTCGTTTTTCTCGGCGCACTCCAACTCGCCTCGCTGGCGCTACTCATATCCCCGCTTCAGAACTTATCCGTCATCTAGGGATCACCGCCATGCCCTTCCCGATCAAGACCGCATTGTCGATCATCGTGCTGCTGGTTGCCGTGGCCGCTTACTTTTACCAGGACTCGATCGGCCAGCACGGACCGAAAATCGCGATCATGTTCCTGGCGCCGTTCATGGTCGTCGCCATGTGGATTTTTCCGGAAGTCAAACGAAAATAGACTCCGGCCCCAAGGAGAAAAAACGGCGGCCTTCCGGCCGCCGTCTTGCTTTTCGGAATTTGCTTTGCGCCTCAGGCCGTCTTGACCCAGACCGCCTTGACGTTGAGATATTCCTCGACGTGCTGCTTGCCGGACTCACGGCCGTAGCCGCTCATCTTGTAGCCGCCGAAGGGAACGGCCGGGTCCATCGCCTGATAGCAGTTCACCCAGACCGAGCCGGCGCGCAGCGCCTTGGCGACCTGGTGCGCCTTGCTGACATTGGTGGTCCACACGCCGGAACCAAGGCCAAAGCTTGTGGCGTTGGCGCGCTTGATCAGATCATCGCTATCCTTGAACGAGATCGCCGAGATGACCGGGCCGAAGATTTCCTCCTGCGCGATCCGCATATTGTCCTGGACGTTGGCGAACACGGTCGGGGGCACGAAATAGCCCTTCGACAGCGCGCCTTCGGTCAGCCGCGCGCCGCCGGCCAGCGCCTTGGCGCCCTCTTTCTGGCCGATATCGAGATAGCCCGAGACGCGTTCGAGCTGTTGCTGCGACACCAGCGGCCCGATCTGCGTGTTCGGATCGAGGCCGTTGCCAACATTGAGCTTCTTGCCGAATTCGGCGACGCGGCCGACGAATTCGTCATAGATCTTGCTCTCGACGAACAGGCGCGTTCCGGCGCTGCAGATCTGACCGGAGTTGGCGAACACCGCCATCGCCGCGCCCGGCACCGCTGCATCGAGGTCCGCATCGGCGAACACGATGTCGGGCGACTTGCCGCCGAGTTCGAGCGACACCCGCTTCAGATTGCCGGCGGACGCCCGCACGATCGATTGTCCCGTGACATGCGAGCCGGTGAAAGCGACCTTGTCGACGCCGGGATGCGACGCAAGTGCTGCGCCCGCGGTCTCGCCATAGCCCGGCACGACATTGACGACACCAGCGGGAATGCCAGCCTCCATGCAGAGTTCGGCGAGCCGCAGCGAGGTCAGCGGCGCCTCTTCCGCCGGCTTCAGGATCACCGTGCAGCCGGTCGCAATCGCCGGACCGATTTTCCAGACGCTGGCGCCGAGCGGTCCATTCCAGGGAATGATCGCGCCAACAACGCCGACCGGCTCCTTCAGCGTATAGGAGAAGACTTCGCCGGGCAGTGAGTTCTCGATGGTCTCGCCATGGATCGCGGTCGCTTGACCCGCGTAATAGCGGAGCATGCCGAGCACGCGCAGCTTGTTGCCGCGGGTGCGGCTGATCGGCGCGCCCATATCGAGCGTATCGAGTTGCGACAGTTCCTCGAAATGTTTCTCGACGAGATCGGCGAGTTTCAAGAGCAGGTGTTGCCGCTCAAACGGCTTGACCTTGCTCCACGGCCCTTCGAAGGCGCGGCGGGCGGCGGCAACCGCGCGGTTGATATCCTCGGCGTCGCCTTCGGCCACGGTCGCCAGCACCTCGCCGGTTGCCGGATTGAGCGTCTCGAATTTCTTGCCGGAAGCCGCATCGACCCATTGGCCGTCGATCAGCATCTTCTTGTAGGAACCGTCGGCGTAAGGATGGCGCGTGATCGGAATTGCCTGTGAAACAGCCATGGTCTTCCTCTGTCCTTCCCTGATCGGCTCCGCACTTTGCGGCACCGTTATTTTCGGTATTTCCAGTGTTTTATAACGGTGGACCAAGACCGTAAAGCGACCGAACCGATACGCCTTACGATGCCTGTCATGCAGAACAACCGGGGGCCTGTCCCGGCGTTGCAAAGCGAGATGTGAAGACCGCAACCTATAGGTGGCGTGACAAACGGATTGACAGGCTGTTACACAATCTCTTCTTTCCGGCTCGGAAGGGCCCAATCAAAAGTCAAAAAGGAGGATGCTGCCGTGGCGATTGAGATCAGTGCCCAGGGAAAGGGCGTTTCGGTGGTAACCTTGGCAGGCCATGATACGAGTAATTTCCTCTACACCCAGGATTTGCTCGATCTGGCCAAGGTGCTCACTAACTGTGCCACCGACGGGGATTTGCGAGCGCTCGTCATCACTGGCCGTAGCCATACTTTTTGCGGCGGCCGGATCGGCGCCAAGGGCCTGACTCGCGCTTCCGACGTGGCCGAAGACCTCAACGCCATCCTGAAGGTGAATACGGCGCTCAATGCGTTGAGCGTTCCCGTCATCGTTGCCGTCGAAGGCCAGGCTTTTGGATTTGGCTTCGGCATGACCGCCCAGGTCGACTATGCCGTCGCCGCGGACAATGCGGTGTTTTCGCTGCCGGAGATGTCGCACGGCCTGCCGCCATTGATCGTATTCACCTACCTGTTCCGTTTCGTTCCCTACAAGCGGGCTTTTGAATTGGCCGTCACCAGCCGGCAAATTTCGGCGAAAGAGGCGTCAGATGCCGGTATCTTGACCGAAGTCGTGCCCGCCGGAACCACGCTGAAACGCGCGCTCGAAGTCGCCAATCAGATGGCGGCCTTCGATCCCAAGGTGATGGGGCTATTCCGCAAGTTTGGACGCGAGGCCGCCGAGGTGCATTCGAAGCATATGAGCGAACATGCGGTCTCCCTGATGAGCGTAATGCTGGCCGAACGGAACGCCGCCCATTGATCCCGGTCCCGGCCAGCGGGTCGAACCAACGGACAGGCCGATGAACGTCTTGGTGACGGGCGGAGCAGGATTCCTGGGCGGCTACGTCATGGCCGCGCTCGAACAACGGGGACACGAGGCCTTCGCTTACGACGTTGCGCCGCCCGGCCCGGACACATCAGCGGTGTCACCCGACATTGCGGGACGTTTTCGGGCCGGGCAGATCAACGACATCGCCCGGCTTTTCGCGGTTTGCCGCAGCGAAAAGATCGAGGCCATCATTCACTCGGCGGGAATGGTCGGCCTCGAGCCATCCCTGGAGCAGCCAATTGCGACCTATCAAACCAACATCGTGGGTCTGGTGAATGTCTGCGAGGTGGCGCGACAACTTCAGATGCGGCGCGTCGTCTTCGTATCCAGCAACGCTGCCTATCACAGGGGTTCGGGCGCAACCCTGATCGAGAGCGATCCGGCCTTTTCGATCCGCGACGGCAATCCGGCCGGACATTACGGCACCTCCAAGATGGCCGGCGAAGCCATCGGGCTTGCTTATGCGAGGTTCCAGAACCTCGACTTCCTCGCCGTGCGCGTCACCGCGATCTACGGCTTCGGCATGCGAAGCCCGATGTACATCAAGCCGATGGTCGAAAATTCCGTGCTCGGCCGTCCGACGCGGTTTAAGACCGGCGGGCGGATGAAGCGCGACTACACCCACGTAGCGGATTGCAGCGACGGCATCGTCACGGCTCTTTTGGCGCCGCCTTGGAAGGCCGGCGAACAACGCGTCATCAATGTCGCCAGCGGCCATGCGCGAACCGCCGCGGAGGTCGCCAGAATTGTTCGCGATACGATTCCGGGCGCCGACATCGAAATCGGCGACGGCCTGACGCCGCTGGAAGAGCAGAACGTCAAGATGCGCGCTTCGCTCGATATTACTTCCGCCAAGCGCTTGCTGAACTGGTCGCCGAAATGGCCGCTTGAAGCGGGCATCGCGGAATATGCCGAAACCTTCCGTCGCAACACTTTCCGTTCCATCAACGAGTGATCCATGTCCGATCTTCCGAACTACGAAGTCTATGCCATCCGCTATGCCACCCGCGCCGCGAAACGATCGGAGAATTTCATCGGCGGCGATCCGCATGACGGACCCATGCCGCTCGATTATTATGTGTGGGCCGCGATCGGACCGGACCGCAGCTACGTGATCGATACCGGATTCACAGCTGAGATCGCCGCCAAACGCAAGCGCGACTATCTGCGTTGCCCGATCGAGTCGCTGAAGCTGATCGGCCTTGACCCGACCAAAGTCGCCGACGTTATCCTGACCCACCTGCATTACGACCATGTCGGCAGTTTCGACAAGCTTCCCGCAGCAAACTTCCACTTGCAGGAAAGCGAGCTGCACTACGCCGTCGGCCGCTACATGCGCTACAAGAAATTGCAGCATTCCTATGAGGTGGACGACGTCGTCGGCATCGTCCGCGCCAACTATGCAGGACGCGTCAATTTCCACGAAGGACCGGCGGAGTTGTCGCCGGGCATCACGATCCACCCGGCACCTGGCCACTCCGCAGGCTTGCAGTTCGTGCGTGTCCATACCAAACGCGGCTGGGTGGTTCTGGCCTCCGACGTCACGCATTTCTACGAGAACATGGATGCCTATAAACCCTTCGTGACGGCCTTCCATATCGGCCAGATGCTCGAAGGGTTCGACAAGCTGCGCGCGGCAGCGCCCTCCCCTCAGCACATTATTCCCGGCCACGATCCGCTGGTGATGAAACGATACAAGGCGCCGCGCCCCGAACTCGAAGGCATTGTGGTGCGCCTCGATGATCCGCCGAGCGAATAAACGTTCAAGAAGGAGAGCGGGATGAAAATCGGTTTTGCAGGACTGGGCGCGATGGGAGGCCCCATGGCCGGCCATCTGCTCGACGCCGGGCACACGCTTTATGTGCTGACGAGGCGTCGCGAGTCCGCCGCGGTCGCCATTGCCAAAGGTGCAATCTGGGCCGAGACGCCGAAGAATTTGGCGGCCAGTTCGGATCTTGTTTGCACCGTGCTCCCCGGCCCTCCCGAGATCGAAGCGATCATGGCCGGCGAAGACGGCTTGCGAGCCGGATTCAAGCGAGGGACGCCCTACATCGATCTCTCCACCAATTCGCCGGCGCTGGTGCGCGAACTCTCGGCCGATCTCGCTCGCGTCGGTGTGTCGATGCTGGATGCCCCCGTCAGCGGCGGTCCGAAGGGTGCGGCCTCCCGAAAGCTCGCGATCTGGGTCAGCGGCGAAAAAGCGACCTACGATAGCTGCAAGCCGATCCTCGATCTGCTTGGCGATCAGGTGCGCTATCTCGGCGCAAGCGGCAACGCCTCGGTCGCCAAGCTGGTTCACAACTGTGCCAATTACGGCATCCAGATGGTTCTGGCTGAAACCTTTACGCTCGGCGTGAAAGCGGGCGTCGATCCTGTGGCCCTGTGGGGCGCGATCCGTCAGGGTTCGCTCGGGCGGCAGCGCGCAGTCGATCGCATGGCCGATCAGTTCTTGCCGCACGAATTCGACAATCCGGCCTTTGCGCTGGAGCTGGCGCACAAGGATGTTTCGCTGGCCACGGCCCTCGGCCGCGAGACCGGTGTGCCGATGCGCTTCGCCAACATGACGCTCGCCGAGATGACGGATGCCCTGAACAAGGGATGGGGAAAACGGGATTCGCGCTCCGCGATGCTGATTCAGGAAGAACGCGCCGGCCTCGACATCCGCGTTCCCCGCAACGTGCTGCAGGACATTCTCAAGAACGAACCGCTTTGACGTTTGACTTGAAAATCAAAAATGTCGCCGAACGGCGACGGAGGAAACGATGAAGCATTGTCTGGTGATGGTAACCGTCGGCCTGGCGGCGCTGGTGGCAGGCGGCCCGGCGACGGCGGATAGTCCGGCACTCGAGAAAAAGAATATCACCATCGCCGTCGGCGGTTCGATCAGCCAGATGAACAAGATCGCCTATTTCGTGGCGCTCAACCGCAAATACTTCGAACAGGAAGGCTTGAGCGTCGAATCCAACGCTTTCGCATCGGGAACCGCCGCCTTGCAGAGCCTGATCGGCGGCAGCGCGGACGTGGCCGAGGGCGCTTACGAACACACGCTGCGTATGCAGACCAAGGGCGTCAACATCACCTGCCTGGTGCCTTACGGCCGTTACCCCGGCAACGTGCTGGTGGTGCGAAAATCCGAGGCTGAGAAGATCAAGACCATTGCCGATCTCAAGGGCAAGAAGATCGGCGTGTCGGCGCCCGGCTCGTCGACGCAAAACTTCGTCGCAGGATTGATGGAACGCGCGGGCGTGTCCTGGAAGGACGCAAGCTACATTTCGATCGGCACGGGTCCGAGCGCAGTGGCGGCGATGAAGACAAGGCGGCGAGCTCGACGCGCTCGTCAACCTCGATCCGGCCATCAACGCGCTGGTGGACGGCGGCGATGCCGCGGTTCTGTCCGATAGTCGAACAGCGGAGGGCACGCAGGAAGCTTTTGGCGGCGGCTACCTTGCCGATTGTCTGATCGTGAAGAACGACTTTCTGAAAGCCAATCCCAACACGGTACAGGCGATTACCAACGCGGTCGTTCACGCCATGCAATGGCTGAAGACCGCATCGATCGACGACATCGTGAAATCCCTGCCGCCCGCTTATTACAGGAGCGATGAGGCGCTTTATCGGGTGTCGCTGGAGAGAAACCTGTCGGCCTTCCAATGGGATGGCCTGGTCACGCCGGAAGCCGCCGAGAATGTGCTGGCCTCAATTGCGGTCCTCGATCCCGCACTCAAGCAGGCAAAGATCGACTTCAGCCTGACCTACGACAACCGCCTGATCGAAACCGCACTGCGCAAATATCACGCCCCATTGTCTCAGTGATCGGTATCTTGCTTTACGTCCGGGATTTCCCCTTCCACCAGGCGAAATCCGCGGCCCCTTTGCCGCTATATTTCAATGAACATATGGCGGCGGATGTGATGCGACCTGCGCCATGAGCGATAGCCTCCCCTCCAGGATCGTGATATCTTCCTGGATATAACGAGGCCCCAAATGGGCCATAATCTGAGGGAGAGCAAAGCCAATGAGTGACTTCAATCTTCTCATCGACGGCAAGATGGTTCCCGGCGATCTGAAAATGCCGGTTCTTAACCCCGCAACCGAGGAAGTAGTGGCCGAGTGCCCGCGCGCCTCGAAGGGACAACTCGACCAGGCGGTGGCTGCGGCGAAAGCGGCCTTCCCGGCCTGGGCCGCCACGCCGATCGAGGAGCGTCGCAAGCTCGTGACCAAGATGGCCGACGTGATCGAGGCCAATTCGGGCGAACTGGCCCGCATTCTAACCAGTGAACAAGGCAAGCCGCTTGGCGACGCGACCGGCGAAGTGCTGGGCATGGCGGCCTTCTTCCGCTATCTGGCCTCGCTCGATTTGCCGATGCGCGTGATTGAGGATTCCGGCGACCGCAAGGTCGAGGCCTATCGCCGCCCGCTCGGTGTCGTCGGTGCCATCATCCCGTGGAACTATCCGCTTCTCATCCTGAGCTTCAAGCTGCCGTCGGCCTTGCTCGCCGGCAACACGCTGGTGGTCAAGCCCGCGCCGACGACGCCGCTGGCGACGCTGCGCTTCGCTGAACTCGTCAGGGACGTGCTGCCGAAGGGCGTGCTCAACGTCATCACCGACGCCAACGACCTCGGCGACCACATGACCAAGCACCCCGACATCCGCAAGATCTCGTTCACCGGATCGACCGCCACGGGCCAGAAGGTCATGGCGAGCGCCGCGCAGACGCTGAAGCGGATTACCCTCGAGCTCGGCGGCAACGACGCCGGCATCGTGCTCGACGACGTTGATCCGAAGAAAGTCGCGCCCGGCATCTTCGAAGGCGCGTTTCAGAACTCCGGACAGGTCTGCCTCGCCATCAAGCGGCTCTATGTGCATGAGTCCGTGTATGACGAGCTCTGCAACGAGCTGGTCAACATCGCCAAGAACACCGTGGTCGATGACGGCTCCAAGCAGGGCACCAAGCTCGGACCGCTTCAGAACAAGATGCAGTACGAAAAGGTGAAGGGTTTCCTGGAAGACGCCCGCAAGAACGGCAACATCGTTGCCGGCGGCTCGGCCATGGACCGTCCCGGCTACTTCATCGAGCCGACCATCGTGCGCGACATCAAGGAAGGCTCGCGGCTGGTCGACGAAGAGCAGTTCGGACCGGTGCTGCCGCTGATCAAGTACTCCGACGGGGATGACGTGATCCGCCGCGCCAACGCGACGACCTATGGCCTTGGCGCCTCGGTGTGGTCGTCCGATATCAAGCGGGCCCACGAAGTCGCGAGCAAGATCGAGGCCGGCACGGTCTGGATCAACAAGCACCTCGACATGTCCCCGCATATTCCGTTCGGCGGTGCCAAGCAGTCGGGCATCGGCACCGAGTTCGCCGAGGAAGGTCTGGCGGAGTTCACCCAGCTCCAGATCATCAACGGCCCGGGCGCCAACGCCGCCTGATCATGCGACAAACGGGATCGCGGCTTACCGCCGCGATCCCGTACTTCGAGGAAAAAGGGGCGTGCCATGTTCGATGCCGAATGTGATATCGCAGCCCTGGTCTATGAGAAGGATCAGGACCCCCGACGCGATCCTGCGTGACTTTGCGGCCGGCCTGAAAGCCCACGGGTATCGCGCCGTCGGCATGGTGCAGACGGGCGAATACGATGGCCGCGAAAAGCCAGCAGTTCAAGCGCGTGCTCGAGAATTGGCGCGCCTTCCGCTCGGAGCAGCACCGCTGGTTCTGGATCGCAGACGCCCGGACCGAAGTGTCGATATATTGCGCTCACGGCGGCTCAACAGACAAAACTCCAACAGGAGGATGGTCGCCGACAGGGCCTCTTCCGTGGGTGGTGGTGGCAGCGTGCGCGATTCAAGCGCCCAAACCGAGGCCTCGAGTCCGCGCCCTAAAAACCATTGCTCGGGTAAGGCCGGGCGTAACGCCCGATTGCCCGATCATTCAGGCAGTCCAAGTTTTCGCAGGTTTTCTGCCATACGATCCAGGGCGGGCGCAGAAAAGACCATTGCCTGTTTGAATTTTGAAACCGTGAGGTCGGGATAGTTGCGCATCATCTCCGCAAAGGCGCGTTCAGCCTCTTCGATCCGACCGGCTCCCGACAGAGACGATGCCAGATTGCGATAGATCCAACCCGCGTTCGGCCGTTCCTCGAGCGCGCGTTGATAGAACGCCGCGGCCTTGTCATACTCCTGCGCTACTTCATGAGCCGAGCCCAGACCTACATAGTTGTTGAAATTCATTGGATCGATCGGGCTCAGGCGCAGCGCGCGCTCGAAATTCGCGATCGCCTTTTGAGGTTGATCAGCATAGTTCTCGAGCCAACCAAGCCGACTCCATGCCCATGCGGCGTTGGGGTCGAGTGTGACGGCACGCTCAAGCAGCACGCGCGCGGTTCCGTAATTGCGTACAAAGGTATGCACCGCGCCGAGCACAGTCAGGATAATGGGATCGTCGCCGCTCATCTCCGCTGCCCGCTCGGCGAGCGATCGCGCCATGGCGTGGCTTACCGCGATGTCCTCCGCCCAATTGTAAACCGAACGCTGGGCGTGGCACCAACCAGCAAGCGAAAGGGCCAACGGATATTCAGGATCGATCGTGAGCGCCTTTTCGAGGAGTTCGAGCGCTTTGACGCTTTCTTCCTTTTCAAGCGCCCAGACATGGGGCAGCGCCCTCATGGTAAAATCATAGCTGCTCAGGTCTTGCGGCCGTTTGCGTCGCGAGCGCTCAATCTCGGCGATGCGGATGGAGGGTTGTAGCGCGCCTGCCACCTGTTCCGTTATTCGATCCTCGAGATCGAAGAAGTCATCGATTGCGCCGTCGAATCGGGAACTCCAAACGTGCGCGCCTCCTTCGGTCTCGATCAGCTGAACGATGATACGGAGGCGGTTTCCGGCTTTCTGCACGCTGCCTTCCAGCAAATAGGCGACCCCCAATTCTTTGCCTATGTCGCGTGCATTTGTTGCGCGGCCCTTGTAGGTAAATGCTGAGCTGCGTGCGATGACAAAAAAAGAGCGGATGCACGAAAGCGCCGCGGTAATCGCCTCGACGATTCCATCGGCAAGGTAGTCTTGTCCCGGCTCAGCCGACATATTGTCAAACGGCAGCACGACAATGGAGGGCTTGTCGGGAAGTGCCAGATCTTGAACTCTTATCGGAGCCGAACCTGGCCGGATCTCGGAGGCGCCGTCGCCAGCGAGCTGCATGCGCCATGCCCGCATCGGTTCGGCAATATTTTTTAGAGTTTGTTCTCCGATATCGTCGAAGGCGATATCCATCTTGCCGCGAATTTGCCGGTGCGCATCGTCGGAGATGCAAATACCGCCCGGCTCGGCGATACCCTCAAGGCGCGCTGCGATGTTGACGCCATCGCCGAAAATATCGTTGTCGTCGATGATGATGTCACCGACGTGAATCCCGATCCGAAATTCGATCCTGATCTCCTGCGGGACGTCGACGTTCTGTCTGGCGACACTGCACTGGATCTCCACCGCGCATCGTGCGGCGTCGACGGCGCTGGCGAACTCCACCAGCATGCCATCACCGGTGGTCTTGACGATACGGCCGCGATGCGCGGCGATTGCGGGATCGACAAGCGTCTTTCGGAACGACTTCAGATTGGCGAGCGTGCCTTCTTCGTCGCGGCCCATCAAGCGGCTATAGCCGGCAACGTCCACCGCCAGCACAGCCGCCAGTCGCCGTTCCACGCGTTCGCCGGCCAAAAGGCCCTCCGGATCGGTAAAATTTATCTGGCCTATCGGAGCATAGGCGCTGGCACCGGCAGGTACAATGTCCGAGAATGGGTCATTGGCCGCCGGACACGATCCGTGCCGGCTGGAGGGGAGGCACGATACTCTCGTCGCAAACAACGCAATGTGGAGTTGAGCATGGGCCGGAGATACCAAAACATCCTCGAAACGATCGGCAATACGCCGGTGGTGAGGATCAATCGTTTGGCGCCGCAAGGCGTGAACCTTTTTGTAAAAATTGAAGCCTTCAACCCTCTCGGCTCCGTGAAAGACCGATTGGCTTTGGGAGTAATCGAGGCGGCCGAAAAGTCAGGTGACCTCAAGCCTGGCCAGACGGTCATAGAAGCCACAAGCGGAAATACGGGAATTGGCCTTGCGATGGTTTGCGCAGCCAAGGGATATCCGCTTGTGATTACCATGGCGGAGCCATTCAGCGTCGAGCGGCGCAAGCTGATGCGGTTCCTTGGGGCGAGGGTCATCGTAACGCCCGCCGCCGAGCGCGCTGTGGGCATGATCAATAAAGCCACCGAGCTTGCCAAAGCACATGGCTGGTTCATGACCCGGCAGTTTGAGAATGAGGCCAATCCCGATATTCATTCACGCACGACAGCGCGTGAGATACTCGACGATTTCTCCGGACAAAGGCTGGATTATTGGGTGACGGGCTATGGAACTGGCGGAACACTGAAAGGCGTCGCGCGGGTGCTTGCCAAGGAGAGCCCCGAAACGAAGATCATCGTTTGCGAGCCGCAGGATGCCCAGTTGCTGGCCAGCGGCATCGCGCAGTCGCGAAACCCGGACGATACGCCAGCGGCACCGCATCCGACATTCAAACCGCATCCGATGCAGGGCTGGACACCCGATTTCATCCCTAAACTCACCGACGATGCCGTTGCGATGAAGGTCATCGATCGCGTCCTGCCGATATCCGGCCCCGATGCGATCCGCTGCAGCAAGGAGCTTGCTACCAAGGAGGGTATCTTTGTCGGCATCACTTCGGGCGGGACCTTTGCAGGCGCGCTCAAGATTGCCGCCGAGGCGGCGAAAGGAGCGAACATTCTCTGCATGCTTCCCGACACCGGCGAGCGCTATTTGAGCACGCCTCTATTCGCTGATGTATCTGCGGACATGAATGAGGAAGAGCTTAAAATTTCACGCTCCACGCCAGGCGCACAGCTCAATCCTTGATCGTTATCGTTCAACAACTGACTGACGCGTGCCGGCCATTTCAGCCGCTATCGTAGTGGAAGTTGTTGTGCGAGGTGACAAAGGCCTTCTGGTTATCAAGGCAGTAACGACCCAGCATTGCCCGCGTGTGCAGATTCCATCGACAGGCGACAAATGCCGGAGCGCCGCAAAATGTGAACCTTGCTGTCTCGCTGGCTCTCGAGGTGATTGCCCGACGGGCAAATCACCTCGCGTGGTGCGCGGCCCGTGTCCAGCCCCGTTCGCAAAAATATTTGGCTTGGCCGTTTGCTAGACGCAGCTTTACTGATTCCAGCCGTCCCGCCCCGAACAAAGGGGCGTATCGCGATCGTCACGAACGTTGGGTGCGGGATGCAGTGGACGCGGGCGGCGCACGAGACGAATGCGCCGATCCGCCTTCGCTAAAGCTTCGGCGGGACTGGTACCAAGCCCGTCGAGCGGCTTTTGTGGAGACGGCTGCGGACGGCGAAGTCGTGTGGGCCTGATATCCCGACGCTGATATCAAGTTGCTTGGGAAGCTAACGCTTCCCGGGGACGACGGAGACAACCAAGCCCGGTCTCCGGGGCGAGCGCGAAGGAAACCGTTAAAACCATTGCGCAGGGAAGGCCGGGCACGTCCGGCGAACCTGTGGTGGACTTACTCGTATGTTTTTCACTTTTGCATACGAGGCTGCGGGTGCGTATCGGGCACCCGGCTTTCCCTGCGCCCTTGATCAGGAGGGTGTTCGTTCAACCCTCGGGCGCCAATCGCGTCGCGAGATAGCGTTCTGCTGTGTCAGGCTCTTTGACATCTAAATAGAGGTGATGATGAATCGCACAAAAGCCTGCGTGGTCATGACGACCGTATCCGACAGGGAACAAGCTGAGAAGATCGCAAGGATGGTCCTGGAGGCCCGCCTTGCGGCTTGCGTGCAGATTCAGGAAATCACCAGCTACTATTGGTGGGACGGCAAGATCAGCCGCGAAGGCGAGCAGTTGCTGTATCTCAAGACAACGCCGGATAAATACCAGGCGCTGGAAGCGCTCCTGATCGCCAACCACAGCTACGAGACGCCGGAAATCCTTCAACTGCCCGTCGAAGCAGGTTTTGAAAAATACCTGGGCTGGATACAAAAGGAGACCAGCTAGGGCGGTCCTTCAGCCAGGGCGGTCCTTGGGCAGGACGGCCCGAGCTGATCACCGTTGCCGCCTCTACGACAGCCAATTTGCCATCTGGTCTGGCTCGATACGACGGCCCGCTGTTGCCCCTTCGACAGTCTGGGCAGAAACCCGAAACCCTTTTCGAAGGAGCAACCGCGCCAGGCTCTTCGCGTCTTGCTCGTCGCGGCAGTTTACGGTGATGCCGCCGTAGTTCAGCTGCCATGCAGATGGCACTGGCAGGCTCTTGGCGTCGAAGCTCGCTCCATTCAACAATGCGATGGCGATGTTGGCATCGTCGCGAGGCAACCGCGCCAGCTCGCGGCCCTCGACGACGGCAGGACCACGTTTCACGCGGTCCCAGACCAGCCATCCCCGCCCGGTATTTCCTTGCCGAACCAAATAGCGAGGCATGACTGGCCGTACGCCCTTTCGCTCCAGAGCCAATCCAAGTCTAGCGTGATGCTTCGGCCCTGGAATCAGCGAGAATCTTTTCGAATTTGGCGAAGAGCATCTCCCGTTCCTTGGGCGAGAGCGACCTCCGGCCGGTGGAAGCGAAATAGTCCTGCACAAATTTCTCGAATGCCGGTTTCAGCGTGTTGTCGGGATTGACGGGATTGACAGACACAGCCTGATTTTGGTGCGCAGCAAGCCAATCGGCCGCGGGCTTGAACCGCACCCAGCCGGGCATGTCAGCCGCAAGATTGACCTCGCGCCATTTCGGATGCCGCGACGAGTTGTTGAATTGATCGATCTTGCTGAAGAACGCGTCGACGAATTTTGCGACCTTCTTGTACTTCTCGGAATTTTCCGGCCAGCCATAGGCCACGAGCAGCGCGCGGTTTGCGATGGTCGGGACGGTGGTACCCTCGGGGACCAGATTCGGATAGAGCTCGTGGGTGAGCTCCGCGGGGAGGTAGTTGGCCGACAGATCGTGGAGGTCGTGCTTTGGCAGGCTTTCCTGATCAAGGGCCAGGAAATGTACGCCGTCTTCCTTCTTCAGTTTTGCCAGTGCCGCCTGCGGCGCTCCCGTGAGGATGATCATGGCCGAGATGTCTCCCGATATCAGCCTCTTAATGGCTTCATCGTTGTCGTAGTAAGAGCGCTGCACGGGAATATTGAGCGTATTGAAGACGGTGTCGGCGGTTACTTCGGTCTGGCTGTCCTTCAGGTTGAAGTTGACCTTCTTGCCTCTCAGATCGTCATAGGATCTGATTTCGTCCCGCGCGAGAACATGAAACTCCGAATTGTAGAGCTTCGTGATGTATTGGACGCGCTGTTCGATGTTGGCATACAGCACCGGATCCTTCTTCTTCAGAAGACGAAGATTGTCCTCGTCGACGACGCCCATGTCGATGTTCTTGAGAAACAGCACATCATTCACGTTTTGAAGTCCGCCGACGCCGAGAACCGGCAGAATGCGGATACCGTCCGGACCCAGATCATTGACGACGTTGCGGATGTCCTCGGTGAACCTCGCACACGTGCACGAGAGACCAGACACCACGACGCTGACGGCGATATCGTTGGCCTGGCGCTTCTTGTCCTCATAGCTGGGCGCTGGCTTTTGGCTTTGAACCGCTGCCGGCTTCTGGCTTTGAGCCAGAGCGGGATGCAGGGAGAACGTTGAGGTGAGAGGCAGCGCGAGGATCGACAGAGATACGAAGAGATTTCTAGCGGTTGCGGTAGAGACGCCCATTGCTTTGCCCTTTGCTGTGATCTGCGGTGCCCGAGTGGGTGCTAACAAGTGAGTACGGTGTGCGGAATTCGGATTGGCCTTGTTTGGCTGCGGCAGAAAATCCGCGGCAGCCATCGTCGCTTGCAGAATGGTCTTGTGGTGCGCGGATCAATATTTGCTTGCGAGCAGTTCGAGCCGCTGACCGGCCTCAGCCGCTCCGAACTGTTTCGCTTTTTCGTACCAGCCGCGTGCCTTCGCGAGATCCGGCACCACGCCATGAACGCCCAGCTTCTCCAGGACGACAGGGTCGTAGGTTTCGGCCAGCATCATCGCCGAGCGTGCATCGCCGGCATCGGCCGCGCGCCGCAGCACAAGGCGAGCCGCGGCCAGATCGCCACTCCCGATCAAAGCAGTTCCTCGGCTGAGCGCGGAGGCGACCTCGCCGGGATCGAGGTGATGAACGGGAACGGGTGGAACGACACTTTCAGCAACTGGCGCGTCCGGCGGAGCGATGCTTTGCAGCGCGCTCTGATAGGCATTCTTGATGTCCTCGCGCGTTGGCGTCACGGCGGCCATCGCGACTCCCGCAAGCGCCGGAGTCTCGCGCGGGGTCTCACTTGGCCCGGTACGTTGTGTGAGCTGCGGCGTATCCGACCGCGCCGCTGCGGAAGGAACTGGCAAGATGGCCGCCATCGATGCTTTGAGATTCAGAAGCTCACTTCGGGTGGTTTCCGAGGAAAACAGCGTGACCGGAACTGCCACGGCACCGGCCACCACGACGGCCATGAGGAGTCGCGACGAAATCGAGGCGGTTCGCTTCCGCCGCAAGGGAGTGACGTAATCCAGTTCCCCGAGAGGCTCGGAGAGGAACGATGGGACTGACGTATCCGGAAAGGCATCTGGCCGGGTCTGGATCTGCAAGCCAGCGTTCGCCACGCGACGATCAGATTCGTCCAGGTCAAACGGATCATCAGGGTGGTCTGACCCATATCGATATGCTCGCTCCACCATCGCGATACTCCACTACTGTGACTCAACAGAGAGGCGTGCGCGGAACTTTTTTATTTTACTTCGAGGCGCCCACCCGAGAGCAGGATTGAGCTCTTTGAATCAGTCAAAAAGGCGACTGGGCTCCGCGCGATTCGGGAGACGATTGGGCTTGAGTGTGACAAGAGCGAGGCACATCTTGAACGCGTGCAGGCGAAAGCCTGTTCGGTTCCCAACGCAAATTCCGCTGAGTGCAATCGACCTGCAATCGGCAACCGCGATGCTGAAAGATTCCACTTTCTTCAAATGGCGGACTCAGTTCATGAGTAGCGCGGCAAAGCGGCAGACTGCAGAAAATTTTTCTCCGGCCCGGGTTATCAGCGGAAGCCGCTCCGCCGGGTGGTCAGCTTTGCTGCCGCGAACGGACAGGTTCGCTTGGTGGCCAAGGTCCGGAAGGAACCAAAATCTGTCCTCGACCCGCACGTCGTCGAACAAGATCGACGGCTCGACAGCGCCAACGATCGCGGTCTCGCGGAACACCCGGAGTCCGTCTCGCTCACCCACCTGTCCCGGCATCACCTTCACCAATGCGACACCAGTTTTCATCATCGCCCGGCACCTTCGCGCCCGAAGCTACCCCGATCACCCAGCCTCAACTGCGGCTCTGAATTGCCGAGTGTTTCTCGATGTAACGGGGCGTTTCGTTCGCGTTGCAATACGCGGGCGACCCAACGACGTGCCGGCTTCCAAGCCCGACCGTAGGGTGCCCGCAGCAACATGAAATCTTGGTAAGATTGCCGTGCCCCTAAAAGGCGTTGATCTACAAAAGGCCTTGTACAGAAGGTGAAAACTCGTCAGTTGCCGTACCACCCGTCGATGCTCGCCGCGAAAGGCGACTGGCCTCAGGCAAAACGGGGCTGTCCGCCCGGTCATCCCCCGGATAGAATGCCGGGCGGGCCCCTCGGAAAAGCATCACACCGGTGAAAGTCGCTCACGCAATACCCACACACGCCCTCCGCGAACCGGCGAGAGGGTTGTCGCAGGGCCGGCTGCCAGGCTTGCCCGGCGGAGAGCGCATGTGAGGCAGAGACTTCCGGCAACGGCAAGCGACGGTTCTCTTGCCGGTCGCGTCAGCGTCGATCGCGTCGCGAGGTGGACCGCGGTGCTCATCGTCGTTTCCAGTTCCGCCGGCTGCATCCTGACGCAGGACATTCCCGTTCCCGGCCTGGATATTCCGCAAGCCTACAAGGCCGGGAAGTTAGCCGGCCAGGACGCCCCACCGCCGCTCGACTGGTGGCGCGGCTTCGGTTCGCCTGAACTGACCGCGCTGATGGAGGAAGCCCAGACGGTCAACCTTGATATTGCGGCCGCCGTGGCGCGGTTCAAGGAGGCCGACGCCAACGCACGTATCGCGGGCGCCCCGCTGTTGCCGACGCTCGCCGCCAGCGGCCCCGGCAATTTGTTGCAGGAATCCTATTCCCGAGTCTCGGGCTCCAGCCTCAACGGTTTGTCGGACGGCGGCCGCGAGGTGGTCAACTATAATTCGGCATTGAGCGCGAGCTATATGCTCGACTTCTGGGGCCAGTATCACGACGCCGCGCAAGCAGCGGAGGAAACCTCGTCCGCGAACCGCTTCGATCGTGACGTCACCGCGTTGACCACACTCTCCGCCGTTGCTACCGCGTATTTCCAGGTGCTGGCGTCGCAGGACCGGATCAAGACCGCCAACAGCAACGTCGCCAGCGCGCAACGTATCCTGGACGCCATCAAGGTGCGTTTCAAATCCGGAACAGGAACCGACCTCGACGTGGCGCAGCAGGAAAGCGTGCTCGCCAACCAGCGCGCCGCCATCCCGACGTTGCGGCAGACACTGGACCAGAACATCAACGCGCTCGCGCTGTTGCTGGCGCGGCCACCGGAGAGCCTGAAGGTGGCGGGCGGCTCGATGAATCAATTGGCGATCCCGCGGGTGACGCCGGGTTTGCCGTCGGAGTTGCTGACGCAGCGTCCGGATATCAAACGCCAGGAGGCGATACTCGCGTCGGCGACCGCCAATGTCGGGAGCGCGCGCGCGCAATTCTTTCCGAGCATTCAATTGACCAGCGGCGGAGGCTATCAGAGTTCGGGGCTGGTCTCGCTGATCCAGCCGCATGCGGCATTCTTCAATATGGTCGCCAGCGTCAACCAGCCGATTTTCGACGGCGGCGCCATCCTGGGCAATTTTGAACTCACCAAGGCCCAGCAAAAGGAAATGCTTGCGGACTATCGCAAGGCGGTGATCTCCGCCTTTACCGACGTCGATAACGCGCTGGTCGCGATCCGCGACACCACCGACAAGCTGCGGCTGCAGCGGCAGGTCGTGACCGCTTCGCGGCGGGCCTTTTCGCTCTCCGAGAAACAGCTCGACGCCGGGACCGCCGACATCGTGACCGTACTCAACACCCAACTGACGCTGTTTCAGGCGGAAGACACGCTGTGGCAGGCTCAGCTTGCCCGATTACTGGCGGTCGTCAGCCTTTATCAGGCACTGGGCGGCGGCTGGGAGCCGAAAATGGAGAAGCCGGTCAATGCTCTTTAAACCCGACTTGAAACCCGACCTGGACGAAACGGCGAAGACGGACAAAAAACGTGGCGTGGCGCGGCAAGGCCGCCGCACCGTTGCTGTTATGATCGTGCTGCTGGTTCTCGGCGGACTTGGCTATGTTGGCTGGACATCGTTCCAGCAGAAGCAGGCCGCCGGCCGCCCGCGTCCCGATCAGTCGGTGCCGGTGCTGGCGGCGACCCCGCGCATCAAGGACGTGCCGGTCTACCTCGACGGCGTCGGCGCCGTGCGCGCGCTGAACAACGTGCTGGTGCGCCCGCAGGTCGACGGCAAGCTGATCTCGATCAATTTCGTCGAAGGACAGGACGTCAAGAAGGGCGACGTTCTCGGCGAGATCGATCCCGTGATCTACAAGGCGCAGCTCGATCAGGCGGTTGCCAAGAAGGCCCAGGACGAAGCGCTTTTGGCCAACCAGCGCCTCGATCTCATCCGCTATCAGCAGTTGGCCGCCGCCAACGCCGGCTCCAAGCAGCAATACGACACGCAACGCGCCGTGATCGCCCAGCAGGAAGCGCTGGTGGATGCCGATCAGGCCGCCATCGACAATGCGCGAGCGACGCTCGGCTACACCAAGATCATTGCGCCGTTATCCGGCCGCACCGGCCTGCGTCAGGTCGATCAGGGCAACATCGTTCACGCCTCCGACGCCACGGGCGTTGCCGTCATCACCCAGTTGCAGCCGATCGCGGTTATGTTCAGTCTTCCGCAGCAGCAGATCGTGCGCGTCAACGCGGCCTCCGCCAAGGGAACGCTCACAGTCGATGTATTCGGCAATGACGGGACGACGGTGGTCGATACCGGCAAGCTCGCCGGCATCGATAATCAGGTCGATCCGACCACCGGAACCCTGAAGCTCAAGGCGGAGTTTCCGAACGCCAATCTTCAACTATGGCCGGGACAATTCGTCAACGTAAGGCTCAGAATCGAAACCCTCTCGCAAGCGATGGTGATACCGACGTCGGCGGTTCAGCGCGGCCCGACGGGGACGTTCAGCTACATCATTGGCGACAACGACACCGTGAGCGCGAAGCCGGTGGCGGTGACCCAGCAGAACGAAACGGAAGCGGTGATATCAGATGGTTTGTCGGCTTCCGACCGCGTGGTGACGACCGGCTTTGCCAGTCTGTCAGACGGCGCCAAAGTCTCCGTCGGCAAGGACGAGCCGGCGCCGGTCGCCGATATCGCGCCGCGCAAACGGAACAGGGGCGGTCGCGAAGGCAGGGACGGCAGCGAAGGCGGCAGAGGCAGGGAAGCCAGAGAAACTAAGGACGGTCAGCCGGCCAAGGACTGGCAGGGCGAACGCGAACGCCGCGGCAAACGAGGTGAGCGTCGTCAAAGCGATAGTGATCAACAAGGTCAGACCGGGCCCGCGCAAGGAAGCGAGCAACCGGGAAATGCCGCGAAGTCCCAGCCATGACGGAGTTCATCAGGTGAATGCCTGACCTCGCAAAAGTGGGCTCGCCACATGAGCGTCTCTGAACCGTTCATTCGCCGTCCGATCGCGACCTCGCTCCTGGGCGTGGCGCTGTTGATCGGCGGCGCGCTCGGTTACTGGGTGTTGCCGGTATCGGCGCTGCCGCAGGTCGACTTCCCGACGGTGCAGGTGACGACGCAATTGCCGGGCGCGAGCCCCGATGTGATCGCATCGCTGATCACGGCGCCGCTTGAACGTCAGCTCGGGCAAATTCCCTCGTTGTCGTTGATGACGTCGACGAGTTCGTTCGGCGTCAGCCAGATTGCCTTGCAATTCGACCTCAACCGCGACATCGACGGCGCCACACAAGATGTGCAGGCTGCCATCAACACCGCCGCCGGGGTCTTGCCGAAAACCCTCCCCTACCCGCCGACCTACGCCAAGGTGAATCCTGCCGATGCGCCGGTCATGACGCTGGCGCTGACGTCGCCAACGGTTTCGTTGAGAGCGATGAGCGATCTCGCCGACACCATCCTCGGTCAGCGCCTCAGCCAGATTTCGGGAGTAGGACGAGTCGCCGTACTCGGCGGGCTCAAGCCGGCGGTACGGGTTCAGGCCGATCTGGCGCGCCTAGCGGCCTATGGCATCGCGATGGAGGATCTGCGCAACGCCATCGCCGGCGCCAACGTCTCCGGGCCGAAGGGATCGCTCGACGGCGCTCAACAGGCCTATACGATCGCCGCCAACGACCAGATTGCGGCGGCTGACGCTTACAAGCCCATCATCATCGCCTACCGCAACGGCTCACCGGTCACGATTGGAGATGTCGCACAGATTGTCGATGGCCTGGAGAATGATCGTACCGGCGGCTGGTACCAGGGAACGCCCGCGGTCATCATCGACATTCAGCGCCAGCCCGGCGCCAACGTGATCGAGGTGGTTCGCCAAATCCGGGCGGAAATTCCCAAATTGCAGCGCGCCATTCCGGCCGGCGTCAGCCTCACGGTCGTCAGCGATCGCACCGTCACCATCAGCGCTTCGATCCACGACGTGCAGTTCACGCTGGTGCTGAGCATCGTCCTGGTGACGCTTGTGGTGCTGCTGTTCCTTCGCTCGTTGCGGGCGACCCTGATTGCCGGCGTGGCGCTGCCGCTGTCGCTGATCACGAGCTTCGGCATCATGTATTTTTCCGGCTTCAGCCTGGATAACCTGTCCTTGATGGCGTTGACGATCGGAACAGGTTTCGTGATCGACGACGCCATCGTCATGATCGAAAATATCGCCCGCCACATGGAGAACGGCGAAACGGCGATGCAGGCATCGCTCAAGGGCGCGAGCGAAATCGGCTTTACGGTGATCGCGCTGACGATGTCCTTGATCGCCGTGTTCATTCCGCTCCTGTTCATGTCGGGGCTGGTCGGGCGCATGTTTCGCGAATTCGCGCTGACGCTGACGATCGCGGTCGTCACCTCGGCGGTCGTCTCGCTGACGCTGACGCCGATGATGTGTTCGCGGCTGATGAAGCATGTCGAGGACGAATTTTCGGTTCCCGGCCTTGGCGCGGTCACCCGCGGCATCGACCACATGGTGGATTTCTATCATCGCACATTGCTGTGGGTGCTCGAGCGCCAGCGCATGACGATGGCCGTCACTTTCGCAACGATTGCGGCGACGTTGTTCCTCTATGTCATCGCGCCCAAGGGTTTCCTGCCCTTGCAGGATACGGCATCGATCACCGCGGTCAGCGAGGCAGGCCCCGACGTCTCCTTTGCCGAAATGCAAGGCCGACAGGCGGCTGCCGCGGACGCGATCAAGACCGATCCGGACGTGATCGGCGTTGTTTCGGTGATCGGCGCCGGCTCGGTCAACCCGACGACGAATGTCGGCCGCCTGGTGATGACGTTGAAGCCACGCGGAGAACGGCGCGACGACGTTTCCGTCGTGGTTGCGCGGTTGAAGGCGCGTATGGCCTCGATCCCGGGCATCAAGATTTATTTTCAGCCGGTTCAGGATGTGCAAATCGGTACCCAATCCAGCCGCTCGCAATATCAGTACACGCTGACCGGGACCGACTCCACGCAGGTCGCTCTCTGGGCCAACAACCTGGTTACCGAGCTGCGCCGCGACCCGCTGTTCCGCGATGTCTCTTCGGAAGCGCAGGAAGGCGGCTTGCGGGCCGCGCTTGATATCGATCGCGTGCGCGCCGGTCAGCTTGGCGTCAGCCTGCAAGCCATCACCGACACGCTGAACGACGCCTTTGCGCAGCGCCAGATCTCAACCATCTACGGACAGGCCAACCAGTATCGCGTCGTGCTCGAAGCTTTGCCGATGTACCAGCGCGATCCGTCGATTCTGTCAAAACTCTACCTGCCGGGCGCACTTGACGTGCAGGTGCCGCTGTCGGCGATTGCGACGTTGAAGCGGACAACGGCGCCACTGGCGATTTCGCATCAAGCGCAGTTCCCCGCCGTCTCGCTCAGTTTCAACCTGGCGCCCGGAGCAGCACTCGGCGACGCGGTCGAGGAGGTCAAGACCATCGAGATGCGGATCGGCATGCCGACCAACATCGTCGGATTGTTTGCCGGCGACGCCGCCGAATTTTCGAAATCGCTCGCCGGGCAACCGTGGCTGATCCTCGCGGCACTCGCCACCATCTACATCGTGCTCGGCGTACTCTATGAAAGTTACATCCATCCGATCACCATTCTCTCGACGCTGCCGTCGGCCGGCGTCGGCGCCATTCTGGCGCTGATGCTGTTCGGACAGGACCTGTCGGTGATCGGCCTGATCGGCATCATCCTGTTGATGGGCATCGTCAAGAAAAACGCGATCATGATGATCGACTTCGCACTCGACGCGGAACGGCATCAGGGCATGCCGGCGTCGGAAGCGATCGTACAGGCCTGTCTGTTGCGTTTCCGCCCGATCATGATGACCACGCTGGCGGCGCTGTTCGGCGCACTGCCGTTGGCGATCGAAAGCGGCACCGGCTCCGAGTTACGGTTTCCGCTCGGCATTTCAATCATCGGCGGATTGCTGCTCAGCCAGTTGCTGACGCTCTATACGACGCCCGTGATTTACCTCGCGCTCGACCGGCTCACTCGCCCGAGCGGAAGGGTGGCCTCAGCCGCCGATACCGCCGAGGGTGTGCCGTAATGGCATCGATCTCGGAGCCGTTCATCCGCCGTCCGGTCGGCACCACCCTGCTCTCGATCGGGCTTTTTCTGGTGGGCGCAGTCGCCTACGAATTCCTGCCCGTGGCGTCAGTTCCCAACGTGGATTTTCCCTCTATCCGCGTTTCCGCATCACGTCCGGGCGCCGATCCTTCGGTGATGGCGGCGACCGTCGCAGCCCCGCTCGAACGGCGGCTCGGCGAAATCGCTGGCATCGACCAGATCACGTCCACGAGTTCGCTGGGCTCAACCAGCATTCAGTTGCAATTTTCCATCGGCCGCGACATCGATCGCGCCGCGCGCGACGTCCAGGCCGCAATCAACGCCTCGCTCGCCGACCTGCCGAGCGATTTGCCGACGCTGCCGCGCTTTCGCAAATCCAATCCTGCCGCCGCCCCGGTGTTTATTCTGGCGCTGACGTCAAAGACCTTGTCTTCGAGCGAAATCTACGACGTCGCCGACACCGTGATCGCGCAGCGTATCTCGCAGGTGCCGGGCGTCGGCGAAGTCACCGTGAGCGGCGCCGATCAGCCGGCGGTCCGTATCGCGCTCAATCCGGTCGCCCTGTCGAATGCCGGGGTGTCGACGGACGACGTCCGAAACGCGATCGTCAACGCCAATCCGTTGGGGCCGGTCGGGATTTTCAACGGCGGCCGCCAAAGCGAAACGCTGTCGATCAACCGGCAGATGCGAACCGCGGCGGAGTTCCGAAACATCATCATCAAGAGCTCGAACGGAAATTTCTGCCGGCTCTCCGATATCGCCAACGTCGAGGATTCCGTCCGCAACGTCCGCTCGATCGCCTGGTACAACAAGCAGTCAGCGGTGCTGGTTCAAATCACCAAACAGGGCGATGCGAACGTTATCGACACCGTTGATCGAGTCACGGCGCTGATCCCCGAATTGAAGCAGTGGATACCGGCCGGTGTCGAGATTTCAGTTCTGGTCGACCGCACCGGAACGATCCGCGCCAGCGTCGAGGACATGCAGCTCACGCTGCTCGCCACCGCCATCCTGGTGATGATTGTGGTGTTCGTGTTCCTGCGCCGGGTTACGCCCACCATCGCCGCCGGCGTTTCGGTGCCGCTGGCCTTGGCCGGAACCTGCGCGGGCATGTGGCTGGCCGGATTTTCGATCGACAATCTTTCGTTGATGGCGCTGGCGATTTCGGTGGGCTTCGTCGTGGATGACGCCATCGTCATGATCGAGAATATGTACCGCAACCTCGAGCTCGGCATGCGGCCTTATCAGGCAGCGATCGAAGGCGCGAGGCAGATCGGATTCACGGTGCTGTCGATCAGCCTGTCGCTGGTCGCAGCCTTCATACCCCTGATTTTCATGGACGGGATCGTCGGCCGGCTGCTGCGGGAATTTTCCCTGACGATGACATTCGCGATCGCCGTGTCCACCGTGGTGTCGCTCACGCTGACGCCGATGATCTGCGCGCATTACATCAAGGAGGCGACCTCCGACGACGCGACCTGGTTCGACCGGCTGATCGAAGGCGCGCTGTCGCGGATCGTGGCGTTTTATGAACGAACGCTGCGCGAGGTACTGAATTTTCCCTATGCCACACTGGTGGTCTTTGCCGCCACGATCGCGCTGACGGTGACGTTGTACGTGAAGACGCCAAAGGGATACTTTCCGATCGATGATAGCGGCGTTGTGGTCGGCTCGACGCGGGCTTCCGCCGATATTTCGTTTCAGTATATGCGCGGGCTGCAGCAGCAGATCGCCGACATCGTGATGGCCGATCCGGCGGTGGCGGGCCTTGGATCGATCCTGGGCGGCAGCTCCAATCGCGGCACCATGTATATCAGTCTCAAGCCGATGGCAGAGCGGCCCGGACTGACCACGCAACAGGCGATCGACCGGCTGCGGCAGAATCTCGGAAAGGTGCCGGGCGTCAGGCTATTCATGGTCGCAGCACAGGATATTCGAGCCGGCGGACGGCAGAGCGACTCCAACTACCAATACACGCTGTCGAGCACCAATCTCGATTTCTTGCAGAAATGGGCGCCGCTGGTGGCCAAACGCATGGAGAGCGTCGAGGGAATCGCCGATGTGTCGAGCGATCGTGATCCCGGCGGACTTCAGTTGACCCTGCAGATCGACAGAAAGGCGGCGGCGAGCGTGGGAGCGCAGGTTCAAGACATCGACAATGCGCTGAACAACGCCTTCTCCCAGCGCCAGATCTCGACGGTCTATACCCAGCGCAACCAGTATCAGGTGGTGCTGGAAGTCGACCCGAAATTCCAGAACGATCCGGCCGACCTCGAGCATATTTTCGTCGCCGGCGCCAACGACACGCAAATTCCGTTATCGGCGCTGGTGCACTACCGGCGCGATCTGGCGCCGTTGTCGGTGACGCACACGCAATCGTTCCCCTCGACCACGATCTCCTTCGACGCCCTGCCGGATGTGCCGCTGGAGGTCGCGACTTCGAACATCCAGCGCGCGGTCGATGAACTGCACATGCCGGAAGGCATTCGCGGCAGCTTCGACGGCAACGCCGGCGACTTCAACAAGACCGCGGTCCGCCAGCCGCTGTTGATCTTGGGCGCGCTGATCGCGATGTATATCGTGCTGGGTATTCTCTATGAGAGCCTCATCCATCCACTGACGATCATTTCCACGCTGCCCTCGGCGGGTCTCGGGGCGCTGCTGGCGCTTCAGGTCACGCACACGCCGCTGACGATTATCGCCTTCGTCGGCATTATTCTCCTGATCGGCATCGTCAAGAAGAACGGCATCATGATGGTGGATTTTGCGCTCGATGCCGAACGCGAACGCGGCCTGTCACCCCGTGAAGCGATTTTCGAGGCGTGCAGCGCACGCTTTCGTCCCATCTTGATGACGACGATGGCGGCGTTATTTGCCGGTATCCCGCTCATTCTCGCCGTCGGCCCCGGCACCGAGCTGCGCCGGCCGCTCGGCATCACCATCATCGGCGGACTATTGGTGTCGCAGATCCTCACCCTCTATACGACGCCGGTGATCTATCTCCTGATCGACCGGCTGCGGACGCGACCCGAGCCCGCCGCGATCGGGGTGCCGGCGGAATAGATCGTGTTTATTGCCACATCCAGTTGCGGCTCCAGTCGCCCTTCCAGCCGGCCAGTTTGCCGTTGCGGAATTGCAGGTAAAGCTTGTCGTTATGGCCGATCAATCCGCTGCCGCCGGCGTTGCGGATGGCGAGAAAGACTTCGTTACCCGGGGAACCGTTGACATAGCTGAGCGGACGGTCAAGCGCCTGGGAGGCATCTTCGACAGTCATCCCGAACACAAGCGGCGTATTGTTCGACGATGTCGCGGTGAAAGGTTGCGGACTCGCAGGCGCCGATTTCTGCGCGAACGCCATCACGGGCCAGGCTGTTGCCGCAACCACAAATGCACAAAATATCCGCCGCCGCATGTTTTACCCCTCAAGTGTGAGAGCGGGACTTTACCACAAAAGGGGCAAGGAAAGAGATCACCGGACTCCTATTTTATGTCAATGTATTCACATCAACTGCGATGGCCTGACGCCGTCGCACCGAGTAATTCCGCTGATCTCGCCGCACTCACCAACGTCCTTGCAAGCACGGACGTGCCCCTCCTGCCTGCAGAAAATCATGCAGCGCGTCCGCAAGCGTAGCGATGCTGACGTCCCGCAAGCCACTGAGCCGCCATAGCATGGCATGTCCCAGGCGATAGCGCGGTAGCGATTGCTGAAGGCTCTGAGCTGGCCGCGCCAGCCCGCGGAAGGCCGGTTTGCCATTCACGATATCTATCGGCGAACGGCTTTCACGTCGTCGGCCGTCACGTCATCCCTGTAACCGTTGTCGAAGTGAGTCCGCAGATAGTTCACGACAGCAGCAACCTGTTCGTTGCTCATCATCGATCCGAATGGTGGCATTCCGCGCTGTCCGTTGACGACGACCTCGATTGGATACCCGCTGGATTCGAGGATTCTGTTCCCCGCCAGTGATGGATATGTTCCCGCACCTGTCGCACCTTTGCCGTCGGACATGTGGCAACCCTGGCAAACATTAGAAAACAGTCGCTCGCCGCTCTTCTCGGTGAATACGAAACCTGTACTTAAGGCCGGTTCGGATGTCGGGAGCCCGATATTTTGTGCTCGGGCGATCGATGAAACGAACAAGGACGCCGCTAACGACGTCACAACGAGGCCTATTGTTCGATGGCTCAAATTTCCCCGCATGATCTGGGTACTACCGTTCTTTGATAGGTTAGCGCTACGTTTTGACGACGCGATCATGCAACCGGCCGATCGCGTTAAGGGACGATAGAATAGCTCCCTCTTGCCATGCCGGAATGTAAGACGCGTGCTCGCCGGCCAGCACGATTCTACCGTCGATCTGACAAAGGTTATCGTAGTGATCCGCCCGCGCCTTTTCGGTCCAGTTGCCGGCGCACCCCAACGTAAAGGGCACGCGATGCCATGCCACGGCAACGCCGTTCTCGAATTCGGCGCGGTATTGCGGGTGAATGTTGGCGCCAAATTCAACAGCGCGGGCAACCCGTTCGGCCGGTGACATCGACGTGAATTCGTACGCATTCGGACCACCAAAAAGATATGCGCCCAACAGCACACCCTTGCCGCTGCTATTGAACCCCGTGTTTGGATAGGCGATCTGCTGTATCGGCAGATCGGTATAGCTGATGCCGCCGTAGATCGCCTCGTCTTCTTCCCAGAAACGGCGCTTGAATTGCAAACCGACCTTGACTGATGCTGCATAAGGCACGGCGTCGATGGCCGCTTTCATGGGACCGCCAACATCGATCGGAATTTGGCTCAAAATGGAAAGCGGGATCGTGCAAACGCACCAATCGGCCTTGGCTTGTTGCGGCGTTGCGGGAGCCTTGAGGTTTGTGTAGGTGACCGTGACGCCGCCGTGGTCCTGCTGGATTCGCGTCACCTTGGCGTCGTACTGAATGATGTCGCCGACTTCCCTGGCAAACGCCTTGCCGATCGCGTCCATGCCGCCTACCGGCTGAAACATCGTGCTCTGGAATGTGTGGCGGGAAAAACTCTGCAGATATCGCCAGACCTGCGATTTGAGTATATCGGATAGATTGATCACTTCGCCCGGGATCGGCGCCGCGCCGAGGCCTCCGCCCGGAGACGAGGCGTAACCACGAAATTCAGCAGAAATGAGATTTGCCTTGTAAGCGTAGTTGCCGTCCAGCGCGCCCCATGACTTCAGTGCTTGCAACAAGATCTCGCGATCCTCTTTCGAGACTGCTTCGTCAAGCTTGCCTTGTTGCGTGACCTTGGCGAGCAATTCCGAAATTTGTCCTTGAAAGTCGCTTCTGACGTCGCGAATGCGCTGCGGAGTGCCTCCGAACGCGTTGGTCGCGTGCAGATACGCATTGTGATTAAGCTGGATGAACGGCTCGAGCGCCACACCCAGGCGCTTGCAGTAATCGAGAACCGCGCGATGGTGATAGGGGATTCGCCATGGGCCCGGATTGATGTAGAGACCCTGCTCGAATTCGCAGGTTTGCTTGAACCCACCGAGTTCGGTAAACGAATCTCCTCCCCGCAAGGTCCAATTGCGTCCCCCTGCCCGATTGTTGAATTCCAGGAGTTGGACCTTGTAGCCGGCCTTGCGTAACTCAAGAGCGGCCGTCATACCCGCCAGTCCTGCACCGAGGATCAGGACGGAAGCGCCTTTGGGATCACCATCGAGCTTGATCGGACCCTTGTAACCGGAATCGGAAGCAAACCCCAGACTGGTCATCGCATGATACATAGCTGCGCTGCCGGAAACCGCACCGATCAGGGACAGCAGATCACGCCGACTAGGGGGTGAAACCTCGCTTGGCATCTTGCTCAGCGGTCCAATCGTTTTCGTTGCCGCGTTCAGGTCTACAACAGACCGGCGACGGCGATTATATTGTAGTTTATGCTATTTGGCGAAGGAGCAGTTTGATGGGCGAGGCATTCCGCTTTCTGGTCGCTATGGTTGCCCTCGCGATTAGCGTTGGAGCGACGATGGCCGCCGACGCGCTGCCTTCGGGTTCTTTGGTCGCCACCGCATCGAGCCTCGGGCAAAAAGCTCTCAATGATCCAGCCGCCTTCAATTTCGTAGAATCGCTGACCACAGAAATCGGACAGCGTCTGGCCGGCACTGAAGCCCATAAGCGCGCGGTCGCATGGGCCGAGACCAAGCTGAAAGCAGCCGGATTCGAGAACGTTCACTCCGAACCATTTACCTTCCCCGCCTGGATCCGCGGCGCCGAAAGCGCGGAGATCGTTGGTCCAGTGCCACAGCATCTTGCTGTGACCGCATTGGGCGGCTCAGTCGCGACGGATGCCAACGGCGTCGAGGCCGAAATATCGCTGTTCCGGACCTACGACGACTTACTGGCCGCCGCTCCGGGATCGCTCAATGGCAAGATCGCCGTCGTAACCCAGCGCATGGTGCGGGCACAGGACGGCAGCGGCTATGGCGCCGCCAACCCAATTCGGCGTCGCGGTCCCTCCGAAGCCGCAAAACGAGGCGCCGTCGCCTATCTGTTGCGCTCGCTCGGCACCGATAACCATCGTTTGCCCCATACCGGGGCCCTTAATTACGAAGACGGCACGCCGCGAATTCCAGCAGCGGCGCTGGCCATCCCGGACGCCGATCAACTCGAACGGCTGGCCGCGCAGGGTCCGATGAGGATCCGGCTTCTGCTGACGCCGACAGTTCGGGAGAGCGCGCCGTCCTGGAACGTCGTCGGCGAGATCAAGGGTGGCGAGCGGCCAGATGAGATCGTTCTCATCGGTGGGCATCTCGATTCCTGGGACCTCGGCACCGGCGCGACCGATGATGGCGCCGGTGTTGCCATCGTCTTCGGTGCCGCCCGGCTGATCGCCGGACTGTCGCAGCACCCCGGCCGCACGATTCGTATCGTCCTGTTCGGCGCCGAGGAGATGAATTTCAGCGGCGCCGCTTACGCCAAAGCCCACGAAGGAGAAACCGCCAGGATCGTGGTCGCCGGTGAGGCGGATTTCGGGGCACGCAATGTGTATTCCGTGCAACTTCCAGCCGGCGCCGCGGCAAGCGAATTTGGCCAGACACTGGAGCGAATTATGGCGCCGCTCGGCGCCAACCTCGACCGCCGGCCAGCCCTTGGCGGCGGAGACGACATTCGTGAGCTTCAGAGAGCCGGCGTACCTGTAGTATCGCTGCGCCAGGACGGGCTGGATTATTTCGACATCCATCACACCGCTGACGACACGCTGGACAAGATCGATCCGAAGCAGCTCGACCAGGCAGTCGCAATTTGGTCGGTCTTCACCTATCTTGCCGCGGCATCGGACGTGGATTTCAGAAATCTCGCAGCGGCGGCAAAATAGGCGCCCGAATAAAAAAGCTTTCCTCGGAAACTTCTGCGCGTCATCCAAGAAACCATCGGCCGCTGTGAATATCAAATTTCACAACCCCCTCATCTCGCATTTTCAGCAGGAGGGATTGGCAAGCTTCCTCGTTCACGACATTGGCTCGTATCATGAGCTCACGAACCTTGAGCGCCTTTACACGCAGCGCACCTAGGATGTTGTCTCGATCATTCAGCATGCTTTTTCCTTCAGACATTCGCCAATCGAATGTTATGGCATATCGGCCATTCCATAACCCGCTGAGGCGATCAAGATTGCCCTTGCTTCTGATAATCGAATGTCGCGTCATATCGACACCCGGTTGAAACGGTTGCTGCACGCGGATCGGCTGCCCGGGCGTAAGCCGCGCTCAAAATCACGGGAACAATCGACTTATGCTTTCTTTCCCCGTGAGCTAGCTGGTTCCGGTAACGAGAACCTCTATTCGCCTTTCGAAGCGTTCGCCATTCTTCTCGGGATTCGGCTCCTCGAAAACGGCTTCCCCCAACGAGTCGTCGTCAGGATACTGCGGTCAATACACTCAAAGCTTGGGGCTGGCCTCGACGCGGAATGGCGATCGGTCCCAGTTATAGACTACGCCGAATCGCAGGCCGAAGAGCCCAAACGCTCTTCAATCAATCGCAAGATCGAAGTTGTGTCGCAGGTCGCGTGATCAACAAATCCCTTCTTAGCAAGGGGGAAATGATCACGGTACGAAAGCGGATAACGGGTCCGCTAAGGGTAACAGCCGCGCCCTTGTGACGGCGCCGCTATAGCGCCCCTGCAGGCCGGCTATACATGGACGGATCGTCGAGGGGCCCTGTTTTGGTCCAGACAGTACGTAACGGCACCGGCTGCTGATCCGCAAGTTTTTTGTCGTCCGTTATAAATTGATGGCGTAGCCAATCCTTGCACTCGTTCGCGGCAAAATCGCCGATCCGCTTGTCGATTTCCGCCGGCGTGGCAATCCCCTGGACCGATGAACTGACCTTCACGATATTTTCGGAAAGGCAGTCAAAGACGATACGCTCTTTGCGATAGCTCAACGCGTAGGCGCGGGGATCGCGCTGGATCAGCGTATTGAAATCACCTGCTACGTTACTGGCACGCCGCATCAGCATACGCTCCACACTCTCACGAACCTCGCCGACGACCATGTCGCCGTGGGCTTGATAGAGAGATTGAACGAACAACGTCGAACTGCGATTGGCAGCAAGGAGCTCGGAACTTTCGAAAAGACGCTGATAGATGATGTCGGCAGAGCGATCGATGACGCCACGAAGGTCGTCCATCGACACGCGCCCTTTGTTGGTGCCGTTTTGCAGGGGCTTTATTTCGCTATCGACACGCTCGAGAATTTTCACGCGCAAGCGTTCGAGCGTCCAGTTTTCACCGACAAAAGATGCAAACCGGTCCAGGTGTGAATGCTTGTAGGCGTCGTCCACGGCCTGGGAAATCGCGTGTTCTGAAATGTCACCCTCGCCGGAGGCGCGCTGCTTGCCTTCCTCCGTTTTGAGTTTATCGATAATGTCCGCTATCCAGACCGTGTAATCGCGTTCGGCGTCCTTGAGCTTGGCTTCTCCGACCTGATCGCGATCATCCGTGAATCCAACTGTACTAAGCGTCGTTGCCGACACAATAGATTTCAGTATGGCGGTCTGCCTGGACGAGGGCGGCGCCGCAAGGGAAGCATACACCCGGGTTTTGGTATCGGAACTTGGCGTGTCGTCGGACTTCGACGACTGATCGCTAGAACGCGAACTCCGCCGGCCTGACCCGCGACCACCGTAGCCACCGCCTCCCATCGCGCCTCCGATCAACGCGCCTGCTATCCCGCCAAAGTTCTGCGCGAAGACGGGTTCGGAGTCGTAAAACATCGTGAACGAAAGTAAAGCAGTCCCAAGCGCCATTCCTTTGAAGGGCATTCTCAAACAAGGCATAATTGCCTCCGGGCTCAGTAAAAATGGTCGTATTACGTCAGTAATATCAACTATTCTTAGTTAGAACAAGGGCGCACTGTAAGTGCAAACGCAAAATCTCCTGCGTCGAACGTGGTTTACCGCTGGCGATTCGATCGATCCGTCTGGTTGCTGGCGGCCTTGATCTGCTCGTCTATGAGATCGGCAAAGGCCACCTTGTTTTTTTGGGCCTGACGAAAGCTTGCGCTGAGCGTGCCGCGGAGGTCCTGATTTAATCCACACCCCGTCATGTGCTCGAGCCGGCGAAGCTGGGTCTCCGTGGGCGATTCATCGCGGCCCCAGTCCCAGACCCAGACGAAGTACCGACCACCCGGTGCGAATTGCTGCAGTTCCCTGCCGCGATCCTTGTAGACATGGCACACGAGAGGCGCTGCGATCCGTCGCACTTTGACTTCATTTGTTGCGGGATCGACAATGCCGTAAAATTTCTCCAGCCGATCGACCTCGTCCTTGGAAAGCAACGGGCGCCCGTCGGATGAAACGGCTTCACCCGACTTCGCCATTTCGGCCAACAGATGGGCGGGAGCGATCTCGTTGTAGAAAGAACCATCGTTCTCCAGCGGATCCGCCAGCGTTCTGAGTTTGATGGCCCGATAGGCATACTTCATTGCCAAAATCGGATCTTTCGCCGTGTCGGGCGTGCCGGTGCGATAGATGCGCGCCAGTTCAAGCGCCGCGCGCGCCGATCCTTGCCCGTACGCAAAGGCGCGGTTGAGAAGTTTAACCGCTTCGGAATCGCCGTTTTCAGGTTTGACCAGCACCTTGCCCAGGCGCAGGCGCTTGGCCAGTTCGACTTCCGCTTCGACGTCACCGCCGTAGGCCGCGAATCGCCAATACCTTTCGGCTATTTCGGGTTGGGCGCTGGGAAGACCGTCTCCCTTCTCGAGCAGCCCGGCGAGACGAGTTTGGGCGGTAGGATCGTTCGACTCGGCGGCGCGCCCCATCCATAGCAATGCCAAAGCCGGATCTGGGCGTATCGACTTCGAATCCTCGGCATTCCCGCTATATATGACTTTCCCTTGAGCGTAGTAACTCCCGAGCAGGACCTTGGCTTGATTCGAGCCGGCTTCGGCGGCACGCTGAAGCGCCTCCACGGCACGCCTTGGATTGGCGCCGCTGGGAACGCCGATTCCTCGCCACAGATAATCTCCCACCTTGACGGTCGCGTCGATCAGACCACTTTCCGACGCCTTCGCAAACCATTCGTAAGCCTGACCCTCGTCACGTATGATCGAACCCTTGTCCCCCTCTGAATAGCGTTGCGCCAGGGTGTACATCGCCAGCGGAAACCCTTGATTGGCGGCGCGCTTGAACATTTCATTGGCGCGTTCCACGTCCGGGTCCACGCCGAGACCCTGGTCGTAGATCACGGCGAGGTTGTGAATGGCTGCGACGTAGCCGCGCTGCTGCGCGTCTTCCAAAGCAAGCCGCGCGCGGCGGAAGGCGTCCGTCCTTTCGTTCGCTTGCGTGACGATATTGAATTTATTGGCCTGCGCCATTTGCGCGCGCCCAAGATTGAACAGGTAGCGCACGACACGGGGATTGCTGGCGATCGACGCCTTGCAGGCCGTGATTGCCGCTTCGGGGTCGACCGAGGCGAATGCCACGCCTGGCACCTCCGGCGGACGGGCGCGGTCGGTATCCGACGCCGCCAATTGGTCACAAGGATCGATTTGTCGGTGAACGGCCGCAGCAGGCTGTGTCGCGGGTTCGGTAACGCTGTCCGCAAGTCCGATCTTGGCGCGCCGGGCCTCGTCTGCCGTCGGACAGTCTCCGAATCGCCGAATATGCCGGTCGAGATCATCGATGCGCCGTTGGACCGAAATCCTGTCCCACTCCTCCTTGGAACCGGCACACTTCTCGATCGAAATCGCGAACCGTCGCTCGCCGATCGTATCGACCAGATAGACGTCGTCCGGTCCACTGTCCCCGTGAAAATGATATTCCGGCTCCTGCTGAAAACCCTTGTTGCTCGCCAGGGAGCGCGTGACGAGACGGGTCCGCGCAGCCAAATCGACCAGAGACTGGCCCGGCCGCATCAACTCATCCCTGAGAACCTCGACGAAAAGCGAATTGCGGCGCACGTCAAGAGGATCAAAGCTTTCGACGGCCTGTTCTCCGAACGACGCGGAATAAAGCACGAGAAAACCTTCCGGCGGCTGCATTTCCGGCAACAGACGACTACCCGAGTCGTTGGTACGCTTGACCTTGCGCGCCTCCGCTGCATCCGATCGCAAAATCGCGCGGCAGGCGTCGAGAATTATCAGAGCGGTCGCCGGTTTGTGATCTCCGATCCGCTGTTCGATCTCTTTGACGGAAATGCCGCTCTTTGGAATCTCCTCGTTGGTGTAATTGTCGACGAAAGCCGCCATCTTCGCCATGACCACGCTGGAGTCTTTGCGCTCGGAGGGCTGCAGCTGCGAACGGGTATAGCTCATCTGACTCTTGAGATCGCCGAAGAGCAGGTAGTTCGTGTCGGAGGTCTCGACGCCCAGCCCGTGGCCGGAGAAAAAGAAAAAGACGAAATCACCTTCCTTGACGGTTTTCAAAAACGCATCAAATTTCTTGTTGAAGTCGGCTTTGTTGGCGACGTCGGTTGCAACCGTGATGTTCTTTGGGTCAAACCCAACCTGCTCGAGATCGTGTCCGAGATCCTTGGCATCCGTATTGGCCCTCGCCAGGCTTTGTACGTCGCCGTCGCTATAGCGCTCGATACCGACGATGAACGCGCGTCGCATGGGCCCGGTGGGCGCATTGTTCGCGGCATTGTCTTTGTCTTTATCTCTATCTCTGGCGGCGGCGTAGGTCGGTGCCATGACCGACGTCGCGGCTATTATGAATATCGCTAGCAGGAACCGAGCCGCTTTCATCACTCATTCCTTCTTTTGCCTATCGCAATAATAAATTCGCTGGTCACAACCTTAGCGAGATAAATCCCGCGCGACGCGAAAGCCTATATTGGGCTCCCTTGCCGAAACAATATCATATTTACGAGCAGCACTGCGCAAGTTCACCGGCTCATCATTCCAGCTTCCGCCCCGGATAACGTGTACGGAACAATCGCCAGTCAGGCGCGCGGAACCGTCACCCGGCAGATCGCGAAGATTAGGGTTCCAGCAGTCGTCGACCCATTGGGCGACATTGCCGGCCATATTGAACAGACCGAACGTATTCGGACCGAACGTATTCGTTGGCTGAGGCTTTTGCGGCGCCTGGGCTTTCCGTCCCCCGGCATAGGAATAGCGCCAGTCATAGTTCGCGAGATCCGGATTGATCACGTCACCGAACCAGAACGTCCACTCGCTGCAGGCCGCCGAACGACAGGCGCGCGCGCTGTATTCCCATTCGCTTTCCGACAACAGCCGATAGGTTTCGTTGGTCTTCTTCGACAGCCATGCGACGTAGGCTTTCGCATCATTCCAGGAAACGAGAACAAGCGGTTGCGACCTGCGACCCCAGCCCATATCGCCGGGAATGAAGTTGTCGCAGCCGCCTTCCGCGACGCAGCTATCCCACTCGGAAAATGTGATGGAGTCCTGGCTTACCGCAAAGGGGCGCGCGAACCGGATCGACCGGCGCGGCTCCTCCGACGATTCATGTCCGGATTCGCTCACGGGTGAGCCGATCAAACCCGATCCAGCCGGTATAGCGACCATCACGGGACAGTTGGCGCAGTCACGAAAGACCTGACCGCCCTGTCCTACGTTTGCCAGCGCTGGCGCGGATGCGGCAATCGAGGTTGGTAGTGACTTCGGTACGGGTGCCACCACAGGTGGAGCAGAAATTGCCTCTGAAGCCGACTTTTCGACTGGGCTTTTTGCCGAAAGAGATTTCAGTCCCTCCGCCGGCGGTTTGGCCGCGAGAGGCTTCATCTCCTCAGAGTTCGGCGGGCCGGCTGAATGGGAGCCGTTCAGCATCGGCCGCAAAACAATACCGCCGACGATGACCGCTGCAATCAATCCGGCGCCGCCGGCGATCCAGGGCCATTTCGTTCTCTGCGGCAATACGCGAGTCAAACCATCTATAATTGCTGCGCTATCGCCGTCAAAACGCGTGTGTCGCAGTTCCAAGGCATGACGGTTGACAAGCGGCTTGAGATCGTCGGGGAGATCATCCTCGGACGGCATGACGGCGCCGTTGACCAATACCGGTATGACGGGGATTTCCCTTTTGAGAGCCGATGCGATCTCGATACGAACGTAGTCTCGCGCCGAATCGAGTCGGCGCTGCCCTTTTTCGTCCGATGCTTTCGACCAGTTCGGCCCGATAATCGCTAGCAGGACGTCACACTTCGAAACCTGCTCTTCAAGCTGCTTGACGAAATCAAGCCCCGGCCTCATCGCGTCGACATCCATGAATATCGCCCCTCGCGAAAAACTTTTCGCGAGGCGATCGCCTAAGCGCCCGGCTACGCCAGGTGCATCGTCACGCCTATAGTTGATGAATATCCCAGCCATACATGTTAACCCTGCCCCTGCTGATATTAGTCAGTCCGGTATAATCAGGGAAGCTCCGGCCACCCAGAAATTCGGCCTGGTTGGATTAAGAATCGTACAGCCTGGGTCTTGGGCGTGAGCATCGATCCGGGACAAAGGGCTCATGGCGGCGCAAACTAAGGGCTGCCGCTCTAACCGTTAATTCATGACGGTGAATAGCTGCCTCACCACGGTGCCATCACGAACAACGGCAATGCTACAGCCTCCAGCAAGCGCTTCGAGACGATCGGATATGAGCTTTTTATAGACAAACCGAAGACTGGCAAACCTCGCGACTTTTCCTCTACACTTTATCCACCCAGAGCCGTCTAACGCTTACGGTCAACGGCCGTGCTGTTCAGTTCAAGTGGCCTTCTCTAGCGAGCAAAGACTCTCTGGTAAGATGACGATATCTATAGCGGACGAGTACAGGCAAATGCAGGAATTGTCTTACAGGGTTCCCCTCGTAGTTGGCGTCACCGGGCACCGGGATCTTCGTCTTGAGGATATCCCCGCCCTGGAAAAAGAATTCGAAGCTATCCTGAAGCGGCTTCAAAATGACTATCAAGGCGGCACCGGCGGGGACGCCCCCTTGGTTCTGGTTTCGGCGCTTGCTGAAGGGGCGGATCGGCTGGCGGCTCGCGTCGCCTTGTCGGTCGGCGCGACCCTGGTGGCGGCCCTTCCAATGTCCAGCGACGAATACCGGCGAGATTTTGAGACTACGGCCGGCCAGATCGAATTTGACGAATTGTCGGGTCGAGCTTTCACGACCCGGGTCATGGGATTTGTCCCTGGAAATACACCCGAGAATGTTCGAGACGATCCGGTGTGCCGGGCGAAACAGTACCGCGCCGTCGGCGTGTTTATCGTACAGCAATGCAACGTCCTGATCGCACTATGGGACGGCAACGACGACCGCGCAATGGGGGGCACCGCCGAGGTCGTGGCCTTCAAACGCGAAGGGATACCGCTCAGCGTGAGCCGAACCGCTGGCAACAGCCTCGATGGTTCGGAAATCGGGCCCGTCATTCATCTGGTGACCCCGCGCATGAAGGCTGGAACGGCTGCCACGCGCGTATCCGTTCTTCCCTGGGGTCCGGATGTCGCGAGCAAACCGTCAAACGGCACTGAGCCACAGGACGAGGTCAGCGCTTGGGAAACGTTTGTCGCACTCAGTGCCCTGACCAGAGAATTCAACACCGACGCGCGGGAATTCGAAAACGCGAACCCCGCTTCGATCCTCGAAGACAGCGAAAACGCGCTCTTCGCTGTATCGGATGACCAACGGGGCGATGACGCCGCCGGGCAATCTGCGATGAACGAAGGATCCATGTGGCGCCGGTTTTTCGGCATCGCCGACACGCTTGCAAAGAGACGGCAGAAGCAGTTCAGGACAGACTGGATATGGCTATTTTTAATCAGTCTGGCCGGAGTTTTCCTATTTGCATTTGCAGACCATTTTGGCTTCGCTACCGATCGCGGGGTTGTACCGGCCTGGTTGCTCTTTTTCTATTTCCTCACAGGCGGAGCCGGATTTTTGCTTCTTGGTCGAGTGCGGCGTCGGCGCGACCAGGAACGTTTCCTTGATTATCGCGCGCTAGCAGAAGCATTACGGGTTGCAATCTATTGGCACATTCTCAGCATCGTCCGACCGCAGCGTAACGGCGAAATCGTTGATCAGAGCGAAAATGCAGTTAACGGCGTTGCCGATCTCTACCCCATCAAGCAGCCAAGCGAGCTTACGTGGGTGAAAAATACGCTCCGCTCACTTGCTTTATGTCATCGGCCGCAGAGCAGAACCCAGCCGCAGCTCAATGACGCGATGGCTTATCGTGCCGTAAGACAGTACTGGGTATTAGGCCAAGAACGCTATTTCGCACAACAACGCGAACGGCACGATCGGCGATCTAACATGTTTGAAGCCTGGTCGTATGTGTGCTTCGGCATCACCCTCGTTTTTGTCGTCTCCATGTTCATTTCCATCTTTGGCTTGCTTCAGCCTCTCGACTACCAAATACCGATCTTTGGTATTCCTCTTAGAATCCGGGACCTGTTGCTTATTGCCAGTGGTCTTCTCCCTGGTATTGCCGCGGCGTTAACCGGCTATTCCGAGCGCCTTGCTTATGCGGCACAGGCGAATCAATACGAACGAATGCGGCTGCTCTTCAAACGAGCTCATGATTTATTGCCGGAACAATACTCGGAGGATATGCAACCCGCCGCATGGTCGGTCTTCCGCCAACTTGGAATGGAAGCGATGAAGGAAAGCGCCGATTGGGTTTCGATTTATCGTCAACGCCCGATCAAATCTCTTCAATAGCGCATAGCCTACGTTTCAAATTTCGACGGGAGGGAGGAATTGCTGGCGGGTGATCCAACCCGCCGCGGCGGCGCCGAGTTGCGGGAAAAGCCAGTTATCGGCTGGCGCGGTCGACGACAGCAGCCACAATTGGGTCTTTGGCAAATCGAGTGCGCGCTCTGCGACCCTGCGTCCTTCCGGGGTATCAATATCCGCGACCACCACGGTGCTTGCGCGCCGCGCTCCAGTAATTGCATTCAACCTTGACTCCGCTGTACCCAGACCCTCCCCGACCGCGAACACTTTCTCCTGACGTCGCACCTCCAGGTTTAGGTTCGCAAGCAGGGAGGGGAGCCTTTTTACATCCTCCTGATTGAATTGCCGTACGGTTTCCGGCAGCTTTTCCCAGTCGGTCAGAAGGTCGTGCCGCGGCGGAAAGTCTGAGCGCACCTCCCCGTATGAATAACCGAGCAGCTGTCTTTCGATGATCCAACGGCGGTGCTCAAGTTCCGCCAAACGCTTGATCTCACGATCGTCGAGTTCGATGCAATTCGGCGACGATGATGGAACCAACTCAAGGCCAGCGCGCGACAACACGAAGGGAAGGTTATCTGCTCGGCGCCGGTTGGCGATCTTTAGAGCCTCCGGAAGCTGACTCCACGGCAAGTTTGACGCCGTCTGATTGGGTGGAAATTGGGAATTCCGGTACTGCTCATGCAAAGCCCGAGCAAGAGAATCCAGTTCATCCCTGACCAATACGTCAAAGCCGAGAATCTCTTCGTTACCGGCAAACAACTGAAACCTTCCCGGTTGCCCTTCGAAGTTTTCAATAGCCGCCGAAAGCTCCTTCAGCCGGGCGCCCCCAGCGAGGCGAAGAAAGATCGGAGTCTCGATTCTGAAACGATCGTCGAGCCGGCGACGAACTCCGAGTGCGGCATATAACCCGACCTGATCCTGTTCAAAACAAATCGCAGCGCCCAAGAGCGGCATGTTGAACAATGTACTTTCGACAGTCTCCCAGCCCTCTGGAGTTGCGGGCGAAATGTTGGCCGTGACAAACTGGACGTCGGCAAATTTCGACGCGGCCGGGAAGTTTTGTTGAAATCGTCGCTCACACTCGTCCGCCGCCCGATCCACGACAACGATTTTGATCTTGTCGGATGTCCCGACAGGCAGGGAGCGAAGCATGTGCAACGCGACCTGCAGTCCAAAGGACCCAAAGCCGAAGATTACAAACGCACCTGGCTGTATCTCCGGTCCAGGCGGAAACTTAAATGCTCTTAGCAAAAGTCGCGCCGCGTTTTCGCTCGTGTTGAAGAGCCGCAGTTCGACGCTGTCTGATCCGAGAGCCCCTCGATTATGGCTTTCGAGCCGGGAAAATAACCAAGGGCTTCGAACCTCTGCAATCACCTTAATTGGATTCAGCCGATGACGTGTTTCGAACAGCTCTTTAAGTTGAAGCGAAACGTTGACATTACTAACATCGTTTCCGGTACACGCAATAACGGCATCTGCCTTCATGACACCGGCCAGGCTTAAGGCTTCGGGGTTTATCGCATCGCCTTTGATCACCGCGATTCCAAGCTGATCGCAAACCGCGAGGTTAGCGGCATCTTCAGACTGATCGACGACGACGACCGTCTTGCCCTTCGATCGCATGTTCCGGACAATCCGCATTCCGGTGTCGCCCAAACCACACACGATGATATGATTCTTCTGCCTCCGTGCCAGCACCGCCCGAAAATCGTGCCTTACCGCGGTCAAGACAATCCTGACGCTCGACAGAAACGCGCCCATGGGCAGAATGAATTTCACACCGAATTGGGTGAGCGCCAACAAGACGCGCGAGGAACCGACCCCTGCCGGAGGCTGCCCGAACAAGACCTCGAGTGGCGATATCAGCAGACACGCTTGATCGCCCCGACAGACCCCCGATTCGACGACTGCGGCGACTGCCAGACCAAAGACGGTGATTGCGGTCACGATAATCGGAAGAAAATCACGTGTCTTAAACATTGATCGCTTCCTGAAAACCGATAACGCACAAAATGCTACCGATCTCGGCAAAAGGGGCTCGATCGGGTCGGCTCAAGGACACTCCCTGATTCACCCCGATTTACGATTAGACCAGCCACTAATATTTTTGTTTAATTCCTCAAGGTACGCGTTGACGGCATCGACGTTCGCTTGCCGTGCCCCGCGCGCGTCGGAAATGACGCGGAGATTGCGCGCAGTTGCTTCTAGCTGCCAGCGCTCTCCTGCCACTGTAAGCGCTTGCCCAAGCATATCGTCAGCCAGATTGGAATCGTCGGCGAGCACTGCGATTTCAAGCAGCGACGCATAGTCCCAATAATCGGCGGCATGCCCCCTGCCGACGATGCGCCGCTCGGATAAATACCGGACCACAGGCAGCAGCGCATGCCTGCGGGAATCATCGGCGACTTCCATAAGTGTCAGCGCATTTACCCCGGGATAAGGATCCCGCCAGTCCGCCTCGAAGCCGGCTACATACGAATTGATCGCCTGTTTCAGATAGGCTTTAGCCGCATAGGTTTTGCCGGCCTTGGTCGCGTTTTCCCACCGATTCTTATAGACGCTTCCCAATAGGCCGCTCGCTTCGCTTGACGGCCCCTGAACGGCAACAAGCTTGACCAATATTTCTTCGGCCTCCTGCCATTGTCCAAGTTTGTTTTGGGCAAAAGCCAGCATTTGTCGGACCATGACACTTTGGGACAGCTTTCGGTCGAGTTTGCCGATGAGATCGATCATCTCCTGATGCGCACTGACTGCGCGGTACGAGATCAATAGGTCGAGCGCCACGCTGGCCTCGAGGTCGGATATCGAACCTAAAGATTTCTCCACGGAGGCGATGCTGCCGGCTTCATTCGAAGCGCGCGCCGCGGCAAGCTGCCCCTTTAGACCTTCCGAGTTTTTAGTACGCTCGCGAAAAATGTCCGTCAATGTCGGATCGATTGGCAACGGTTTGAGGCCGGTCACGAGTTGATAAATTGGACTGTCCACAAATTCCTGCTCGATATAACTGCGTAGCTGATCAGCCAATGCCTTTGCGGCACCAGGCGCATCGACAGGGTTGCCGGTCGGGTCGAGCGCATAGGGCAGAACCCGCAATCCTGCGACGTCAAACGGCAGCCCGCTCTGACCAGCCATTGTCATTACCGTTGTTGACGGCTTGGCCGCATGCCTGACACCAAGCTCGTAATAGACATTGGCGTTTAATAAGGTCAGATCAGCGATCGCGTACTCGCTGAGTAGCAATCGCTCGTACATCAACTTGTGGATGAAGCCCTGCGCCTGCTCCTCGTCCGCACGGATGGGAAGAAGGTCCACGGCGACCACCGCCGGCTTGAATATCTGCTCATATACGTGGTCAAAATTGATCGCGCGCCCTGCGGCGTCCATTTTCACGCCGAACGGCATCAGTACGAAGCACACCGGTTTGGCCATTTTTAGAAAGCCCCGCCCGTTGAAAAAACCGAACGTATTCGTTCAACTCCAGTCTACTCCATAGAAGTCGAGCGTTCCAACCCGGCTCCCCAGCCGTCGTGCGCCAAGACCGAACGTCAAGTCCCAGAGCGATGCCGGGTGGCACGCGACCAGGAGAATGGCAGCCGCCAAGAACCGGGTTCCGCGCAATCAATTACTCAGAACGGAGATCAGGTTGGATGCGGGCAACTGTTTAGCCGACGTATTGACGGCCTGCAGCTGTTTCACAACGTCGAATACCGGCATCGTCCAGGACCCCGAGGTATTGGACGAAATCGTGTAACGCCCACCTGCGTATTCTACCGAGATCCCATTTGTGTCGGAGCCGCCTTCCTCGACAACAAAGAGATTGGTGCAGCGATACCCGTTGATTTCTCCTTCGTACGGGCAGGCTCTCGGCGGAAATGGATTTTGCGGAGGGCCGACCCGAACCTGAACCGGATCAGGCGACTGTCCTTTTTCCGGATGCGCGGATCTGCGCACAACTTCACCGAGGTAATAGAGAATTCCTTCAATGGATCGCGTGTTGAAGGATATCGAAACGTTTTTGCCCCCGAATGCACGAATTTTGCTGAAACCCATCGCGCGCTCGTCCAGGTCTTCACCGGATAGCTTGGGCGCGATAAGCTCGGCGTAAAGGTTGTCGATGAAAGCTTTCGGTATTGGAACGCCACTAATAACAGATTTTCGACCGATTTCCGATGCCTTCAACTGTAACGCGGCGGCTGGATGGCCGCACAACACATGGCGATCGATACGCCGATAATCTTCGGCCTCGCGAGGCGCAAAACAGAAACCAAACTGCTTCACTTCCGGAGCGGCTGCGGTCTTGTCGGATGAGGTCTTTTTTGCCACCTCGATAATTGGTTCTGTACTCAGCCCGAGACGGATCAAATATCCTATCATATTCTGGAAAAGCCTGAGGCTGACATCCTCTGGAGCATAGTTCCTGATCGTCACTTCGCATTCAGGCGTGTGCACTTCGGCGCGGCATTCTCCATCAAGCCGCTTGATAATAATTTTCTCAATCATGAGATTATACAGGACGTCACGCGGATAGCCGAACTGAAGATAGAGATCGAACACTTGCCCCGAGATTGGATTTAGAAACCCCTGATAGAATTCCTGCGTATCGAGCACCGGCACACTGAACGTCGGCCCGCCGCTGACGCTGGCGGTGCCGCCAACGGTACTGGCTAGAAGGCTAGCGATCACCGTGCTGCTGCTGGGCGGAGCCAAACCGAACGCGGAAATGAACGGCTTTTGAACGGTGTTGGTTGCGCCGCCGGTAAGACTGCCGCTGGCGCTGGCGGTGCCTGTGATCGATTGCAAGCCGGTGAACTGCATCGGCCGCCGCAACGACGCACGTACCACGTTGAGCAGCAATGCCTGTTCCTGGGCTTGCTCGGCTTGCAGATTGTAAACCACCGCTCTGCCAGAATACTGATCTACGACCGCACAGGCGGCGAGGCAGAAAAAAATAGGTACAACAATGCACGCCTTAGCGGCAATTCTACGCAACAACTCGCTCACGGGCCCCACTCCCACAACCGCGACTAATAAAATATATGCATAGGTTATGCCGCACTGACCGCCGGCGCAACCTAAAGCGTGAACTCGGACCGAGGGCGCAAAAAGCTGGCGAGAATTCCGGCTCCCGATTACGCGCCTCCGCGCAACCCTAAATTGCCCGTTCTCTGGGTTACCCAACCCCGGCGCTAGCCAGGTGCTATCTGCCCGAGGCGATCGACCAATGCTTGCAAATAATCGGCAACGCAGCTGAGTTGACTAGGGCTCGCGATTGAGCCCTCGCTTTTGAATCCGTGCCTTATCAATTAGCATCCTTTGCGGACTTCCAATTGCTACACATGGCGTACGCCAATCGGATGTTATGGAACGGCAGCCTCAGAATTGCTTTCAAAAGCGGAGGCCCTACGCTGCTGCGGCGATTTCGCCAACGGCCACTGGCCGAATCCGAGCATGCTCGGATCATCAACTGCGACCAATTGACAACCCAAAAAAACTGCGAAAAGTCGTTTATGTGGCCTAGTTCACATTTGTTTTCTCAATTTCCCGGTAGAGGGTATAATCGCGAAGGTGGGCTTTCTCATTTGGATCGAAACTTGCCCACTGGACCATTAAGCATATCCGACAGTGTCTTTAAGACACTTCCACTGGTCGGTCGTTAGTTCTTCAAAAGAATACCGATCAGGGACCGTTTAATCACATCTGATGCCCAGGCTACGAGTAAAGGACTCTTACAAGATCGTGGGCCGATATCTGCGGGAGACCACGACGTTCACAACCAGTAGCGTAAGCTTTTTCGTAGAAGCCATCGGTGACTGTCGTGACCAAGTGTACCGTTTGCTCCGCTCGAGTTGCTTTAAAGCACCGATACTGCCCACAGTGCGGTACGCGCCTCAACGACGCCACCGACAAGTATCCTTCGCCGGCAATTGCTGACGTATCGGTTTGCAACGTTCTACCTATCCGGCCTCACCCCCCCAAGTTGCGCACAACCGAGATCTTGACGGAAAACAAACAGGTGAGCGTCCTGTTTGTCGACGTTTGCGATTCAACCGCGTTGCTGCAGCATGCAGATCCGGAAGAATCCCGAGAGTATCTATCCAGGGCGCGCGACCTGCTTGCCGACGCTGTCGAAACCTTCGGCGGGACCGTTAGCCAATTGCTCGGGGATGGCCTCGTCGCGTTGTTCGGCGCCCCTGTTGCGCAGGAAGATCACGCCTTGCGGGCTTGCTTGGCTGCCCTCAAGATGCAGAGGGCTATCATACACGGTCACGAAACTCCCCGGGTCAGAGCAGCGCTGCGCGTCGGTATCAACTCCGGTGAAGTCGTGGTCGGCATCATCGGGCAATACCAGTGGTCTCACTATGGAGCCGATGGCAAGACCATCCACATTGCATCGCGGCTTGAGAAGCTAGCGACCCCCGGCAGCATATTAGTTAGCGCATCGACGCAGCGCCTGATTGCGCAGCAAATCGACACGCGACCTGTTGGAATGCGCGACATCCGCGGATTGGCAACAACGATTGAACTCCACGAGGTCGTGGTTGGCACCGAGAACTCGGCAGCGGCCCCTTTGACGCGGATGCATCGTTCGGCCCCTCTCATCGGACGTGAAGATTCTCTACGGCTGCTACGAACGTCCATCGAGACAGTTCAAAAAGGCGTAATGCGGGCTATCGGACTTCGTGGAGAAGCCGGGGTCGGAAAATCTCGCCTAATCGCGGATTGGACCGACAGTCTCCTGAAACTCGGCGTGGATGTTTGCCTTTGCCAGGCCATGGGATACGCAAGCACGAGAGCATACAGTACCGCGGCTGATCTTCTCGCGAGCATGATCGGTCTGCCTCGCGCCAGCGAGACGGCCGCAAAGCAAGCCGCCGTTCAGGCGCTTATCGCAAACTGGCCGGGAGAAAGCGCCAATCATCTGGCTCCGGTAAGTGATCTGCTCGGACTCGCAGCTCCGGACGAAGAATGGCAGACATCGAATCCGTCGCAAAGACGGCGTCGGATTGGTGAAGCACTGTTGTGGCTTGTTTCCGTGCGGCTAAAGGCAGGTCCATTAGTAATTGTGCTTGAGGACGTCTTTTTAGCAGATCGAGAGAGTCAGCGCCTGTTCGAATCTTTGCTGCCACGACTCGAAGGCTTACCGGTCTTTATTTGTGTCAGCTATCGAGCGGATTTCAAGCATCAATGGGGTCAAGCTGCGTGGTTCTCCGAACACCGCGTCGAACCTTTGCAGGAAGCCGAAATGCTCGCCCTCGCCCATGCCCTGCTTGGCGATGACCCCTCGGTTCACGCCGTCGCGAGCGAACTGATTCGTCGTGCCGACGGCAATCCGTTCTTTATGGAGCAACTGGTCATCACGCTGATCGATGAAGGATCGTTGGAAGGAACGCCGGGTGCGTACCGATTGCAGAAACCGCCGGGCGAATTGCGGGTTCCGGGCTCCATTGCCGCCGTCATACACGCACGCGTAGATCGGCTACCCCATACTGCGAAGTCTGCCCTTGAAGCCGCAAGCGTTCTGGGAGATCCGATCACGCGAGAACTGATTGCCTCCATGCAGGACGTCGACGTCGCCCGCGCGGGAAAAATGCTGGATCTTTGCGTCTCATCGGGTTTGCTGCACGCACCTGACCGGACCCTTCGTTCGGTTCGATCGCCGGCACTCATGTTCCGCCACGCGCTCGTACGCGATGTTGTGCTCGGAACGCTTACTCGCGCTCGCCTCAAGGCTCTGCACCGTTTCGCGTTTCTTGCCTTGCATTCGCAAACCAGTCCCGAGGATGCCGACGCCGCGCCGGCGCTCGCTCATCACGCCTTCAAGGGTGAGGAGTGGGAGCATGCGGCACGATTCGCCATCAAGTCGATGGCGCGCGCCAAATCGCGCTCGGCCAATCACGAAGCGCTTCAAATGTTCGAGGTTGGTGTGGAAGCATCTCGCCGCTGTCAGGACGATTCTACCGCGCAAGGCCTGGAGCTCGCACTACGGCTGGAAGCCATCGGCGCCATGATGGCCCTCGGACATATCGACGATATCTTCGAAAACATGGAACGTGCCGACTTCATCGGTACACAACTGAATGATCAGGTCGCCCGCGCATCCGTGTCGACGCAGACAGCGGTGTTTCTCTGGATGCGCGGACAGTTCGAGCTGGCCCTGAAGCACGCCGCGACGGGCCTTGAAGCCGCCAGCCTTGCGCAACGACGCCATATGAAAATGGCGGCGCGCCAGATTCGCCTGATGAATTTTCACGCCCTTGGGCGTTATGCCGAGGCTGCCGCGGAAGGCCGTGTCGTGCTTGCGGATCACGGGCCTGAATTAGCTCAGCATTATGTCCAGCCCGGATGGGCGGCAATTCCTATCATCAACCTGTACGCGTTCTATGCGAGCGCGCTGTCGCGCCTTGGCGAATACGAAGGTGCTGAAGCAGCTTGTACGCAAGCCTACAAGATCCTGGCGACGGTCAATCATCCATACTCCCGTCTTCTGATCGACTACGTTCAAGGGCAGATTTGGATTGAGAAAGAGGAAACCGAAAAAGCGGAGGCCTTGCTACGTGACGCTGTACAGCGATGCCTGGTGCACGGCGTGCCAACAATGCTGGCTGTTTGCATCGGAACGCTCGGCAGCGCGCTCGCACGCAATGGCAAAGCCTCCGAGGCTGTGGTTCTGCTCGAAAAGGGTTTCGCCGATCGCATCTGTAACGCGGCCGGCCACTACGGCAAGATCTTCATGCGTGTTAGCCTTGGGGTTGCATATCGCAATCTTGGAAGATTTGAAGACGCGGTTTGCGCCGGACGACAGGCAGTCGATCAAGCCGGCGAAGAGTACGGTCACCGTACCGAAGCGCTTTACGAATTGGCTGAGACGCTGTGGCGCGCCGGAGACACATCGGCTGCGATGGACTGCTTCACCAAGACCCACGAGGCGGCGCGTCGTCTCGGAATGCCCTACTACGAGAAGCGAGCCGAAGCAGCTCTCGCGACCCGAACTCGGGATTGGCACGCCGCATGAGAACCGTGGCTAATGCTCCCGATCCGACGGCGCCCGGTTTTCGCAGGCTCTCGTATGGTTTGTTCTGCTGGTTGATTCGTACTCCTCCCGTCTTGCGCGGAATAGGCTGGCTGCTTCGGCTTTGGCCATTCGCCGGCGGATTGTTCGGGTTGGTCGCACGCGCACACGCCGTCAAGGGCGTTCTCACCAGGCCGAAGAGCTTTTCGAGCACAGCCCATGCGCCGGACCTGGTTGCAGGTGATTATCTGATCGCAATGGATCCCGGTCCAACCTATGACGCCGATAGAAAGTTGCTAGGAGCAAGGTTGGAATTTCTGAAAGACGTCGAGGCGGTCGCCGACCGGGAGGCTCAACGGCTTATCGCGGAACTGATGCAGGCCAGAGACCGGCCGGTTTTCGATCTCATCGACGACTATCTGACGTGGATCGCCTTTCGGGCTATTTCACCCGTGTTCGGCGAAGCCGCAGACAAACTGGCTGTGGGAGCAGGAGACATTCACGATCAGGGGCTCACGCGGCAGTACTTCATGGAGATACGATACGTTGCGGGCCAGCTTTTGGGCGGCCGTTCGTCGCCAATAGAGATGCGGGGAAGAGCGGAGCTCTGCGGCGACGCACTGAGGGCCAGGGTCAGCGCCGCGGCGGTCGACATTCGAAGATCGTGGGATGTGGACCTGCCCTCCGCGGCTATCGAACGAAATGCCTTGGGCCTCACCTGGGTCTCACATCCCGTCACCGTGCAATCTGCCGCTCTCGTCCTGCAAGAGCTTTTAAGCCGTCCCGGCGTCTACCGGGCACTGCGATCCAGAGCGGCGGAAATCGAAGCCTCTGAGGTGTGGCAGGATGATAAATTTCGTAAATACGTGCGAGACCACGTTCTCGAGCTCATGCGATTTCGGCCTATCTTCCCGCTGCTGGCCCGCGATGTCCCGCGCGACACCGAATTGGAAACCGGCGCACGTCGTAATGCCCAATGCCGTGGTGGTACGACGGTCACGATGTGGTCTATCGGCGCCTTGTTCGATCCGCACGCAGTCGCAAACAGCCGCCAATTCTGTCCGCACCGCGACTGGGGAAACCAGGAGAGCCTTCGTTATCTCGTATTCGGGTACGGCGACCGCCAGTGCCCTGCCAAGGAGTATGCGCTCAACATCATCACAAGCGGGCTGGTCGGCTTTCTGACCCTTCCTGAGGTGCGATTGGCGCACGACGACGGCAAAGCGATCGAATATGACGGACCGCTGATGTCGCGCATGCGCGTGCGCTTCGCCAAGCAGGCGTGAGGGACCGCGATGGTTATGACAGTCCGGCAGCAGATGATCTGCATTATCGCACCGGACTGGCGCGGCGGAGCCGACCTTGTTGCATCGGGCCATATGTCCCAGGCGCTGAAAGCGCTCTTCCGCGACGTCGAAGTCGTGCACTTCGCATCGATAGCTCTGTTGCCCGCGATGTCCGATGCGCAGAGCCCATTGCCGTCGCTGATGTTGGAACTCGCCGTCGAAGAGGGTCTGCGCCCTTACGACCTGCTTTATCGTCTCGTCAATCATCCGAGCGGGGCGATGTGGTCGCTCTACAGCATATATTGGCCTGAAGGCGAGCGGCCCGTAGGCCAGTGCAACCAGGAGCTGCTTGATCGGCTGATGAGCTGGCATTCCATCGCCGACGGTGCTTTTGTCGGTGCCCGAGATCGTTCGGTTCGACAGATCAAGAAGGAAAGAGGCCTCCTCCGACAAACACGGGAGACGGCGCGCCAATTGAAAGCTGCGCACGGCTCCGACCGCGCTACCTTCGCTTTATCGCTCGCCCGATGGGCATTCGAGAAGCCAGAATTCGATTGGGCAACCGAACCCGCGCCGCGGTCCTTTTGGCGGGGAAGCGGCGCCAGTATCATTGCCAAGGCAGCCTATCCGGCAGCGATCGTAGCTCTATGGATGGCCTCGGTCTGGCTCGTCGGTGCCTTCTTCAGGTTGGCGGCTCGCGCGATCGCGTGGCTCTTTGCAAGGTCGGATTCCGAATTGCAGACCGCGTTTCTCGCAATCAGCGAAGCGAGCCGATATCTGCTCTGCGCCAGCATTCGCTTGCTGATCGCTTTGGCTGCCAGTGCCCTCGCATTGTGGGTGATGTTTGGTCTGCTACCGGCGCTTTTCAAGCCCTGGAGGCGTTGGCTCAAGAGCATTGGCCGCGAACTCGATCGGCCAACCGAGACATGGTCGTCGTTGGCTACTTACATCAGCGTCTGGCTGGTCGGTGGACCTGTTCTCCTGACCTCGATCTATTGCGTTGTGACCTACACATTCTGGCCCAAGGTCTTCGAACATCAGCTTTTGCAATGGTTGCCGGCGACCTCCGGGCTGGGCCTCCTCGCCATCATCGTTTTTTCAGTGCTGCTGATATTGGGCTCTATTATCCTGCTTTCGTGGATCTCCCGTCAGCTTCCGAAGCCGACCGCCTGGTTCTATCATCCGCACGAAGACGACGTTGAGAGAGCACAACAGGTTCACCCGTCTATCGACGCGAGTGAAGCTGAGTTGGTTAGAGGAACCGCGCACTTGATCAGCCTGACTGACATGCGCGGTCCGCATTGGTGGAGTGTATGGTGGACCCGCGCGTCCCTACGCCTCGTGACCCTCATTGGCCGGGTGATTTATACGGAGGGCGTGCTGGGCGGCGCGCCAGGCATCCATTTTGGTCATTGGCGCATCATCGACAACGGGCGCCGCTACCTGTTCTGCTCCAACTACGACGGCAATTTTGGTGGCTATCTGGACGATTTTATCAACGGCGCTTCGGTGGGAACTACGTTGTTTTGGCGATGGACGAAGCTCAGGGTTCGTGAGCCCGCAGCCGTTGGTCAACCAAGCGTAAGGGAGCCTCGCGCTTTTCCGCCGACGCGGTTTCTCGTCTTCCGTGGCGTGAAGTGCGAGTTGGGGTTCAAGTCGTATGCCCGCGACAGCATGCTTCCGCATCTATTCCATTTTGACGCTTGCAACTCGACGATTGACGAAACCGATCGCGCCACCACGGTGCGCGATGCCCTGTTCGGCGAACGTAATGACTGCAACGACGACCAAATCATGAGGGCTATCGAATGAGGCGTGCGCCAGTCCTCTCCGAGCAATTGTGCGACATTCAGGGAATGCTGAACAGCGGCTACGGTTGGCTCACCGACAGCCGGTTTTGGCTCTTGACCATTCGCGACGGACGGCAGGATCAAGCCCGGCGCTGGATTTCCCAATTCGTCAGCCGCGACTTGATTACCACCGCGAAGCGCGTCAATTCCCGAAAGGACACTTCCATTCGCGAAGCGATGGCCATCGCTTTCAGCTTTTCAGGACTTGTGAAGCTCGGCCTGACGGAAACTGCTGAGCACCCGTTTCCAACACCGTTTCGCAGCGGCATGGGAAGCGACTTGCGCCAGGAACTGCTGATAGACAATCCGCGCGAACGATGGCGCTGGTCAGACGTCGAAGATTTCACCTGCCGACAGACGGTACATATTCTCATCGCTCAGTGGCAGTTGCCGGGCGAAGAATCAAAGATGCCGCCTCCTGACACGGACGCGTTCACGTTCGCGACCGTCGAAAACCGTCCGAACTCCTTCCGGGATGGCAAGCTATACGAGCCCTTCGGATTTCGCGACGGCATCGCGCAACCCGTCATTCGCGGTCTGAGGGAAGACGGCGCCGATTCGAAGCGAGCTCAGCAGGATGCCGGCGTATATTTCGAAGATCGGCTGGTCGAACCCGGAGAATTCGTGCTCGGCTACCGCAACGGGTATGACGAACTCAACTACTGCCCGGACGTAGCGGGCTGGATGCAATCGGGGCGCGCGACTCATCCCGGCGGACGGTTCACGCTCAACGGGACCTACCTGGCTGTGCGCCAGATCCAGCAGGACGTGAAAGCATTTGAGTCATTTGAAGCGGCGATCTCCCGGCCTGGCGGCCCGACGATCTGTGAAAAAATGATGGGCCGTTTAAAGAACGGCTTGCCGCTGGTATGGAAGGGCGACCAAACCGCGACGATGTCAGACTCCACGGCCGACGCCTTTCGCTATCGTGTTGAGGACGCCAACGGCTTCGCATGCCCCATAGGGGCGCACATCCGCCGGGTAAACCCGCGGGACTCGATCGGTACCGATGTACAATCAAGCATCAAGTCGACCAAACTGCACAGGTTGCTCCGCCGCGGGCGACCCTATCTCGAGCTGGCAGACGACGATGACAATCGCCAAGGTTTGTTCTTCATCGCATGTAACGCCGATCTCGAGCGGCAGTTCGAGTTCCTCTACCAGCGATGGTTGCGCAACTTTCGCTTTGAAGATCTCCATCACGAAGATGACCCGATCGTGGGATCGCCCGTGCAACCCAAGATGTTCACGACACCGGGCTTGCCCAGCGGCGACGAAGTGTCACTGAAGGCATTCACTCAAACGCTGGGAGGCGGCTACTTCTTCCTTCCCGGAATCAAAGCGCTGCAATTCATCGGGGAGCATGGCTGAGAATCCTTAGCTCATTTACGCGGTTTAGTTCCGGATCGATCGACGGGCGACCCATCGATCAATAGTGAGGTGCAAGTTCGCTGCGACGCCAGGAGAGATCGAGAGCAGCATCGATCTTCCGCACCAGATGGTCTTCGGGAACCGCGTCGCTAAGGTGAAACTCGTAGAAGAGTTGACCAAAGTGATGCGCAAGGCGCTCAAGATGGCATTCATGGCGCCTGATACCGAAGCGGCGTTCGAGCTAGCGGATCTACGGAAAGTCTCTGCCCTAAGCTGGCAAAGCCAACGAAAAGAACTACATCGGATGGGATCGCTGCAGCATTCGAACTGAACCTCCTCATCCCTTGAAGAAATTCGTGCTCATTTTTCTGCTTCTGTTGGTCGGACCGATCGCCATCTCCGCGGCCAATTATCTGGTCGGAGATCGTCGCGAAAACTGGCAACTTGCAGATCGCTCAAGCGCCGGGATTCTCCCGAAGCCAGCGGACCATTCCAATGCGCTCATTCGTGTTTTCGCCGCCCGAACAGTCCGCTGGCGCGGGATATTTGCCGTTCACACCTGGATCGTCGTGAAGGAACGCGGCGCATCTCGTTATTCCCGCTACGATTATACGGCGTGGGGCGAACCAATCCGCATCGACGGGTTTTTACCTGACGGCCGATGGTTCGGTGCCGTCCCCGAAACGATCGTGAGCGTGGACGGAGACAAAGCGGAGCAATTGATCCCAAAAATTCGTTCCGTGGTCGAAAGCTACAAGTTTCGCGCCTACGGTGACTATCGACCTTGGCCCGGGCCGAACTCCAACACCTTTATCCAGGCGATCCTGGACGCGGTTCCGGAACTGAACGCCGTATTGCCGCCCACCGCTATCGGCAAGGACTATCCCTACCGGGGAAACTGGTTTGGTCTCACGCCTTCGGGAACCGGCGTATTCGTTTCATTGGGTGGTTATCTCGGTCTGACGGTCGGATGGATGGAGGGCTTTGAGCTAAACTTCTTCGGTGGCGTTCTCGGGTTAGATATAAGGCGGCCGGCACTGAAGCTTCCAGGAATCGGCCGTCTCGGCATGCCCCTGGTTCAATCTTGACGCGTTCGTGAATCAGCTTCCATGATCTCGGTCAGCTCTACGAGCGAACGCGAGCGATCACGTGCCGTCGAAATCCGTTTAAGAGCCACTTGACTCAGATCCCGTCAGCGAAATTAGGAACGGTTAGATGCCGCGGCAATACAGCGATGCGGACCGAACCGCGAGGGCGTCTCCTGGCCGAACGTCATCGTTCACAACGTCTAGTGCATCTCTCAAGGAACGGGTCGGCGCGCTAAAGAACCTGCGACCTTTCGCCGTGATGGTCTGGCGTACGAGTCCACAATTGATGGCGGCATCGCTGACGTTACGGTTAGTGCGTGCGCTGATTCCAGTTATCACTCTCTACGTTGGCAAACTGATCATTGATGACGTGGTGGTCCTGGTACAGACGCCTCACAAGCCCGAGACGCTCTCGCAGTGGCTAAATAGCGGTCTCCTCAACTGGCTGGGTCTGCTTCTGATTGCCGAGTTCGCGCTAGCTGTCCTTGCGGATATTCTCGGACGCATCGTGTCCCTGGTAGACAGTCTGCTTTCGGAGCGCGTGAGCAATTCATCAAGCGTCCGATTGATGGAGCATGCAGCGACCCTTGATCTGGAGGATTTTGAGGATTCCGAATTCCAAGACCAGCTGGAACGCGCCCGCAGACAAACCAGCGGACGAATGACGCTGATGGGACAACTCCTCGGTCAAGCCCAAGACGTTGTCACCGTGGCGAGCTTTGTCGCCGGCTTCATTTTCTTTGCGCCTTGGCTTATCGCCCTCCTGCTATTGGCGTTGGTTCCGGCGTTCCTTGGAGAAGCTCATTTCAATGCGCAGAGCTATTCGCTCGATTTCGGCCGAACGCCGGAGCGGCGAGAACTGGACTACGTCAGGCAGACGGCTGCCAGCGTTGAAACAGCCAAAGAAGTCAAGATCTTTGGCCTCAATGGCTTCCTGATTGACCGTTACATCCGCCTGGCTGGTGACTTTTACGCCGCAAATCGTAAGCTTGCGATACGGCGCGCCAGCTGGGGTGGCTTGTTCACCGCGATCGGCACCATCGGCTATTATTTGGCATATGCGTATATCGCGTGGCGCACTCTGACAGGCGAGTTCACGGTAGGTGACCTGACCTTTCTAGCCGGTTCTTTCAGGCGTCTGCGCACCCTCCTTGAAGGGCTTCTGACGAGCTTCTCGACTACGGCTGGTCAGGCACTCTATCTCAACGATCTATTCTCGTTCTTTGAGGTCAAGCCGGAAATTCTATCCCTGGACAATCCACGTCCATTCCCTCAGCCTATTCGTGTAGGCTTCGTTTTTGACGACGTGGGATTCAGGTATCCGGACGCGGAACGATGGGCCGTGCGCCATCTTAGTTTTACGTTGAACGCCGGCGAAGTACTCGCGCTGGTCGGAGAGAATGGCGCCGGAAAGACCACATTGGTGAAACTTCTCACCCGCCTTTACGATCCGGATGAAGGTCGTATCCTGCTGGATGGCTACGACCTGCGCGAATACGATCTCAACGCCTTGCGCGGTAATATGGGCGTCATCTTCCAGGATTTCGTTCGTTACAATCTCAGCGCAGGCGACAACATCGCAGTCGGAAAAATTACCGCCCGCGGCGACCAAGCCCGCATCGAACGTGCGGCGATGCGCAGCCAAGCTGACGAGGTAATCAACAGATTGCCGGTCGGCTATCACCAGATGATTGGCAAACGGTTCAAGAACGGTGTGGAGCTTTCCGGCGGGGAATGGCAAAAGATCGCGATCGCTCGAGCTTATATGCGCGAGGCCGCTGTGCTGGTTCTCGACGAGCCGACGGCGGCGTTGGATGCTCGCTCCGAATTTGAAGTGTTCAAGCGTTTCAAGGAGCTTAGTAGCGGTAAGACCGCCGTCCTCATCTCGCATCGCTTCTCAAGCGTTCGCATGGCCGATCGCATTCTCGTGCTGGCTGACGGAATAGTCGAAGCCGCCGGCACACATGACGAGTTGATGGCCCAATCAGGTCGCTACTCGGAACTCTTCGAATTGCAGGCCGCCGGCTATCGATAGCCTACTCTACTCGCCCAGTACTCAATCGGCTGAAAGCTGTTAAAGGCCATGCGATATTCGCACAATCAATGTTCGAACCATCTTGTTGCGCGGCGCGCTCCCAACTAGTAGGAGCGGTATATTGCAAGATCCCAACTGGTGTCACATCGGATAGAACTGTGAAAAATACTCTTGAACTCGGTCTCGACACATTCGGCGACGTTACAATCGGCGAGACTGGGACGGCCAAGACCCACGCGCAGGTTATCCGCGACGTGATCGACGAAGCTGTCCTGGCTGACGAACTCGGCGTCGATTTCATCGGGCTCGGCGAACATCATCGTGCTGACTTTGCCATATCTTCGCCGGACTAATCAGGAGATCATAGACAAGCTTATCTCGCTTCGGCGCCGCGAAGGCACGCTCTCACAAAAGCTCATCCTCGTACCAAATGGCGTGCCCTGCGAGGCGACGTTAAGAAGGCGATTTAGTTCAGTGAATGCCGCTTTCAAATTAGCTGGGTATGAGCACAAACCTCGCTTCCTGATTTTGGAGCACAAGGCAAAGAGGAAAGCCATCGTTCTGGCCGCGGCTGCGGAAATCATCGAGCGTGTTGAGCGGATGGGTGGCCTTGCCGTGTTCGACGACCAGGCGCACCTACTTACAATCAATGGGCGCTTCACAGTCTCGATAGGTACTGGTTGGGCACACGCAGAAGGCAACGACAAACAGAAGCGCTGTATGTTCGGGCAGACAGACATTCCGTTGCAGGCATCGGCCTGATTCTAAAAATGGACCGTTCGAATACCTATGTTGAAACCTACCTAATCGTTTCAGGATTCGAGTTGGCGAGGGCAAACTATGGCGAACTGCGGACGTCTAATCCGGTTTTCGCCAACGCCGAGAAGCATCACGACCTTGAGGCCTTTCACCGGATATACGCTGAAATGATTGGCGGACGCTGAAGAGCGACCCCGCTATAAACGGCCTGCCAGCCACGACCCAAGTCATTAAGCTAGCCCAGATGGCTCGCTAATCGCTGTTTCAGGCAGAAAATATTGCGCGAGCCGACGACCCAATCGATTGAAAGGCTTGCTGGGCGAGGCCCTGCATGATGTCGCTCATCCGGCCAATGCGGGGCGCGTCCTCCTCCAACTCATCGGCCGGGGCGAGCGGCACGGTCGGTCTTGCCGCCGAGCGCGCTGCCTATGGCGCGCCGAAGATCTCGTTCGCATGGACTGAGGTCAGGAATTCCTGGCAACTCGCGACCGCCCCTTCGGCTTGTCCGCTATTTGCGTGGTCAGCCGACCTGGCCGCAGCACTGCTGCCAGATAGAGCCGGTTCATCAGCCGCAATTGGTCAGGAGCGCCGGGGGTCGTCGGCGCATCCTTCATGGTCATGCCCACCATGGTCTTCATGTTGTTGAGCACCACGGCGGCGACATCCTCGGCCTCCTTGCCATCGAGATCGGGCGCGCACGTTGTCAACGCCGTCTTGATCCCGGCCAAGGTCTGGGTGCGGAGCCGCCGGCGGACTTCCGTCCAGTCGGTGCGGGAGTCCAGCAAGGCGGCGAACGCCCGCGCCTGCGGATAAAGCTTCACCAGGAGATCAATGAGGATATCGGCGAGTTCTTGCGGCGTAGCGTCGGCCGCGTGCGCGTGGATCGCGTCGTACTCCGCCTGCAGAGCCTCGGCGTATCGGCGCATGAGCGCTTCGGCCACGGCATCCTTGTTGGGAAAGAAGCGGTAGAGCGAGCCGATCTTCGCATCCGCCCGCGCGGCGATCTCCGCCATCGTCGCCGCCTCGAACCCCCGCTCCTGGATCACGGCGGCGGCAGCCTGAAGAAGTTCGGCGACGCGCTGGCGGCCGACGTCGCGCTGCGGCTCCAGGGAGGCACGATTTTGGCTTGACAAAGTTGAGTATATCCTCAAATAGATATGCTGCTTGAGTAAGTCCTCAAGTTATAGCGGCCCCTTTCCCTACAGGCAACTGTGGAGACGGAGGCCCCACTAGCCAAAAGGACACCCCAGTAATCACCCCGGCCGCCGCTCTTTAGCTGCCGCGCCGTCGGTTTCGTGCGGGCGCCCCTCCAGTCATCCAAACTTGCAACTGAGAAAAAGACATGACCGATCCTCTTGTTATCGACCCCAGCAGCTCTGCTCTGCTGGTGATGGATTACCAGATCGACGTCCTCGAGAAGTTCATGGCGCCAGCCGATCCCAGCGAGGTCCTGTCGGTCCTGCCGAAATTACTCGCCGCCGCGCGGTCCGCCGACATGCTTGTCATTTACGTCGTCGTCTCCTTTCGCCCCGGCTATCCGGAGGTCAGCCCGCGCAACCCGGGATTTTCTTTCCTTGCCCAAAGCGGGCTTCTCCAGGCGACCAGTCCGGGAACGCAAATCCACCCCGCTGTTGCTCCGATCGAACGTGAGCCGGTTGTTATCAAGCATCGTGTCAGCGCCTTCGGCGGGACCGATCTCCAGACTATTCTGCAATCGAAAGCCATCGAAACCCTTGTACTCGCAGGCGTGCATACCAGCGGTGTTGTCCTCTCCACCCTCCGCCAGGCCTTCGACCTCGACTACCGGATTTTGGTAGCCGGCGATTGCTGTGCCGATCCCGACCGAGAGGCGCACGATATGCTTCTGAGCCGGGTCTTCCCCAAACAGGCGACCGTCACCTCGGCTGCTTTGCTCTCCGACGCAATACGGACCTGACCTTGCCGATCCGAGATGAAAGGAAAACGCCTATGCCCCGCCTTGAAGCCACCATCAAGACCCGCGACGGACTTTGCCCGGCCTCGCTCTTTACCCCTGCGGAGGGAGCGGGGCCTTGGCCCGCCGTCGTCTTCTTCATGGATGGTCTCGGCATCCGCCCGGTCATGTGGGAGATGGGCCAGCGTCTGGCAGATGGCGGCTATCTGGTGTTGCTGCCCGATCTCTATTACCGCCGCGGCAGCTATCCTCCGATGATTCCGGCCCAGGTCCTGGCGGACCCGGCTGCGCGCGCGGAATTGATGAACTTCGTGACCAGTCTCGACCGCGACCGGAAGATCTCCGATGCGGCCGCTTTCGTCGAATTTCTATCATCGCGACCCGAGGTCGACGGAAGCCGGTTCGGGGCGACCGGCTATTGCATGGGTGGCAACGCCGCCTTGACCGCCGCCGGCGCGCTTCCCGATCGGTTTGCCGCGGTCGCATCGTTCCATGGGGGCAATCTCGCGACCGATCAGCCGGACAGTCCTCATCTCTTCGTGAAAGGCATCAGCGGCCGGGTCTATGTCGCGGGCGCCATCGAGGATGCGTCGTTTCCCGAAGAACAGAAAAACCGCCTCGAACAGGCGTTGGCCGACGCAGGTGTCGATCATCTGATCGAGACCTATCATGGTGCACACCATGGCTTTGCGGTCCCCGACCATCCGGTATTCGACTCCGGTGCCGCCGAGCGGCACTGGGCAGCATTGTTCAAGCTCTTTGGCGAGGTTTTTTGACGAGCAGGTCTCCCTCCCAATGTGAAGATGGACGCCGCCAGCCATCCAAACCTGCACCTCAGGAAGACATGACCCATATGAACGCCGCAGCGCACGGTAACCGTAACGACGGCTCGACGCTGGGCGATGGCGGTGAAGCCGACCGGCTCGGTCCCGGCATCTGGAAGATCATTGCGGTCGCCGTAGCCGGCGCCTTCGTGCCACTGTTAAGCACGACGATGGTCAACGTGTCGCTCCTAAGCCTCGCGGCAGAGCTGCACGCCAGCCTCTCGACGATCCAGTGGGTGACCGGCGGCTATCTGCTGGCGCTGGCCTTGATAGTGCCGCTGAACGCCTGGCTGGTCGATCGCATCGGAGCCAAGGCGCTCTATCTGTGGTGCTTCTCCGCTTTCACGCTCTCCTCGGCCCTATGCGGCGTCGCCTGGTCTGCAAGTGCACTGATCGCATTTCGAGTCCTGCAGGGCATGAGCGGCGGACTGCTGGCGCCGATGACGCAGATGATGATCGCCCGCGCCGCCGGCAAACACATGGCGCGCATCATGGGCTATGCAGCCGTGCCCATCCTGCTGGCGCCGCTACTCGGCCCCGTGATTGCTGGTGCTATCCTGCAATACGCCTCTTGGCGCTGGCTCTTTCTCGTCAACCTGCCGGTCGGCGCATTGGCAAGCGCACTGGCCATTTTCTTTCTGCCCAACGACCGCGAAGAGACGAAGCAACGGGACCTGGATCTGGTTGGGTTTGCCCTGCTCTCTCCCGGCCTTGTGCTCTTCCTGTATGGATCGGATCATATGGGCGAGCGCATCGGCCAAATAACTGTGGCTCTCTCCGTTGTCCTGTTTGCGATGTTCTTCAAGGTGGCAATTCGCAAAGGGGATCGAGCCCTGATCGACCTTCGATTATTCAAGGGCAGGACCTTCTTTGACTCTACGGTCACGACATTTATATCGAACGGAATCTCGTTTGCAGGTCAGATGCTGATTCCGATCTATCTGATCGACGCCTGTGGCCGCTCCCCAAGCGCGACCGGCTGGCTCTTGGCGCCTCTTGGCGTGGGAATGATCTGTTCTTATCCATGGATGGGAGCGCTTACGCAGCGATTTGGCATTCGAAAGCTATCTGCCGGAGGAGCATTTCTGGCGCTCGCGGGGACGCTGCCACTGGTCTGGCTCGCCAGTCACGGACTGATTGTCGCGGTGCTCGCCTGCGCTCTTTTCGTGCGTGGCGTAGGGCTGAGCGCGGTGGGGATTCCTTCCATCTCCGCCGCGTATGCTTCGGTCAAAAGACGTGACCTGCCGATGGCGACCACCTCTCTTAACATTGTGCTTCGTCTTGGAGCGCCGATGATGACAACGCTCTGCGCGACCTTCCTGGGGTGGCGCTTGTCAGCAGCGCCAAGCCCAGCAGCAACGTCAGACGCGTTCGCCGAAGCGTTTGGCCTGCTCTGCTTCCTGCACCTACTACTGTTCCTCGCCACATTACGGCTGCCATGGTTCCTTCCCGAGGCCGCGGAAAACGGATTTGTCCGCGAGCGGCCAGGACCGGATTGAAACGTGGAAGACGCGGTGGGCGTTGAACTTCGAGGTTCTGGCACGTTCGGGCGGTAACTGGCAGGAATGCTTTACCCTACCGCGCCGCTTGCACCGCCCACACTGCTCTAGGACATGCCGTCACCCCTGGACGGGCCACGGCGCGATCGCTTCGATTTCCGCGCGGTCGGTGGCGCTGAGCTTGATGTCGCCCGCCGCCGCGTTTTGCACGACTTGCTCGGCGCTTGTCGCGCCGGCGATCACGCTACCGACAATCGGATTTCCGGCAAGCCAGGCGATAGCCATCTGCGCCAGCTTGATCCCGCGCGCTTCGGCGAACGCCTGCAAGCGATCGATGGCGCCTAGATTTTGCGGCAGGAAACCCTTGAAGAACGGCATCCGGTCCAAGCGCGAGCCCTTCGGAATTGCGCCACCGCGATATTTTCCGCTCAGCAGGCCGTTGGCGAGGGGGGAATAGGGCAGCAAGCGCATCTTGTGATCGCGCAGCGCGGGAATGATCGTCTTCTCGGCGTCACGCACCAGGAGGCTGTAATTGGCCTCCATGGTGGCAAAGGGCGTCAGGCCATTGGCGG
>JBEKZZ010000021.1:0-66438 GCA_049509335.1 Bradyrhizobium sp. | reverse complement strand
TGTCGAGCGCCGAATTGACCGCGTTGCCGGTGGCAAGGTCATTCTGCGTCGTTGCAAGCAACGAGGCGGTCGACTGCAAGGAGAGGAGGTTTTGGCGAACTGACGCCGAAAGAACGATACCGGACATTGCTGTTACCTTTCTGGTTTTCTCAAGTACCCGACTTTTCAAGCCGGATTACCTAGGCAACGTGCGAGCATGCCCTCTAACAAAGCATGAATCGGGTATTTCTAATTCTTCCAAGCCATTGAAAAAAACAATAAAAACCAAATCTTCAGCATATCGATTCACCATTCGCCCCCTTGAAATCACTACACATTTTTGCACTACCTACCGCGTTTACGAATTCTTAACAGCGACTCGGGAAGACTGCGATTTGGCTACGATTGTTGGAGTCCGTCGCCCACGTTCTGAGCGTTAAATCGCGCAAATTCGAACATCACGTCCGACATAGGGCGGGCGGCAACGGAGAACAGGCATGGCGCTAAAAGTCGAACTCAAGCCACACGAGCGGATCATCATCGGATCCTGCGTGATCACCAACACCGATCAGCGCGCCCGTCTGCTGATCGACGGCGAAAAGATCCCGATCCTGCGGGAAAAGGACATTCTGACGCCCGAGACCGCCGATACGCCGGCCAAGCTCATCTATCTGTCAGTGCAGTTGATGTATATTTCCCCCGAACCGCAGATCAATCACGGCACGTACTTCAACCTGCTGCGCGACCTCGTCACCACGGCGCCCAGCATGTGGCCGATCATCGAGGGCATCAACATCAACATCCTCAACGGCGATCTGTATCAGGCGCTGAAGGAAGCGCGAAAGCTCGTGGCCTACGAGAAGAAGCTTCTCGAGCACGCCCGCGCCAAGCAGGCCAGGCAAGCGGCCTGAGCACCTCGGTCATCGCCCGGATCGACCGGGCGATCCAGTACGCCGCGACATCTCGGTTATCTCGACTGCTCTGGAATACTGGCTTCCCCGCTTTCGCAGGGAATGACCGTGTTGCCCGGCGAGCGCCTCGCGCCGAATTCAAGCACGGCCGCGACGAGCGCATCGAGATCGATCATATCGGTGCGGTGGTTGACGATCGCCGCGCGGATTGCGAGTTTTCCGTCCAGCATTGTGGTCGACGGCGCCGCTATCCCGGATTCCTGGATGTCCACCACGATCTCGCTGTTGAGGCGATCGGCATCCTCGCTGCGATAACGAAAGCAGACGATATTGAGTTGAGCCGGCGCCAATAGCTCCAGCCCCGGCTCGGCTGACACCCGCGCCTCTAAATAGCGCGCGAGCGCGCAGGTGCGCTCGATCATCGCGCCGAGCTTGTCGGTGCCGAACGTTTTCAGCGTGAACCAGGTCTTCAGCGCGCGGAATCCGCGTGACAGATCCGGACCCAAATCGCACGGCCAGGGCGAGCCCGCGGCAAGGCCGCGGGTTTCGCGCCGCAGATAGACCGCTGGAGCTGCAAAGGCTTCGAGATGACGCGCGCTGTCGCGAACCAGCAAAAAGCCTGCGTCATATGGCACCTGCACCCATTTGTGGAAATCAAGCGCGACGGAATCGGCATTTTCCAATCCGGCAAGGCGCGGCGCGAGCGCCGGCGAGAGCACACCGAACGCGCCATAGGCGCCATCGACGTGAAACCAGAGTTGCTCCTCGCGGCACAATGCGCTCAAGCCCGCAAGATCGTCGATCGCGCCGGCGTCGACCGTGCCGGCCGAGCCGACCACAAGGAAAGGCCGCAAGCCGATCTCACGATCGCGTTTGATCTGGGTGCGCATCGCTTCCAGATCGACGCGATGCGAGCGATCGACCGGCATGCTCCGCAGCGCGTCGGTGCCGAAGCCCGCGAGATCCATCGCCTTGGAAATGCAGCCGTGTGCCGCTGTCGACGTATAGGCCGTGAGCAATGCTCCCTCGCCACCGAGGCCATGCCGCCGCGCGCCCTGTCCGAGCGCCGCCGTTCGCGCGACCCACACCGCCATCAGGTTGGCCATCGACGTTCCCGTGACGAAGATGCCGCTCGCGGTTGGCGGAAAGCCGAACATCTTCCGCGTCCATTCGGTGATCTGGCGCTCGACTTCAATCGGCATGTGATCGCGGCCGCCGAGATTGGCATTGAGCCCGGCCGCCAGCATCTCCGCCAGCACGCCGACCACATTGCCGCCGCCATGCACCCATCCCATGAAGCCGGGATGAACGTTGCCGGTCGCATAGGGCGCGATGAAATCGGAATACTCGCGATAGATCTCGCCGAGATCACCGCTCTCGCGTGGAATCTCCGCGCGAAACCGCGCGCGGACCTCATCGGGAATCGGACGCCAGACCGGTTGCTTGCGAATATTGGCGATGGCGTCGATGATGTCATCAAGCATGCGATGACCTTGCTCGCGCAACGCGTCCCAATTCTGCGGGTCGAGCGTTTCGCTAGGCCCGATCGCCGAAGATCGCTCGGACGACGACGTGGTCATGCAGCCGCCTCGTAGGGACGCCCCGAGCGACGGTGCAACATCGCGGCGAAAGCATCGAACACCTTGCGCATTTGAGGCACCTTGTACGGAAAGATGTCGGGCGGATCCATGTCGTGGACGATCGCCGTGTTGTCGGCCTCGAAGATCAACAGCGATCCATCCCTGGCCTCCGCGCAATCCACGGTGAAATAATCGAGCCCGATGCGCGTCGACAAACCGGCAAGCGCTGTGCGATGACGCTCTGCAAAGGCGGAATCGAACGTCTGCATGAACGTTGCTTCCTCGCTACGCTTGTCTGCACTCGCTGACATTCTCGCATTGAGATACCAGATGTCCCAACGATCTGATATCGCGAGATGACACGCGTAGGGCTTTTGATCAATGAAAACGATGCGATATTTGCGGAACAAGCCATCGTCACTTCGGTAATCGACAAAGCGCGAAATAAAAAATGAGTCTTGCGGATGCTCGCCGAGATAATGCGCGATTGCAGATCGATCGTCGAGCTTCGCAAGGCCTTTGCCTGCATGCGATCCGCGCGGCCTGACGATGATCGGAAAGCAAATGCCGGAAGATAGTTCGGAAAGCGCTGATGTCGATTGCGAAAGCATGATCAGCTGTTCGCGCGTCACGCCCACCGTCGGCGGAATCTCAAGGCCCTCGATTCCATCAAGCAGGACGTGCAGCTTGTCGCGATCGAGATTGCCGATCAATTGCGGCGAATTGAGCAGCGGCCGCGGCCAGTGCGTCATGGCGTGGGCGATCTTGTCCAGCGCGCCGCGGCAGTCTTCGGAGTCAGAGGCGATCACCATCGTCACATCATGATCGGGCAGCCAGTCGGGCCAGTCGATACCGGGCAAGACGTAGAGCGTCGTCAATTCGATTCCACTGCTCTCCAGCAGGAATTCGATCGGCGTATTGCTGCCCATGTCGGTGGCCGCCGCCAGCGCCAGAACGCGCAAACGCGGAGGCTTTACCGCGCAGGGCGAGCGGAACAACTGATGCGAAGAGAGTATGGCCTGCTGGATCGCAAGGCCTGCTTCCTTGTCGCCCAACAGTTGCGCGATCAGTGAAAGATCGAGCCCCTCGCCGGCTTCGATGCTGCCGTCGAGCAGTCTTGCGATCAGCCGCCGCCACAGCGGACGAAGATCGTGCCCCGCTTCGGCTGCTCTCGTGAGCCTGGCCAGCCCAATGCGCTCGGCGCAACGCGGCCGGGGGCTGCCGGTTCGGCTGGAAAATGTTGCTTCCGGCTCAGGCCGCATCGCTCGCCTGCGCCGGGCTCGCAAACTGCGAGGCGACTTCGCCGCGGAACACCGACGGGCCGACATGATCGAGTCGACTCTGAAGATCGGCCCAGATTTCACCGCCGATATCGGTCCAGCGCTTGCAGAAGGCAAAATCCTCGCTGAGGTAGGTGCCGGTCGCCGGATCAATCATGCATTCGAACAACGCGAAGCGGTTCGGGCTTCCCGCAAGCTTGTCGTGCGAGTGTTCGCGAAGGAATTGCAGCGGCGCGTAAGCAGGATGCGCGCACATCTTCTCGAACACGTGGCGGCGGATCATCAGAAAACCGGTCCCGGCGTAGCGCACCCGCGTGAAACCGTTGGCGACGGCGACGTGATCGGGATCGTTGATTTCGAGCACGTAGTCGAGCGCGGCGGCCGGCACGTTCGGCCGCCTGCCTTCGATGGCGGCCTTAGCTTTCTCCCAGTTGACACGCTTGATCGGATAGACGCCGGCCACGACATCCGCGCCGGACTCGATCAGCCGAAACACCTGATCGGGCGAAAAGCCGATATCGGCGTCCACGAACAGAAGATGCGTCGCGGTGGGATCATCGAGAAACGCCGTCATCAGGTTGGCGCGCGCGCGCGTGATCAGCGCATCGCCATCGCGCAACTCGACCTTGAGGCGCAGGTTCGACAGCGACCGCACGGCGCTCTGCAGCGCGAAGATCGAGTTGACATAGAGGGTGGAGACCTGGCCGCCGAAACAGGGCGTGGTTACCACGAGGTGAATTGGCTCGGTCATCAGGGGGATCCCGCCGCAATCGTCACCAATCAGTAAACAGACGTGGTTAACGAAATCCTAACGGCTCAAGCCTCCCCTATCCGGGGCCGATAATTCCGCGCAATTCTTCGGCGAGGCCGGCAATGACGCTGTCCCAATCCCCGAAAGCCGGCTGCCGCACCAGCTTTGCGGTCGGATACCAGGGCGTATCCGGCGAAGCGCGCAGCCAGCGAAAATCCGCCGCATGCGGCAGCAGAATCACAACCGGCTTGCCCATCGCGCCGGCGAGATGCGCCACCGACGTGTCGACGGAAACGACGACGTCCAGCAGGGAAATGACCGCGGCGGTGTCGCTGAAGTCACGAAGTTTGGGACCGGGATCGCTGAGGTTCGGCAAGCGCCGCAAGGTGTCGCGGTCGGCGTCGCACATTTCCCTTTGCAGACTGACGCAGGCGAGCGGCAGGCTTTCAAGGAACGGTGCAAGCCGCGCCAGCGGAATCGAGCGATTGGCATCGTTCTTGTGCGCGCTCGAGCCGGACCAGACGAAGCCGGCGCGCTGCTTCCCTGCCGGCAAGCGGTCGCGCCAGTAAGCGAGGCGCGCCGCGGGGGCGACGAGATAGGGCACCTCGGCCGGGACGGTCGAAAGCTCAGTACGGAAGGCCAACGGAAGTGAGAGCAACGGACAATGCAGATCGAAGTGCGGAAGCGCTTCGCCCTTGGCGGTGATCTCGACGCCCTCGAGTTGTGACAACAGCGACACCAACTCGGGCTGAACTTCGCAAATCACCCGCGCGCCGCGATCCGCAACGAGCCGCGCATAGCGAATGAACTGAATGGTGTCGCCGAATCCCTGTTCGGCATGAAGCAGAATAGTCTTGGCCATAAGCGAAACGTCGCCCAGCCAGAGCGGCTGCCGAAACGAGCGCCGTTTGTTCGCAAAAGCGCCCGTCTTCCAGCGCCATTCATAAGCCTTCCAGCCAGCCTCGAAATCGCCGAGCGTGAGATGCGCCAACGCCAGCTCGAACTGAGCCTCGGGAAATTCGGGAGCTTTCGTCAGCGCCGCCTCGAGATCGGCCAGTGCCTCATGCGGCCGGTCGAGCCGTCGCAGCGCATGACCGCGATTGGTGAGGATTTGCGGATGGCCCGGCGTCAGCGCGAGCGCACCGTCGTAGCTCGCGAGCGCATCCGCGGGCCGGTTGAAACGCAACAGCGTGTTGCCGCGATTGACACGCGCGCCGACATGCGAGGGATTGACCGCCAGCGCTTCGTCATAGCTTGCGAGCGCCTCGATGATGCGATCGAGCGCGAGATAGGCGTTGCCGAGATTGTAGAGGATTTCAGAATGGCGCGGCGCCAACGCCAACGCATCGCGATACTGCGCGACGGCCTCTTCAAAGCGCCCTGCATTCTGGAGCGCGAGGCCGAGATTTGACATCGCATCGACCGAGCCGGCATCGGCCTTCACAGCTTTTGTCAGGATGCCGATCGCCTCGATGTGACGACCACGCTGCAGGCGGATGAATCCCAGCAGATGCAGCGCGTCGAAATCGTCGCCGCGATATTCCAGGATCGCGGCACACATCCTCTCTGCCTTGTCGAGATGCCCCTGCTCGAACGAACTGAGCGCCTGCCGCTGCAAGCGCGACAAGTTCGGTATCTTGGCAGAAGCGCTTTTCCATAGAGCAGACAAGCCAAAACTCCAGCACCGAAGTTTCGCCGACTTTTGCAACGCGCGGCCATCGCCTTCGAATCATTTTTTGTCGCTGAGAAGGCTATCATTTTCGGGCTCACTCGGCTGGTCTCACGCGCTGAGCCGGCCGCAAGCTGTCGTTTATCTGGTCCGCAACTTGCATTGCTGATGCGTAACGCTCTCGTGACAACAGGTGGCTCCTATGCGTCTTTTCCGGATTTTCCCTGCCCTGGCCCTGACGGCGCTTCTTTGGCAGCCGGCGAATGCCGAGACCACGCTACGTATCGCCATGACCGCCTCCGACATCCCGACGACGACCGGCCTTCCCAATAATGGTTTCGAGGGCATGCGCTTTCTCGGCTATCCCATCTTCGAAGGACTGGTGCTGTGGGATTTATCGAGCACGGATCGCCTGGCGGACTTGCGGCCGGGGCTGGCCGAAAAATGGGAACAGGCCAGCAACGATAACAAGACCTGGATTTTTCATCTGCGCCGTGGCGTGAAGTTTCATGACGGCACCGATTTCGACGCCGACGCGGTGATCTGGAATCTCGATCGCTACTTCAAGAACGACAGCCCGCAATATGAGCTGCCGGGCTCCGCGATCACACGCGCCCGCGCGCCTTTGCTCGCGTCCTACAGGAAGATCGACGACTCAACGGTCGCGATATCGACGACCAAGCCGGCGTCCTACTTCCCCTACATGGCCGTCTACATTCTCTTCACGTCGCCCGCTTCGTTCGAAAAAGCCGGGCACGACTGGAGCAAGGTGGCAACACTGCCCGCCGCCGGCACCGGACCGTTCCGCATCACCAAGGTCGTGCCGCGCCAGGAAGTCGATCTCGATCGCTGGGACGGCTATTGGGATCCCGCGAAGAAGGCGAAGCTGGATCATGTCGTGCTGATGCCGATTCCTGAAGCCAATACGAGATTGGCGGCGCTACGCTCAGGCCAGGTTGACTGGATCGAGGTGCCTCCGGCGGACGGAATCGATTCGCTCAAAACGGCCGGTTTCACCATCACGACCGGCTCCTACCCGCATGTCTGGCCGTGGTTCTACAACATTGGCGCGGCCGCTAGCCCGTTTAGGGATGTGCGCGTGAGGCAGGCGCTGAACTATTGCGTCGATCGCGAAGGGCTGGTGACGCTGCTCAACGGCACGGCAGAACCATCCGCGGGCTGGCTCAAGGCGAACGACCCGAATTTCGGATCGCCGGAAAACCGCTACACATTCGATCCCGCCAAAGGCAAGAAGCTGCTCGCGGAGGCCGGCTTCACGCCCGACAAGCCGCTCGCCTTCAAGGCGATGATCTCGACCTCCGGCTCGGGACAGATGTTGCCGTTGCCGATGAACGAATTCATTCAGCAGAATCTTAAAGAGGCCTGCGGCGTCGACGTCACTTTTGACGTTGTTGAATGGCAGATTCTGCTCAACGCGGGCCGGGCCACGCCCGACAGCCCGAACCTGAAAGGTGCCATGGTGATCAATGTCTCCTCGCCCTCCTCCGATGTCGGCGTCATGGCGCGCTATTTTTCTTCGGCCAACTTTTCGCCGAACGGCTTCAATTTCGAGCAATGGAAAGATGATACTTTCGACGAGGCATTGACGACGCTGGCCGAGGCTAACGATCCGGCCGTGATCTCAACCGCGCTTCGTAAAGCGCACGAGCGGCTGGTGGACAATCCGCCCTGGCTTTACATCGTCCACGACCTCAATCCGCGTGCGATGAGTCCGAAGGTCAAAGGATTTGTCTCGCCGCAATCGTGGTTCATCGATCTGACGCTCGTCAGCATGCCGTAAAAGATCCAACACCGCAGCGAGCGATGCCGCGCATGTTCGTAAACCTACGCGAAAGCCTGGTGTTTGCCGGCATACCCCGATTATTTAACGGCCGCTTTCCGGCAAGCCCGCTTAGTCTGTGATCACGTTAGCAGTGCATCAAGCATAGAGATCAAATCGTACCCACCCACGCTTTATTGCCGGTCGGTCTAACCAACTGTTCAGGTGGCTGCGAGTAGTAGGCTACCGACACAACCGACGTCGGGTAACGGCAAAGAGCATGTACTCGCAGCAGATCAACTGGGACTCGCAGACGGGCTGGAGTCCAGCCGCCGGCCAGGCGGAGAAAACCGCGCTTGTCTTCTATTTCGGGGCGCGTGAAGTGCTGGCGTGCGGCAAGCGCTATCAGGAACTTCGGCAGATATTTCCGAGAGCCCACATCCTCGGGTGCAGCACCGGCGGCCAGATCAACAACAGCGATGTGAGCGACGACGGTATCATCGCGGCTGCGATCCGGTTCGATTCGACAACCCTGCGGTTGGTCAGCCGCCACGTCACCGACGACTCGCAGTCATGGGATTGCGGCGACGCCATCGGGAAGGCGTTGAGCGATGACGACCTGGCAGGCGTGTTCCTTCTTTCCGACGGCTTGAACGTCAACGGCAGTGATCTCGTCAACGGACTGGTTTCCGCGATCGGCCCCGGCATTCCACTGACGGGCGGAATGGCGGGCGACGGCACCAACTTCGACGAAACGCTGGTCGGCGGCGATTGTGTGCCGCAAAGCCGCATGGTGGTCGGCATCGGCTTCTACGGCAAGGCCGTCAGGATCGGGCATGGCAGCGCCGGCGGCTGGGACCTGTTCGGCCCGCACCGGCAAGTGACGCGATCGGCCGGAAACGTCCTGTTCGAACTCGACGGCCAACCTGCGCTGGACCTCTACGAGCGCTATCTCGGACCTGAAGACTCCAAACGCTTGCCGGGTTCGGCGCTGTTGTACCCGATTCAGGTTCATGACGCGGAGCACCCGGATTCAGCCGTGGTGCGAACCGTGCTCGCGGTCGATCACGAAAAGCGATCCATGACCTTTGCCGGCGACGTTCCGCAAGGCTGGACCGCGCAATTGATGCGCGGGAATTTCGACCGGCTGGCGGAAGGCGCAGCCGACGCCGCGCGTCAGGCGCAAACCGGCCTCAAGGCACGGAAGGACGATCACCAGTTTTCGATCCTGGTCAGTTGCATCGGCCGCAGGCTCGTGATGGGACAACACATCTCCGACGAGACGGAGGCCGCGGGCGCCGAGCTTGGAAACGGCACGCTGCGGCTCGGCTTCTATTCCTACGGCGAGATTTCGCCGCATGCCAAATCCGGCATCTGCGAACTCCACAATCAGACCATGACCGTCACTTCATTTGCCGAGATCGGAGCGGAGCTCTCACCGTGCATCGCCTGATCGCCAAACAGATCGCAAAGGCAACCAACGCTGCCGGCGCCGTCGACATCGACAAGCTCGTCGAACTGATCGACGGCGCCTATGACGAGTTTGATCGCGACCGGCGCCGCACGGATCGATCAATTTCGCTGATGATCGAGGAAATCGACGCCGTCAATCGCAATCTCGAGCGGCTCGTCGCCAAACGCTCGGCGGAATTGCAGGCGCGCGAGCGCGACCTGCAGGCGCAAAACGTGCGCTTTGACATCGCTATCAACAACATGACGCAGGGCCTGTTGCTGTTCGATTCCGAAAGCCGGCTGATCGTCTGCAACCAGAGCTATATTGCGATGTACGGGCTTTCGCCGGACATCGTCAGACCGGGCATCACACTTCGCGATCTCGTCAGCCATCGCAAGCAGATCGGATCGTTCGACGGCGACATCGACGTATACTGCAGCAGCCTCTCCCGCAGTATGCTGGAAGGAAAGACCAGCCATCATCAAACGAAGACCCCCAATGGGCGGGCGATCCTGATCGTCAACAAGCCCGTCGCCGGCGGCGGATGGGTCGCAACCCATGAGGACATCACCGAACGTCGGCGCGCCGAAGAGCAGATCAGGCACCTAGCCCATCACGACGCGCTGACCGATCTTCCGAACCGAGCGCTGTTTCACGAACGGCTTCGGGAAGAACTCGCCCGCATCGTACCGAACCAGCAACTGGCGGTGATTTATATCGACATCGACGAATTCAAGAGCGTCAACGACACGCTCGGGCACCAGGCCGGCGACGAACTGCTCCAATCGGTCGCCGCCAGCCTCTGCCGTCACGCCGGCCCGAACGAATTCATCGCCCGTCTCGGCGGCGACGAATTTGCCATCATGCAAACCGCGGTCAGCAATCAGGCGGAAATCATCGGATTGGTGACGCGGGTGTTCGATGCCATTCGCACGCCCTTCGAATGCCTGGGTCACCAGGTGACCACGGACGCCAGCGTCGGCGTCGCGGTAGCGCCTCACCACGGCACCGATCTCGACCAGATTCTCAAGAATGCCGATCTTGCGATGTATGCGGCGAAGGCGGCCGGCCGGCGGACCTGGCGGTTCTTCGAACCGGCCATGGATGCGCGGGTCAAGGCGCGGCGCATGCTCGATATGGACATGCGCCAGGCTCTGCAAGACAGCGTATTCGAAGTCTATTACCAGCCCTTCGTCAGCCTTGAGGACAACCGGATCGCCGGCTGCGAGGCGCTGGTGCGCTGGAGGCACCCCGAGCGCGGCATGATTTCGCCCGTGGATTTCATTCCCGTGGCCGAAGAGACCGGCCTGATCAATGAACTCGGCGAATGGGTGCTCAATACCGCCTGCAAGGACGCCATGACATGGCCGGGAGAGTTCAAACTGGCGGTCAACGTGTCGCCGGTTCAATTCAAGAGCGGCACACTGGCGTTGAAGATCGCAGGCGCGCTTGCGGCCTCAAAGCTTCCGCCGCGGCGGCTGGAGCTGGAAATCACCGAAGCGGTTCTCATTCGCGACGATGACGCAGCACTGGCCGCATTGCATCAGCTTCGGGCGCTGGGCGTGCAAATCGCACTCGACGACTTCGGCACCGGCTATTCGTCGCTGAGCTATTTGCAGCGACAAGATCAAGATCGATCGCTGTTTCGTCAATGACCTCGCTACGAGAGGCGGTGCGTCGATCGTGCAGGCCGTGGTGAATATCGCGGCCGCGCGCAACATGATGACGCTGGCTGAAGGCGTCGAGACGTCCGAGCAGCGGGAGTCGCTTCGCGCGCTCGGCTGCAAGGAGATGCAGGGCTTCCTGTTCAGCCGGCCGGTACCGGCAGCCGACATCCTGCGGCTATTGCAGTCGCCCAAGAAGGCCGCCTGAAGCCAACACGCGTTTCTACTGGCATTTCCCCCGGTCCGGTCCGTCCGAGGTAATGCATTGAGTGCCCGCGGGGCAACAGAAAACGCCTCCGCTGCCGGGGTAGCGTGCGTCGTGTGTATTGAAGCAACATCCTCCTGAAGTTTTGCTGCAGGAGAAGTTCGAGGCATAACATTTCAGGCTATCGCCCCCTGAAGTTTGCGGCGATTGAGCTGACCCACCACTACGACACTGCTGCTCCGCCTTTGCGCGACAACTAGCCGCGTTGTTACCGTTCAGGTTTCCTCCCATGCAGCTAAATGTGAGGCGGCTGAGCTCCTGTTCGCTGCAATCGCTCGCGGAAGCGAAGTGAGGCACCATGAACGCCGCTATGACAGCCAGCGCCGGCAGCAGATGCCGTTTCATTGCGAGCAATACGATGGAGTATTACACGCGTGAGCTTGAAGCAGGGTGCAGTAGGTCTTCCAGCATTGATAGAAGGCGCCCGCCTGGCCCGATGTGCCGCCGCCAATATTTGTCCAGCTGGAACGGCAGGAATTGGCGTTGTTTCTGGCTTGGTCACAATCGCTATTTTGCGCCAACTTCAGGCTATAAGGCGCCTTGGGTTGAGCCGTGGCCGCTTGAACGTCCTGCGCGAAAGTTTTGACCGGCAACACCACAAGTATCATTGCGAACACAACGGCGGGTAAAAACATTTTGACGTTCATAGAGCCCCCGAATAATTTCTATTGTTAAAACGATATCGTTATCATCCAGAAGCTCACGCCGTCCAGACCCGAGTGGGCTGTTCACAAATAAACTGGGGCTGCGGATTTCCGGCTTGGGTCCACAACTAGACATAGCGATGAGTCTGAAAGCGCACATTCCTGTTTGTGAGTGCGCGCGCTGATTTTTGTTTCGACGGGCCAATACCTGACCGCGAACAAGACAACCTCTCGCACGTCCCGTTTCAGGGCGCCGCCACGTGACCGTCGTGACTATTCGCGTCGTGCAGTTACTCGCTTTGCAGAGCCGCCGCGCTTCGGCTTGGCCGGTTGCGAGACCGGAAATACCTCGCGGATGTGCGCAGCGAGGGACTCACAAAAATCCCTGGCGTAGGGCGGGAGTGCGCGGCGTTTGTCCCAGAGAGCTGCCCACGGCTCACGCAACGGCTTACGTCGGTGCATGATGCGGGCGACACGGAGGCGATAGCGATGTGTCGGCAGCACGGAGGGCACAATCGCCACGCCGTGCCCGGCTTCTGCGAGCGCCAATAACGCCTGCGGCGACCTGCTCTCGACGAAGATATTGGGTTTCAGCCCCGCGAGGCGGCAGGCCGCATTGAACGTGCCGCGGATCACGGAACTGGAGTCCAGCAGCAGGAGCGGGTAAGGCGCAAGTTCGGCTATGTCGATATTTCCCGCGGTTCCAAGCGCGAGCGAGATATGGCTGGCGGCAAAGAACTCCATTGGAGGCAGCGGATAACTGTCGAACGGGTGATCGTCGGTCTGTATCGTCTGCATGAGGCAGATGCTGAGATGGACGTCGCCGCGTTCCAGCGTGTCAAGCAGGCTTGGACCCACCGCTTCGATCAGTTTGACTTGCACATTAGGCCGCTGTTCGGCGTATCGATGCAGGAATGCAGAAAACACGCCTTCCATCGTTTGTGGTGTGGTCGCAACCTTCAGGATGCCGGTGTCGGCTCGCCGCAGCCGTCGGGCGCGCTCACTCAACGAGCCGACTGCACCGAACACGGCGCGGCAATCACCGAGCAATTGCTCACCCTCGCCGGTCAGAACCAGGCGGCGGCGAACGCGGTCGAACAGCCTGAGCCCGAGCTCTCCCTCGAGCTCCTTGATTTGGCGGGACAGCGCGGGCTGGGCGATCCGCAGGCGTAGCGAGGCCTTCGAGACAGTCCCCTGCTCGGCAACGGTGACGAATGTTCGCAAATGCCGAAGATCCATCGCCGGAGTTTATGCCGGTTCAGCATGGAGTAGTAGATCAATTATGTATTGGATTTCCTGGAGGTTGCCTTGCATGCTGCGGTCAGCATCCGACGCTGCGCATCTCGCCATGTAGCCAGCACAGCCCTCTTGCGGTCCCTGCGAACATTCCTGGGAGGACACCATCAAACTCCCCCACCGCCGACAATTTCTTCAACTGGCCGCGGGCGTCGCCGGGCTCCCGGCCGCATCACGGATCGCGCGGGCGCAGAGCTATCCGTCGCGGCCGGTCCGGATCATCGTCGGCTACTCCGCGGGTGGTACGACCGACATCTGTGCACGCCTGATAGGGCAATGGCTGTCGGAGCGGCTCGGCCAACCATTCATTGTGGAAAATCGACCTGGCGCCGGCAGCAATGTCGCCACCGAGGGCGCGGTGCGTGCCGCGGCAGACGGTTATACGCTTTTTTTGGCCACTATATCGAACGCGATTAACGCAACGCTCTACGACAGGCTCAATTTCAATTTCATCCGCGACATCGCGCCGGTCGCGGGCATCATTCGTGTGCCCAATGTCATGGAAGTAAATCCCTCGGTACCCGCCAAGACCGTTCCAGAATTCATCGCATATACCAAAGCCAATCCCGGCAAGGTCAATTGTGCTTCGGGCGGCGTCGGCTCGTCGACACATGTGTCAGGCGAGCTGTTCAAGATGATGACCGGAATCAACATGGCGCACATACCCTATCGGGGCACCGCGCCGGCGGTGACCGATCTCATTGCCGGGCAGGTCCAGGTCATGTTCGACAATTTACCCGGATCGATCGAGTACGTCCGCTCGGGGAATACGCGTGCGTTGGCGGTGACCACAACCACGCGCTCGGACGAGTTGCCGGACGTGCCCACGGTCGCCGATTTCGTGCCGGGCTACGAGGTCAGCGCCTGGTTCGGCCTCGGTGCGCCGAGGAACATGCCGGAGGAAATCATTGCCAGGCTCAACGGGGAAATCAATGCAGCGCTCGTGGATGCCAAAATGAAAGCGCGGCTTACGGACCGCGGCGGCATAGCGCTCGCGGGCTCGCCCGCCGATTTCGGAAAGCTCATTGGCGAGGAGACCGGGAAATGGGGCCAGGTGGTCCGGCTCACCAACATGAAGCCGGAGTGATCAAGCGTCTGGAGCAACTGGCTTGGAACTCTCGCGCATAGCGATCATCGGGGGCGGTATCGGCGGCCTGAGCGCCGCACTCTCACTGCAGCATTTCGGCTGGCGTGTTTCGGTGTTTGAGCAGGCGCGAGAACTTCGCGAGATCGGTGCGGGTGTGGCTATCTCGCCGAATGCGATGCACGCGCTCAACTTTCTGGGAGTTGGCGAACGGGTGACGAGAGACGCCGGCCCCACAGAGAGATATCTCATGCGCCATTCCCAGACGGGCGCCGTGATCAGCACCAGGTGGACGGGAGCGGATTACTTCGAGCGTTTCGGCGCTCCCTATCATCAAGTTCATCGCGCGGATCTTCATGCGGCACTTGCCGCCGCCATCCTTCGCAACGATCCCGACTGCATCCTCCTCAATCACCGCTTTGAGACGTTAAAGCAGGATCACAACCACGTCGTCGTGACGTTTGCTGATGGAAAGACATGCACAAGCGATATCTTGATAGGCTGTGACGGCGGCGCCTCCAGGGTGCGGGCCTGTCTGTTCGGAGATGAAGTCGTCAACTACACCGGCCAGGTCGCGTTTCGTGCGCTTTTGCCGATGGCGCGTGTGCCAGCCGGCATCAAGAAGATTCCTTACGCCATGTTTGTTGGCGTCAACCGGAACCTGCTGCATTACCCGTTGCGAAACCGAACCATGATGAACGTCGTTTGCTTCGCCCGCGAGCCGACGTGGCAGGAGGAAGGATGGATGATTCCCGCCACGATTGACGAGTGCGTCCGCCTCCACAGCGATTTTCATCAGGATGCGTTGGACCTGATACACGCGGTTGCACCGGGAACGCTGTTCAAATGGGGGCTTCGTGACCGCGAGCCGCTCCAGCAATACACCAAAGGACGCGTGACCATGCTCGGGGATGCCGCGCATCCGATGACGCCGTTTCTGGGTCAAGGCGCCTGCATCGCGATCGAGGACGCGATGGTGCTTGGGCGCGCGTTCGCAGCCGCGGGCACGTTTGAGGAAGCGTTTGGCATTTACGAGAATGCGCGAAAGGAGCGCGCGAACGGGGTCCAGCTCGCTTCCCGCCAGCAGGTTGACGAGGTTCAAGGCGCCACGGAAAGGGGCCCAAATCCCGGAGCAGGCGCCGAGATGCGCGGCCTGTATTCTTACAATCCCGTGACCGTGCCGCTCGCGCCGGCGCCCTGCAGTTCAGTAGTTGGCGCTGCTTCGGCCACGCCAGCTTGATGGCGCTGGCGCCGAATTTGCACTCGTGCCTTTTGAACGCGTTTTCCTGGCGCAAACCGGTTCGCACGTCGCCCGAAAAACCTCTAGAAGCAGCTCTCGCCGGCCGTTACGCCGCCTGAACCCGATCCGCCCTGGCGCGAAGGAGCATCGCCGCGAAGGCGTCGAAAATCTTGCGCATCTGCGGCGGCTTGTAGGGAAATACCTCAGGCGAATCCATATTGTGGACGACCGCCGTGTTGTCGGCTTCAAAGATCAGGAGTTCGCTGTTCTTGTTTTCCGCGCAGTCGATCGTGAAATAATCCAGCCCGACGCGGCTCGCGACCGCCGCCAATGCGCCGTGGTGACGGCGCGCAAAGTCTTGGTCGAAGTCGCGCATGAAGCGCTCTTCCTCGCCCCGCTTCTCCGCGCTGAACGCCATGCCCGCATTGAGATACCAGATGTCCCAGCGGTCGGCGATCGCCATATGGCAGGCATAGGGTTTGCCGCCGATGAATACGATCCGGTATTTGCGAAACAGGCCGTCAGGGCTCGCATAATCGACAAAGCGGGAGACGAAGAACGCCTGCTCGGAGCGTTCGGCAAGGTATCGCGTGATCGCAGCCGTATCGTCGAGCCTGACGAGGCCCACGCCGGCATGCGTGCCGCGCGGCCGCATGATGATCGGGAATTTCAATTGCGCCGCCAGCGCAGAGATATCCGATCCCGACTGCGCCATCGATGATATTTCCGCGCGCGTCACCGAAAACGTTGCGGGAATTTCGAGCCGGCTGACGCCGCGCAACAGGCCGTGCAGCTTGTCACGATCGAGATGGCGCACACATCGCGGCGGATTGAGCAGCGGCCGCGGCCAGCGCGAGGCCATGGCGTCAATCTTGCGCAGCGCCTCGATGCATTCTTCCGAGTCGGAGGCGATCACGATCGCCACGTCATGCTCGGGAAGCGGCATCGGCAAATCGACGCCGGATACGACATAAAGCGTCTGGAGTTCGATGCCGGAATTTTCGAGCAGGAATTCGATCGGGGTGTTGCCGCCCATGTCGATCGCAGCCGCGAGCGCCAGCACCCGCAATTTCGGCTTTTCCGACGAACAAGGTGACCGGTACAGCTGATGAAAGGCGAGAACCTCCGCCTGGATCGCCATTCCCGCCTGTTTGTCACCCAGGAGCTGCGCGACCAGCGACAGATCGAGGCCCTCGCCTGCGCTGGCCGTCCCGTTGGCCAACCTGCCGACCAACTGGTCGCGCAATGGGCGAAGATCGACGCCCTCGAACGCCATCTTCGTCAACTTGGCAAAGCCGATCCGCTCAGCGCTCGGATAACGCGCGAGCTCGGCCGCGGCAGTGTCACGATTCATGAGCTATTTCCATAAGCAAGGTTTCGAGATTGGCGATCGCGGTGCCGGCATCGTCGATGGCACGTTGCAGATTACGCTCAGCCGTCTTCGCATCGGACGACCACGCCTCCGAGACCAGGCGTGCGCCGGCGCTGATCCGAAGTGCGGCCGGCGGCGACGGATCGCGGCCGAGCGCGACCGGCTGGCCGATGAGACAGGCTTGCGCCGCCGGCTTCAAATCACCGGACACCGCATGACCGGCCAGCACGCGATACAGCGTCCGGCACTCGGAAAGAGAGCGAAGGCGGCCGCCATGCCGGATCATGAAGGAAAAGATCGTTCGCTGCGCCAGTTCTTCGTCCGTGGCATCGAGCGGCCGCTCTTGCCAGGGCAACATCTCGAGTGAGGGAGACGCCGCGATCAGACCTTCAACCGCCCGGCCGAACGTGGTCAGCGCAGCTTTGCGAAAGGAATCCGGCACGCGGTAATAGGCGCCGATCTCCTCACACGCGGCTTCCCAGCGCAGCCATTGGCCGAAATTCGTCCTGACCGGAAAGCGCGTGCGCAGAAGCGGCCAGGCCTGCGGCCAGTCGCTGCAACTGACATATTCGAGAAGCCCCGGCGGAATGGCGCCGGTCGCATTGAGAGGCGGCGCGAACTCGCCCGGCACCAGCAGCGCGCCGCTGAAGGGGGGACCTGTGAAAAACTTCGACCCCGTGATGAGCACCATGTAGCCGCGCGCGAGATATTTTCGTAAGCGCGGGCGGCCCAGGCGCATCTGGCAGGCATCGACGACGACCTGGACGTCATCGGGCCAGCGTGTCGTGATGGCTTCGAGGCACGCATCGCTCGGCGCCCGCCAGCCAAATTTCGAGGAGTCCATGACCTGGAGCAGAACCTTGCCGCCGCCGGCAACGAGGCGCCCGACGGTGTCAAAAATCATTGAATCGTTTGCGGCCGGCGAGCGGGTCTCTCCGGCCTCGTCGAACAGCGGGAGCGCAAGGCTCGTCAAGGCGCCGGCCAGGCCCGCAATCGGTTCGCCCTTTTGAACCCGGCCGCCATTTGCCGTTGCGACACTGAAGTGGCAGCCGCGCGCCGTGTTGACGGTTCCGCTGCCGGTCTGATCGGCCGCGACAACCACCGTGACAAGTTCGGGCCCGAGCAGCGCGCGTGCCAGAAACAGCGCCTGAAGTTGCGAATCCGTGCCGGACGGAGAAAACACAACGTCGGCAAGATCGGGCGTGAGCCCAAGATGGGCTCTCAATTCGTCCCGCATCGCCTCGACGCGCGCATCGAAGGCAGCATCGATCCCGACTTCGATCGCCGAGCGCATCAGCGCGTCGCGCGCGGCTTCCGCGCGCTCAAAAGCGCGCTCTGAAATCGAGGTCGCCGTGCTGGAGGAAAAGCTCAGCGTATCCGGGCAAGGCGATGGCTGACAGCCATATTCGTTCAAGCCGCTTGCAGGATTGAGCGCCAGGCGGGAGTCGCCGCCGCCAGCCAATAGCTGATCGAGCGGGGTGAACAGTTCGGCCATGGCCAAGGCCGACCGCGACCGCTCCGCAGTGGCTTTCGTCTCCGGCACCTGGAATTGAACGCCACCGTGCAGCATCGACTAGAGTTCCGATTCCTGAGTTCGCAAACTATCGCGGCACCCCCTAATGCGAACTTCGGGGTACTGTGAGAGAGCGCAAACGGCCGCTAATGCGGCGTTAACCCGCGTTAAGAGAAGTAAACAGCTATGGTTAACGAAAGCTTTATTCCGCACCGTGCGATCAGGCGCCGGCTTCGCCCCGGCGCGCTCCAAAAGCTTACAGGCCTCCCGAAAGGAACTTGGTCAGCGTGAGCTGGGAAAGCATGGAGGTGGTCTGGTAGGAGGCGCTCAAGGACGACTGAATCGCCAGAATCTGGCTGGCCACCTGCTCCGTCGAGACGGTTTCCGTGGAGTCGATCATATTCTGCAAGATGCTCTGGCTCTGGGTTTGCCGGGCGCTCGCGGCCTGAATCGTGGTTTGGGCATTGGCTAGATCGGTCTGGATATCCGAGATCTGCTGTTGGCCAGGCTGGGACGTCAGGTTGGTGGCGACACGCGTACTCAGCGCCGCGGCTTGCGCGGCTGAGTTGGCCCCGGTCGGGGACTCCGTCACGGCAGCGTATACCGCAATGCCCTCGAGCTGCTGGCGGATGGCCTGCTCATTGGCCTGAATGCCGTAGTTGACCGAAATTCCTGAATCGACCAGCGCGTTGGCCGATGCGCGCGGGTCCGCCGAGTTGTTTCCGGTGTACCAGGCAACCGTATTGGCCGAGCCGTTGACCAGCGTCGTCGCGTTTGCCGTGATGTTGGTGCCGCCTGTGGCGGCGATCGTGGTGCTACCTGGCGAGAAGCCCAACGCCGCGAGCGCGGCCTGCGCGTTCGGGTCCGAGGACGAGGCGGTGATCGAAAAGTTGGCGACACTTGGAGTATTGATCGAGACGGCGCCGCCGGTGATCGAGGACGGCGTCGTGGTGCCCGTGATCGAGTCGATTGCCGAAAGCAGGTTGCCGACCGTACTGGTGGCGGGGTTGATATTAAAGGTCGGACCGGTCAGCGAGTTGGGCGCATTTGAAAACGTAATGGTCGTGCCGTTGACGGTGATGGCGTCGCCGTCGGCAAAGCCGGTCGAGAGCGAGGCTGAGCCCGCAGCTCCCGACAGCGCCGTCGAACTGGCGATCGGCTGCGGCGTCGTCTCCTGGTCGACTGCGGCCGCTCCCGTCACCGAGCCGCTGCCGCCGGTGTTGGTCGCGGTGCCGGCGGCCTGCGAGAAGCCCAATGACGCGAGTGCAGCCTGCGCGGTCGGGTCCGAGGCCAAAGCCGAGATCGAAAAACTGGCGGCATTCGGAGTATTGATCGTGATGGCGCCGCCTTTGATCGACGCAGTACCGCCCGTGATCGAGTCGATCGCCGAAAGCAGGTTTCCGACCGTGCCTGTGGTCGGGTCGATGTTGTAGGTCGGCCCCGTCAACGAGGTGGGCGACGACGTCGAGAATGTAATCGCCTTGCCGTTGACGCTGATGGCGTCGCCGTTCTGGAATCCTGCCGGGAGCGAAGCCGAGCCCGCGGCGCCCGACAGCGCCGTGCTGCTTGCGATCGCTTGCGGCGTCGTCTCCTGGTCGACTGCGGCTGCTCCGGTCACCGAGCCCGCGGTCGAGACGCGCAGCGGCGGCTGCGGCGCGGTGATGGTCGTTCCGCCGGCTGTGGTGCTGACATTGGTATTCGACGAACCAAAGCCCAAAGCCGCCAGCGCGCCTTGCTCGTTCGCGTAGTTGGGATCCGAGGACGACGCGGAAATCGAAAAGCTCGCAGCGCTCGGGGTATTGATCGTGACGGCGCCGCCATCGACGCTCGAAGGCGTCGTGGTGCCTGTGATCGAGTCGATCGCCGAAAGCAGGTTGCCGACCGTGCCGGTCGTGGTGTTGATGACGTAGGGGCTGCCGGATGTGCTGGTGGGAGCGGTCGCCGAAAAACTAATGGCCGTACCGTTGACCGTAATAGTGTCCCCACTTTGGAAGCTGGTCGTGAGTGCGTTCCCGCTTGTACCCGACAAGGAGGTCGCCGCGGTGATCGCCGCGCCGGCCTGATTGTCGGCCACCGTCCCCGTTGCCGAACTCGAAGGATCGAAGAAGTCATTTCCCGCCGCGACGGCGGAAGCCGCGACCAGCGTGGTATTCGCCAGCGTCCCGATCGATGTGTTCAACGCAGCGTTCAGGTTGGCGGCGGTTGCGGCGGGCGTCGAACCAATCGCGAAAGTGCCGGTCGGAGGGGGGTTCGCGCTCGACGCCGTCAACGTAACCGAAGACGTGGTGCCATCCGGAAGATTGAAGTTGAGGGTGACCTGATCGCCGGGATTGGGATTGGTCGCGCCAAAACTGAACGACACCGACGCCGGCGAACCGGACGGCCCCGTCACCGTCGCGCCGGTCAGCGTCGACTGCACCGTGCTCAGCTTCAGGCCAAACGGCGAGCCGGCGGAATCTTCGGAAACCGCAAATGAGGTTGTCACGGGCGCGGTACCCGTCGTGGTCGGCGTCGAAATCACCAGGCGACCGAGGCCCGTGGTGCCGTCGGCCTGAGCCCGCTGGGCGATCACCTGCGTTAACCCGGCCTGGGTGCCGTTGCCGTTCAGAATATCACTTACAGAAGCAACAGACGGCGTGCTGATGGCGCTACCGGAAAAGATGTAGCGGTCACCGACCTGGGTGTTAAGAATTCCCACCAGCGAGACAAGTTGGCTCTGCGCATTTGCCTGACCGATGGTCTGTCCGGTGCTGTTGAGGGTCTGCGGCGTCGTCGACGCATCGCCCTGAACCGAGGTCGCGATGCTCGATATTGACTGCAATGCGGTATTTTCGGCGCCGATGGTGGTGTTGATGTTGGTCTGGGTGTCGCTGAAAGCGGAAATGCTCGAGAGCTGCTGCCGCGCCGCGATCGCAAAGCCTTCGTTGATGCCCATGCCGGCATAGGTCGTCGATTTCTCGCCGGTCGCCAGTTGGGTCGACAGGTTGGTGAGCTGGTTGTTGAGGTTCAGCACCGCCTGGCCGAACAGCGAACCACTAAAACTGACACTATTGATCGCCATTGGATCGCCTTACGTTTGGGCCTGCAACAGGGTTTGCATCATGGTTTGAACGACGGTCATCACATGCGCGTTGGCGGCATAGGAATTTTGCAGCGCAATCAGGTTCGACATCTCGTTGTCGATGCTGACCTCGGAAGTGGAATTGAACTTTTGCTGCAACGTGCTGACGACCACGCTCTGGCCCTGCTGCAATTGCGTCGCCGAGGACGCTGTATTGGCCTGCTGACTCAAAAACTGCTGCAAATAATTGCTGATCGTACCGGTGAACGGCGCGGTCGCCGAACCGAGGCCGGTACTCGGCGAATAAGTGAACGTGGCCGAGGTCAGCTGCGAAAAAAGGAAGTTGGGGCGCGTGGTGTCACCGGCCGCCGTCGGCGGGTTGGTGCTGAAGACGTTCACGTCCGCAGGGTTGGCAAGCAGCGCGGGATTGACTTCGATGCGCTCCGCAAGGCCCGTCATTTCCGAACCGCTGCCGGTGATCGCGCCGGTGTACGGTGAGCCCGCGTCGGAGAAGAATGGCAGCTGCGGATTGCCGCTGGTCAGCCCCGTGACCGTGGTCGTGGTCGAGACCGAATTCACGGTGACATTGTCGGCCGGGTTGGTGGCGACCTGCAGTGTTTCGTTGCCGGCCGGACTCGCCGGGGTCGAGAATTGCAAATGAGTCTGGCCGAGCGCCGCGTTCAACTGCGACACCACCGAGCCGATGCCGCTGGTGGAAGTAACCCCCGAGAAGTCAATCCCGATCACCTGCGGACTGGCGCCCGCCGGGCTCGGCAGCGGCAGCGCTTTTGGATCGTCGACGGCAACGATCTGCACCTGCTGCTGGACGCCGGACGCGTTGGTGTAGGTCAGGTTGATCGTGTTGCCGGGTTGCACGTTGCTCAGATCGACGCCGAATCCGGACGTTGACGCGGACGGGGTAACCGGCGTGCCCTGCGTGGTGATGTCGGAAAGCGAACTGGAGAGCGTCGCCGCGAGCTGATCGACCTGGTTCTGCGCCTGCACCAGGGTCTGGTCGCGCAACTGGATGTCGGCCGCAATCCGCCCGGAGCTGATCACGTTATTAGCGATCACGTCGATATTGGCGCCGTTAGGCAGCTTCACCGTCAGCGAGCCCACGCCGTTGTCAGCCGGATTGGAGCTATAGAGCGAGGTCGGGCTCAGCGTGCCCGCCGACGTGAACGAGAATTGCGAGGCCTGCGTGCCGCTGACGAGCTGAACGCCGGTATTGGTCAGGATGCTGGTCTGGTTGGCGCTGTTGGTGGTGGCATTGACGTCCATCAGGCTCGACAGATCGTTGATGGCGTCGTCGCGCTGATCTTCCAACGTCGCGGCAGAAGGATCGCTCGCGCTCAATCCCTGCAATTGTTGATTGATGGAAGCAATCTGGTTGAGGTCGGTATTGGCCTGGGTGACGGACGATCCGATATCCTGTTCGACATTCGAGCGCAGCGTCTGGATGCCCTGGGATGTTGAATTAAGCGTCTGGGCCAGCGTCTGGGCCGCGCCCAGCGCCGTGGTCTGCGCGGACAAGCCGCTCGAACTCGTCGACAACCCCTGCAACGCAGTGGTGAAAGTGTTGAGCGCACTTTCCAGCGTGCCGGTTCCTCCCGGCGTGCCATAGAGACTTTGCAACTGCCCGAGGATATTCGATGTCTGGTCGGCGAAGCCGGCGCCGCCGGTCTCGGTGCGCAACTGAGTCTGAACAAACAGATCGAGATCGCGGCTGGCGCCGGCCACCTGAACGGTGGTGCCGCCGGTGCCGGCGGACAGTTCGGTCTGATTGGCCGTCTCGGCGATAAAGCCCGGCGTCTGGGCGTTGGCGATATTGCCCGACGTGATCGCGAGCGCGGCCTGGTTTGCGCGCAGGCCGCTCATCGCAGTAGCAAGGGCTGAACTCAAACCCATCTTTATCGCCCGCCTTGAATCAAATTACGTAGATAACGATCAACGCAACACGTTCAGCAAACTCTCAACCATGTCGTTGGCGGTGGTGATCACCTTGGTGTTGGCCGAATAAGCCTGCTGCGTCACGATCAGTTTCGTGAACTCATCGGCGATATCGGTGTTGGAGCCTTCGAGCGACGAACCCGCGATCGTTCCGGACGCGCCCTGGATCGCCGCGCCGGACTGCTCGGTGGCCGCATAGGCCTGGCCGTCGAGGGCTTGCAGGTAATTCGTGCCGTTGAAGTGCGACAACGTGATATCGGCAAGGTCGATGTTCTGACCGTTGGAGAACGTGCCGACAACCGTACCGCTGTTGTTGATGGCGACCGACTGGAGCTGGCCGGCGGCAAAGCCGTTCTGCGTAATCTGCCCGACGGTCGCGGCGCCGGTGGTGGAGGCAAATTGCGTCAGCGCGCCGGAAGCGAAGTTGAGCGAAACGTTACCAACGGATTGACCGTTGACGGTGAGGCCCGGGATGGTGATGCCGCCGCCTGCGGGACTGACCAGATCGCCGTTGGAGTTGAAGGTGAAGTTCTGACCGACATTGGTCCAGGCGGTCTGCGAACCGGTAGCGTTCGAGTCACTCTGATAAAATAGATTCCAGGTGCCTGGGGCCGTCATGGCCCATCGGAGCTGAACGTTGACCGGCGTGCCGGCCGAGTTGAAGACGGTGATGGCACCGCCACTGATACTTTCATTGTCGAAGGTCGTGGTGTCGGAGCCGACGACGAAGCCGGTTCCGACTTGACCGCCGCCGGTCGGCGTCGCCGCCGGAAGACCACTGCTGGTGTTTGTGAAACCGAGCGCTTTGAAGACGCTGCCGGAGTCGGTGGTGACGTCAAGACCGTTAGCTAACTGCGTCGTCGAATTGACAGCTATACCCGAATTCAGCGTGACTTCGCCGCCCGTGACGCTGCTGGGGTTGGTGGTGTTGCCGGTGGCCAAGTCGACAGCCTTGAGAAGATCTCCGACCGTGTTGCCGATGCCGAGAGCGATTGATGGCGGGGTCGTCGAGGTGTTGAGGGTCGGCGTCGGAGCCGGAGTCGCAGTGCTCGCAAAAGTAATGCTCACGCCATCGACGGTAATCGTGTCGGAGCTGGTTACGGGCGTGCTCAAGTTACTCAATAACGTGCCGCTGGTGATCGCTGCCGCAGGCGAGCCATTGTTCAAGGCGGCGTTGCCCACGACGGACGCGTTGACGAAAGGCTGCGCCGGTGTTCCCGCCACGACCGGATTATTGGCGCCGAAATCGGCCTGGTTGAGTCCGCCCGCGGCGGTGATCGACCCGGTGGGGGCATTCGGACTTGCCTCCGTCACGGGCACCGTTGGCAGGTTCGCGGCGTATTGAATCGCCGTCGTCGCCTGCGCCGGAACGAAGTTGTTGTCGAATTGCAGAACAGTCGGCACGCTGCCGAGCGGATTGCCGGTTTTCGGATCGACTGCCGTACCCATCAGGTAGTAGCCGGCGCTGTTGACCAGGAAGCCCTGGGCATTGACCTGGAAGTCGCCGGCGCGCGTATAGTCGACGACGCCGTTGAAGTTCGGGTTGCCGTCGGTCGTGCCGGTCGGCTGTTGCACGTCGAAGAAGCCGTCGCCGTTGATCGCGATGTTGGTTGCGATCGTCGAAGCCGAGACCGTGCCCTGGGTCGTGATAGTCTGCTGCGCCTGCGCGATCACGCCGCCGGCCACCTGCGATTGGGGGTTCAGCGCGTCCGGGATTAGGTCCTCGAAGGCAGTGTCGATGCCCTTGTAGCCGACGGTCGAGGCGTTCGCGATGTTGCCCGATATGTTTTGCAGCGCGAAGGATTGAGCCTGAAGGCCGCTCACCGCCGTGTTAAGCGCGTCGAAGATACCCATAACGTTGTCTCCACATTCGGTTCGAAGGCCGCGGGACCATTTGCCCACGCATGACCAGCGTCGAAGGAGACATCGCAATCGCCGTGCCAAAGGCGCGGCTTAAGTTATTTCAAGCACTTAAATGAAAAACCCCGGTCCAAAGACCGGGGCACATTTGCCGGGCGGGCAACAATTGCCGGGAGCAAAGTTCCGCGAAGTGGACCGAAAGCTTAGCTCGCGGTCGGTGTGCCCGGGTGGAATTGAAGCGCAAAACCGTCCATGCAGTAGCGCAAGCCGGTCGGCTTCGGACCGTCGTCGAAGACGTGGCCGAGATGACCGCCGCAACGGCGGCAATGAATCTCGGAGCGCAGCATGCCGAAGGTGCGGTCTTCCCGCTTACCCACGGCATTTTGAAGCGGCTGGTAGAAGCTCGGCCAGCCGGTGCCGCTCTCGAATTTGGTCTCCGACGAGAACAGCGGCAGGTCGCAGCCGGCACAGGCAAAGATGCCTTTGCGATGCTCCTTGAGCAGCGGGCTGGTATAGGGGCGCTCGGTGCCTTCCTTGCGCAGGATTTCGTATTGCTGCGGCGTGAGCTGGGCGCGCCATTCGTCGTCGGTCTTCTCGACCTCAAACTTTTCCGCGGCGTGCGCGGGTTCACCGCGCAGCCAGCGCAGGGCCGCAAGGCCAAACAGACCGGCAGTGGTCGCAAGCAGAATACGGCGATCGATCATCTGAAATCTCCGTGCGAGGGGGAGTATTGGCTCGCCTTGAAATACGGCCCGTGGCGGCGAAAGTTACACCCGTCAGGCGGACAATTTCTCACTTTCCTGCGAGGCTGCCACAAAAAAGGTGGTCTCAGGAGCCTCTCTCGCCGGGGCCGGCTACCACCGACGGCTCCGGATGTTCCGGGGGCGGACGGTCGACGCGCTGCGGCCTGTCGGGCAGCGCGCGGGGCCGCAGCGGCCTTGTTCCGGCCAAGCGATTCGCTTCCGCCAATCGTGCCTCGCGCTTGCGCTCTTGTTCGCGCAGCCGCTCGCGGTAGCGCGCCAATGTGCCCGCGGCTGCCGAACTGCCGCGCGACCACATCCCGATCAGGTGTCCGGCGACCCGCCCCGTCGTGCCGCCCGCCCATACCAGTTCGAACGGCGAAAACAGCCGCCAGCGTTCGTCGCCCCAGAGGATGCTGCGGACGATCAACTGTCCCGCCATCGCGGTCGTACTCAACCCCTGCCGGCCGAAGCCGCTTGCCACCCAGAGGCCTTTGCGCAATTGGCCGATCTGCGGCATGCCGTGCACGGTCTGGCCGACGGCACCGCCCCACACGTCAGAGATTTGTACCTGCCCCAGTTGCGGGAAAATCTTCCGGATACGCCGCGCGATGCCCGGTGCAAAGCGCTGAGGGCGGGCATCCCAGGTGGTCTCAAAGCTCGCCCACATCAAACGATTGCCGTCGACGACCCGGAATTGGTCGACGCGGTCGGTATCGATCACCGATCCCTTGAACGCGATCGCCTCGCCAAGGCGCTCGCCGAGCGGCTCGGTGACGGCGGCGTAGCGCCAGACCGGCAACAACGTCTCCGACAGGCGCCGAGATGGCGCGCCGAGATGAACGTTGCCGGCGAGAACGATATGCGAAGCGCGAAGCCTCGCCGATGGCGTGACGATGCGCTTGCGGATGCCGGAGGCGTCGATGCCCACCACCGGGGTATCCTCGAAAATCCGTGCGCCCGCCCGCTTCGCCAGCGCCGCCAAAGCATGGACATATTTGCGGCCATCGACCTGGAATGCGCCAGGGAAATAGACGCCGTGGAAATAGCGGCCGGTCTTGAGATGCGCGCGAACCTGATCGACTTGCCATCCCTCGACTTGCGTGTCGAAATCCTCGCTCAGCATTTGCAATTCGCTGATCAGGCGATCGCCGGCGTCGACATTGGAAACTTCGAGCGCGCCCTCGGTGACGGCGATCCCCGGCATCGAGGCTTCGGTGGCTTGCGCGCGGACATATTCGGCGCCCTGCTTCGACAACTCCCAAAGTTCTTTGGCATCCTCGATGCCGATGCGCGCGATCAGGTCCTTGAGCGCAAGATCATAGCCCGGCATGACGGTGCCGAGCAGGCCGCCGGAGGCGCCCCAGCCGATGTGGCGGCCTTCCAGCACGACGACGCTGGCGCCAAGGCGCGCGGCCTCCAGCGCGACCGTCAGGCCGGCAAGCCCTCCGCCGATCACGCAAATGTCCGCATCCAGATCGAAAGTCAGCCGCGCGCGGCTGGCGTCGCCGACGCCGGTCTCGCCTGTGTGGATATCGCTCATACCGTTTTCTTACGGACCGATGTGACGGTTGTCACCTTGTCCTTTTCCGCAACACAGTAGATTAATTTGTGGGCTCAAAATCGAATCGGAATCCGTCATGCGCCGTTTGATGCTTCTTCGGCATGCCAAGACCGAAAATGACTCGCCCAGCGGTCGCGACGAAGACCGCCGGCTCGATGATCGCGGCCGCCACGATGCGGCCGGGATTGGCGGCTGGATTCGCCACAATCCACCGTTCCCGAGCCACGTGCTGGTTTCGCACGCGGTGCGGGCGCTTCAAACCTGGGAGATCGCCTGGGAAGCGATGAAGGAACTCGTGCCGGCGCCCCAGGTCGAGCTTGTTCCCGAACTTTACGGCGCCGACGTCTCCCAACTGCTTGAGATCATCCACCACGCCTCCGTCGCCGATCCGAAGCGGCTGATGCTTGTGGGGCACAATCCCGGAATGCACGAGCTTGCGATTGCGCTGGCGGGCAGCGGTGATGGCGCAGGACGCGCCGCCTTGGCCGACAACCTGCCGACGGCGGGACTGGCCGTTTTCGATTTCGATATCGACGACTGGACCGATGTCGGCTTGCGGCGCGGCCGCCTCGAGCTGCTCGTCAACCCCAAGCTACTCAAGCAAACATCCAGTGACTAATGGCCAAGGCCGGTCACCTCGGAAACATGATAAGGTGATTTCGAACCGGGCAGAGAACCCGGCTGCAAAAGGGATAGCCCTCCGAGCCTAAGAAAACACATCAAGAAGGTGAAGCTGGAGGGTTTGCTGTAGCGATCCAACGGAGGCGCCAATGTTCAGTTCCATTCTCGTGCCGCTTGATCTCGCCGACACCGATCTGGCGCGGCCGGCCATCGCCACGGCGGCAACTCTCTCGCAGACCTGGAGCGGCAAGGTCAGGCTGCTCAATGTCCTGCCGATGACGCCGGTGATGCTGGCCGAATATGTGCCGGCCGATTTCGACGTTCAGCAGCGCCAGACCTCCGAAGAAGCGCTCACGATCGTGGCGCAGGAGTCCGGCATCGATAAGAGCCGTATCTCGACCGCCGTGCGCCAGGGCGGCATCTATCACGAGATCCTCGAAGAAGCCGCCAACATCAAAGCCGACCTGATCGTCATGACCTCGCACCGGCCGGCCATGCGCACCTATTTCCTCGGCTCCAATGCCGGCCATGTCGTTCGCTACGCCAAATGCTCGGTGCTGGTGGTGCGGCACTAGAGGAGTTGCCTAAGGCAGCAGATTCTTGGGCAAGTCATCAAATGTATAGTCCAGCGGCCGGTTGCGCCTAATGAAGCCGCCGACCTGCCACGTGAACAACGCCGCAAAGCCGACCAGAAACAACGCGCCGGCCCATTCGCCTGATACAACCGCCCGCAGCAACAGCCCGGCCATCGCAACGGCGAGCAGCGCCACGCATATAATCGCCGCCGCATAGAGGCGCGGATGCAGGCCGCCGCTCAAAACGGCCCGGCTTCCCGCCTTGGCCATGCGGGCGTGCAATCCGACGACGAAGGCGCGGTAGTCGCGATCCTGCGGGGCCATCAGCGCCGCCGTCTGCCAGCTGGTCGAGAGAATGGCGAGGCGTCCGCCGCCCGCCTTTTTGATATCGGCGCGAAACCGTCGCGCCTGCATCGACACCGGACGATAGGACAGCCGTACCGCCGCGATATCCGTGTAGTCCCAGAGACCGGCGCGGCTGCCGATGCGCCACGACAGTCCCTGCTCCGTTAATTCGAACTGATGGGCTGAGCCGATCAGCGAGGCCTTGTAGGCGTAACGCAGACCGGCTTGGTCGGACGAATCTGACGGGATGCGCGATGAATTGTCGCTCTTTAGCAGATTTAGCAGAGCCAGCATCTAATGCACCGACACACATGCCCAGAAAAATGCCGCGGTCGCGAGCCCACCCAACCCCGTTCGCATGGCATGGATCGCGCCCCATTTGACAATGAGCGCACGTGCCTGCGGGCCGGCCTTGTCGTGGTCTATCGCGAGCAGCGCGTCATTGATCGGTTTGATGACGATCAGCGTCCACGGCCATGGCGCAATGATCAGAATGGCCCCGATCAAAAAGCCGATATGGGCGATCTGCCACCACGCCAGCACGCCCGACACGAAACCGAAGACCGCGAGCGGCGCCTGCATCGCCGCCCCGCGCTTGTAGGACGGCTTCCATTCGGCGAGCAGCGCACGATCATCGAGCGTGAGCCGTGCCGGCTGCTCGGCGAAATTGATATAGAACGCCGCGCCGGCAAATATCGCCGAAGCGACAATCGCGAGAAGGCCGATCGCCATGGCAAACTTCCTCCAACGATTCCTCAGCGACGCGGCTTGCACCGATCGCTCGCCCTATTCTACAACCGCAGCATGCCTGAGACGACTTCATTTCCAAGCCGCCTGATCCTCGCTGCCGCTGCAGTCTCGGGCGTGCTGCTGGCGCTCGCCGTGCACATGCTGGGGGCAAGGTTCGGGCTCGACCTCGGCGGCCTGTGGCGATCCGATGCAAGCAACTTCATGCCGGCCGGTAGCGCGCTGGCGTGGTGGCTGATTGCGACCGTCGGCTTTTCCGGCGGTTATTTCACGGCATCGCTGATGCACAGCGCCGCATCCGGGCAAATTCCGCAGCGGATGCAGTATTTCCTGATTGCGGTCGGCGTGCTGGTACTCGTGGGCGCCGGCCAGGCCGCCTCCGGACCAAGCCCGATTCCGACGGTCGGCGGCGTCATCGCAAGCCTTGCCGCGCTTGGCCTCGGTGCCGCGATGGCATTCTGCGGCGCTCATTTCGCGCTACGCAAGGCTTAAAGCCGTCAGGCTTCAGGCGAGCGCGTCGGCAGCTGAACGTCCCAGGCCAATCCGAAGACGACGAAGAGGCGCAGCAGGAGATACGTCAGATCGATCTCCCACCAGTGCCGCTGATTGCAGGCGCAGCTCGGCTCCGAATGATGATTGTTGTGCCATCCCTCGCCGCTCGCCAGGATCGCCACCAGCACGTTGTTGCGACTATGGTCGCCGGTATCGTAATTCTGATAGCCGGACACGTGGGCCAGCGAATTCACGCTCCAGGTGATGTGCCAGACGATCACCGTCCGCACGATCACACCCCATAGCCAGATGCTCGCCGCGAATTGCACGGCCTCCATTGGAGCCTCGCCAATGGCCAGCGCGATCACAAAACCGATCGCAAAATAAATCACCGACTGGGCGAGCGTGATCCACACGACATAGCGTTCGATCCAGCGATAGAAGCTGTCGCGGAGGATATCGCGCGCATAACGGTCATAGGCAGCCTGACGGGTAAGATCCGTGTTTTCCAGAAACAGCCAACCCATATGCGACCAGAAGAAGTTGACCAGCGGGCTGTGCGGATCCGGGCGTTCGTCGGAGCGATGATGATGCAGGCGATGCGTCGCGACCCAACGCGCCGGCGTATCCTCGACACACCAGACCGCGATGACGGCAAAGGCATGCTCCAGCCAGAGCGGGCATTTGAAGCTGCGGTGCGTCAGCAGGCGATGGTAGCAAAGGTTCATCCCGCAGGCGCCGTAGACATAGACGCCGACAACCGCAAGCACGACGCCGGCCTTGCTGTAGAACCAGGGCATGAATGCCAAGAGCGCCAGCAGGTGGTAGGTGCCGACGGCCGCGACATATCGCCAATTGATCAGCCGTTCGCTGGCGCCGAGCGGAAGCGGCAACGCGGTTGCCTGTTCCGCAATCACACCTGCAACGGCGGTGTCAATTTCCTGTTTCATTCCTGTTTCGAGTTCCCTGCCCCGCAATTCTGTCACCTTTTCTACACGATCCGCGGTCGATCGCGAGATGGAAGTTATGTGAATTTGCGGCAATAAACCGGCTTTGGGACGGCTCTGCCGGTTCCTTTCAGTCGCCTGCGAACGCGCCGCGACGGAACATCCCAAATCTATTCCGACTTCAGCAGGCGTAACAAAAGTTCTTCGCCGCCCTCAACCTTCTCATCGCCGCGAAACCGGCTGATCTCCAGATGGTTATCTTCAAAAATATCGATCTCAACTCGCTCACCGACCATCGTGACCGATAGCCGGATCGAGTTGGGTCGAGTTCTTTCAATAAAGAAATGCAATCGGGCGCTTTCCAGCAACCGTATGGTTTCGAAAACAGCCGAAGACATCGGAAGCTCCTCAGTTAGCTATTTTGGGCATCGAAAAAGGCCGCCGCGAGCTTTGGCTCCCTATTCCCCGCCTCGATTCGAGCAAATAGCCTGCCTATCTAAGGGCATGGCCGGGGCGGATGCGCGACAGTCCGTCGCTTTGTCAAGGCCTGCACAAACGACGTTTTTTGCCGTATGTGTCTGACTTACAGGGCGATCGGGGCCAAATGCCCGTGATCGCTTCAGGAGGCCGGCAACGCCGTTGCGGCCCTGCCGGGAGGACGAATGGTTCGGCTGTTGGCCATGCTGCGGCATGGCTTCAAGGAACGGATAGGCTGGAAACGGGTCGGGATTGCCGCCAGCCTCGTCATCATCGCTTTCGCGATCACGACGCTCGTTCGCACTCTGAAGGGTATCGACACCGGCGTCATGCTGGTGGCGCTGACCGACATCCCGCCCCACCACATCGTTTTGGCCGCGCTATGCGTGGTCAGCGCCTTCTGCACCCTGACATTCTACGATTTCTTCGCCCTGAGGACGATCGGCAAGAAGCACGTGCCCTACCGTATCGCGGCGCTGTCGAGCTTCACCAGCTACTCGATCGGCCACAATATCGGCGCAACCGTCTTCACCGGCGGCGCGATCCGTTTCCGCATCTATTCAGACTACGGCCTGAGCGCGGTCGACGTCGCCAAGATCTGTTTTCTTTCCGGCCTGACTTTCTGGCTCGGCAACACCTTTGTGCTCGGTATCGGCATGGCCTGGCACCCCTGGGCTGCCTCTTCCATGGACCAGTTGCCGGCGGCCATCAACCGGCTGATTGCATTCGGCGTGCTTGGCGCGATCGCCGCCTATTTCGTCTGGCTCACCCTTGGCGAAGAACGGCGCGAGCTCGGACAGAACGGCTGGATGGTGAGGCTGCCTTCGGCGCCACTGACGCTGGTGCAAATCCTGATCGGCGTGGTCGATCTCGGCTTCTGCGCGCTCGCGATGTATCTCTTGATGCCGGCCCAGCCGGACATCGATTTCATCTCGCTGGCGGTCGTGTTCATTCTGGCGACGCTGCTCGGCTTTGCCAGCCACGCGCCGGGCTCGATCGGCGTATTCGATGCCGCCATGCTGGTCGCGCTTCCGCAATTCGGCAAGGAGCAATTGCTGGCGACGCTGGTGGTTTTCCGGATCCTTTATTTCATGATCCCGTTCGGCATCGCAATCTCGATCATGGGAGCGCGTGAGCTCTGGCTCAACGTGGGGAAACCCTGGCAATTGCGACGCAAGCAGGAGAGCGCTGCCTGCACCGTCGTTCGCACCGAGACGGCTGAAGTCGTCGAGGTGAAGGCCACGGTGCCTTTCCCGCAACGCTCCCGCGCCGGCTCCCGCCGCTAACTCTGGTTTGGCTTGTCTACTGCTTGGCAGGCGATGCGGGCTTCTTGCCCGCCGGCGGCTTGGCCGCGACCGTCTGGCTGGGCAAATATTTGGCGATGATCGACGGATCGACCTGCGCCATGTCGGAATCCGGCAAGCGCTGCCAGATATCGTCCTTGCCTAGAATTGGCATCAGCACATAGCCGCGCAGCGTGAGTTGCTGCCCGTCGGGGCTGAGCGTCAATTTCGCCCGCCAGACCTGACCATCGCGGGGATCGAGTATGTTGCCGCCTTCATATTCGAGGCCATTGCGCTTCATGTCACGGATGAAGGAAATGCCGAGCACCTGTGCATCCTTGCGGTCGTCGGTGCATTTCGCGCAGGTCACCGTTTCGGGTATGCCGGGCTTGGAGAACTTCTTGGCCATCACGCCTTCGAACATGCCGTCGTGGTGATCGACCATCAAAACCCAGATCACCGGCTTGCCGTCCTCGGTTTTTTGCCAGAGGCCCGCCGCGGTCTGTTCGGCCGCGTAGCCCGGAACAGACGCAGCGAAAACAATCGCAAGCGTGCTCGCCATCGCAAGCCTTCGCTGCGTTCTGCTTGTTGCTTTCCACATCGTCGTCACCTGCTCGGTTTAGTCGAACGATTAAGCCAAGATTACGGTCATTTCCCGCAGGCGGCCAGCGCGGACACGTCCTGAGGGTTACGTTCGCTTTCGCAAATAACATACTGAAATATGACGACAATCGGGCTAGCGTCGACCTTCCGTCAATTGACGCCGAGCTTCTTTTGCAGGCTCGATGACGAGGTCGTGTACTGGAACACGAGACGCTTGTCCGGATAGACATAGCGATGCGCCTTCTGGGCCATCAGCGAACCCTCGTGGAAACCGCAGAGAATGAGCTTGAGCTTTCCCGGATAGGTGTTGATGTCGCCGATGGCGAAGATTCCGGGAACGCTGGTCTCGAAGGCCGAGGTCTCCACCGGAACCAGATTGTTCTCAAGCGCGATGCCCCAGTTGGCAACGGGGCCGAGTTTCATGGTGAGGCCGAAGAACGGCAAGATGGTATCGCAAGCGACCTTCGACATCGCATTGTCGTTGCCCTTGACGTGCGCACCCGTGAGCGCGCCGCCCTCGCCTTCCAGCGCCGTGACCTGACCGATCTTCAGTTCGAGCTTGCCGCTTGCGACCAGCGCGCGCATCTGCTCGACGCTGTGGGGCGCGGCGCGGAAATCGTCGCGCCGGTGCAAGAGCGTTACGCGCTTGGCGATCGGATGCAGGTTGAGCGTCCAGTCGAGCGCGGAGTCGCCGCCACCCACGATCAGGATGTCCTTGTCGCGGAACTGTTCCATTTTGCGCACGGCGTAAAATACCGAGCTGCCTTCATACGCCTCGATGCCCGGCACCGGCGGACGCTTGGGCTGGAACGAGCCGCCGCCGGCCGAAATCACCACCACCTTGCATTCGAACACCTTGCCGGCATCGGTCGTAAGGCGAAAAGCGGGATCGCCAATCTTCTCAATCTTCTCGACCATTTCGTTGAGATGGAAGGTCGGATTAAACGGCTTGATCTGCTCCATCAGCGCTTCGGTGAGGCCCTGCCCCGTGACGAAGGGAATACCGGGAATGTCGTAGATCGGCTTTTCCGGATAGAGCTCGGCGCATTGGCCGCCGACCTTGTCGAGGATGTCGACCAAGTGGACCTTCATGTCGAGAAGGCCGAGTTCGAAAACGGAAAACAGCCCGCACGGGCCCGCGCCAATGATCAGCACGTCAGTCTTGATCGTTTCGCTCATGTCGCTTCTTTTCAATTGAACGGGGCGCGGTGGCCGCCTGAGACAAACGCCTGTCTAGCCAAGGAGAAGGCGCGAGGAAAGCCATAATAGGGGTTGCAGGCAGCGCGACAACCCCTTGCCGCCGCTCGACAACTAGGCTGTAACGGCACCGAATTTGGAGACATCGTCTGTGAATGCCCCAGCCCTATCGGACACGACGCCTCGGCTCGAGGACTTTCCCTACCGCCTGACCGATAATGTGCGGTTTGCCGATCTCGATCCCAATGGCCACGTCAACAACGCGGTCTATGCAAGTTATTTCGAGACCGGCCGCGTCACGCTGATGAAAGACAAGAGCTACTGGCAGCTCCCGGACGGTCTCACCTGGATCATGGTGCGGCTCGACATTCATTTCCGCGCCGAGTTGCACTGGCCGGGCACGATCGAGATGGGGTTGGGAGTCGCGAAATTCGGCCGGACTTCGGTGACGTTCGATCAGGTGGTCTTTTCGCAAGGCCGCTGCGTGGCGTCCGCGCAAGCGGTGACGGTTTTGATCGATCAGGCGACACGCAAGCCAACACCGCTGACGTCGGAGATCATCGCGAAATTTCAGCCGTGGATTCGCCGCGGCACGCCGTCTCAATAAAGCTGATCAGGATCGGCCTCAGGCCTGCCGCTCCGGCGTCGAAACCACGAGGCCGTCCAGTTCATCCGACACCTTGATCTGGCAGGACAACCGCGAGTTCGGCCGCACGTCGAAGCCAAAGTCGAGCATGTCCTCTTCCATCGGCGTAGGGGGACCGACCTTCTCGCGCCAGGCTTCGTCGACATAGACGTGGCAGGTTGCGCAGGCGCAGGCGCCGCCGCATTCCGCCTCGATGCCCGGGACCGCATTGCGGATCGCCGCTTCCATGACGGTGGCGCCGTTTTCAACCTCGATGGTGCGGGTTTCGCCGGAATGGGTGACAAAGTTGATCTTGGCCATGTTCGCTCGTATTGCCGGATAGATAAAGGGGTCCGGGCAAACCTATAACGGGTCGATCAGGCCAGCGCTAGTGGAGCGGATTGGGAGAAAAGCGGAGCTAATTGGGAGAAGATTTGCGGGATTCGGTCAGGTGGATCGATCAGCTCTCGCCGAGCATAGTCTCGATCGCGGCACGGGCCTTGGCCACGGCGTCATCAAGCTCGCTCACAGCCTCAGCTGTTTCGCCGCCGCCCCTGATCAGCGTCTCGAGACGGTTCGCGGCATCGGCCACCGCGAAAGCGCCGATCGCGCGCGCCGACCCCTTGAGCGTATGCGCCAAGGCGGGAGCATCAGCGGGCATCGCAGCCAGCGTTCCGGCGAGACGCAAGGCTTGCACTGAGAACATGGTCAGCACTTCCCGCTCCAGCGCGGCATCGCCAAGCGTCATCCGCCGCAGATGGACGATATCGATCGGACCGTCATCGGGAGCAAGCGGAGGCGATGGCATCCATTCAATCCGGTCCAGGTTGAGCGACATGACTTTCAGAGTCCGAATCGTCGCCTTGCCGTCGGTCGGGTAAGGCTTCGAGACGAGCCAATCATGGAATTGGTTAACGGAACGTTCGGCGCTGTGGACAGCGGGTAAAGCTCCCGGCGTCTGCGCCGTACCTTCGCCTTGTTTTCAGCGAAGTGTCGCCGCAATTAACCCTGACGCGCGGAATTCCAAAGCTTTGTAAGGTCTTACGTCGCGACGCTATTAACGATGATTAAGATTGTATTAATCGCACCATTTCATTCGTGACGCCTAGCCAATAGGATGTTTCGCGGACGTGGGCGAACAGGCTGGCCTCCTTTGGGCCGGCCCTGGCGCGGCATTCGAATATGACACCGGTCTGGGCTCGCGCGGACGTTCGCGAGACTTTTCCGGGTGCGTAAAAGTAAAACGAGGGCTCGGACTGAACATGGCGAACACCCCCAAAAAGGTCAAAGACCCGACGGAAGTTGCACTCTCTGCCATTCAGGAAGCCCTGAACATCGACGGTGCGGTCGACGACACCAGGGGTTCTGCCCGCACCGATGCGGCTCCTGACGTCATGGCCGGCCCGCTTTCATACGACGAACCTTCGTTCGATACCCGTCCGAGCAACGACCGGCAGACCTTTAATAATCCCGTCGAAGAATCGCGCGTCACCCGCCGTGCCGCGAACGACGACCGCGAAACCATCGGCCAGCTTTTGCAGGCGATCCAGAGGGGGCGACCCGCCCGCACCGCCTATACGCTCGCCTTCCTTGCCAGCGGCGTCTGGTTCATTGCCGCCGCTATTCTGACCTTCGGCTTCCTGCCCTCGTTGCAGGCGGCGATGGGTCCGGGCGCCGGCGGCACGCTGACAGTCGTAGCCGTAGCGGCGTTGTTCCTCGGGCCGATTCTGGCGTTCCTGTACATGGCGAACCTGTCGGCGAGCGGCAAGCAGATGCAGATGATCGCGCAATCGCTGGCGCAGGTCGCAATCCGTTTCTCCGAGCCCGAGGGCACCGCGAGCGACTCGATGGTGACGGTCGGACAGGCGATCCGCCGCGAAGTCGCGGCGATGGGCGACGGCATCGAGCGCGCGATCGCGCGCGCCGGCGAGCTCGAAACGCTGGTTGCCAACGAAGTCTCGGCGCTTGAGCGCGCCTACAGCGACAACGAAGTTCGAATTCGCGCTTTGCTCCAGGATATCGCCCATCAGCGCGACAACCTGGTCGGACAGGCCGAGCAGGTGCGCAGCGCCATTTCCGGCGTGCAGATCGACCTGCGTCACGATATCGCGCTGATTTCGGACGCGATCGCCTCCCGCGTCGACGAGGTCGCCAAGAGCATCACCGGAGCGCTGGAAGAGCGCGGCGCGCACATCACGAGTGCGCTGTCCAATGCCGGCGACAACATGATCCTGGCGCTGGGCGAGCGCGGCGGCGATCTGCTCGACCGGCTCGAGGAAGCAAGCGCGGAGACCACGCGCGCCGTGCTCGACGCCAGCGAGCGGCTGACCACCAGCCTGAATTTCAAGACCGGCCACGTCCACGACGAGTTCGTCGAACTCGCCGATCGCGTCCACGAACTGCTCAACGAACGCCTCGACCGCATCACGTCCGAATTCGAGCAGCGCTCGGCCACCATCGTGGACGGCATTTCCGATCGCACCGAACAGGTGCACGACTCCTTGAAGAATTCCTCAGACTCGCTGCTTCTGGAACTTGAGCTGCGCTCGGGCGATCTGGTCAACAAGATCGACGAATCCGGCAACCGCCTCGCCTCGAAAATTCTCACCTCCGGCGAGAAAGCCAGCGACGCGCTCGACGTCACCGCAAACTCGCTGGTGGCCAAGGTCATCGGACAAACCGAAAGTGCACATGACGCGCTCTCGCTTCAAATGAGTGCCTTCGACGAACTGGTGAAGAACCAGGGCGGGGAACTCGCGGAAAAATTCGCCCGCGACTCCGGCACGCTCGGCGCTTTGATCACCCGCCACATCTCGGAATTCGATCGCACCGTCAAAACCTTCGGCGGCGAGATTGTCGAGCGGATGGGCCAGCGCACCAGCGACATTTCAGAAACGTTGAAGAGCTATGTCGACAACTTCGATACGCGCCTGACGTCGAACGGCGGCGAGATCACGGCTTCGCTCGATCAGCGCCTGCTACAGTTCGAGACGACGCTCGGCACCCGTGTCGCCCATCTCGACGCCTCGCTCGACGGCAAGATCAAGTCGTTCGACGAATCGATCAACGGGCGCCTGCAAGCGCTCGAGCAAACCTTCGATACCCGTGCCCAGTCGGTCACCGAAACCATCGACACCCGGCTCGGCAACCTCACCGCTTCGCTCACCGATGGCACCGCGCAGGCGGTGGCCGCCGTCGATCAGCGCATTGCCAATGCGACCGACGCCATCGACGGACGGGCAACCCAGCTCACGCAGACCATCGAGGGCCGCGCGACCGAGCTCACCCAAACCATCGCCGCGCGGTTCCAGGAAATTCACCAGGGCATCGAGACCAAAATCGGCAGCGTCGCCACCGATATCGACACCCGCGTGTCGCAGTTCGAGGAACTGCTGGATTCCCGCATCGAAGCCGTGGCCGGCCGCATCGAAAGCAGCGGACGTCAGGCCAGCGAAGGCCTGATTGCGCGCGCCGAGGAACTGTCGGCCGGGATCAAGTCCCACGTCGAGGATGCGGAACGCTCGCTCACCAACCTGGTCGTTAACACCAGCGAGACCATTCAGACCGGCGCCCGCGCGGCGCAACAGGCCCTGCTTGGGGTATCCTCGGATGTCGGCGCCCAGTTGAAGCTGACTTCGTCGGAGGTCGAGCGCGCGCTGACCGCGGTCGGCAGCGGCGCCGCCAATTCGATCGTGAGCAGCGCCCGCGACGCACAGACCACGCTGGTATCGGCGTCATCGGAGGCCGCCGATCAGGTCAAGACACTCGCGGCCGATATCGAGCGCTCGCTGTCCGCGGCAAGCTCGTCGACCGCCAATACGATCGTCGCCAGCGCCCGCGAGGCGCAGACCACGCTCGTCACGGCGTCGGCCGATGCCACAAACCAGGTCAAGTCGCTCGCGGTCGACGTCGAACGCTCGCTGTCTGCCGCCGGTAGCGCCACCGCCGCCTCGATCCTCGCCGGCGCACGCGAAGTCCAGACCTCGCTCGTCACCGCTTCGTCCGAGGCCGCCGATCACGTCAAATCGCTCGCCGCCGATGTCGAACGCTCGCTGTCTGCCGCCGGTAGCGCCACCGCCGCCTCGATCCTCGCCGGCGCACGCGAGGCTCAGACCACGCTCATCGGCGCTTCGTCCGAGACCTCCGATCACGTCAAGTCGCTTGCGACCGACGTCCAACGCAGCTTGACGGCTGTCGGCGCCGACACCGCGGCTTCGATCCTCGGCAGCGCCCGCGAGGCCCAATCCTCGCTCACCGCCACCTCGGCGGATGCGGCAAACCAGATCCGGGCGATCTCGACCGACCTCGAGCGTTCGCTCGCCACCGTCACCACCAACACCACGGACCGGATCGCGGCCACGGCGCAGACCGCGCAGCAGGCCATGATCGCGGCCTCCAACGAAGCCAGCGCGAAGGTCAAATCGACCTCGTCGGATATCGAGCGTTCGGTTCTCGCCGCGGGCAACTCGTTCGGCTCAGCCATGACCGGCAAGACCGACGAGATCGTCACTTATGTCCAGCAGCAGACCGATCGTCTGTCGCAAGCCATCGACGCCAAGCGCGGGGCGTTGGTTGAAGCCATCGGCACCAAGACCAGCCTGCTCACCTCTGAAGTCGACCGCGTCACGACGGAGGCGCTCCGTTCGATCGAGACCCGCGCCCAAGGCTTCTCGAAGACCATGCTCGGCAACAGCACCGAGGTCGCACGCACCATCACCTCGGCCGGCGAACTGGCGACCTCTACCGTCAACAAGTCGCTGAAGGACCTGGAAATGGCGTCGCGCAATGCGATCGACCAGTCGCGCCAGGTCTCGATCGCAGCCGTCACCGAAATGCAGGAGACCAGCAAGATCCTGCGTACCGATACGGTCGCGCTGTTCGAGCGGCTGCGCGAAGGCAACATCCTGCTTCAGGAAGTCCTCACCGGCGCCCACGACAACCTCAATTCGCTGGAGCGCGCGCTCGTCACCCGCGTGGCCGATTTCGTCTCAGCCATGAACGACGTCACCACGCGCAACGGCGCGGCGACGCAGACACTGGAAGACCAGCTGAGCGTGTTCAATTCCAAGACCGCAACGGCGCTCGCCGACCTCAACTCGCTTTCGGGCCAGTTCGAGAGCCACGGCAAGGCCCTGGTCGAGGCGGCCGCCGTCGTCGAGCAGAGCAACCGCTCAACATCCACCTCGCTTTCCGAACGCAAGTCGGCGCTGGAATCGCTGGTCACCACGATCGACCTGCGCACCGCCGACCTCGATCAGCGGCTGTCGCGTTTCACCGGCTTGCTCGATGAATCGCTGGCCGCGGCTGAAGAGCGCGCCCGCGACATCGCGCGGGTGGTGGCGGAAACCGCAGGCGCGGGTTCTGCCGCGATTAGCCGGCAGTTCGAGGCCGTTCGCGTGGCGGCGGAAGAAGAACGCCGCCAGACCTCGGATGCGATGGCCGATATCTATCAGCAGAGCACCGAGGAAGCGGATGCGATGTTCAAGCAATCCGCCGAGAAGTTCGGCAACATGGTCGTCAGCATGAAGCAGATGGCCGCCGAAATGCATCGCGAGTTGGAGGCAACCCGCCATGAGCTTCGCCGCGGCGTTCTGGAAATGCCGCAGGAGGCCGCCGACTCCACCGCGCAGATGCGTAAGGTGATCGTCGACCAGATCGAGGCGCTGGCAGAGCTCAACCGTATCGTCGCCCATCACGGCCGTGGCCTGGATGTCGTGCCGACCAGCCGCGCGAACACCTATCGCGAAGAAGAACCGGTACTGGCTGCAGCCGTCGGCGGGCGCACCGAGCCACGACCGGCGCCGCGCGCCAGCGCATCCAGCCTGCCGCCGCCCGATCTGGGCACGCCGGTCTCGCGACGCACCGAGGCGCCGCCCGTTGCGCCTGCGGGTTCGGACCAGGGACGCGACGGATGGCTTTCCGACCTGTTGAGCCGCACCGACGGCGCCGGCGCGGCTCCCCCGCCCCGCGAGGCCCCTCGCGGCCGTCCCGCGCAGCCAAACGCGACCGCCGGCAATCCGCTGGAGTCGCTGTCGCTCGACATCGGCCGCCTGATGGACCGCAGCCTCGCCGCCGAAATGTGGGACCGCTATCAGCGCGGGGAGAGCAAGGCGTTCTCGAAGCGGCTCTATACGCCGGCGGGCCAGAAGGCCTTCGATGAAGTCGCCCGCAAATATCGCAGCGACCGCAACTTCAAGCAGACCGTCGACCGCTATATCGCCGAGTTCGAGCGGTTGCTCGATGAGGTCGCGCGCGATGATCGCGGGCCGCAGGCGCTGCGCGGCCACCTGACCTCCGAGACTGGCCTCGTCTACACCCTGCTCGCTCACGCGGCGGGGCGGTTGGGGTAAAGACAGCGAGTAGCCAGTAGCGAATAGCGAATAGAAAGAACGGAGGCCTTGCGGCCTCCGTTCTGTTTTGGGCACATCGTTATATCATGCCCTTTTTGAAATCGCTTGAACCGCCCGCGAAGCAGCCTTTCGAACGTGACCATCAACGTCCGAAGCAAGTTCGGACAACATCGGCAAAATTTCTGCACCCGAAAAGGCCTCAGCAAGCTCGCAGGCCCACAATCGATGTCGGGCAAGCTCATCCAAACGAAAGGCATCAAAAAGCGGCTGCCAGTTCGCCGAAGTAGCTCGCTGCCGCAAGACCCACGCCGCCTCCCGTCGGACATCGATTTCGGAATCGTTGCTGTAAATACGAAATATCAGCGGAAAATCTTCGTCGACCCAGATTGAGCCCAACGTGCGAACCGCTCTCTGTCGAGTGGCCTCGGACGCGTCTGTCAAAAGAGCCCGCACGCGGTCGTGCGCCTCTGCCAACTCGCATCGCTCGACGACATCGCAAGCCGTACGCACCACATATCCAGACGTGTCGGTCAAAGCGTCGAGGATGATGGATTGAAGTTCGCGGCCTCGCGGGTGGAGCCCGATCACTTCCACCGCTGAACGACGCAGGAATTGATCGGTGGACTTGGCGGCAGCGGCGAGGGCTTTCAACGCCTCGGCATCTTCGCGCGATTTAAGCTCGTGGATGGCTTCATATGGCGTCGGCATCGAGCACTTGTGATCAGTTCTATTCACGTCTCTCGTTCGGTGCCGCGCGTAACGCACCGATAATCTGATCCAGATTGTTATTCAGAAGGCAAAGAAGCTCACCCAACTGCGGCGTAACGTATTGGGCAACTTCGACGGTCAGGCTTTCGCCCATGTGTTTGGCGGTATAGCGGACATGATTGAAGTGCGTGGTGCCGTCCGGGTAGGAGTGAGGCTCCTTCTCGACGCGCCAATTCTCGCTGTTTGGCGAACGAAGCTTATCAAGCCTATTTGCCAAGTCATGAGGGGTCACTTGCCCTCTCCACTCGCTACTGCGCCCGTCGCGGCCCGGCCGGCGGAGGCGTCGGCGCCGAGGCTGAAGCGGCCGACGGCGAGGTCGAATTGCCCGCGCCGAACAATAGCCGCGTCGGGTTGCGGTCGAGATTGTTCACCGCCCGGCTGATGTCGGCGAGCGTGCGGCGGCCATCGGTCATCAGGGCGCCGGAGCGCTTGTCGAAATCTTCCGCGAGTTCCCGGATCGATTGCACGGTCAGGAACAGCTCTCCGCCATCCTTGCCGCCGGCGAGCCTGTTGAGACCCACCATCAGATTGTCGGCCTTGCCCATCACGCCGTCGACCTTGAGCATGATGTCGTCGATCTTCTCGGCGTTGCGCGACAGCGAGCCGGTAAAGACCTCGAGGTTATGCAGCGAGTTTTTCACCGCCTCCTGGTTATCGGCGACCACCCGGTTGATGTTCTGCAAGGTACCGCGGATCGCCTCGGTGACGTCCTGGAGCGCATTTGGATCGGCGGTCAGCACCGGAATGGCGTCCTCGCCAAGCGGCACCGGCGGCGCGGCTTCCTCACCGCCCTTGAGCGAAATAGCCGCCACGCCCGTCAAGCCTTGAAACTCGAGGCCCACGATGGTGTCTTTGCGAATCGGCGTGTTGTTTTCGATCATGGCCAGTGCGACGACGCGACGCGGGTTGTCGAGTTTCACGGAGATGACTTCGCCTACCCTGATACCGTTAAAATTGACACTGCCGCCGTTGCGCAGACCCGCGGCCGGACCCTCGAAAACGATCCGCAAGGGGCTGCGCAATTTGGTGGTGTGGAGGCTCTGGAACCACAGCACGAAACCAAACGCGGCGGCGATCACGGCGAGCGTGAAAGATCCGATTAGAACGTAGTTCGCCCGCGTTTCCATACCCAACTCCGAAACTAACCAAAACGAGCCCGAGAACCAAAAGCAGAGGCGCAAAAATACGTTGAAAAAACTATCCCATCACGGCGCGGGCGCGTTTGCCGTGGAAGTAGGCCCTCAACCAGGGATGCTGCGAGGCCTGCATATCGGCCATCGATCCTGCGGCAATGATCTTACCGTTCCCTAAAACGGCGATCCGGTCACACGCCGTATAAAGGCTGTCGAGATCGTGAGTTACCATGAAAACGGTCAGGCCCAAAGTCCGCTGAAGCGTCCGGACCAGTTCGTCGAAGTCGCCGGCGCCGATCGGATCAAGGCCCGAAGTCGGTTCGTCCAGAAACACCAGTTCCGGATCGAGCGCGAGCGCGCGGGCCAACGCCACGCGCTTGATCATGCCGCCGGATAGTTCCGAGGGGAAACGATCGGCAACTTCGGGACGCAATCCCACCATACCGAGTTTGGCGATGGTGATCTCGTCAAGCAGCCGCTGGGTAACATCGAGATATTCCCGCACCGGGAACTGGATGTTTTGCCGCACCGTCAGCGACGAAAACAGCGCACCCTGCTGAAACAGGATTCCCCAGCGCCGCTCCACCGCGCGTCGCTGTGACGCGCTGGCGGCATCGAGATCCACCCCAAACACCTCGATGCGCCCCGAGGTCTTCGGCACGAGGCCAATGATGGTGCGGGTCAAAACCGATTTGCCGGCGCCGGAGGGACCGACAAAGCCCAGGATCTCGCCGCGCTTGACGTCGAGGTCGAGCCCGTCGAGCACCTTGGTCGAACCGAACTGCACCGAGATGTCGCGCACCCGGATGATTGCGTCCTGTTGCTGGATCTGCACCTGGCTTGGAACTTGGCTCGAAGCTTGGCTCGGAAGTTGGGTCTGCACTGCGCCTGCCATCGTCACATTCCGATCGAGGCAAAGAAGATCGCGAATACGCCGTCCATCACGATCACAAAGAAGATGCCTTTCACGACCGACGACGTCGTGTGCTGTCCAAGCGATTCCGCACTGCCCTGCACCGCCAATCCTTCGACGCAGGCGACGATCCCGATCACCGCCGCCATGACGGGCGCCTTGATGATCCCGACGGTAAAGGTGTCGATCGAGATGGCGTCGCGCAGCCGCAGCAGAAACGCTTCCGGGTCAACCCCGCCATAGAGCCAGGCCACAAGGCCACCGCCATAAAGGGCTGCCATGGCGCCCAGAAAGGCCAGGATCGGCAGCGCAATCACCAGTGCCAGCATCCGGGGCAGGATCAAAACCTCGATCGGGTCGAAGCCCATGGTGCGAAGTGCGTCAATTTCCTCCCGCATCTTCATGGAACCGAGTTCGGCGGTGTAGGCGCTTCCCGAGCGCCCCGCCACCATGATCGCGACCAGGAGCACGCCGATCTCGCGCAACACCAGCAACCCCAACATGTCGACCACGAAGATATCGGCGCCGAACCTGCGGAAGTGAAAGATGCCCTGCTGGGAGATGATGCAGCCGATCAAAAACGTGATCAGGACGACGATCGGCACCGCCCGCCAGCACACCTGCTCCAGATGATGCACCGTGGAGGTCAACCGAAACGACCTGGGATGGAGCAAGACCCGTCCGCTGGCGGCCAGCACCGCGCCCAGCATGTCGACGAGGCTGAGGAGGGTGCCGCCGATCCCGGCGATGGTGCGGCCGACCTGCTCCAGGATGCCGGTGATCGTGACCGTGGTCGCACCGGCCGGCGGGGTCGCCTTTACCCGGCGCACCTCATCCACCAGGCTGGAATAATCGGCCGAGAGGCCTGCGATCTTGGCCTCGACGCCGCCCTGGGTCAGGCTGCGGCGCAGACGCTCGATCAGCCAGGCCCCGAACGTATCGAGCTTGGAGACCTGCGACACGTCGATGAAGATGTTCGGCCGGCTTCCAGTCAGCCTTTCGGCATCCGACACCATCAGCTCGAGTTCGGAGGCAAAGCGCGCGATCCAGGGGCCGGCCGCGCACAGCGCAAGACCATTGCCTTTTGCGATACGCTCCAATGTCGGGTCGCCGTTCACGGTTCCAACTCCTGCGCTGCTTCCGCTGTAGGTGAAGAAGAGAAAATCTCAGCAACGCTCTGATAAATTTGTAGAAGACGCAACCGAACCAGCCATACATTATAGGTCGGAGCGGGCAAGCGGCACGTTCATAATGGCTAGATATTAAAATGACTTCCAGCAAAGCGCCAACACTTGAGGCGAGAATCGAACGCTGGCCGATCGAGGGCGGTTTCACCATCAGCCGTGGCGCCAAGACAGAAGCGGTCGTGGTCGTGGCGGAAGTGTGTCGGGGCGAGGTGACCGGGCGCGGCGAGTGCGTGCCCTACCCCCGTTATGGCGAGACGCCCGAGGCGACGCTAAAGGCAATCCTCAGCATGAACGACGCCGTCTCGCGCGGGCTCGACCGGAACGCCTTGCAGTCGGCCATACCGCCTTCGGCCGCCCGTAACGCCTTGGACTGCGCCCTGCTCGACCTCGAAGCCAAGCAAAGGGGCGAGCGAATCTGGGACTGGCTCGGCCGTGCCGCCCCCCCCGCCGCCGTGACCGCCTATACCATCTCGCTCGGCCCGCCGGAGACGATGGCGGCCGCCTCCGCCAGGGCCGCGCACCGGCGGCTCCTCAAGATCAAGCTCGGTGGCGACGGCGACGGTTTGCGGATCGCGGCCGTGCGGAAGGCTGCACCCGACTCCGAGCTGATCGTCGACGCCAACGAATCCTGGAGCGAAGCCAATCTCGAGCAAAATCTCGACGCCTGCGCGCAAGCCGGCGTCACGCTGGTCGAGCAACCGCTCCCCGCCGGCCAGGATGCGGCATTGGCCCGGATCAAGCGGCCGATTGCGGTCTGCGCCGACGAGAGCGTCCACGACCGCGCTTCGTTAAGCGGTCTTCGCGAGCGCTACGATGCGGTCAACATCAAGCTCGACAAGACCGGCGGATTGACGGAGGCCCTTGCCATGGCGGATGCGGCGACCGCGCAAGGTTTCTACATCATGGTCGGCTGCATGGTCGCGACGTCGTTGTCGATGGCGCCCGCCATGCTGCTCACCCGACAGGCCCGCTTTGTCGACCTAGACGGCCCGCTGTTGCTTAAGCGCGATCGCGACGGCGGCCTGCGCTACGACGGTAGTCTGGTTTATCCGCCGGACGCAGCATTCTGGGGGTGAGCGTAAAGATACCGCCGCGCGAGCCACATCACGGCCGCGCCTGACAGCGCCATCGCGGCCATCGCGTAGTAAGCACCCTGCCCATGGCGGGCGTAGATCGCGCCCGAGACGATGGAGGCGGTCGAGGAGACGATCCCGCCGCAGGCCGCCAGATAGCCTTGCGCGCGCGTCACCGTCGGCATCGGCACATGCCGCACCATCAGTCCCATGATGCCGAGCTGCGTCAGCCCATAGCTGAGGCCATGGCCGAGCTGTACCACCGCGAGCACGGCGACCGGCGGCTCCTGCGCCGTGATCAGCCAGCGCACCATGGCGCCGACCCCTCCGATCACCACGAGCGTCGAAGGTTGCAGCGTGAAACGCGGCGACAGCGCAAAGACCACGATCTCGGCTGCGACCCCCAGCGCCCACAGCGCCGCAATCGTCAAGCCCCCGAGGCCTGCGAGCTGCCAGGTGATGGAGCCAAAGACGTAATAGGTGGAATGGCTGCTCTGGATCAGCGCGGATGCCGCGATGATCGCCAGGAAACCGGGATCGCGCAGCAACGCGCCCGAACCCTCCCGCAACCTGGCTTGCGCTTGACGGCCCTCGAGCGGCTGCAAGCCGAGGCTGATCACAGCACCAAGCGCGGCGGCGCCTGCGATGATCCAGATCAAATACCTGGCTGCGATCAGGTCGGCGAGCCACCCGCAAACCAACGCACCGACGATGAAGGCCGCCGAGCCCCATAACCGGACCGGCCCGTAATCGAAGCCGTAGCGCACCACGCCGCGTAACGCATAGGCATCCGTCAACGGGATCGTCGGTGTCCACACCGCTGATGTCACGGCATAGGCCAGGAACACTGCAACCGGCAGGTGCTGGGTGCCGATCGCGGCAAATCCGACTGTCGTGATCACGGCTGTCATGACAATCACGCCACGCACGGCGGCGTAGCGTTCGGCAAGGCCGGTCACCACCGGCAGGATGGTAAATCGCGTCACGGCCGGGATCGCCGAGATGATGCCGATCCAGGCCGCATCGATCCCGACGGCGCGCAGCCACACCGGAAAGAACGGCAAATGGCTGCCGATGAGCGCAAAAATCGCGGCGTAAAACAGCGCCAGGCGGATGGCGAATCGCCGTGATACTCCAGACGATGCGATGGGGATTTGTGATTCGGATGGCATCAATTCAATTGCGATTCGGGTAAGTTCATGGTGATCGTAAGTTAACGCGTGGTGATTTGCGCGCATGAGTTAGCCATGGCCGACGAAGCATTTGCACTGTCCCCGATCGCCGCCCGCCCGGTCCAGCCCGGCGAGGCGGACTATGACGCCATCAAAGAGGCGTTCATGGAGACCTCGCGGGGGCGCTGGTTTCTCGGCGAATATGCCAAACGCAACCGCAATGCCGACACCAAGATGGTGCTCGACGCCGTCTCGCGGATCGAGGACACGATCACCGCCTCGAAGAAGCCGGTGCGCGATCCCCTGCTCGACGAAGCCCTCGCCTCGTTACGCACTGTGCTCGGGCAGGCGCGCGAAGCGGCCAATGTTGCGCTCGGCGATCTGGCGCTGGAGCAAAATCTCGCGCCGGTGCGCAAGGGCGCCCGCGTCATCCGCGAGATCGCCTGGCGCTTGCGCGAAATCGGCGCTGACGGGCGGATTTGCGACCTGATCGATTCGCAAGTGGCGGCCATTGAAGGCGCGGCCGCCAAGCTTGCGCCTTCCGATCTTGCGGGCGCTTTAAGCGGCGCCTTCGACCGGATCGAGGAAAAAATCGCGGGCTTTGATGTCGACGGTGCGGCGGCCTCGGTGGCGGTGCACGTTGAAGAGCCCGATGAGGCCGGCACGTTGATGCGGGCGTCAAACGTCGCGCCCGAGGTGAAGGTCGAGGCCACCGCGGCCAATCCCGCGGCATCAGATGAATCCCCGATGGGGGTTGCCCCGGAAGCCGCAAGCGAGCCGGCCGATACCTTCGATGACAACGATGAAGCCATGCTGGACATGGTGGCGATGGAGATGTCCGCGCCGGATACCGACGCGGCCTACGAGCCGCCGATGGAGGAGATGTCTGACGACGAAATGTCAGAACATCAGCCACCCCTCGCCGAGACACCCAGCGCGCCGGCGCCCGCGGCTCAAGCATCCGTTGCGGCGAAAAATCCACACGTGCCCATGGATGACATCGAAATCACGTTTGTGACCGATGCACGTGAACCGAAGGCAGAGCCTGCCGCCGTTGCGACAGCCGGCGCTCCGATCCAGGTTTCACCTGAAGCGGAGAGCGCGCCGTCGCTCGGTTCGAGCCTGCTCGCCAATGGCATCGTGTCGCGGCCACGCGCCTCCCGGCCCGATCCGCTGGCCCCGATCCGGCGCATGAGCCAGAACGAGAAGATCGCGTTCTTTTCCTGATCCGGAAAGCGGACGACCTTCCCCGCCTGTCACTTCAGCGGAAAATGCACCATGGTGACGCCACCCGAGGCGTAATTGGGTACATCACCCGCGACGGCCTGGCCTTCCTTCGATCCCAGCGCACTCATCATCGCCGCCTCGCTCTCGAAGTCGGCCTCGAAGACGCAGAATGGCGCCTTGCCGGGGCCGAGCGGCTTCGCGTCGAAGGAATAACTGGCTTTTTTGACGCCGGCCATCTTGCCCGCGAGCGGCAGATGCGTCTCGACGTAGTACTTCTTGAAATGCGCGGGGTCCTTGGGTTCGTTGTAGAGAACGAGCATCCTGTGCATGACTTAACCTCCCGATTTTGTTGTTTCTGACTTTTCGAACTTCGGACTCGGAGCCCTCACGCGATCAGCCGCGCATACAGATCCGCATCCACATTGCCGCCGGACAGAACGATCACGATCGTCTTGCCCCGCGCCTCGATATGGCCGGCGAGCAAGGCGGCAAGACCCACCGCGCCGCCCGGCTCGACCACGAGCTTGAGTTCGCGGTAGGCAAAAGCAACGGCAGCGCCCACTTCGGCTTCCGACGCGGTGACGCCCTTGGCAAGCAGCTTGCCGTTAATGGCAAAGGTGATCTCGCCAGGGATCGCCGCCATCAGCGCATCGCAGATGGAACGGCCCTTGCCGTCATGGGCCTCTCGTTTCCCTGCGCGCAACGAACGGGCGTGATCGTCGAAATTTTCAGGCTCGGCCGACATGACTTGTGCTTGCGGAAAACGCGCCTTTACGGCCGTGGCGACGCCCGCAATCAAGCCGCCGCCGGAGACCGGCGCCACCACGATATCGGGCGCGATGCCGAGCGCGGCGAGGTCCCCGCAGATTTCCCGGCCCACGGTGCCCTGCCCCGCAATGACTTTCGGATCATCATAAGGCGGCACCAGCGTTGCGCCGCGCCGGCCTGCGATCTCGCGTGCAATGGCCTCGCGGTCCTCGCGGTCGCGATCGTACAGCACGACTTCGGCGCCATAGGATTTGGTGCGCTCGCGCTTGGACAGCGGCGAGTCGGCCGGCATCACGATGGTGGCGGGCATGTTGAGGATCTTCGCCGCCGCCGCGACCCCTTGCGCGTGATTGCCGGACGAAAACGCCACCACGCCGCCGCTTCGCGCGCTTTGCGGTATCGACGACAGCTTGTTGAAGGCGCCGCGGAACTTGAACGAGCCGGTGCGTTGCAGGACTTCGGGCTTGAGAAAAACTTTGGCACCAACCCGCTCGCAGAGCACGGGCGGCGACAACAACGGCGTCCGCACCGCAAACGGCGCGATCACGCTGGCGGCGGCATCGATATCGGCGCAACTCACGGGTGCGTGAGAAAGAGGTTCGTTCATGCCGGCATCGTAACGCGTCGGCCGCCAGCGCGGCAAGGCTTTAACTATGCAACGAAGCGCGGCTGCTCCGGCATCAGAGGCACGGCATCGGATTGCGGTGTGGGGTGGCCAATTTCCGCCATATACTCGACGAAGGCGCGCGCAGACGCCTCCCAGGTATAGCCAGCGGCAAATTCGAGGCACCCCTGCCGCGAAACCCGCAACGCGGCCAGGCAGGCCTGCCTCAGATCTTCGTTCAATGCGCCGACCGGCGCCGTGCCCAACACATCGCGCGGGCCCGAAACGGGAAACGCCGCCACGGGCGTGCCGCTGGCGAGTGCTTCCAACAGCACCAGGCCAAAGGTGTCGGTCTTGCTCGGGAACACAAAGACATCGGCGCCGGCATAGCTCCGCGCCAGTTCCTCGCCCTGCTGCGCGCCGAGGAAGACGGCATCCGGATAGCTGCGCATCAGGCCGGCGCGGGCCGGTCCATCGCCGACGATGACTTTGGTGCCCGGCAAATCCAGATCGAGAAACGCTTCGAGATTTTTCTCGACCGCGACGCGGCCGACGCAAAGAAACACCGGACGCGGCAGGCCGAGATCGACCTCGCGGGGATGGAACAGCGCGGTATCGACGCCGCGCGGCCATAGCACGACGTTGCGGAATCCCCGCCCCCGCAATTCATTCGCCAGCGCCGTCGTTGCCGCCATCACCGCGCTGCTGCCGCGATGAAATCGCCGCAGCGCCGCCCAGATCCAGGACTCGCGGACCGGCAGCCGCGCCGAAACATAATCGGGAAAACGGGTATGGAAGCTGGTCGTGAACGGCAGTTCATGTTTCCGGCAATAGCGGCGCACCGCGATCCCGATCGGACCTTCGGTCGCGATATGAATGCTGTCGGGACGGGCATCCTCGATCAGGCGCGCGATTTTCGCAGCCCAGGGCAGCGCCAGCCGCAAACCCGGATAACTCGGCAGCGCGAAGGTACGAAACGACTGCGGGGTGAGAAACACGGTTTCGGCGCCCAGTGCCTTCGCCGCTTCCGCCGTCATCGCAAGCGTTCGCACCACGCCGTTGACCTGCGGGTGCCAAGCGTCGGTCGCGATGAGAATGCGCATCAGAGCATGATCCGGAAAAAGCATGCCCCGCACTTGATGCGGGGTGGGCGGCGGTTTTCCGAAGAGATCATGCTCAATAAAAACCTAGGCCGCGGCGCGGGCGGCCACCGAGGCGAAGGGAACCTGCTGGTGCGCCAGATCGGTCCAGGTGATGATCTCGAAGCGGCCGTCTTCGTGTTCGACGAGCGCCGTGCAGCTTTCGACCCAGTCGCCGCAATTCATGTAGCGAATGCCGTGATAATTTTCGCGGATGACGGCGTAGTGAATGTGGCCGCAGATCACGCCGTCGGCGCCGTGACGCCGCGCTTCGGCGGCAAGTGCCGTCTCGAACGCGCCGATATAGTTCACCGCGTTCTTGACCTTCTGCTTGGCCCATTGCGACAGTGACCAATACGGCACGCCAAACGCCCGGCGGAAGAAGTTGACGAGGCGGTTCATCTGAATCGCGAAATCGTAGGCGCGGTCGCCGAGATGGGCGAGCCAGCGCGCGTTCTGCACCACGAGGTCGAAGATATCGCCGTGAATGACGAGATAGCGCCGGCCGTCGACGCCGGTATGGATCGCGTTCTCGACCACGTCGATGCCGCCGAAATGCGTACCGTAATAGTTGCGCAGGAACTCGTCGTGATTGCCGGGGATATAGATGACCTTGGCGCCCTTGCGCGCCTTGCGCAGCATCTTCTGCACGAAATCGTTGTGCGATTGCGGCCAGTGCCAGCTCGATTTCAGCGCCCAGCCGTCAACGATATCGCCGACGAGATAGATCGTATCGGCGTCATGGACACGGAGAAAGTCCAAGAGCTTGTCGGCCTGCGAGCCGCGGGCTCCGAGATGAACATCGGAGATAAACAGGGTGCGAAAACGCCGCTCCGGCTGCTCTTCACTCATCGCATCACTTCCCATGCGCGCGCCTAACAGATTCCGATGACACTTCCATGACTGGCGCGATGCGACTCGAGGGCGAATCGGCCGTTGCTCATTAACACCCGCGATAACAGGCCCTTGCGACAATCAGGCGACATCGGCGGTGACTCCTGGGAGTTCCCGATGTTGCAGCAAATGGTTAATGCCACGCTTGGCCTGCTACGGGACACGATTCCGCGGCTCTCGCGACACCATGCGCCCGAGCCATGCACAAAGATGAGCCACTCGCGCCAATCGAGGGCGCAGGGAATGCCGGGTGCCCAATGCACCCGCAGCCTCGCGTGCGAAGATTAGAAAGCACACGAGTTAGTCACTACGGTCACAACGGTTCGCCCGGCATTCCCCGCGCAATAGTTTTAACGGCTTCCTTCGCGCTCTCTCTGGTGATCGGGCTTTCTTGCCACCATCCCCGCCGAGAAGCACAAGCTTCATCGGCCAGTTGATGCCAGCGTCGAGGCATCAAGACCACACGACTTCACCGTCCGCAGCTGGCGCATTCGTCTTTCGCGCTACCTACGTCCACCGCATCTCGCCCAACGTTCGTGACGATGGCCAACGTCCCTCTTCCGGGCGAGACGGGCGAGACGGGCGAAGCTGTAGAGGTGATTTGCCCGACGCCTTAAGCGAAATATTTTTTCAGACAGGACTGGACAGGCCAAATCAAATTGAAATGCCTCGGAAAATTGGCGTTTTGGCGCATGTGATCTCGACAGCTTCGAGGTCATCAAGCGAGACATCGCGCTGAAAAATGATCATCTGATTTTCCCGACGAAAAACAAGATCAGATGCGACAGCTCAAAAATTGGCGGCAACAAGATCGTACGAGCCCCTGCTTCCGCGAACATAGATCCTGGCCGCGGCGGCACATATCAAATCACGGTTGAGATCAAACGCGTTCAAACAGCTCAACTCATCGCCACGCGAATTTGGCTGAATTCGCCTCAATGCGTCTTCGCTTATATAAAATGACGCCTCTATTGCGCTATCGTGCCCCCAAAATCGAACGGCGCGCCGCGTTTGGTCATATGACCGGCTGTGGTTTGGAAAATCAATCATGGGATTGATCACATCGTCGCCGGTCCACGACGATTCCGACCGGAACCGGAATTAGCAAACCGTCGTGGTTGATTGCGGATTGCAACGTTCGTTTTGTCGCAACGACGACCTGGCCACCCATCCGCCTAAACAACTTGATGCATTCGGCCCACTTCCGTTCAGCGCGATGATGGAAGCTCAAAGGATTTATCATGCTCACTGGGTCAACCTCACTGACACGCTCTCAAGCGCAGATCGTTGTCTCGACTACATAGGCAGTAATTTCGCTTTTGCGAGCGCTGGCGAAGGACAATCGCCGCTTTGCACACGGCCCGCACTTTCCTGCCGCTCCAACCCACGCTGGCCGAGCGGTCAATATTGCTCTCAAAGAAGCCGGCGTAACGACGGACCTAAATTGAATTAAAGCCGTTGGACCTGATCTCCTCCAACGCATTCGGTTTATCCCGCGCGATCCTGAAAACCGCGCGGGGAAAGGTCACCTGTGTTTAGAAAGCAATTCAGTGAGGTCGAAGACGCCTGTGCACTGGCACAGGCGATGGTAGACACCGTTCGTGAACCTCTGATCGTCCTCGATAAAGATCTGCGGGTCGTCGCCGCCAGCCGGTCTTTCTATAAGAAGTTCTCGGCCGATCCGCGCGACACACGAGGCAAGCGCTTTTATGAACTGGGCGACCGCGAGTGGGACATTCCAAAGCTCCGCTTGCTGCTGGAAGAAATTATACCCAATCAAAGCCCGATGAATGAATGCGAAGTTGAGCATGACTTTCCCCGCATCGGGCGACGGGTGATGCTATTGAATGCCTGCATCGTCCGCTACGAGAAAGCGCACATCAATATCCTGCTTGGCATCGAGGATATTACGGTTCAACGCAATCTGGAGCGCGACAAGGATGACCTGTTGCGCCAGAAGGACGTGCTGCTCGACGAACTCCAGCACCGTGTTACCAACAGCCTCCAAATCATCGCCAGTATTATCATGATGAAGGCAAAATCGGTGGAGTCGGAGGAAACGCGACGCCATCTGCGCGACGCTCACACCAGGGTCATTTCGGTCGCGGCCGTGCAAGAGCACCTTCACTCGTCGGCGGGCATCGGCTCAATGGAAATGCAACCCTATCTCACCAAGCTTTGCGAAGCGCTCGCTCACTCGATGATAGGCGAGGATCAGCCAATTTCGTTGAGGGTGCTCGGTCGGGGCGGCAAAGCAACTTGTCGCGACGCCGAGAGCCTCGGATTAATCGTCACCGAACTTGTGATAAACTCGCTAAAGCACGCCTTTAAAGCAGGAACGGAAGAAGGAGAGATCGTCGTCTCTTATGAGGTTTCCGGTACAGACTGGAAACTATCCGTCGCCGATAACGGGATCGGAAGACCCGACGGCGTATTTGCCCAACCCAAATCCGGGCTTGGCACCGGCATTGTCAAGGCGCTTGCCAAGCAACTCGACTCCCAGGTCGTTACCCTGAGTGGACCGGAAGGAACGGCTGTCTCGGTTACTCATGCGACCTTCGCAGGCGGTGAAGCAAAAAGCCAGCCGGCGGCATAACGCGGGCTGGTCGTGGGCATCCGAAAGCGGCGCCGAACCAGACCTTGAGAAATCGCTTCAGACGGCGAGAGCGTCAACCTGACACCGTGCGTTCGCGAAAGCGTCCCTGATCGCGACTTCAACGTGCTCGTGCCGTGCGTCGTCAACATGCGAATGATTGACGACGATATTCTCGTGCGGTGGAAGCGTAACCCAGATGTGGACCTGGAATCCGGTGCCATGGCGATGCTTATGGCTCGGCGCGATAACGGATACGCGGCATCCCGTGATGCGTTGATTGTGAGTTTCCAGCCGTTCGATCTCTTTTAGTATCGCCTCGCGCGCTGCAGGCGGTGGCTCCGTGCCTTCGAAGGTGATCTCTGGTGCTATTTGCATTGTATTCCTGTTGTCGCCGTCACGGTCTGCAATGCCAATCCACGTCCAGCAGAATGGTTGCAAGCAGGTTCCAACAGGTATTCCGAAACTGAGCAATATTGACCATCCGTCCGGGTACTTGGTGAGACACCCTCACCAATTACGGAACAATGTATGATTGAAAGGCTTGGATCATTGCAGCGGTTCTGGCTGATCCCTCGGTTGGCCAGTTGCTTGATTCAGTCGGAACTTGGCGTTCCAAGCAATTTGGGCCGCTCCAGCCATAAGGTCCGATGTAATGAAGAACAACTCAACACACGAGTTCGAGCGCTTACTGGGCAAAGCCGCGCTTGCGCTGTGGCCCGACTTGCCTCGCGATGTGCAGGAAATTTTGTTCGAGACCGCCGTGGCTGGCGACGATATCACTCGCAATCACCTCGCGTCTTACCTGCATGACCACCATCCAAGAACGACGCATCCGACGAGGCCGACGCGGCTGGCTTAGATATCGGGTCATGGCTGCTCCACATCAGACGGCCTGCGCTGAGACTTCCTGAATATAAAGAGCCAAAAGCTGGGCGAAATTGACCAGTGGCCGGAACACCACACAATGTTTGGAGTCGACCATGTCCAATCCATTATCGCCAGATCTGCTCAACAAGATGCACGCCTATTGGCGCGCGGCGAACTATCTTTCGGTTGGGCAGATCTATCTGCAGGACAACCCGCTGCTCGAAACTCCGCTGAAACCGGAGCACATCAAGCCCCGCCTGCTCGGTCACTGGGGAACCACGACGGGACTTAACTTCCTCTATGTCCACCTCAACCGGCTGATCAAGGACAACGATCTGAACATGATCTATGTCATTGGTCCCGGCCATGGCGGTCCCGGCATCGTGGCACACAGCTATCTCGAAGGCTCCTACACGGAACATTATCCGGCGATCGAGCGGAGCCGGAACGGATTGCAGCGGCTATTCCGCCAGTTTTCCTGGCCCTACGGCATTCCAAGCCATGTCGCGCCGGAAACGCCCGGCTCAATTAATGAAGGCGGCGAGCTCGGCTATTCTCTGGCCCATGCCTATGGGGCCGCCTTCGACAACCCCGATCTGATTGTCAGTTGCATCATTGGTGATGGAGAAGCCGAAACCGGGGCGCTCGCCACCAGTTGGCATTCCAACAAATTCCTCAATCCCGCGCGTGATGGCGCCGTGCTTCCGATCCTTCATCTCAATGGCTTCAAGATCGCCAATCCAACGGTGCTGGCTCGGATCAGCAGGCAGGAGCTGACGCAGCTGTTGCGTGGCTACGGCTACGATCCCCATTTCGTTGAGGGTAACGATCCGGCGCTGGTGCATCAAAGTCTTGCCGCGACGCTGGACAACATTCTAACGCGGATCCGCCAGATACAGAGTTCCGCGAGGTCCGCAGGCGCAAGCGACCATGTGGCACGGCCGCGCTGGCCGATGATTGTGTTTCAAACGCCCAAGGGCTGGACCGGACCGAAATTTGTCGATGGGCTGCCGGTCGAGGGAACGTGGCGGGCGCACCAGGTTCCGATCGCGGACTTCAAGAATCCCGAGCATCTCAAGCAGCTCGAAGTCTGGATGAAGAGCTATCGTCCGCAGGAATTATTCGATGAGCGCGGCAAATTTCGCGAAGAACTCGCGGCACTCGCACCCACGGGCCGCCGTCGAATGGGCTCCAATCCGCACGCCAATGGCGGCGAATTGCTGCAACCGCTGTCGATGCCGCACTTCCGCGATTACGCCGTTGCGGTATCTCGGCCCGGCGAGGGCCGCGCAGAAGCGACGCGGGTGCTCGGAACATTCCTGCGCGACGTCATGAAGCTCAATCTCGGCAAACAGAACTTCCGGCTGTTCGGCCCCGACGAAACCGCCTCCAACAGGCTGGAGGCCGTCTATGAGGTTTCCGGCAAGGAATGGATGGCCGAGGTCGAGGCGGTCGATATCGATCTCAGCGTCAACGGTCGCGTCATGGAGATGCTCAGCGAGCACATGTGCGAGGGCTGGCTCGAGGGTTATCTGCTGACCGGGCGCCACGGCCTGTTCTCCTGTTACGAGGCGTTCATTCACATCATCGACTCCATGTTCAACCAGCACGCCAAGTGGCTGAAGGTCAGCAAGGGGATTCCGTGGCGCAAGCCGATCGCCTCGCTGAATTACCTGCTGACGTCGCATGTCTGGCGACAGGACCACAACGGCTTCTCGCATCAGGATCCTGGCTTTATCGATCATGTCGCCAACAAGAAAGCCGACGTGGTGCGCATCTATCTGCCGCCGGATGCCAACTGCCTGCTTTCGGTCGCCGATCACTGCTTGCGCAGCCGCAACTACATCAACCTTGTCATCGCCGGCAAACAACCGGAGTGGCAGTGGCTCGATATCGATTCAGCCACCCGCCATTGCATCGCGGGCGCCGGCATCTGGCAATGGGCCAGCAACGGTGCTGATAATCCCGACGTGGTGATGGCCTGTGCCGGCGATGTACCGACACTGGAAACGATGGCTGCGGTATCGCTGTTGCGTCAATACGTCCCTGATATCCGGATCCGCGTTGTCAACGTGGTCGATCTGATGGTGCTGCAACCGCAGTCGGAGCATCCCCATGGCCTGGAGGACCAGGATTTCGACGAGCTGTTCGCGACCGACACACCGGTGATCTTCGCCTTCCATGGCTATCCCTCGCTGATTCACAAATTGACCTACCGGCGGCACAACCATGACAATATCCACGTCCGTGGTTACCGCGACGAGGGCACCACGACCACGCCGTTCGACATGGTCGTCTTGAACAATCTCGATCGCTTCCAACTGGCTCTCGACGCTATCAAGCGCATTCCGCGGCTGAGCGATCAGGTCGAGAAGGCGACGGAGCGGTACTGGACCGATATCGAACGCCACAAGCTCTACGTCAGCGAACATGGCGACGACCTGCCGGAGATTCGCGACTGGCGCTGGGCTGCCTGAGCGCATGTCCGCAGCAACCGCAGCTTCCGAGTTGGTTGTGCTGGCATTGAACAGCGGTTCGTCCTCGCTCAAGTTCGGCCTGTATCGCGTCGGTCCGACGAAAACGGACTTGCTGCTGACCGGCGAGGCCGAAGCGATCGGCGAGAAAGATAGCCAGTTTCACGCGCAGGATTTGCGCAATCATGCGCGGCTGGCCGAGACCTCGCCCATTCCCACTCAAAGAGAAGCCATTGCCCGCATCGGGAAATTCCTTGACGACAGCGGCGCCCCGGCCCCCGTCGCCATCGGTCACCGTGTCGTTCATGGCGGACCGAAGCTGCGGCAGCATTGCCTGATCGACGGACAGGTCATGCAACAATTGGATGCTGCATCGGCTTTTGCGCCACTGCATACGCCTGCGGCCTTATCGGTGATGCGTTTTGCGCGGAAGCACTTTCCGGCGTTGCCGCAGATCGCATGCTTCGACACGACATTCCATATTGATTTGCCGGATGTTGCCCGTGTGCTTCCGATACCGCGCGAATGGCAATCCGAGGGTATTCAGCGCTATGGCTTTCATGGCCTTTCCTGCGAATCCATCCTGCATCAGCTGGGCGACGATCCGCCGGCACGGCTGATCATTGCCCATCTCGGCAATGGCGCCAGCGTCACCGCAGTCAGGAACGGAAAATCGATCGACACCAGCATGGGAATGACCCCATCGGGCGGCCTTGTCATGGGCACGCGCAGCGGCGAGCTCGACCCCGGTGTCTTGATCTACCTGATGCGGGAAAAGAAACTGGATGCGTCGAGGCTCGAAGACGTGATCGACCATCGTTCCGGGCTGCTCGGGATCTCAGGCATCAGCAGCGATATGCGGCGCCTGCATGAAGCCGCGTCAACCAACGTCGACGCCCGATTGGCTATCGACATGTTCTGCTATTCGGTTTGCAAGCAGATTGCCGCGATGATCGCCGTGCTCGGCGGCGTGGACCTCATCGTCTTTACCGGCGGCATCGGAGAAAACGACGGAGAGGTGCGCGGTGCAGTTTGCGGCGGGCTCGATTGGGCCGGCGTATTCATCGAGGATAGACGCGATAATCTCTCCAGGCCGCGGTGCAAGGTGCGAGTCCTTCCCTCGCAGGAAGACGAACAGATTGCTCGCCATACCTGCGCGCTTGCTTTGCGCGGCGCATAGTGACTGGCGCGTCTTATCTTTGAGCGGCATCGAGAACGAGGGTGACGTCATAGACGCCGAGATCCTCCGGGTTGGCTTTGACCTCGAAGCCTAATTCGCGGCACATCTTCAACATCACCGAATTCTCCGCAAGAATCTCGCCGGTTATTTGCGCCAGGCTTTCGGATTTTCCGTATTCGATGATCATTTGCGTGAGCGCCCACCCCAGTCCGCGGCCTTTCAGATTCGACCTCAGCAGGATCGCATACTCGCCGCTCTCACCTGCCGCACCGCGGTGAAGGCGGACAACGCCGAGGATATCGCCGCTGGCTTCGTCGAACGCCACAAACGCCATCGCGCGCGCGTAATCGAGTTGGGTCAGCCGGGCAAGGAACGGATGGCTGAACTCCTTGATCGAATCGAAGAAGCGAAGCCGCAGATCTTCCCTGCTGACGTGCTGCAACAGATCAAGGATCAGCGGCTCGTCATCGCCGCGAACCGGCCGGACGAAAACCTTCCAGCCGTCGCCGAGGACAAGATGCCTTTCCCATTGCGAGGGATAGGGCCGGGTTCCACACTCGGCCACAGCGCGGGCGGTGTGTTCCAATGGCGGGCTGAATTTGGTCACGGCCGCGGATGCCAAGATCAAACGGATTCGTTGGCATAACTGAGCATCGTTTCGATCGCGCATTCCCAGGTGTCGGCGGTCGCGGCGCCCTGCGATTGCAACTGGTGGACCAGTGTCCTCAAAGCGACGGAAGCATCCGCGAGCCGGGGGGTCTCGGGGAAGACCGGCGGCATTGAATCCACGAAGTCGCAAAGCTTGGCCGTTGCCTCCGCGGGAGGAAGGCCGCGTGCTCCGTGGAGTGTTTCCAGGGCCGCCGTCGCCAGCTGGTTTTGGCTTGTGCTCATGGATCCAACCCATCGTTTGCGATCTCAATGAAACAAGTCACGAAGTGCCGCTACGTTCCCAAAGTGCGGCGGTTTGACGGTTATGCGAGATCGGGATCAGGAAGTTCGCCCCCATCAACGCCACCCCGTTCGCATTTTCAGAAAAGGCCACGCTCGGATACGTTTGCTTCACAAAGGCGCGCGTTTCGCCCGCATTTGCCGATGCGCTCTCGCGCGCATTGAAGCAGTTCAAGCAGACCGAGGCGTATCAGGCGATCTACCGCAAATATTTTCCGTGAGTTTCTCCCTCACCCCGCGATCGTGCTCCAGTTCGAGGCCAGGTTTTCCGCCGCGCGCAGCGACAAGGCAAACAGCGTGTAGGTCGGATTTGAGGCGCCGCTGGTCGGGAAGATGCCGGGACCGGCGACGTACAAATTCGGCACCTCGTGGGCCTGGCCAAAACTGTTGACCACGGAGTTGCCGGCGTTGGTGCCCATGATGGTGCCGCCCATCAGATGGATCGCCGGCATCGCGGTGCGCACCTGCCATACTTCCTTGGCGTCGGTGGCGCGGCCGATCTTCATGCCCTCATCGAGATTGGCCGTCCACAACGCCATTTCGTTGTCGTCATAGTTGTGGGTGATCCTGGCGAGCGGCATCCCGAACTCGTCCTTCTGGCTGACGAGTTCGACGCGGTTCTCGATCTTCGGCTGCTCCTCGCAGGCCGCCGTATAACGCGTGTAACCCCTGACGGCACGCTTCATGAAGGTCGCGAGTTCGGCGCCAAACAAATCAGGCCGTGAGTTGTGGATGCCGGTCAGGCCGCTCACCTTGGCGGCGGCGCCGACCGCAAACAGCGTCGAGCCGAACGCACCTTTATGGGCGGTTTTCGAATAGCGCTCGTAGGACATGAATTGGCCGCCGATGGTGCCGCGCGCGGGCTCCAGGTCGTCATCGAACATCGCATTCGTCACAGCCGTGATGTGCGTCATGATGAATTTCCCGACGAGCCCGCTCGAATTGGCGAGGCCGTTCGGATGCTTGTCGGTCGACGAATTGAGCAGCAGCCGCGGGTTTTGCGCCGCCCATGAGGCGCAGATCACGACGCTCGCGGGCTGGATATGTTTTTCGCCATCGCGATCAAAATATTCGACGCCGGTTGCCTTCTTGCCGGAGGCGTCGGTGAGAACGCGTGTCACCGTGCTCCAGGCCCTGACCTCAGCACCGGCCGCGCGGGCTTCGCCGAGATACGTCACCAGCGGGTTGGCGAGCGCGCCGATCGGACAGCCAACATGGCACCAGCCGTCATAGATGCAAGCAGGCCGGCCCTTGAAGTCGGTCGAGTTCATCGCGACCGCCGCAGGCACCATGCGGATGTTGTTGGCGGCAAATCCCTTCAGCCAGACCTCGCCGTTCTTGAAGGTCTTCATCGGCGGCATCGGATAGTCGCGCCCGGCGGGCCGCCATAGCTCTTCGGCCTTGGCGTCGCCGGAGATTCCGATGTCGTGCGCGACCTTGTCGTACCACGGCGCGACGTCCTCATAGGCGATCGGCCAGTCGTGGGCGCGGTTGTGCTCGCTCTTGATCTTGAAATCGTTCGGCAGAAGACGCGGCACGTTGGCGAACCAGTGCAGCGCGGCGCCGCCGACGCCCCAGCCGCCGTGATAGCCGATCGGCGCAACCTGTTTGCCCTCCAGAATGAAGGGCGGTCCGGCCGGCTTGATACGGCGGCCCCAGGTGTCCGACGAGATCAGATCCGAAGCCTGCCAGTCCGGCCCATGGTCGATCAGCACGACCTTCTTGCCGGCTTTCGCAAGCACGGCCGCGAATGTCCCACCGGACGCGCCCGCGCCCGCGATCACGACGTCGACTTTTTCTTCAACTTTTTGTTGCGTCGCCATGTTCACCACCTCTTGTCGGGTTCGATGTGCGCCATGTAGGGGACGCCGAGTGACTCGTAGCCCTCCATGGTGCCGTACATGACATCGACGGTGTCGCTGCGAAGCACGAAATAGACCTGGCCCGCCGGCGGACCCTGCCATCCCTCGATCTTGTTCTGACGAAGAGCATCGATGAAATCGTGCTGCTCGGTGGCGTTAAGCGCCGCGAAACGTTTGCCGCTGCGCGCCGTGGCCGCCTTGTCGATGCCGGCAATCGCGGCGCGATAGAAGTTGATATAGGGCGGCTTGACGTTGACGATCCGCGCCTCAAGCAGCGCCTCGCCTGGCGTCACCGAGACCTGCTGGTCGATGAAATGCGCGACACCGGCCTCGCGCGCGCCGGGCAACAGCGTCTCACCGAGCGCCTGCAGCGTCTCGGCCTCATCGGCGTTGAGTGTGCGGAACGGCACCGCGCGGGCGCGGGCCTCGCCCGGCGTCATCAGGATTTCGGCGCCGCCGACGGTGAACGCAAGGAGACCCATGGTGGCCCCCTTGAGAAAGACACGCCGCTCTAAAGCGTCCATGGGCTTCTCCCTTTTTTGATCAGACTTGATCGGACGCTACCGCGCCGTTTGGAATCGATCTAATGATAGAACGATAAATAAGAAAACGAAGCAAGCGCATGACACGCAATTGATGAGACCACAATCAATTTGCTGATGCGCAAGAGACGACTGGTTATTTGAACACCCCGCGGCATCGGAGCCGATAGCAAAGATCGGAATATTGATTGCCAACGGAAAGCTGCGACGGAGTGCCATCGCTTGACCGTAGGAGCTGCCGTGCGCGCTGAAGATCGACCACGGTTAGCCCCCGCGGTCAGTTCATCAGGCCGTGAAATTCGCCGGGTCCGGCGGTCTCGCACCTCACAAACGGACATCGCGCCAAGGCTGGCGGGGTAAAGCGTCCGTCAAATCAATCAAAGGCCGAAGGAAAAACAACGGCCCCAGCCCGGGGGGCGGGCTGGGGCCATGTGGAACGGCGCGGGAGCGGCAGCCGGCGCAGCGTTCACCGCCACGCCATCACATGGAACTTATTCGCACTGTTCAATATTGCTCACCCTGGCGAAAAAAACAGGAGTCATCCACGGGAAAATATCCCGTTGACAACCCCTGAGTGCCGCAAGCCGGCTGCCGCCGTCCGCTCCAAAACGAAGCACATCCCACACGATGTCGCTGCCCCGTATTGATCAGTGTAGCGGGCTACTTTGTAACGCTGGGGAATCACAGTCCATTTTGCTCAAAAACGCTATGGCGTTTTGGCGGATTCCGCCAGCAGCAGGATCAGCGACACCACCGCGACCAGCGGCGGCACGACAAAACACCAGACACCGAAGCGTGCATAGAGCAGCGCCGCGGCGGCACAGCCGAGCGGCAAAGACGACGACGTTGATCGACATCCGGATCAGCCGCGCCCTCTCGACCTGCGCGCCATGCCGCGGATAGATCCGGTCGGCAATGTCGAGCATGATCTGCGTCGTCGTGCCGGTCATCAAGGTCGATGGCGGCGCGCTGGCAAGATGGACACGATGCACCGCGTTCTGGATCGCCATCGCTGCCACCAGCACCATGCCGGTCACGATCGCCTGCCAGGCGTCGCCGTTGTGGAACGGGCCGAAGTGGATCGCAAGCGCCGCTCCCACAGCAAGCAACAGGATTTTCATAACGAGAAGCGGGACGAAAGGATGCCTGGCGCGGTGCGATAGCAGGGTGCCGAACCATCGCGACGCGATCACCACGGCGCAGAACACCGGCAGGGCGAGAAGTTTTGCGATCGTGCCCGACGTTCCCAGCACAAGCGAGGCGCCAAGCGTGACGAAATTGCCGGTGACATGGGCGGTGAACAATCCCTGCAAGGCAAGGAAGCCGGCGGTATCGACGAAGCCCGCATTGAAGCCGAGAACCAAAGGCAGGATGGGACGAGGCGCTTGAGGCATGCGTGTAAGTCCGGCGAGCCAGGTATTCAGCCGAGTCTACCGCTCCGCCGCGCCCATAGCTACGTCAGGCTGACAAGGGCCCTCCGACTTCGGCCGTGCCGCCTCACCGCGGTGAAGAATGATGTCCGGTGCGCTCATAACATTCCCCCCCTGGTGTTCCATGAAGTTCCGGCTTTATCCCTTGATGAAGGCCAGCAGATCGGCATTGATGGTCGCCGCTTCCGTCGTCGGCATGCCGTGCGGAAAATCCTTGTAGGTTTTCAGGGTGCCGTTTTTCAGAAGCTTGGCCGACAGCGGGCCGGACGCCACATAAGGCACGATCTGATCGTCTTCGCTGTGCATCACCAGCACCGGCACGCTGATCTTCTTCAGGTCCTCGGTGAAGTCGGTCTGCGAAAACGCAACGATGCCGTCGTAATGCGCTTTTGCGCCGCCCATCATGCCCTGACGCCACCAATTCTGGATCACGGGCTCGGACGGCTTGGCGCCCGGCCGGTTGTAGCCATAGAACGGACCTGAGGCGAGGTCGCGATAGAATTCCGAGCGATTGGCCGCGAGTGCGGTCTGAAATCCGTCAAAGACTTCCTTCGGAAGCCCGTTCGGATTGGCCGGCGTCTTCACCATCAGCGGCGGCACCGCGCAGAGAAGAGCGGCCTTCGTCACCCTGCCCTCGCCGTGCCGCGCCAGATAACGCACCACCTCGCCGCCGCCGGTGGAGTGACCGACATGGATCACTTCCTCCAGATCAAGATGTACCGTCACGGTGGCGAGATCGTCGGCATAGTGATCCATGTCGTGGCCCTCGCCGACCTGGCTGGAGCGGCCGTGGCCGCGCCGGTCATGCGCGATGACGCGATACCCGTGATTGAGGAAGAACATCATCTGCGCATCCCAATCGTCAGATGACAGTGGCCAGCCATGGCTGAACACGATCGGCGGACCTTTGCCCCAATCCTTGTAAAAAACGTCGACGCCGTCCTTCGTCGTGATGACCGGCATGGTTTCCTCCAAATGGTTTGGTTTTGGCAAGTGTCTGGTCGATCGCGGATACTATACGTCCGCCTGTGCGTCTTTTTGATGATGCGAACGCTTTTCAATCAAACCGGTGAAAATGATGGATCGGTCCGTGACCATGTCCGATGCCGAGGCGGTCGGCGGCGGCGATGGCCGCCGATATCCATGTCTTCGCGCCGCGCACGGCTTGTTCGAGCGCCTCGCCTTTGGCGAGCCCCGCGGCGATCGCCGACGAGAGCGAACATCCGGTGCCATGGGTATTGGCGGTCGCAATGCGTGGTGCCGGCAACGCCGTCACGTTGTCACCGATAAAGAGATAATCGATGCTCTCGATCCCCTGCCCGTGACCGCCCTTGATCAAGACGGCGCGCGCGCCAAGCGCAAGCAGCCGCTTGCCCTGGCTTCGGATGGTGGCTTCATCCGGCGCGACGGATTCGTCGAGAAGTGCTGCTGCCTCCGGCAAATTCGGCGTGATCAGCGAAGCGCGCGGGATGAGATCGTTGCGCAGGCTTTCAACCGCCGCCGCCGGCAGCAGCCGATCGCCCGAAGATGCCACCATCACCGGGTCGAGCACGACATGCTCCGGCTTCCAGCGCGTCAGCGCGTCAGCGATCGCCTCGATGATCGAAAGTTCCACCACCATGCCGATCTTGACGGCGCGGACGACGAGATCGTCGAACACGGCGTCGATCTGCGCGGTCACGAAGGCCGCAGGAACCGAATGAATGCCAAAGACGCCCCGCGTGTTCTGCGCCGTGAGCGCCG
>JBEKZZ010000020.1:0-68376 GCA_049509335.1 Bradyrhizobium sp. | reverse complement strand
AGCTGACGATGCGCACCTTCCACATCGGTGGTGCGGCGCAGATCAACGAGCAGTCCTTCGTTGAATCGAACTTCGACGGCAAGGTGACCATCAAGAACAAGGCGATCGCCAAGAACAGCGAAGGCCACCTGGTCGCGATGGTCCGCAACATGGTCGTTGCGATCTCGGATGCGGACGGGACGGAGCGTGCGACACACCGTATCCAGTACGGTGCGCGCATGCACGTCGACGAAGGCGACACCATCAAGCGCGGCCAGCGTATCGCCGAGTGGGATCCCTATACCCGCCCGGTGCTGACCGAAGTCGAAGGCACGATCGGATTCGAGGATCTGGTCGAGGGTCAGTCGATCTCGGAAACGCTCGACGAGTCCACCGGTATCGCCAAGCGTGTCGTCATCGACTGGCGCTCGACGCGGGGCGGCGCCGATCTGCGCCCGGCGATCGTCATCAAGGGCAAGGACGGCAAGGTCCTCAAGCTCGCGCGTGGCGGTGAAGCCCGCTACATGCTGTCGGTCGACGCCATTCTGTCAGTCGACGTCGGTGCCAAGGTCAAGAACGGGGACATCCTGGCGCGTATCTCCACCGAGAGCGCCAAGACCCGTGACATCACGGGCGGTCTGCCGCGCGTGGCCGAACTGTTCGAGGCCCGCAAGCCAAAGGATGCGGCGATCATCGCCGAGATCGCCGGCACCATCCGCTTCGGCCGGGATTACAAGAACAAGCGTCGTATCTCGATCGAGCCGATGGACAAGAGCGAGGAGACGCGTGAGTACCTGATCCCGAAGGGCAAGCACATCCACCTGCAGGACGGCGATATCGTCGAAAAGGGCGACTTCATCGTCGAGGGCAATCCCGCTCCGCACGACATCCTGGCGATCAAGGGCATCGAGGAACTCGCGGCCTATCTGGTCAACGAAATCCAGGAGGTCTACCGGCTGCAAGGCGTGCTCATCAACGACAAGCACATCGAGGTGATTGTCCGTCAGATGTTGCAGAAGGTGGAAATCACCGACCAGGGCGATACCGACATGATCTCGGGCGAGCAGATCGACAAGATCGAGTTCGACCAGCTCAACGCCAAGGCGAAGGAGGAGGGCAAGAAGGCCGCCACGGGAACGCCGGTTCTGCTCGGCATCACCAAGGCGAGCTTGCAGACCCGCTCGTTCTTCTCGGCTGCCTCGTTCCAGGAGACCACCCGCGTGCTCACCGAAGCTGCCGTCAACGGCAAGGTGGACCCGCTGGAAGGCCTCAAGGAAAACGTCATTGTCGGCCGCCTGATACCGGCCGGCACCGGCGCCTCGATGGCGAAGATTCGCGAAGTCGCCATGAAGCGCGACAAGCTGATCCTCGACGAGCGCGAAAAGCAGAGCGCGATCGTGCCGGCGGCGCCGGAAGTCGAGCCGTTGGCGTTGCCGCCAGCCGAATAGGCCGGAAAAGCAGCCCGCAAGATTACGGAAAGACCGGCGAAAGCCGGTCTTTTTTTGCTATTTTATGACTATTCTGCTTCCTTGGGCGCGCCCGTTCATCTTCCCTTCAGGGAAAAAAGCGCTTCTTCTCAAGCAACTTAGTTCGGCGTCTGGGGGCAGGCGACCGACGACGGCGGGGGCCGGAAATAACCGGAAACATATGGACTTGGCAATTGTAGGCGGCGGGCCTGGCGGCCTGATGAGCGCGTGGTACCTCAAGCGAAAACTGGGTGACCTGTGCCGCGTCACGGTTTTTGAAGCGTCCGATCGCCTGGGAGGCAAGGTCCTCACCGGCCGCTTCGATTCTGCGTCCGCGATTTATGAGGCCGGCGTTGCCGAGATCTACGACTACTCGATGACCGGTCCCGATCCCCTGCGGGAGCTGATTCAGCATTTCGGCCTGCAAACCATACAGATGGACGCCGAACAGGTTCTTCTCGACGGCGAACTGCTCAACGACGTCCCCGGCATGCGCCGTAAATACGGAGCCAGGACGGCCGACGCCATCGAAGCATTCCGCCAACGTTGCAGCCAGATGGTGTCGCCGATCGAATATTACGAAGGCATCGGCGCCCGCGACAACGAACATCCCTGGGCCTATGTCACGGCGGAAGAGCTGCTCGACCGCGAGGTCGATGACCCGACCGCCAGACGTTTCTTCAAGGTGATGGCGCGCTCGGATATTGCGACCGAGAGCCACAACACCAATGGCCTCAATGCGCTGAAGAATTTCGTGATGGATGTCGAAGGCTATATCGGCCTCTATTCGATCCAGAACGGCAACGAGCAGTTGATCGAATGCCTGAAGGAAGAGGTCGACGCCGATATTCAGCTTAATCATCGCGTTCTCAAGGTCGGCAAGACGGAGAGCGGCCGCTATCAGCTCAACATGATGAACGGCAAGGGGCCGGAGACGCGGGATTTCGATCTGGTCCTGATGTGCCTGCCGCACTCCTGGCTGGCGACCATGGGCTGGGACGGCGAGGACTTGCGCCGATCGATGGTCAAGCACGTCGCTTATTTCGACCGGCCCGCGCATTATTTGCGGGTTTCGATCCTGTTCGATTCGCCGTTCTGGGGCGACAAGATCCCGGGCTCCTGGTTCATGTCGGAAGCCTTTGGCGGCTGCTGCGTCTACAACGAAGGCTCGCGCCACGACGTCGGCCGTCACGGCGTTCTCAACTGGCTGATCGCCGGCTCCGACGCGCTCGCCTTTGCCAATCTCGACGACAAGGCGCTGATCGATGCCGCGCTTAAATCATTGCCGGCGTCGCTGGGTGATGCGCGCGCCCATTTCATCGAGGGCAAGACCCATCGCTGGCTGTCGTCGGTCAACGCCTTGCCCGGCGGCATGCCGGCGCGCGACGTGATGACCAACCACCGCCCGGAGCCCAAGCAGCATCCCGGTCTCGTTGTGGTCGGCGATTATCTCTTCGATTCGACGCTGAACGGTTTGCTCGATTCTTCAGACGCGGCGACCGACATTATCCTGACCGAAATGATGCGGCTGCGCCGTGCGCGCGGAGCGAACGGCCAACCGCTGTCCGACAAGATCGATCGCGACTATTTCGAGAATTACCGCGGGCTTGGACCCTATCGTGAGGCCTGGAGCCAGTTTACCGATCCTGCTCTTCTGATGAATCTCATCAAGGTCGTCTGGAACCGGACGAAAGGCTATCGGCTGCTGGTGGCGGGGTCAGCGAGCGGCGAGCTTGTCGGCGCATTGCGCGCCAGCGGGGTGGATGCCTGGGGCATCGAGAACAACCGCGCGATCCACGCCAAGACGCCGAAGGAATTAAAAAAGTTCAACAGGCTTGGCTCGATCGTCGATCTGCCGTTCAAGGACGGGGAATTCGATTTCGTATTCGAGACCAGCCTTTGCCACGTCGCGGAAAAGCGCGTGGCCAAGGCCATTCGCGAACTCAACCGCGTCGTCAAGACCGGCCTCCTGTTCGGCTCGGTGACGTCGGATATGCCGGCTGCCTTGATCGATCGTTATGATCTGTTGCGTGGGGTCAGGAAGCTCGGCACCTGGTGGGAATGGTCTGAGCTTTTCTTCAACAATGGTTTTGATCTCTCGATGAATCGCCGCGATTGCACCGATGCGCTGTGGGTGGCGACGCTTGCTGCCAACAAGGGGCCCGGCCAGTGGTATGCCGACTCCGACAGTCTGCGATATTCGTTCTTCGACAAGATCGAAGACGATGATGAACGGTAAGGCTGCCTATACCCGTTATTTTTATTGAATACGCGCTGATCGCATAAAATAAAGAGCGTAACACGTTCCTCATTCTTTGCGGTCATGCCGGCCGTGCAGCATCGGTTGGTTTCATGGCTTTAAGACCTTCCTCGTCGGGTGAACCTGCCGCAGCATCCGCAGCCGATTCCGCTGTCTTGGAGGCCGACAAGAAGCTCGCAGCCGGCGACAAGATGCTGCCGCTCGAAGACGACGAAGAAGGCGAGGGCGACGAGCTTGAGCTCGACGACGAGGAGGATGAGGAACTCACGGTTTATACAGCCAGGGAAGCCGCTGGAGCGCTGGCGACGATTTACGGTTTCGTCAAACCCTTCCTGAAGAATTACAAGAAGCTGATTGCATTGATCAGCCTCGGCGTCCTGATCGAGACGCTGTTCAACGTCATCATGCCGCTGAGTCTGAAGTTCCTGATCGACGATGCGCTTGGCGAAGAGGATTTCGAGGCGCTGATCAAGATCCTCTCGGTTCTGGCGGTGGCCGGCATCGTTACCTCGATCGTCGCGGTCTGGTATGAACGTCTGGACGCAAGGCTCGCAGCTTCGTTGATTTCCGACGTGCGGACGCGATTGTTTGAACACGTCCAGAATTTGCCCGCCGCCTTCTTTGCGCGCACCAAACGCGGCGAAATCCTGTCGCGGTTTTCGGTCGATATGTCGGCGTTCGAGGGAACCGTCAAAAGTTTTGCCAACAGCGCCACACTGCCATTCTGCGAATTGATCGCCGGCATCATTCTGATGCTGTTCCTGAACTGGCAGTTAGCGGCGATTTCGCTGCTGGTGTTCCCGATCACGCTGATCGGCCCACGCATCCTCACGCCCAAAGCCGTGCAGGCCAATTACGAGCAGAAACTCAACGAGGCCACGCTGCTCGGCATGGTGCAGGAAAGCATTGCGACCCAGGCGGTCGTCAAGGCTTTCATGCTCCAGCGCAAGACGCTGGGCTGGTTCACCATGCGCAACGACGATACGCGGCGGAAAATCGCCGCCGCTGCATTTCTCTCCACCATGGTCGAACGCACCGTGACCATCTCGGTATTGTTGCTGCACCTCGTGGTGCTGGCGACCGGCGCCTACCTCGCCACCAAGGGCCAGATCACGGTCGGAACCTTCGTCACGTTCGAGAGCGCGTTCTGGGAGGTGTCCTACAACATCGCCAACATCATGCATTTCATTCCGGTTTCGATCTCGTCGGCGGCCGCCGTGCGTCACATCCAGGAATTGCTGGATGAGCCGACCCGTGGTGCGGATCGTCCCGGCGCGCCCGATTTGCCGCGCGTCACCCACGACATCTCCTTCGAGCGCGTGACTTTTCAGTATGAGGGGAGCCAGACCCCGGTTCTCGACGGCTTCAGCCTCCAGCTCGATGTCGGCAAGACCATCGCCGTTGTCGGCCCGAGCGGTTCGGGCAAGAGCACACTGCTCAACCTGATCCTGCGCCTTTACGTTCCGGACGAGGGGCGCGTCAGCATCGATGGCGTGGATATCCGCAAAGTCACCCGCGAATCGTTGCGGCGAAACATGGCGGTGGTGTTCCAGGAGAACATGCTGTTCAACATGTCGATCCGCGAGAACATTCGGTTGGGCAAGGAAGGCGCGACAGACAAGGAAGTGGAGGAGGCGGCCCGCAAGGCCGAAATCCACCGCTACATCATGAGCCTTCCCCAAAAATACGACACGCCGGTCGGCGAGCGCGGCGACACTCTGTCGGGCGGCCAGCGCCAGCGTATAGCGATTGCGCGCGCCATCGTCCGCGATCCGTCGATCCTTCTGCTGGACGAGGCGACCTCGGCGCTCGACCAGACCACGGAAGCGGCCATCAACAAGACCCTGATGAAGCTGGCCAGGGGCCGGACCATGATTTTCTCGACTCATCGGCTGGCTTCGGTGGTCGACATGGACGAGATCATCGTGATTTCCGGCGGCAAGGCCATCGAACGCGGCTCTCATGCCGAGCTGCTGGCGGCGAATGGGATGTATCGCCAGCTCTGGGACGACCAGAGCGTCAAGCCGCATGAGGCTGCGGATCAGGATGATGACGAAGACGATGAGGATGACGAGGATTAAGGTTGCCAGGCAGCCTTGAACGGTGCCCGGCGTCATATGGACCGACCGAAGGTCCATTCATGGTAACTAAATACCAAAAACGACTGTGGCTTCGCTCTCGCGGAGCGGCTTCGCAAACCGCTCCGGGCTGCTGGCGCCGAAGCTGATGAGTTGCTTGCGGCGAGCTCCAGAAGTGCTTCATCCCACGTTGTTTAGCCTTGACTTGGCTATCCTGCGCCGATAGAACCCGCGCACTCAACGACAGGCGGTGAGCTTCGCTTGCGTCGGAACGGACCACCCTTTCGGCCTTTTGTTTATGGGCTGAAGACGGGCACCAACCTCGACGAATGTCGCTCAAACGCTGTCGAATATAGCTAGTCACTGCCGTATCGATCTCGGTTTTCGTGGGTACGTTCCCTCGGAATCGATCGGGTGCATGACCTCAGGTGTTGTTTCGATCGGTTTACGCTGATTGGAGATAGCTTGAGGTCCTCTGTGGTGTCGAAGCGCTTTCTGCTCAGGGATGAGCGGTTGGCGCGATTTCGCTTTGCGCGGTTCTTTTCGCGGAAAGCGGGGTGAGGGGACCTCCGGTCCTGAACGAATTTCGCGAAGCCGTTTCGGTTTCGCATGAACTAAAGGGTGAAGGCTGACATGCCGACGATCAACCAGCTGATCGCAAGTCCACGCGTCGTACAGAAGTCGCGCAAGAAGGTGCCGGCGCTGCAGCAGTCGCCGCAGAAGCGCGGTGTCTGTACGCGCGTCTACACCACGACCCCGAAGAAGCCGAACTCGGCGCTCCGCAAGGTCGCCAAGGTGCGCCTGACCAACGGCTTCGAGGTCATCGGCTACATCCCGGGCGAAGGCCACAACCTTCAGGAACACTCGGTGGTCATGATCCGCGGCGGCCGCGTCAAGGATTTGCCCGGCGTGCGCTACCACATTCTCCGCGGCGTCCTCGATACGCAGGGCGTCAAGAACCGTAAGCAGCGCCGTTCGAAGTACGGCGCCAAGCGTCCGAAATAATCGGGAACAGATTAGATGTCGCGCCGCCATTCCGCTGAAAAACGTGAAGTGCTTCCGGATCCCAAGTTCGGAAACATCATTATTACGAAGTTCATGAACTCGGTGATGTACGCCGGGAAGAAGTCGGTCGCCGAAGGCATCGTCTACGGCGCGCTCGGCATGATCGAAGCCAAGACCAAGCAGAGCCCGCTCACGGTGTTCGAGCAGGCGCTGGAAAACGTGATGCCGACCATCGAAGTCCGCTCGCGCCGCGTCGGTGGTGCCACCTATCAGGTGCCGGTGGAAGTGCGCTCGGTTCGCCGCCAGGCACTTGGGATTCGCTGGCTGATCACGGCAGCGCGTGAGCGCAACGAGAAGACGATGACCGAGCGGCTGTCGGCCGAACTGCTCGACGCGTCGAACGGCAGGGGGAACGCCGTCAAGAAGCGTGAAGACGTGCACCGGATGGCGGAAGCCAACCGCGCCTTCTCGCACTATCGCTGGTAACGGCGAAACATCAGGATTTTAAGGAACAGACCATGCCCCGCGTTCATGCCATAGAGGACTACCGCAACTTCGGTATCATGGCGCATATCGATGCCGGCAAGACCACGACCACCGAGCGCATCCTCTATTACACCGGCAAGAGCCACAAGATCGGCGAAGTGCACGAAGGTGCTGCGACGATGGACTGGATGGAGCAGGAGCAGGAACGCGGCATCACCATCACCTCGGCCGCGACCACCGCATTCTGGGACGGCAAGCGGCTGAACATCATCGATACCCCCGGCCACGTCGACTTCACGATTGAAGTCGAGCGTTCGCTGCGTGTGCTCGACGGCGCGGTATGCGTTCTCGATTCCAACCAGGGCGTGGAGCCGCAGACCGAGACGGTGTGGCGCCAGGGCGATAAGTACAAGGTTCCGCGCATCGTCTTCGCCAACAAGATGGACAAGACCGGCGCTGACTTTTTCAAGTGCCTGGCCGACATCGTCGACCGCCTCGGCGCCAAGCCGATCGCGATCCAGCTTCCGATCGGTGCCGAGAACAACTTCAAGGGTCTCGTGGACCTCGTGAAGATGAAGGGCATCATCTGGAACGACGAATCGCTCGGCGCGAAATTCGACTATGTCGATATTCCCGAAGATCTCGTCGATCAGGCCAAGGAATACCGCGAGAAGATGGTGGAAGCCGCCGTCGAGCTCGACGACGACGCCCTGGCTGCCTTCCTCGACGGCAACGAGCCGGATGAAGCGACGCTGAAGCGGCTGATCCGCAAGGCGGTTCTGACCGGCGCCTTCTATCCCGTGCTGTGCGGCTCGGCGTTCAAGAACAAGGGCGTGCAGCCGCTGCTCGACGCTGTGGTCGACTATCTGCCGTCGCCGGTCGACGTGCCCGCGATCAAAGGCACCGACGAAGACGGCAACGAAATCGTCCGCAAGGCCGACGACAAGGAGCCGCTCGCGCTGCTGGCGTTCAAGATCATGGACGACCCCTTTGTCGGCACCATCACCTTCTGCCGCATCTATTCCGGTACGCTGATATCGGGCACCGGCGTCGTCAATTCGACGCGTGACCGCAAGGAACGCATCGGCCGCATGTTGCTGATGCATGCCAACAACCGCGAAGACATCAAGGAAGCCTATGCCGGCGACATCGTCGCGCTGGCGGGCCTGAAGGAAGCGCGCACCGGTGACACGTTGTGCGATCCGAACAAGCCGGTGATTCTGGAAAAGATGGAATTCCCCGAGCCGGTCATCGAAATCGCGATCGAGCCGAAGTCGAAGGCCGATCAGGAAAAGCTCGGCGTGGCGCTGGCGAAGCTTGCTGCGGAAGATCCCTCGTTCCGCGTGTCGACCGATCAGGAGTCGGGCCAGACCATCCTCAAGGGCATGGGCGAACTCCATCTCGACATCAAGGTCGATATCCTCAGGCGAACCTACAAGGTCGACGCCAATATCGGCGCGCCGCAGGTGGCGTTCCGTGAGCGCGTCACCCAGCGGGTAGAGCACAGCTACACCCACAAGAAGCAAACCGGCGGTACCGGCCAGTTCGCGGCGATCACGATCGTGGTCGAGCCCAACGAACCCGGCAAGGGCTACGAGTTCGAATCCAAGGTCGTTGGCGGCGCGGTTCCGAAGGAATATATCCCCGGCGTCGAAAAGGGCCTGGAGAGCGTGCTGTCCTCCGGCGTGGTCGCGGGCTTCCCCGTGGTCGACGTCAAGGTGCAGCTCATCGACGGCAAGTACCACGATGTGGACTCCTCGGCGCTCGCCTTCGAAATCGCGACCCGCGCCTGCTTCCGCGAGGCGCTGCAGAAGGGCAAGTCGGTCCTGCTCGAGCCGATCATGAAGGTCGAGGTGGTGACGCCGGAAGACTATACCGGCTCCGTCATCGGCGATTTGAATTCGCGGCGCGGCCAGATCCAGGGTCAAGACATGCGTGGCAATGCCAACGTCATCAACGCGATGGTGCCGCTCATGAACATGTTCGGTTACGTCAATAACCTGCGCTCGATGAGCCAGGGGCGTGCCACCTTTACGATGCAGTTCGACCACTATGCTGAAGCGCCGGCAAACGTGTCGGCGGAAGTCCAGAAAAAGTTTGCCTGATTTGTCGCTAGCGGGAGCTAACGACTGAACGGAGAGTCAAATGGCCAAAGCAAAATTTGAACGTAATAAACCGCACTGCAATATCGGAACCATCGGTCACGTCGACCACGGCAAGACGTCGCTGACGGCGGCCATCACCAAGGTGCTGGCTGAAACCGGCGGTGCAACGTTCACGGCGTACGACCAGATCGACAAGGCGCCGGAAGAGAAGGCGCGCGGTATCACGATTTCGACCGCTCACGTCGAATACGAGACCAAGAACCGCCACTACGCCCACGTCGACTGCCCCGGCCACGCCGACTATGTGAAGAACATGATCACGGGTGCCGCGCAGATGGACGGTGCGATCCTGGTCGTGTCGGCTGCCGACGGTCCGATGCCGCAGACCCGCGAGCACATCCTGCTCGCCAAGCAGGTCGGCGTGCCCGCGATGGTCGTGTTCCTCAACAAGTGCGACATGGTCGACGATCCGGAACTGCTCGAACTCGTTGAGCTTGAAGTCCGCGAACTGCTCTCGAAGTACGACTTCCCGGGCGACAAGATCCCGATCATCAAGGGCTCGGCTCTCGCCGCCCTCGAAGACAAGGACAAGGCACTCGGTCACGACGCCATCCTCGAGCTGATGAAGAATGTCGACTCCTACATCCCGCAGCCGGAGCGTCCGATCGACCAGCCGTTCCTGATGCCGGTGGAAGACGTGTTCTCGATCTCCGGCCGCGGTACCGTGGTGACCGGCCGTGTCGAGCGCGGCATCATCAAGGTCGGCGAGGAAATCGAGATCGTGGGTCTGCGCGCCACGCAGAAGACCATCGTCACCGGCGTTGAAATGTTCCGCAAGCTGCTCGATCAGGGCCAGGCGGGTGACAACATCGGTGCGCTGCTCCGCGGCACCAAGCGCGAGGAAGTCGAGCGCGGCCAGGTGCTGTGCAAGCCGGGTTCGGTCAAGCCGCACACCAAGTTCAAGGCCTCGGCCTATATCCTCACCAAGGAAGAGGGCGGACGTCACACCCCGTTCTTCACCAACTACCGGCCGCAATTCTACTTCCGCACCACCGACGTGACCGGTGTCGTGCATCTTCCCGAAGGCACCGAAATGGTGATGCCGGGCGACAACATCTCGATGGAAGTGCACCTGATCGTGCCGATCGCGATGGAAGAGCAACTGCGCTTCGCGATTCGTGAAGGTGGCCGCACCGTCGGCGCCGGCGTGGTCGCGAGCATCATCGAATAAGCGAATAGCGAATGGCGAATAGTGAGTAGAGCAATCTATTCGCTATTCGCTGCTCACTACTCGCCAGTGAAAATCACTGTGTCTTCCGCATTCTGCGGTCGATGACGAGAAAAGAGACCACGGCAATGAACGGCCAGAATATTCGCATCCGCCTCAAGGCGTTCGACCATCGAATTCTCGATACGTCGACGCGTGAGATCGTGAACACGGCGAAACGGACCGGAGCCCAGGTGCGCGGACCCATTCCGCTGCCGACGCGCCTGGAGAAGTTCACCGTCAACCGTTCGCCGCACGTCGACAAGAAGAGCCGCGAGCAATTCGAGATGCGCACGCACAAGCGCCTTCTCGACATTGTCGATCCGACACCGCAGACCGTGGACGCGCTGATGAAGCTCGATCTGGCCGCAGGCGTCGACGTCGAAATCAAGCTCTAACCCTTTAAGCCGTCCGCTTCTCTAAGGCGGACAGAAAGAACAGGAAGCACGCCGATGCGCTCCGGAGTGATCGCACAAAAGGTCGGGATGACGCGGGTCTTTACGGAGGCCGGCGAACATATCCCTGTGACCGTGCTCAAGCTAGGTAATTGCCAGGTGCTCGGTCACCGCACGACCGAGAAGAACGGTTATGTCGCGCTTCAGCTCGGTTCGGGCTCGCGCAAGACCGTCTATTTGCCGAAGGCCGAACGCGGCCAGTTCGCGGTCGCCAAGGTCGAGCCCAAGCGCAAGGTCACCGAGTTCCGCGTGTCGGAAGACGCGCTGATCCCGGTCGGCGCGGAAATCCAGGCTGACCATTTCGTCGTCGGCCAGTTCGTCGACGTCACCGGCACCTCGGTCGGTAAGGGTTTTGCCGGCGGCATGAAGCGCTGGAATTTCGGCGGTCTGCGTGCCACCCACGGTGTGTCGGTCTCGCACCGTTCGATCGGTTCGACCGGTGGCCGTCAGGATCCCGGCAAGACCTTCAAGAACAAGAAGATGCCGGGCCACATGGGCGTCGATCGCATCACCACGCTCAACTTGCGGGTCGTCTCGACCGATGTCGAGCGCGGTCTGATCCTGGTCGAAGGCGCCGTTCCCGGCTCCAAGGGCGGATGGATCGCGGTGCGCGATGCCGTCAAGAAGCCGTTGCCGAAGGAAGCTCCGAAGCCCGGCAAATTCAAGGTCGCCAATGGCGCTGAGCCCGCGGCTGAAGCGCCGGCCCAAGAAACCGCGACCCAGGCGGAGGGCGCATAAATGGAACTCAAAGTCACAACCCTTGAAGGCAAGGCGGCCGGTTCGGTCGAGCTTTCCGACGGCATCTTCGGTCTTGAGCCACGCAAGGACATCATCCAGCGCTGCGTGCAGTGGCAGCTCAACAAGCGCCAGGCCGGTACCCACAAGGCCAAGGACCGCGCCGAGATATGGCGCACCGGCAAGAAGATGTACAAGCAGAAGGGCACCGGCGGCGCCCGTCACGGCTCGGCCCGCGTGCCGCAGTTCCGCGGCGGCGGTCGTGCGTTCGGCCCCGTGGTGCGTTCGCATGCGACCGATCTGCCGAAGAAGGTCCGGGCGCTCGCGCTTCGCCACGCGCTCTCGGCCAAGGCCAAGGACGGCAGCCTGATCGTCATTGAAAAGGCAGCGCTCGAAGCCGCCAAGACCAAGGCGCTGGTCGGGCATTTCTCCGGCCTCGGCGTCACCAACGCGCTGATCATCGACGGTGCCGAGCTGCACAGCGGTTTTGCGACCGCCGCGCGCAACATTCCCAATATCGACGTGCTGCCGATCCAGGGCATCAACGTCTACGACATTCTCCGCCGTGAAAAGCTGGTGCTGACCAAGGCGGCGCTCGATGCGTTGGAGGCGCGCTTCAAATGAAGTCTATCGATCCGCGCCATTACGACATCATCGTTGCTCCCGTCGTCACTGAAAAGGCGACGATGGCCTCGGAACACAACAAGGTGGTGTTCAAGGTCGCGAGCAAGGCTACCAAGCCGCAGATCAAGGAAGCCGTCGAGAAGCTGTTTGACGTCAAGGTCAAGAGCGTCAACACGCTTGTCCGCAAGGGCAAGACCAAGGTCTTCCGCGGCAGTTTCGGTTCGCAGTCGGATGTGAAGCGGGCGGTTGTGACCCTCGAAGAGGGCCACCGCATCGACGTCACCACCGGACTATAGGGCGGCACAGCGATGGCACTGAAAACATTCAATCCCACGACACCGGGCCAGCGCCAGCTGGTGATGGTCGATCGTTCGAGCCTCTACAAAGGCAAGCCGGTCAAGGCTCTGACCGAGGGCAAACACTCCTCCGGCGGGCGCAACGCGACCGGCCGCATCACCGTGCGTTTCCGCGGCGGCGGCCACAAGAAGGCCTACCGCATCGTCGACTTCAAGCGCACCAAGCTCGATATGCCCGCGACCGTCGAGCGGCTGGAATACGATCCGAACCGCACCGCCTTCATTGCGCTGGTGAAGTATACCGACGGCACCGAGGCCTACATTCTGGCGCCGCAGCGTTTGGCCGTTGGCGACACTGTGGTTGCCGGCAACTATGTCGACGTCAAGCCAGGCAACGTCATGCCGCTCGGCAACATGCCGGTCGGTACCATCGTTCACAACGTCGAATTGAAGATCGGCAAGGGCGGTCAGCTCGCGCGCTCGGCCGGCACCTACGCCCAGGTTGTCGGACGCGACCAGGATTACGTGATCGTTCGCCTGAACTCCGGCGAACAGCGCCTGGTTCACGGCCGCTGCACCGGCACCATCGGTGCGGTATCGAACCCCGATCACATGAACATCTCGATCGGCAAGGCCGGCCGCAACCGTTGGCTTGGCCGCAAGCCGCATAACCGCGGCGTTTCGATGAACCCGATCGACCATCCGCACGGCGGCGGCGAAGGCCGCACCTCGGGCGGCCGCCACCCGGTCACGCCGTGGGGCAAGCCGACCAAGGGCAAGAAGACCCGGTCGAACAAGTCGACCAACCGATTCATTCTCATCAGCCGCCACAAGCGGAAGAAGTAAAGGAACACCGGACATGGTTCGTTCAGTCTGGAAAGGCCCGTTCGTCGAGGGATCGCTGCTCAAGAAGGCGGACACCGCGCGCGCGTCCGGCCGTCATGACGTGATCAAGATCTGGAGCCGCCGCTCGACCATCCTGCCGCAATTCGTCGGCCTGGTGTTCGGCGTCTACAACGGCCAGAAGCACGTGCCGGTCTCCGTGAATGAGGAAATGGTCGGTCACAAGTTCGGCGAGTTCTCGCCGACGCGGACCTTCCACGGCCATTCGGGCGACAAGAAAGCCAAGAAGGCTTGAGGATTAAGCGATGAGCAAACCAAAGCGCCAACGCGTCCTAGCGGACAATGAGGCTAAAGCGGTCGCCCGGATGCTGCGGGTGAGCCCCCAGAAGCTTAATCTTGTCGCGCAGCTGATCCGCGGCCGAAAGGCAGCGTCGGCGCTTGCGGACCTGCAATTCTCGCGCAAGCGGATCGCGGTCGACGTCAAGAAGTGCCTCGAATCGGCGATTGCGAATGCCGAGAACAACCATGACCTCGATGTTGACGATCTCGTGGTCGCCGAGGCGCATGTCGGCAACGGCATCGTAATGAAGCGTTTTGCCCCGCGCGGCCGTGGCCGTTCGGGTCGGGTTTTCAAACCGTTCTCGCAACTGACGATCGTGGTTCGTCAGGTCGAGGCGAGCGCTTAAGGGCGCGGGAGAATAAGATGGGTCAGAAGATCAATCCAATCGGGCTCCGCCTCGGTATCAACCGTACCTGGGATTCCCGTTGGTTTGCCGGCAAGAACGAGTACGGCAAGCTGTTGCACGAGGACGTCAAGATTCGCGAGATCCTGCACAAGGAGCTCAAGCAGGCGGCTGTCGCCAAGATCGTGATCGAGCGGCCGCACAAGAAGTGCCGCGTCACCATTCACTCAGCGCGTCCGGGCGTGGTGATCGGCAAGAAGGGCGCCGATATCGACAAGCTGCGCAAGCGCGTTGCCGATATCACCGCTTCGGACGTCGTCATCAACATCGTCGAAATCCGCAAGCCCGAACTCGATGCCACTTTGGTCGCCGAATCGATCGCGCAGCAGCTTGAGCGCCGCGTCGCATTCCGCCGCGCCATGAAGCGCGCCGTGCAGTCGGCGATGCGTCTGGGCGCCGAAGGTATCCGTATCAATTGCTCGGGCCGTCTGGGCGGCGCCGAAATCGCGCGCATGGAGTGGTATCGTGAAGGCCGTGTGCCGTTGCATACGTTGCGCGCGGATATCGACTATGGCGTGGCGACCGCGTTCACGACGTTCGGCACGTGCGGCGTCAAGGTCTGGATCTTCAAGGGTGAGATCCTCGAGCACGATCCGATGGCCCAGGACAAGAAGATGGCCGAGGGTGATAGCGGCGGACGGCCGCCTCGCCGCGATGCTGCCTGAGAAAATAGAGAAGGTTTGAGGGCTTAACGCCATGATGCAACCAAAGAAAACGAAGTTCCGGAAGGCGCATAAGGGCCGTATCCACGGCACCGCGACTTCGGGCGCGACGTTGTCGTTCGGTCAGTACGGCCTGAAGGCGATGGCGCCCGAGCGCGTCACCGCGCGTCAGATCGAGGCCGCCCGCCGCGCGCTGACCCGTCACATGAAGCGCGCCGGCCGCGTCTGGATCCGCGTCTTCCCGGACGTGCCAGTGTCGAAGAAGCCCGCCGAAGTGCGCATGGGCTCCGGCAAGGGTACGCCTGAATTGTGGGTGGCCCGCGTCAAGCCCGGCCGCGTTCTGTTCGAAATCGACGGCGTGACGGTGCAGACCGCCAAGGAAGCGCTCTCGCTTGCCGCCGCCAAACTGCCGATCAAGACGCGCTTCGTCGCGCGTATTGCGGAATAGGGAACACGGCCATGGCCCAGATGAAAATTGGCGATATCCGCGCGATGAGCCCCGACCAGATGGACGATGCCGTCGTCAATCTGAAGAAGGAGCGCTTCAACCTGCGCTTCCAGCGCGCCACCGGGCAGCTCGAGAACACCTCGCGGCTGCGCGAGGCTCGCCGCGACATCGCCCGCGTCAAGACGGTAGCCGCGCAAGTTCGCGCGAAGAAGAAGTAGGGGATAGACCAATGCCGAAACGTACGCTTCAAGGCGTGGTCGTCAGCGACAAGCAGGCCAAGACGGTGGTGGTGCGCGTCGATCGCCGCTTCACCCATCCGATCTACAAAAAGACGATCCGCCGTTCGAAGAACTATCACGCGCACGACGAGGACAATCAGTTCAAGCCGGGCGACACCGTGTGGATCGAGGAAAGCAAGCCGATCTCGAAGTTGAAGCGCTGGACGGTGGTCCGGGGCGAACATCAGAAGACGGCCTAAGGTCGGTTCGGCTTCAAGCCGATCCGGTCAACTTGAAATTTTAAAGCGCGACTTTGCGCAAGCAGAAGAGGACGAGGTGCATCAATGATTCAGATGCAGACCAACCTCGACGTGGCCGACAATTCAGGCGCACGCCGTGTCATGTGTATCAAGGTGCTTGGGGGTTCCAAGCGCCGTTACGCCACCGTGGGCGACATCATTGTCGTGTCGATCAAGGAAGCGATTCCGCGCGGCAAGGTGAAGAAGGGCGACGTGATGAAGGCCGTGGTGGTGCGGGTCCGCAAGGACATCCGCCGTCCCGACGGCTCCGTCATCCGTTTCGACCGCAACGCCGCCGTGCTGATCAACAACCAGGCCGAGCCGGTCGGCACCCGTATCTTCGGGCCCGTGCCGCGCGAGCTGCGCGCCAAGAACCACATGAAGATCATCTCGCTCGCGCCGGAGGTGCTGTGATGGCTGCGAAGATCCGGAAAGGCGACAAGGTCGTCGTGTTGTCGGGCCGCGACAAGGGCCGCACCGGCGAGGTGTTCGAGGTGCGTCCCGGCGATAGCAAGGCGCTGGTGCGCGGGGTCAATCTCGTCAAGCGCCACCAGAAGCAGACCCAGAACCAGGAGGGCGGCATCATCTCGAAAGAGGCGCCGATCCACCTGTCCAACATTGCGATCGTCGGCAAGGACGGCAAGCCGACCCGCGTAGGTTTCAAGATTCAGGCGGATGGCACCAAGGTACGTGTCGCCAAACGCTCGGGAGCAGAGATCGATGGCTGAGACCGCATACACACCGCGTTTGCGCGCGGAATATGACAAGAGCATTCGCAGCAAGCTGACCGAGCAGTTCGGCTATGCCAATGTGATGCAGGTGCCGCGCCTGGACAAGGTCGTGCTCAACATGGGCATCGGCGAGGCCGTCAACGACCGCAAGAAGGCGGAAGTGGCAGCCGCCGACCTGTCGCTGATCGCCGGCCAGAAGGCGATCGTGACCTATTCGCGTATCGCCATTGCGACCTATAAGCTTCGTGAAAACCAGCCGATCGGCTGCAAGGTCACGCTGCGCAAGGCCAAGATGTACGAATTCATCGACCGCCTCGTCACGGTGGCGCTGCCTCGCGTGCGCGACTTCCGCGGCCTCAATCCGAAGAGCTTCGATGGCCGCGGCAACTATTCGCTCGGCATCAAGGAGCACATCATTTTCCCGGAAATCGACTTCGACAAGGCAGGCGAGTCGTGGGGCATGGACATCACGGTGTGCACCACCGCGGCGACCGACGAAGAAGCAAGGGCATTGTTGACCGCATTCAATTTCCCGTTCCGGCAGTGAGACGCTGAAAAAAAGCCTCTCAAACGCGGAAACCCAGGAGCCAAGCATGGCAAAGAAGAGTTCAATCGAGAAGAACAACCGGCGCAAGCGGATGGCGAAGAACGCCGCGCCGCAGCGCGCGAAGCTGAAGGCGATCATCGCTGACAAGACCAAGCCGATGGAAGAGCGGTTTGCGGCGACGCTGAAGCTTGCCGAGATGCCGCGCAATTCGTCACCGACCCGGATTCGCAACCGCTGCGAACTGACGGGCCGTCCGCGTTCGGTCTATCGCAAGAACAAGCTTTCCCGTATCGCGCTGCGTGAACTCGGCTCCAAGGGCCTGGTTCCCGGGCTCGTGAAGTCGAGCTGGTAAGGAGGGATCGGGCATGTCCACACACGATCCGATCAGCGATCTCATCACCCGCATCCGCAATGCGCAGATGCGCGCCAAGCCCAAGGTCTCGAGCCCGGGTTCGAAGATGCGCGCCAATGTGCTCGAAGTGCTCAAGACGGAAGGCTATATCCGCGGCTACGCCAGCGTCGAACATTCGTCCGGGCGCAGCGAGCTCGAGATCGAGCTGAAATATTTCGACGGCGAGCCCGTGATCCGCGAGATCGAGCGGGTGTCGAAGCCAGGGCGTCGCGTTTACGCCTCGGTGAAGAACCTGCCGCGCGTCAATAACGGCCTCGGCATTTCGGTGTTGTCGACGCCGAAGGGAATCATGGCTGACCACGAAGCGCGTGACGCGAATGTGGGCGGCGAAATTCTCTTTACGGTATTTTGAGGAGAGATCAGTCATGTCACGTATTGGCAAAAAGCCGGTGACGATCCCCTCGGGCGTTACCGCGACCGTCGAGGGACAGACGGTGAAGATGAAGGGGCCGAAGGGCCAGCTATCCTTTGTCGTGCACGACGACGTCGAGGTGAAGTTCGAGAACGGCCAGGTGAAAGTGGCGCCGCGCCACGAGACCAATCGCGCGCAAGCCCTGTACGGCACGGCGCGCGCACAGGTCGCCAATCTGGTGGAAGGCGTCACCAAGGGTTTCGAGAAGAAGTTAGAGATCAACGGCGTCGGCTATCGTGCCGCCTTGCAGGGCAAGAACCTTCAGCTCGCGCTCGGCTACAGCCACGACGTGGTCTATCCGATCCCGGAAGGCATCTCGATCGTCGTGCCGAAACCGACGGAAATCACGATCACAGGCAACGACAGTCAGCGCGTCGGCCAGGTTGCTGCAGAGATCCGCAGCTACCGTCCGCCGGAGCCCTATAAGGGCAAGGGTGTGAAGTATGCCGGCGAATTCATCTTCCGCAAGGAAGGCAAGAAGAAGTAACGGAGCCGGCCATGTCGAGATTGAAAGCTACCAATGCCCGGCGCAAGCAACGCGTGAGGATTTCGTTGCGCCGTTCGGCGAACGGTCGTCCGCGCCTGTCGGTATTCCGCTCGTCGAAGCACATCTATGCCCAGGTCATCGACGACCTGAAGGGCGAAACGCTGGCTTCCGCGTCATCGCTGGAAAAGACGATGCGCGATGGCGGCAAGACCGGTGCGAACATCGATGCGGCGAAGGCGGTCGGCAAGCTGCTCGCCGAGCGCGCCGTGAAGAACGGTGTCACCGAAGTGGTGTTCGACCGTGGTGGTTATCTTTATCACGGCCGCGTCAAGGCGCTCGCGGATGCCGCGCGCGAAAGCGGATTGAGCTTCTAGGAATGACTGACTTAACAGGGGCCTTCAGCCTCTCAAGGATTGGAAAACACCATGGCAGGTGAACGCGAACGCGGCGGACGCGAACGAAGCAGGGATCGCGAGGAGCGCGACAGCGAGTTCGTCGACAAGCTCGTCCACATCAACCGTGTGGCGAAGGTGGTGAAGGGCGGCAAGCGCTTCGGCTTTGCGGCACTGGTCGTGATCGGCGACCAGAAGGGCCGGGTCGGGTTCGGCCACGGCAAGGCACGCGAAGTTCCGGAAGCGATCCGCAAAGCCACCGACGCCGCCAAGCGCAACCTGACGCGCGTGGCGCTGCGTGAGGGCCGAACGCTGCATCACGATATCGCCGGCCGTCATGGCGCCGGCCGCGTTTATCTGCGTGCGGCGCCGGCCGGTACCGGCATCATCGCCGGCGGCCCGATGCGCGCCGTGTTCGAGACGCTGGGCATCCAGGACGTGGTCGCAAAGTCGATCGGTTCGTCGAACCCCTACAACATGGTTCGCGCAACCTTCGATGCGCTGAAGCATCAGGATTCGCCGCGCTCGGTTGCCGCCCGCCGCAACATCAAGGTGTCGACGTTGCAATCGCGCCGGGTCGGCGGCGACGCCGAAGTGGTTGCCGAATAACAAATCCGCGCTTACCCGCGCGTTATGGAGTCAAGACGATGGCCAAGGCCGCAAAGACGATCAAGGTCGAGCAGACCGGCAGCCCGATTCGCCGCCACCATTCGCAGCGTTCGACACTGATCGGGTTGAATCTCAACAAGATCGGCCGCGTTACCGAACTGACTGACACGCCGGAAGTTCGCGGCATGATCGCCAAGGTTGCACATCTCGTCCGCGTCGTGGATGAGAAGTAGAGATAAGGAATAAAACCATGAAGCTCAGCGATATCGCCGACAATGCAGGCTCGCGCAAAAAGCGGATGCGCGTCGGCCGTGGCATCGGCTCGGGCAAGGGCAAGACTTCAGGCCGCGGCGGCAAGGGCCAGACCGCGCGCTCCGGTGTGCGCATCAAGGGCTTTGAGGGCGGCCAGATGCCGCTGCATCGGCGCCTTCCCAAGCGCGGCTTCAACAACATTTTTGCCCTGGAATTCTCCGAGATCAATCTCGACCGGATTCAGCAGGCGATCGACTCCAAGCTGATCGACATCAAGGAAACGGTGACGGCGGAGACGCTGGTGAAGTCCGGCGTGCTGCGGCGCGCCCGGGATGGCGTGCGGCTGCTCGGGCGCGGCGAACTCAAGGCCAAGCTCAATATCGAGGTCCACGGCGCCTCCAAGCCGGCCATTGCGGCGGTCGAAAAGGCGGGCGGCACGGTGAAGATCCTGGCGCCGGCTGAGACGGACGAAGGCAAGGCGGCGTAACATCTGCGTCATCGGTTACGCCGGTATGGGCAAATTACCGGACAAACGATGGACTTATCGTCGCGGAGCACCAAATAATGCCGCGTTCAACCGTAACCAGGTTGAGCGAGGCGGGCGGCGGCGGGAGAAGGCCTTAAGATGGCATCAGCAGCAGAACAATTAGCGGCCAATCTCAACTTTGGCGCCTTCGCCAAGGCCGATGAGCTGAAGAAGCGCATCTGGTTCACGCTCGGGGCGTTGCTGGTCTACCGCCTCGGCACCTATATCCCGCTGCCCGGCATCGATCCCAATATCTGGGAGCAGGTGTTCAAATCGCAGGCTGGTGGCATTCTCGGCATGTTCAACATGTTCGCCGGCGGCGGAATCCACCGCATGGCGATCTTTGCGCTGAACATCATGCCGTACATCTCGGCCTCGATCATCATCCAGCTCCTGACCACGGTTTCTCCGCAACTGGAAGCGCTGAAAAAGGAAGGTGAGTCGGGCCGCAAGACGCTGAACCAGTACACCCGCTATCTCACGGTGCTGCTCGCCGCCTTCCAGTCCTACGGCATCGCGGTCGGCCTCGAAGGCGCCGGCAATGTGGTGAGCGATCCCGGCCTGTTCTTCCGCCTCTCGACCGCGATCACGCTGACCGGCGGCACCATGTTCCTGATGTGGCTCGGCGAGCAGATCACCTCGCGCGGCATCGGCAACGGCATTTCGCTCATCATTCTTTCCGGCATCGTCGCCGAATTGCCTTCGGCGCTCGCCAACATGCTGGAACTCGGCCGGCAGGGCGCGCTGTCAACCGGCCTCATCCTGGTCGTGATCGTTATGGCGGTCGCGGTGATCGCCTTCATCGTATTCATGGAGCGGGCGCAGCGGCGGCTTCTGATCCAGTATCCGAAGCGTCAGGTCGGCAACAAGATGTTCGAGGGCCAGTCCTCGCATCTGCCGCTCAAGTTGAATACGTCGGGCGTGATTCCGCCGATCTTTGCTTCGTCGTTGCTGTTGCTGCCGACCACGGTCGCCAATTTTAACGCCGGACGCGGGCCGGAATGGTTTCAATGGATCACGACGCAGCTTGGCCACGGCCGTCCATTGTTCCTGATTCTCTACCTTGCGTTGATCGTGTTCTTTGCCTTCTTCTACACTGCGATCGTGTTCAACCCGACCGAGACCGCGGACAACCTCAAGAAGCATGGCGGCTTCATTCCGGGCATCCGCCCCGGCGAGCGCACCGCCGAATATATCGACTATGTGCTGTCGCGGATTACGGTCCTGGGTGCGCTCTACCTTGCGATTGTCTGTCTGATTCCCGAAATCCTGATCTCCTATGCCTCGGTGCCGTTCTACTTCGGAGGTACCTCGCTTTTGATCGTCGTCAGCGTGACGATGGATACGGTGGCGCAGGTTCAGGGTTATCTGCTGGCCCATCAATATGAAGGGCTGATCCGGAAGTCGAAGTTGCGGGGCCGCCGCCGCTAACGCGGACCGGACGCGCATCCAGCAGTTTTTGCACTGCGTCGCGACAGATGAGAGGCCAACCGCGATTGATTTTGAATCGCGGGTGTGCGGTGATTGGCATATCGCAGGCCTGATCCGGACCTAACGGCCGTATTGGCACAAAGTAGATACCGATCTCCTTCGCGGCTAACGCAGAAAACGTTGACGCGGAGACCATGCCGAAACAAAAATCGGGAACGCGCGGCGGCTGAGTCCGGATTTCATCGCGTTCTAGCGGGGGCGAACGCATATGAGACTGATTCTTCTTGGCCCGCCGGGCTCGGGCAAGGGCACCCAGGCCCAGCGGTTGATCCGCCGTTATGGCATCGTCCAGCTTTCGACCGGCGAGATGTTGCGCGCGGCGGTGGCGGCTCAGACCCCCGTCGGGCTGAAGGCCAAGGACATCATGGCGAGCGGGGGCCTGGTGCCGGACGAAATCGTCATCGGCATCATTTCCGACCGGCTCGACCAGCCCGATGCGACGAAAGGTTTTATCCTTGACGGCTTTCCACGCACCGTGCCGCAGGCCGAAGCGCTGGACGCTCTCCTGAAGAGAAAGCACCTCAAGCTCGACGCCGTCATTGAGTTGCGCGTCAACGAAAGCGCGCTTCTGGAGCGGGTCGAAAACCGCGCCGCCGAAACCCGCGCGCGGGGCGAAGAAGTTCGGGTCGACGATACCCCGGAAGTCCTGATCAAGCGGCTGGCGAGCTACCGGACGTTGACCGAGCCCCTGATTCACTATTATTCCGAGCGGCGCAAACTGCTGACGGTCGATGGCATGATGACCATCGAGCACGTCACCCACGAGATCGACCGCATTCTCGCGGCAATCGGGGCGGCAGACGCCAAAGCGCTGAAAAAGGCTGCCAAACCCGCTGCAAAGGCCGTCAAGGCAGCCGGCGGAAGAACCTCAAAACTGGCCAAAAAGGCCTCTGCGGCGCCCCGTAAGGCTTCCAAGGCGAGCCCAAGCCGCTCCAAGAAGGCGACTGCCAAAAAGGCGGCGCTAAAGTCGTCCCGCAAGGCGGTTTCCAGTTCCCGTAAGCAGCCGGCCAGCGGGCGGCGGAAGCCTGCCAAAAAGGCAACGAAAAAGGCAGGGAAACGGCGGGCTTAAGGCTTGGAGACGGTTGACGAAACCCGTTTCCATCCATTAATAAGCGCCTATCCAAGTCGGATAGTTTTAAACGATGCCGGGCCCCGAGATAGATGGAGGGGAGGGCGTCGTGTTCGCGTTTGTGGGCACCTGCCCGAGTGAGAAGCATGATCCCGAAAAGTGGGAACCGGTTTTCGGAAAGACCATGCTCAACAGAATACAAAGCGCGATAGCGCTTTAAAGAGATGGCCTTTCCCAAAGGGGATCGGCGACAGGAGAGAAGTTCGTGGCCCGTATTGCCGGTGTGAATATCCCGACCAACAAGCGCGTGCTGATCGCGCTCCAGTACATCCATGGCATCGGTCAGAAGAACGCGGCCGATATCATGGAGAAGGTCAAGCTTCCCGCTGACCGTCGCGTCAACCAGTTGAGCGACCAGGAAGTGCTGCAAATCCGCGAAGTCATCGACCGCGACTATTTGGTCGAGGGCGATCTTCGTCGTGAAGTCGGCATGAACATCAAGCGTCTGATGGACCTCGGCTGCTATCGCGGCCTCCGCCATCGTCGCGGGCTGCCGGTGCGCGGTCAGCGCACGCATACCAATGCGCGCACGCGCAAGGGGCCGGCCAAGTCGATCGCCGGCAAGAAAAAGTAAGAGAGCGAATAGTGAGTGGCGAATAGCGAGCAGTAAGGGCTCGGCCGTACTATTCGCCATTCGCTTCTACAGGTGTAGCCGCTGGCATTACGGCGGCGTTTGAGATCGTCAGGAAAGGTTTTTAGATGGGCAAGGATGCCACCCGCGTACGTCGCCGTGAGCGCAAGAATATCGCCTCCGGTGTGGCGCACGTGAATTCGTCGTTCAACAACACCACCATCACCATCACCGACGCGCAGGGCAACACCATTGCCTGGTCGTCGGCGGGCACGATGGGTTTCAAGGGTTCGCGCAAGTCGACCCCCTATGCCGCGCAGGTCGCCGCTGAAGACGTCTCCAAGAAGGCGCAGGAACACGGCATGCGCACGCTGGAAGTTGAAGTTGCAGGCCCCGGCTCGGGCCGTGAATCGGCGCTTCGCGCGCTGCAAGCGGCGGGCTTCACCGTCACCTCGATCCGCGACGTGACGACGATCCCGCACAATGGTTGCCGTCCGCGCAAGCGCCGGCGGGTTTGATGCTTTGAAGTGGCCGGCGGTTTCCGCCGGCTTTTGGAATTTTGAAAGATTGCAAAGCCGCGGGACTTTTTCCCGCGAGGTCTCCAACGCCAGTGACGCAGTCCCCCCGTCGACTGGCCCATGGGTGAAAAACAGTGACGATCCAGAAAAATTGGCAAGAACTGATCCGGCCGAACAAGCTCCAGGTAACTCCCGGCCATGATGCGACCCGTTTTGCGACGCTGGTCGCCGAACCGCTCGAGCGCGGCTTTGGCCAGACGCTCGGCAACGCGCTTCGCCGCATCCTGCTGTCCTCGCTTCAGGGCGCTGCCGTGCAGTCGGTGCACATCGACGGCGTGCTGCACGAGTTCTCCTCGATCGCGGGCGTCCGCGAAGACGTCACCGACATCGTGCTGAACATCAAGGACATCTCGATCAAGATGCAGGGCGAGGGCCCCAAGCGCATGGTCGTGAAGAAGAGCGGCCCGGGCGTCGTCACCGCCGGCGACATCCAGACGGTCGGCGACGTCACCGTGCTCAACCCCGACCTCCAGATCTGCACCCTCGACGAGGGCGCGGAGATCCGCATGGAATTCACGGTCTCCTCGGGCAAGGGCTACGTCGCCGCCGAGCGCAACCGTCCCGAAGACGCGCCGATCGGCCTGATCCCGGTCGACGCCCTGTATTCCCCGGTGCGCAAGGTCTCCTACAAGGTCGAGAACACCCGCGAGGGTCAGATCCTCGACTACGACAAGCTCACCATGACGATCGAGACCAACGGCGCGATCTCGCCGGACGATTCGGTCGCCTATGCCGCGCGCATCCTGCAAGACCAGCTCAACGTGTTCGTCAACTTCGAAGAGCCGCGCAAGGAAGTCGCCCAGGAGATCATCCCGGATCTCGCCTTCAACCCGGCCTTCCTCAAGAAGGTGGACGAACTGGAATTGTCGGTGCGTTCGGCCAACTGCCTGAAGAACGACAACATCGTCTATATCGGCGATCTCGTGCAGAAGTCGGAAGCCGAAATGCTCCGCACCCCGAACTTCGGCCGCAAGTCGCTCAACGAAATCAAGGAAGTGCTGGCCCAGATGGGTCTGCATCTCGGCATGGAAGTGCCGGGCTGGCCGCCGGAGAATATCGACGAACTCGCCAAGCGCTTCGAGGATCACTACTGAGTTTCGTCATTCCGGGATGGTGCGCCAGCACCAGACCCGGAATCTCGAGATTCCGGATCGCTGCTTCGCATCGTCCGGAATGACCAAGCTAACGGGCGAACGCAGGCAGCCCACCTGAGAATGTCGGACGAACCGTCGCGACAATTTAAACAAGGAATAGTTTCATGCGTCACGGCAAGGTTCACCGCAAACTCAACCGCACCGCCGAGCATCGCCGCGCGATGTTCGCCAATATGTGCGCGTCGCTGATCAAGCACGAGCAGATCGTCACCACCTTGCCGAAGGCCAAGGAACTGCGCCCGATCGTGGAAAAGCTCGTGACGCTCGGCAAGAAGGGCGGGCTCGCGATGCGCCGCCAGGCGATCTCCGAGATGCGCGATATCGATCAGGTCAAGAAGCTGTTTGACGTGCTGGCGAAGCGCTATGCCGACCGTCACGGCGGCTATACCCGCATCATCAAGGCTGGCTTCCGCTACGGCGACAATGCGCCGATGGCCGTGATCGAGTTCGTCGATCGCGACGTCGACGCCAAGGGCCTGGATTCCGGCCCCGTGGCCGAGAAGGAAGCCGAGGCGGCGTAAGGGTTTAGGTACCAATTCAAATGCGGCGCCCAAAGGGGCGCCGTTTTCGTTTGGCAGCCTTGCCGGAGCACGCGGTGGCCGTCGCGGCCCAGCCCCCGTCTTTTCTCGTATCCGATCGGCAGCTATGGTGGCCGAACGGCGAGGGGAGAAAGACATGGCGAAATCGCGTTCGGTTATCTTGTCTCTGTTTCTGGCGCTCTCAGTGCTGGGGGCGATATCGCCGGTGCGTGCCGAGCCAGCTTTTCAGCGCTTGACGCCGCTCCTGGTCGACATTGACGGCTGGCAGGGTAAGAAGCCAGACGGCATGTCGATGGATATGCCGAACGGCAGCATGACCACCGCGACACGCGAATATGACAAGGGGCCGGCGAGGCTTCATGCTTCGGTCGTGGTGGGGCAGATGGCCGTCGGCGCGCTGACGCCGCTCGTGACGGGGATGAATATCAACACCAGCGAAGGCCACATGCTCACGGACACTCTGCATGGCATGAAGGTGCTCAAGAGCTACACCACGGCGCAGAAGTCCGGTGCATTGCTGGTCGCGCTCGACAAAGACGCGATGTTCAGCCTGTCTTATAACGGCATGTCCGAGGATGAGGCGCTGGCGCTCGCGGAAAATTTCGACTGGAAGGCAATCCAGGCGGCCGCGAAGACAAAGTAGCCGCGATTCCTGGATCGTTTGCGTCATCGCGCCGGAACTGAACAATGAGCCGCTACTGGAGCAGTCTGACGCACGACCTGAAACCCTATGTGCCGGGCGAACAGCCCCGCATGGCGGAATTGGTCAAGCTCAACACCAACGAGAATCCGCTTCCACCTTCGCCGCGCGTGCTGGACGCAATCCGCGGCGAGGCGGGCGATACGCTGCGTCTCTACCCGGACCCGCAGGCCGTCGCGCTGCGCGATGCCTTGGCGAGCTATCACAAGGTGCGGAGCGAACAGGTGTTCGTCGGTAACGGCTCGGACGAGGTGCTGGCGCTTACGTTCGCCGCGTTGCTCAAGCATGACGCGCCGCTGCTCTTCCCTGACATCACCTACAGTTTCTACCCTGTCTATTGTCGGCTGTTCGGCATCGGCTATGCGACAGTGGCGCTCGATCAAGCCATGCGGATCCGCGTTGCCGATTATCGCCGCGCGGCCGGCGCGATCATCATTCCCAATCCGAATGCGCCGACGGGGATTGCGCTGACGCGCGCCGAAATCGCAACGCTGCTTGGGGATCACGCTGACGCACCCGTCGTCATCGACGAGGCCTATGTCGACTTCGGCGCAGAAACCGCGATTCCGCTTGTCGCCTCCCACAAAAACCTCCTGGTCATCCAAACCATGTCCAAGTCGCGTGCCTTGGCCGGCTTGCGCGTCGGCTATGCGATCGGTGACGCCGAGCTGATCGAGGCGCTCACGCGGGTCAAGGACAGTTTCAACTCCTATCCGCTCGGCCGGCCCTCGCAGGCCGGCGCGATCGCCTCGCTGGCGGACGAAGCCTGGTTCCAGCAGAGCCGGACTCGCGTGATCGAAGGCCGGGAGCGGCTCAATCGCGGGCTGGTCCGGCTCGGCTTCGACGTGTTGCCGTCGTCGGCCAACTTCGTGTTTGCGCGCCATCCGGCGCGAGAGGGCGCAGCGCTTGCCACAGCGCTGCGGCAGCAGGCGGTGATCGTCCGCCATTTCGCCGCGTCCCGCATCTCTGACTATCTGCGCATCACCGTGGGCACGGACGAACAGATCGAACGGCTGTTGTCGGCGTTGTCGCGAATCCTGGGCAGCAAGCCGTCCGCAGCCTGATCACCAACCCTCCAGCACGATCTTGCCGCGCGATTTGCCGCTTTCCAGAAGCGCATGCGCGCGCTTCAGGTTGGCCGCATTGATCGTGCCAAAGCTCTGGTCGAGCGTGGTTTTGAGCACGCCCTTGTCGACGAGGTCGGCGACGTCGTTGAGCAGGTTGTGCTGACCGATCATATCAGGCGTCTGGAACGAGGATCGCGTGAACATCGATTCCCAATGAATGGAAATCGATTTGCCCTTGAAGACGCTGACGTTGAATTCGCCGGGATCGTCGATCAATCCATAGGCGCCTTGCGGCGCCATGATGTCGGCCAGCGCTTTATAATGCTGCTCGGTGTTGGTGAGGCTTGCGACCAGGGCCAACGGCGGGAATTTCAGCTTTTCGATCTGTTCCTTCAACGGCTGCGCGTGATCGATCACCGCATGCGCGCCGAGGTCGAGACACCATGCGCGCGATTCCGGCCGCGAGGCGGTGGCCACCACCGTCAATCCCGTCAGCCGGCGCGCAAGCTGAATCATGATCGAGCCGACCCCGCCGGCACCGCCGATGATCAGAAGCGTCCGCGGATCGACGCTTTTTCCAGGCACCGCACCGAGGCGGTCGAACAGCAGTTCCCAGGCGGTGATCGAAGTCAGCGGCAGGGCAGCCGCTTGCGCAAACGACAGCGTTGTCGGTTTGCGGCCGACGATGCGCTCGTCGACCAGGTGAAATTGCGAATTGGTGCCTTGCCGCTGGATCGAGCCTGCATAGAATACCTCATCGCCCGGCCGGAATAGCGTCACATCAGGCCCGACCGCATCGACCACGCCGGCCGCGTCATAGCCCAAAATCTTGAACTCGCCTTCGGGCGGCGCGGCGCGTTTGCGGACCTTGTAGTCGACGGGGTTGGCGGAGACGGCCTTGACCGCGACGCGGATGTCTCTGCCTTTCGGTTCCGGCTTGGCGGCCTCGAAATCGATCAGGGCTTCCGCCTCTGCGATCGGCAGGGATTTCTTGTATCCGATGGCCTTCATCTGGCTTTTCTCCCTTATGGGTTTGGTGCCGTCCCCGGCTCATTGGGCAACGGCGGGGAGGCGGCGTTCCCGTCTCTATGACGCTAAATTGTGCCGCTGGAAAGCCGTGCCAGAGGCCCGATTCGCTTCTAATCGCCTGACGGGCCGCCTATATTCGTGTTTTCACGTCGCCTCAGGGAATCCGTTCATGATTGCGGTACGCATTTGCTCGGCATTGTTGGTTCTATTGGCTGCCGCGCCTGCGATGGCGCAGGACCGGCGCGTACCGGCTTCAGCCTCGGAGTTGCGGCTGTCTTACGCACCGATCGTGCAGCGTGTGCAGCCGGCGGTGGTCAATGTCTACGCCGCCAAAACGGTGCAGGACCGCAATCCCTTGCTCGACGATCCGATTTTCCGCCGCTTCTTCGGCGTGCCCGGCCAGATGCCGGAGCAGGTACAGCGCTCGCTCGGCTCCGGCGTGATGGTCGATCCGTCCGGACTTGTCGTGACCAACAATCATGTCATCGAGGGCGCCGACCAGGTCAAGGTCTCCCTGTCGGACAAGCGTGAATTCGAGGCCGAGATCGTGCTCAAGGATTCCAGGAGCGATCTCGCCGTGCTCCACCTGAAGGACGTCCACGAGAAATTCCCGACACTGGACTTTGCCAATTCCGATGAATTGCAAGTCGGTGACGTCGTGCTTGCGATCGGCAATCCCTTCGGCGTCGGACAGACCGTCACCCACGGCATCATTTCGGCGCTGGCGCGCACGCAAGTCGGCATCACCGATTATCAGTTCTTCATTCAGACCGATGCGGCGATCAACCCCGGCAATTCCGGCGGCGCGCTGGTCGACATGACCGGCAAGCTTGCCGGCATCAACACCGCGATCTTCTCGCGCTCCGGCGGCTCGCAAGGCATCGGCTTTGCGATCCCCGCCAATATGGTGCGCGTGGTCGTAGCCTCGGCCCGAAGCGGCGGCAAGGCCGTGAAGCGGCCGTGGCTTGGCGCGCGGCTGCAAGCGGTGACGCCAGAGATCGCCGAGACACTTGGGCTACGCCGCCCCAGCGGCGCGCTCGTGGCCAATGTCGTTTCCGGAAGCCCGGCGGCGCGCGCCGGGCTCAAACTGTCAGATCTGATCGTCGCCATCGAGGGGCAGGCGGTCGATGATCCCAATGCCTTCGATTACCGCTTCGCGACGCGTCCGCTTGGCGGGGTGGCGGAGATCGACGTGCAGCGCGCCGGCAAGCCGGTCAAGTTGACGATACCGCTGGAGACCGCGCCCGACGTTGGTCGTAATGAGATTGTGCTAACGACGCGCTCGCCGTTCCAGGGGGCGAAGGTCGCCAATATCTCGCCGGCGGTCGCCGACGAACTGCATCTGGACGCCGATACCGAAGGCGTGGTCGTGGAGGATCTTGCCGACGGCAGTCTCGCCGCCAATTACGGCTTCCAGAAAGGCGACATCATCGTTGCCGTGAACAGCCAGAAAATCGCGAAAACCAGCGATCTTGAAAAGGCGACCCGCGAGACCTCGCGGCTCTGGCGACTCCAGATCATTCGCGGTGGCCAGCAGATCAACGCGACGCTCGGCGGATGAACCGAAAGCCGAGACAGGAAGGCACAAACCTCTTCGCCGCCGCGGGGCTGTCGCACGACGCGCCGCATCCCTTACCCGACCGCATGCGGCCGCGCACGCTCACGGAGGTCGTCGGTCAGGACCACATTCTCGGACCGGACGGCGCGCTGACGCGCATGCTCGAGACGCGCACGCTCGGCTCGCTGATCTTCTGGGGACCGCCGGGCACCGGCAAGACCACCGTGGCGCGGCTCCTGGCGGATGCGACCGAACTGCATTTCGAGCAGATCTCCGCGGTATTTTCCGGCGTGGCCGACCTGAAGAAGGTCTTCGATGCGGCGCGCGCGCGGCGCGAGACCGGCAAGGGGACACTGCTGTTTGTCGACGAGGTGCATCGTTTCAACCGCGCGCAGCAGGATTCATTCCTCCCTGTTATGGAAGACGGCACTGTGGTGCTGATCGGGGCCACCACGGAAAATCCGTCGTTCGAGCTCAACGCGGCGTTGTTGTCGCGGGCGCGTGTGCTGGTGTTTCATTCGCTCGATGCGAGCGCCATCGAAAAGCTGTTCATTCACGCCGAGACAATCGAGGGACGCAAATTGCCGCTCGATACCGAGGCCCGCGCCGTGCTGGTGCGCATGGCCGACGGCGACGGCCGCGCCGCGCTTACTTTGGCCGAAGAAGTCTGGCGTTCCGCGCGCGGCGGCGAAGTTTTCGATGCCGTACAGTTGCAGGCGATCCTCCAGCGCCGCGCGCCGATCTACGACAAATCGGCCGACGGTCATTACAACCTGATCTCGGCGCTGCATAAGTCGGTGCGGGGTTCCGATCCGGACGCCGCGCTTTATTATCTCGCGCGCATGATGGATGCCGGCGAAGACCCGCTATATCTCGCGCGGCGCGTGGTGCGCATGGCAGTGGAAGACATCGGCCTGGCCGATCCGCAGGCGCTCGTAGTCTGCAACGCTGCCAAGGACGCCTATGACTTTCTGGGCTCACCGGAAGGCGAACTCGCGATTGCGCAGGCCGTGATCTATCTCGCCACCGCGCCGAAATCGAATGCGGCCTACAAGGCGTTTGGCGCGGCGATGCGGACAGCGAAAGAGGCAGGTTCGCTGTTACCACCGAAACATGTTCTGAATGCGCCGACCAAACTGATGAAACAGGAAGGTTACGGCGAAGGTTACGATTACGACCACGACGCGCCGGACGCATTCTCCGGACAGGATTATTTTCCCGACGCGCTGGGCCGGCAGACGTTTTACGATCCGCCCGATCGCGGTTTTGAACGCGAAATCCGCAAGCGTCTCGATTATTGGGCGAAGCTGCGAGCGCAGCGGAAATAACTGACAGCTATTTCCCTGTTTTGACAAACTCCAGGATCTGATCGGTCAGCCGCGTATCGTCGGTGTTGATCGAATAAACCTCCGACATGTGACTGTGCTGCGGCAGCATCAGCGTTCGTGCGCACCCGCTTGGCCGCTTGCAGGTGGCCTCTTTTAGCAAATCGAGCTGCTTCACAAAGACGGGTGGATCGAGCTCCGCGCTTGTCGCCATCAGGGGGATATCTGTTTTCAAAAGACCCGGCAGCGACGACTGGCTGGCATAGTGGGAAGCGTCCTTGCCGAAATAGGTTTGTTCGGGTTCGGGGAGCGGATAGGCGGTCAGATCGTAGAGGCCGGACACCATGATTGCGCCCCTCACTCCGCTATTCTTCACCTTGTAAAACTCCGGATGCGACACGTAACTCGCGACGTGAACCGCGCCCGCCGAATGGCCCATCAGGTAGATGCGTGACGGATCGCCGCCGCGTTCAACGATCTCTTTGGATATCCATTGGACAGCGGTTGCAACATCCTCGGCGCCCGCGGGCCAGGGAAACTGCGGGGCCAGGCGGTAGGTGATGTTGACGCCGATGAAGCCGTTCTTCACCGCCCACAGCATGACGTTGTCGTAGAAGGGGCTGTTGGGCAGCCGCTTGTTGCCACGGACGAAGGCGCCGCCATGGACGAAGATCAGCACGGGCCGGCCGGATGTCACATTCTGCGGCATGAAAATATCGAGCAGGTTGCGCTCGGCGGGGCCATATTTAAGGTCGCGCTCGACCCGGAAGCCAAAATAGGGCTCCTTGGGTTGCAAGGGAGCGTAAAGCTGGCCAGTCGCCTGTGGGTCGATGACGCGGCCAAGCTCGACGAGTTTTTTGGCGATTTCCGGCGGCATCGGGCTTTCTGCGGCCCACGCCGATGCAGCCATAAAAGCTACAACAACAGCCAAAGCACGCTTCAGTAACGGCATTCCGATTGCTCCCTGATCTATCCGGCGGCGGAACATGGCCGATCCCGCACCCGATTTGTACTCATTTCGCCGTGACGATCCGCTCCTTTTACGTTACCCAATGGCCTTTGGAGCCGAAATTTCATGAGCCGACGTACCCGAAAACCGCTGCCGAAACGCCAACCGGGCGATCGCCCCAAAGGTGCGAAGCCCTATCGGGGCTCGCAGGCCGAGCGGGCACATCGACCCGGCGGCAAGCCGGCCAGGCCTTTTGCGGCCCCAGCACCCCGTGCGCCGAAGCCCGTGGCCGTGCCGGCGCCCGCCGAGGACAAATCGGTGCTGTTGCCCTCCAAGGTCCAGACCGTGACCGTGACGGCGGACGAGAACAACATGCGCGTCGATCGCTTCCTGGAGGCGCGCTTTCCCGGCCTGTCATTCTCCCACATCCAGCGCATCGTTCGGAAGGGCGAACTTCGCGTCAACGGCAAGCGCGCCGACAGCAAGGACCGCCTTGAGGAAGGCCAAAGCGTTCGCATTCCGCCGCTGAAGCTCGATACGCCGCGTGCCGCCAGCCCGCTCTCCGAGGCCGCCGCCAAGACGCTCGCGGCGCTGAAAGAGATGACGATTTACGAGGACGACGACGTGCTCGTGCTGAACAAGCCGGCGGGGCTAGCGGTGCAGGGTGGCTCCGGAACCACGCGCCACGTCGATCAGATGCTGGAGGTGATGCGCGACGCGAAGGGACAAAAGCCGCGCCTGGTGCACCGGCTCGACAAGGAAACGTCGGGTTGTCTTCTGGTTGCGAAAACACGATTTGCCGCGAGCGCGCTGACCGGGTCGTTCCGTCATCGCACGGCGCGCAAGATCTACTGGGCGCTGGTTGCCGGTGTGCCGAAGCCCAAGCAGGGCCGCATCTCGACTTTCCTCGCCAAGGACGAGAGCGAGGAAGATTCGATCATGCGGATCGCCGAACACGGCGATGAGGGCGCCAGCCACGCCGTCACCTATTATGCGGTGGTGGAAACCTCAGCCCAGAAGCTTGCCTGGGTTTCGCTGAAACCAGTGACCGGGCGAACGCATCAATTGCGCGCCCATATGGCCCATATCGACCATGCCATCGTCGGAGACCCCAAGTATTTCAATAAAGAAAACTGGCAGTTGCCTGGAGGTTTGCAGAACCGGCTTCATCTTTTGGCCCGCCGGATCGTCATTCCCCATCCGCGCGGCGGCGTGATCGATGCGACCGCGCCTCTGCCGCCGCATATGTTGCAATCATGGAACCTGCTTGGGCTGGAGCACGACCGGTTCGATCCGATCGAGCACGCGCCGGAAGAGTGAAGAGTGCCTAGAGGCTGACGTTCGCTATCGTGATCGCGCTCGCTCAAGCTTGAACATCGGAGCATAGCTTGGTTGGATGGTCAGGCGCGCTACGGGCATCACGGGGCGCTTGCTCTCAATGGTGAGAGTGTAGCGCCGGAGCACGGTCGCCAGCATGATCTGGGCCTCGGCGAGAGCGAAGACCGCGCCGATACAAATACGAGGACCAGCACCGAACGGCAGATATGCGCCACCCGATGTCCAGGGTGACGACTGTCCGGCAAATCTGTCTGGAATGAAAGCCGTCGGATGCTGCCAGTGCTTGCGATGGCGGTGCAGTACCCAGGGCGCAACATAAACCTGAACGCCGCGCCGCACCGGTTCTCCCATTATAACGTCGTCTTCGATCGGCTCGCGCACCAGGATGGGAACCGGCGGGTAGAGCCGCAGAGCCTCCAGCAGCACGAGACGCAGGCGCGGCCAGTGGCTGAGATCGTCGAGGGTTGCGACCCGTTCCGGTGGAAAGGCTGTCACTTCGGCTCGCAGCCGCGCTTGTTCACCGTGATCGAGCGTCAGCAGGTAGGAGGCCCAGAACAGAAGGCGTGCCGTGGTCTCGTAACCGGCGAAGATCATTGTCGCGCACTGATCACGCACCTCGTCGGCGGCAATCGGCTCGCCTGTTTCGGGATCGCGCACCGCGATCAGGAGATCGAGCAAGTCTTGCCGGCGGGCGGCGTGTGCTGCGTCCCGGCGGGCGGCGACGATTGCGTCGACGGCAGAGAACCAGCGCTTCTGGAAAGCGCGGCGCCGCCCCAGTGTGAAGGCAAAGGATGTCTCAGACCTGGCAAAAGCATCGAATATCCGCGGGCGTCCCGGCCCCGTGACATATTGTCGGACCAGGCCACCGATCCGGTCGCGCTCGTCCTGATCGGGCATCGAGAACAGCGCACGAAGCACCGCGTTCAGCGCCGCCATCTGGTAGGAATCGGAGAGATCGACGCTCGATTGCCCTTCGAGCTGGTGAACCAAATCGTTGGCGGCCGCGATGAAGTGGGGAAGCAGGATGTTCACATGGTTCGGCGTGAACGGGGGTGACAACTGGCGGCGTTGCCGGCGCCACTCGCTGCCTTCAGCCAGGAACAGGCCCTGGCCGATCAGCGGGCGCACCAGTCGGGGCATCATGGCCGGGCGGACATAATTTGCCGCGTTGGTTGCCATCATGTAACGGACGCCCGCAGGGTCGTTGATCAGCACGCTCTCGACGCCGAACAGCGTGTTGCGGTTAAAAGCCATGTCGAACGCATAATCGGGCCAGATCGAGAGGCTGTTGCGGATACTGCCGAGGAGCAGCCTGATCGGAGGCAGGTCCTTGCGATGGACATCTGGGGCCGGCGGAACGATGGAAGATGGTGTGTCAAGCATGCGGATCTGGTGCGTAATAATTCCCGGTTGCTTTCAATATGCCGTAGGTCAACTGTCGCTGTATTGAACGGTTTGGACATCGCCGATGCCATTAGATGGGCCGGAAGGCGCAACGCAAGCTGCGACGACCATTTCCCGGATCGTGTGGCCGCGCCCGGCGTTCGGGGGCTGCGTCTTCTGCACGATTGTTCGGGATACGCGGGGCGTCGCGCTCGATCAGACCGAACGATTCAATTTCTTCCCGGCGTCGCCGCTTTGCAGCGTGATCTGGATACTCGACGGTGACTATCACCTGATCGATCAGCCAGACCGGATGGAACGCCCCTGGACCGGAACAAGAGTGCCCAACCTTGCGTTCTTCGGACCGCAGCTCGGGCCGCTGATCAGCTGGAACCCCGGCGAGACCTATGCGATGACAATCGCATTCTATCCGGACGCATTTTCGGCGATGACCGGGCTTGATCTGAGCCCGTTCACCGGACGCATGGCGCCGGCGGAAGAGGTTCTTCCGCTGCCGATCCTGGAGCCGTGCCGCAGCTTCTTTGATGCCGTTCGTCGCGGTGGGCTCGAAAGCGGCCTTTCGGTTCTTGAAGACCGGATCGAGATCATGTGGACCGGCACGCGTCCCTTCGGGACCATGCCGGTCAGATGGATAAAGGACTGGAGCAGAAGCCTCACGCACCGAGCCGCTCTGACCGATCTTGGACGCAGCGCACGGCAAATCGCGCGGCGGGTCAAATCATGGACCGGCGTCAGCCAGAGAGACCTGCGGGGCCTCGGTCACACCGAGCAACTCTATGCCAAATTGCACGAGGCTATCGAGAAGGGCGATGTTGACTGGGCCGAGCTCGCAGCAGCCTCAGGGTTTTCCGATCAGGCACACATGATCAGACAAATACGGCGGCACACCGGTTTGCCGCCGGAGCAATTGCGCCAGAGTGCCAGAAGTGACGAAGCCTTCTGGGGCTACCGGCTACTCGGACAGTATTTCACGCTGCCGAACGACCAGTAGGTCTACTCCCGGCCGCACTTCCGCTGTAGGGACCGCGTGCTAATGAATCCACGCCCTGGTACCGGGACTGCGCCAGAAACGCGCGCAGGGAATCGTGCGGGCTCTCCGTCAGAATTCCATATCGCGGGTAGCAAGAACTATCAAAGCGTAGCCGCGTCCGCCCTGTATGGTTTGGTCGGATCTTTTTCGTCCGACACATCAAGGGGCCGCGTCTATGATCGGGAAACTATTCCGCACCGCGCTATTCTTTCTTGGCTTCAGCGCCGCTGCCCATGCGCAGACGCTGGTCCTTGCGGGTGGCACGGTTTATCCGTCGCCGGATGCGGCTGCGCTACCGGATGCCGTCGTCGTCGTGACCGGCGGGGCCATCACCGCGATCGGGCATCGTGGTGACATTCAAATCCCCAATGATGTCCGCGTCATCGATTGCAGCGGCAAGACCATCGTGGCCGGCTTCTGGAACAGCCACGTCCATTTCACGCAGGCGGTGTGGAGAGACGCCGCCAACGCGCCGGCAGCGCCGATGCAAGAGCATATGCAGCAGATGCTGACGCGCTGGGGCTTTACCACCGTCTGGGACCTCGGCTCCGATCCACGAGACTCGCTGCCCTTGCGACGCCGCGTCAATGCGGGCGAAGTGCCCGGTCCCAACATTTTGTTTGCCGGCAGCATGTATCCCAAAGACGGTCATCCCATCTATCTGCCGGCCGAAATCATACTCCCTGAAACCGACAAGCCGGATCAAGCCGCGCAATGGGCGCGATCTTATCTGGAGATGGGGCTGGACGGCGTGAAGCTGTTCACCGGTGCTTGCAAGGGCGAAGACAGGCCGGTGGTCAACATGGAGGTGGCGGTCGCCAAGGCCGCGGCCGACGTCGCGCATGCGCAAGGAAAGCCGGTATTCGCCCATCCGCAGAACCTAGCCGGTGTAGAGGTCGTGATCGCGGCCGGCGTGGACGTGATGGCGCATACCATCCCGTTAGGAGGCCCGGGATATCCGCCCGAAGAACTTGCGCGCTTCAAACAGCAAGGCACGGCCTTGATTCCGACGCTGTCTCTTTTTGCAAAATTGCCGGTCCCGGCCATGATCGCAGAGCGGCTGGTCAGCGACAGCGTCGCTCAACTCAAGAGCTTTTCAGACAATAATGGCGGGCCGGTGTTATTTGGTACCGACGTCGGTTTCACCACCATCTACGACACCACGCTCGAATATGAATTGATGCACCGGGCGCTTTCGGAACGGCAGGTGCTCGCTTCGCTCACGACCAGTCCGGCCGCGTATTTCAAGTCGGCGAAGAAGGGCAAGCTCGAACAAGGATTCGACGCCGATATCGTGGTTCTCGACGGCGATCCGCTGGCCGATGTCGGCAACCTTGCCAAGGTCGCCTACACCATCCGCGCTGGCCAGATCATCTATCAAAAGCCGTGATGGGCTTCGGAGTGCACTCCCCGCAAGAGTAGAGCCGGCTATGGCGAGGACAGAACCGCGATAGCCAAAAAGAGCAGCCAGCCGACAATGACCAACGAGGCGATGGCTCCGGCCGTTATCTTCAATCGGTCTTTTGTGGTGTAGTCTGGCATCGGTTCAGTTCCGGTACTGCGCCAGAAACGCGCGCAAGGAATCGTGTGGGCTTTCGACGTCGTAGATCACCCAGCCGTCGGGACCGTTGATCAGGATGAAGTTCATCGTCACCGGCTTTCCCTTGTTGTCGAAGCCTGCGGTGACGTAGGTCCTGTCGAATTGCTTGCGCAGGATGGAAATCGAGATCGCGCTAAGTTTCCACGCTGTGCCTTGCACCAGGAAATCGTACGGCGCCTTGCTTCGCGCGAGCCAGGCTTCGCGCAGGCTGGAATCGAAAAACTGCCGCGCGGTCTCGGCGTCGTGCGGCAATCCACTGGATAATGCGGAGCTGCGGTCGCCGTAATAGGCATAGACGTTGCGCACCAGCGATTCCGGCGATCGGAACCCGGCTTGTGCGCTTGAGGCGCTCCAGAATTCCAGCAGGGCAACGCTTGCGAGCGATAAAAGGCGTATGGCGGCTCCCTCGATCATGCTCGCTTGTTCGCTTTCATTGCGGCCACGCCTGTCGTAATTTGGGCAGGATATCACGCAACCCCAATCGAGTGAAAATGCGCGAATTATTCGACGAAATTGCAGGCCAATCCAGCATCAATCCAATGGAATCCGCGCGGCGTTCGGCACGCGCGGTCCAGCGCAAGCGTTTCTATGCAAATGCCGGCGTCGGCGAAACCGACGGCGGCTTCACGGTCACGCTTGACGGCAAACCGACCAAGACGCCCTCGGGGCGTGCCGTGATCGTGCCGGTGCGTTCGCTGGCCGAGACGATCGCGGCGGAATGGAATGCCCAAGGCGAGTTCGTCGAGCCCCTGACCATGCCGGTGACGCGTTTTGCCAACAGCGTCGTGCAGGGGGTGGTCGAAAATGCTCAGGCGGTCGTTGACGATGTCGCCAAATATTTCGCTTCCGACCTGTTGTTCTATCGCGCCGGTTTTCCCGAGGGACTGGTGGCGCGCGAGGCCAGGCATTGGGACCCGGTGCTGTTCTGGGCCAGGGACGCGTTGGGCGCGCATTTCATTCTTGCCGAGGGTGTGATGCATGTCCGCCAGCCTGAGTCCGCGATCGCAGCCGCGCGCGGGGCGCTGCCCACCGATCCCTGGGCGATCGCGGCGTTGCATCTGATCACGACCTTGACCGGGTCGGCGCTGCTGTCGCTCGCGCTGTTCCATGGTGCGATCGATCCCGATCAAGCCTGGGCCGCGGCCCATGTCGATGAGGACTGGAACGCGGAAAAATGGGGCGTCGACGAGGAAGTGGCGTCGCGAAGGGCCGCCAAACTGGTCGATTTCAACGCGGTCGCGGCCGTTCTTAAGGCGCTTCCTCAAGCCGGCTGAAGCGTCTCGGTTAACGAGAGGTTTACGACAGGCAGCTAGCCTCGCCAGCGTTCATTCCGGTGAATCATGGCGATCACGATCACTCCGAATATTCAGGCGACGTCCCCGTCTGCGCCGAGCGCGCCGGCGAGCGGCATCGTGCTGCAAGCGGGGCAGGTGATCACGGCGCAGGTCGTTCAGGTTCTGGGCAACGACCAGGCGCAAATCGCCATCGGCAACCAGACGATCGAGGCGGCCACGCAAGTGCCGCTTCAGGCAGGCCAGACACTCCAGTTGCAGGTTTCGCAAACCCCAAACGGAATTGGGCTCGCCATCGTCAATCAGCCACGCACGAGTGGAGGCCAGCCGGCTACCGGCACAGCCGCGACATCTGATCCCATCATCACATTGTCGCCCTCGCTGGCCGCGAGCCTAGCAACCAATCTGACGCCGGATGCGGTGACCCCGGCCAGTCCGCTCACCCAGCTTGAAACGCTGGCAGTGTCGCTCGCGGCGCAGACAGCCGCGACCCAACAGACCTCTCTCTCGCCGCTCTTTGCCGATTTGACGGTCGCCAGCGGATTGCCGAACCTGCCGCCGCAGGTCCAGCAGGCGGCCGTGCAAGTGCTGGCGCAGCAGACGCCTCTCAACCAGAATTTGACGGCAGATGCCGTCCAGCAGGCATTCCAATCCTCCGGGCTGTTCCTTGAAACCTCGCTCGCGTCGGGATCGGCGCCGTTGTCGAATGGCGTACCCGATCTCAAGGCGGCCTTGATCGTGCTGCGTCAGGCGTTGACGACGTCACTCGCGGATGTGACCGCAGCCGCCACCACCGCCGCGACGACATCAACGCCTCAACCGGGTGCGCCGCCAACCGCTGTGCCGGCTGAAGGGCTATCGACTGCTGCGTCCTCCGATCCGGCCACGCCTGGCTCGATCCCGACTCCGGCTTCGGCCGGCTTGGCCCAGCAGGGAGCGGCGCCGGCTCTCGCGGCCTCCGTGCCGACGGAACAAGCCGCCGTGGAATCGTCCGCCATCGTCGCGACTATTCTGGCTGACTCCGAAGGCCAAGGCCTGGCTCAAGGGCAAGCGCTCGCGGGAGCGCCCGGCCTTGTGCCGGCAGCGGCCACAGTGGCCGCTTCGGCACAAAATGCCGCCCAGGCAACGCTTGCGGAAATTGTCGACCTCGCCGCCGGTGGCCAGGGCCTCGCCGCTGCGGCGGTGCCTGCAGACGCGGCGCGGGCGGCGGCCACCAGCGTGGCGCTCAACCTGTTGCAGGAGGTGCTTCAGGCCTCTCCGCTCGCCGTCTCCAACCCGTCGCAGTTCGTCTCCGAAAACGCGCAAGGTCTGGCGCTGTTGCCTTTCGTGGCCGGTACACGCACGGGTGACGATGCGGAATTCGCCCGCACCAATCTGCCGCCGCCGCCGATCAATGGCGCGCTGCCTTCGGCGCAACCGGTGACGCCGGCGACGCTCACGGCTCACACGCCGCTGGAGGCGGCGTTGCAGCATCTTCTCGACGACACCGATGGCGCGATCGCGCGGCAGACCTTGTTGCAGATTGCCTCGCTGCCCGGCCAGACCGATCCGTCCGCCTCGCGCATCGACGCCGCCACGCCGCGCTGGAATTTCGAAATTCCGTTCGCGACGCCACAGGGAACAGCGATGGCGCAGTTCGAAATTTCCCGCGACGGCGGTGGCCGCGAGGGTGCCGCCGCCAAAGCCACATGGCGCGCGCGTTTCTCACTCAATGTCGAACCCGCAGGCCCCGTGCATGCGCTGGTTTCGCTGAACGGCGATCGCACATCGGTGCGGATGTGGGCGGAGCGGCCGGCGACCGCCTCGCAATTGCGGGCAGGCGTTTCGCAACTGACGCAAGCCTTGAATCGCGCGGAACTAAAGCCCGGCGAGATCGTGATCCGCGACGGCGCGCCACAGCAACCGGCGGCGGCAGCGGCCGGCCACTTTCTGGATCGGGCGTCATGAGCATGGACAGACAGAGCCAGCTCGCGGTTGCCCTGCATTATGATCGCACCGGTGCACCGCGTGTCGTTGCCAAGGGCAAAGGCAGCCTCGGCGAGAAGATCATCGAGGTCGCCAGGGCCAACAATATTCCGATCGAGGAGAACGAGGTGCTGGCCGGCGCGCTCTCCAACGTCGAACTCGGTGAGGAAATCCCGGCCGAACTCTACAAGGCGGTTGCCGAGGTCCTGATCTTCGTGTTGCGGCTGTCGGGGCGGGTACGGTGAAATCGGACAGCCGCCGCGTTGCGTAACCTCGCCCCGCTTGCGGGGAGATGTCGGATTCGCGATCGCGCGAATCCGGGTGAGGGGGACTCTCCGCGAGTCCAAATGCACCGGAAGAGCCCCTCACCCCAACCCTCTCACCGTGAAGGACGGGGAGAGGGAGACGACTCATCGTCATCGTTTCACCATGATATCTCGGGCATCGTCGCCGCCAACTCTCTCGCTATGTGGAAAGCCCATGATCACCCGCCGTTATCTTCTCGGAGCTCTCGCGAGCGCTGCCGCTTTTCCGTCTGGCGCCTTTGCAGATGTCGCGCCGCCGCGTGGCGAAATTCGCAGCGACCTCGCCAAGCTCTTCACCGACACCGGGACGGCTGGAACCTTTGTGGGTTATAAGGTCGAGGATTACCTCGTCATCTCCAGCGACTCCGATCGCTCGGGCGAGCCGAAGCTGCCGGCCTCGACCTTCAAGATTGCGAACTCGCTGATTGCGCTCGAGACCGGCGTGGTCGGCGATCCCGACAAGGACGTCTTTAAATGGGACGGCGTCACGCGCAGTTTTGAGGCATGGAACAAGGATCACACCTTGCGGTCGGCGATCGCTGCTTCCGCGGTGCCCGTCTATCAGGAGATTGCGCGCCGGATCGGCCAGGATCGGATGCAAAAGTATGTCGATCTTCTCGACTACGGCAACCACAACATCGGCGGCGGCATCGACCAGTTCTGGCTCACCGGGGCCTTACGCATCGATCCCGTGCAGCAGGTCGATTTTGTCGATCGTCTGCGGCGCCGCGCGTTGCCGGTCTCGAAGCGCAGCTAGGATCTGGTCGCCGACATTCTCCCCGTGACCAAGGTTGGCGACGCGGTCATTCGCGCCAAATCGGGGTTGCTTGGGGCCGAAGTCGGCAAGCCCTCCCTCGGCTGGCTGGTGGGCTGGGCCGAGAAGGGCGGTGCTTACACGGTGTTTGCGCTCAATCTCGATGTGCGCGAGCCGCGTCATATCGCCGATCGCATGAATATTTCGCAGGGTTGTCTTTTGGCGATTGGCGCGATCTGAGTGGCGCTGACCAGTCCGCTGGACTAACATCTCCGAACAAGAAAATTCGGAGGAAATCATGAAATCTGCTCTTCTCATGTCATCGATGATGCTGGCCGCGGCCAGCGGCTGGCTCGCCGCCACCGTGTTTGCGCCGGCTGCCACCGGCAAGGAGCCGCGCTTCCCGCAACTCACCATGGATCAGCTCAACGAAGCGCAGAAGCCGCTCGGCGAGCAGATCATGAAGATCTCGAGTATCGGGATCGGCGGGCCTTACAATCCCCTGATGCGAAGCCCTGTGCTCAGCCAGCGGCTGTTCGATCTGTTTCACTATCTGCGTTGGGAAACCTCGGTTCCGACCAAGCTCAACGAGTTTGCGATCCTGATCATCGGGCGGCAATGGCGTTCGCAGGTCGAATGGTTCGCGCATGCGCCGCTGGCGGCCAAGGCCGGGCTTTCCACTGACATCATCGCCGATCTCAAGGCCGGCCAGCGGCCGTCGAAAATGGCCGAGGATGAGGCCGTCGTGTACGATTTCGTCAACGAACTCACCACGACCCAGAAGGTTTCCGATGAAACCTATGCGCGGGCGAAGAAGGTGTTCAACGATCAGCAGATCGTCGATCTGACGGCGGTGGCCGGCAATTACGTGATGGTCGCGATGATTTTGGCGATGGCAGAGGAAACCGTGCCGCCCGGCAAGGAGCCGCCGTTCAAGTAGTTATTCCGCGTTGTCATGCCCCGCGAAAGCGGGGCATCCATTACTCCGCAGCTTCTCCGAAATATGGCTTCTCTGGAATACTGGATCGCCCGGTCGAGCCGGGCGATGACGAGGGGTGAGAGTGGCGCCAATATTGCTTGTGACCGTCACCCCAGCTTGAACAACGCCGCAAGAAAATCGACGACCGCCTTGCGCGCTTGTTCGGCGGTTTCGGGATTACCGCCGACATGCGGGTCGAGTTCGACGCAGGCGTCCTTGTAGGTAAAGGGCACGTCGGTATCCGCATTGAAGAGGACGCCGCCGTCGCCCTCCTTGATGCGGCAATGGCGCACCGTCTGCGCGTGGACCGACACCACCTTGCTGGAGACGCCGAGCAGGCCGATGTCGAAGGCGTGCTCTGAATCCGGATATTCCGCCAGCACGACGTCGCGCTTCGCCTCCTGCAGCCGCGCCACATAGGCCTTGCAGGATGCGACCGGGTTATAGTCGTCGGGTGTGCCGTGGAAGATGCGGATCGGTTTATCCGCGACTTCGGTGTCGCCGGCATAGCTCGTCGAGCAATCTGGGTAGAACGGAATATAGGCGGCAAAACGAATGCCGGATTTATTCCAGAGCTTGTCGAAGCGATCGAGGCTTGCAAACAGCGCCGCTTGTCCGCCGCGTGAAAAGCCCATCAATACGATACGGTCCGGATCGACGCGCGGATGGTTCTTTAGAATTTCCAGCGAACGGTAGATATCGACGATCAGGTTGAGGCGGCCGAGCAGGGCCTGATTGGGGCCGACCACGGTCAGCCCGCGGCCGGTAAAGCCGTCGATGACGAAGGTCGAAACACCTATCGCGTTGAAGGTGTGGACCCACGGCTCCATGCCGGGGCCGACCCCGCTTGAGCCGTGCATCAGCACCACGACCGGCAGCCGTCCCGAGCCTTGTGCGACACGAAACTCGCCGCTGACCGTGACCGCTTTTCCGTCGGTTGATCCCGTCAGGAATTGCTGATCGGAAAGGGTCAGGGTCGGAATTGGATAAAGCTCGACGCGGGCAGCGGCATCCTTCGGCAGCGATTGCGCGCCTGCGTCAAAGGCAAACAGCGACAGGCTACCGGCGACCATGCCGGTCGTCATCCATGTTCGTACGGCTCCCCGCATCGCTTCCCCCTTGTTCTTCTTCACTTGGCGGGGAAATAGAACAACCGGGAAGGAAGCTGTCAAACCTTGAGTTCAAGCGCCCCGGCAAACGATACGGGCGCGGTGCGACACTGCCAATCGGCATCGATAAGGCCGCCGAATGGGTGGAGATAAGCCGGAAGGGGCGTTTCCTCACCGCGCAAGGCCTGTTAGAAACCCCTGATATTGAGCAAAATCGGCCTGGAAACGACGGCATGAAAGACATCCTGGACACCCTCGAAGAACGGCGGGCGGGCGCAAGGCTGGGCGGCGGCGAGAAGCGCATCGCGGCCCAACATGCGCGCGGCAAGCTGACGGCGCGGGAGCGGATCGACCTTCTGCTCGACAAGGGCAGTTTCGAGGAGTTCGACATGTTCGTCGAACACCGCTCGACCGAGTTCGGCATGGAAAAGAACAAAGTGCCGGGCGACGGCGTCGTCACCGGCTGGGGCACTGTCAACGGCCGCAAGACGTTTGTCTTCGCCAAGGATTTTACGGTGTTCGGGGGCTCCCTGTCGGAAACCCATGCGTTGAAAATCACAAAACTTCAGGACATGGCGATGAAGGCGAGGGCGCCGATCATCGGGCTGTACGACGCGGGCGGTGCGCGCATCCAGGAAGGCGTCGCGGCGCTTGCCGGCTATTCCTATGTGTTTCGCCGCAACGTGGTCGCCTCAGGCGTGATCCCGCAGATCTCCGTCATCATGGGACCGTGCGCGGGCGGTGACGTCTATTCGCCCGCGATGACCGACTTCATCTTCATGGTGAAGAACACGAGCTATATGTTCGTCACCGGCCCCGACGTGGTGAAGACCGTCACCAATGAAGTTGTGACCGCCGAGGAACTCGGCGGCGCATCCGTTCACGCCACGCGCTCCTCGATCGCGGACGGCGCCTTCGAGAACGACGTCGAGACGCTGTTGCAGATGCGGCGGCTGATCGACTTCCTGCCGTCCAACAACACCGACGGCGTGCCGGAATGGCCGAGCTTTGACGACATCGAACGCGTCGATCTCTCGCTCGACACGCTGATCCCCGACAATCCCAACAAGCCCTACGACATGAAGGAATTGATCCTGAAGGTCGCGGACGAGGGGGACTTCTTCGAAATCTCCGAAACCTTCGCCAGGAACATCGTCACGGGTTTTGGCCGTATCGCCGGCCGCACGGTCGGCTTTGTCGCCAACCAGCCGATGGTGCTGGCCGGCGTGCTCGACAGCGATGCCTCGCGCAAAGCGGCGCGCTTCGTCCGTTTTTGCGACGCCTTCAATATCCCGATCGTCACATTTGTGGACGTGCCCGGATTCCTGCCCGGCACGGCGCAGGAATATGGCGGGTTGATCAAGCACGGCGCGAAACTTCTGTTCGCCTATTCGCAATGCACGGTGCCGCTGGTCACGCTCATCACCCGCAAGGCCTATGGCGGCGCGTTCGACGTGATGGCGTCCAAGGAAATCGGCGCCGACATGAACTACGCCTGGCCGACCGCACAGATCGCTGTCATGGGCGCCAAGGGCGCGGTCGAAATCATCTTCCGCGCCGACATGAACGATCCCGACAAGATCGCTCAGAGAACCAAAGAGTACGAAGACCGTTTCCTGTCACCCTTCATCGCCGCCGAGCGCGGCTATATCGACGACGTGATCATGCCGCATTCGACGCGGCGTCGGATTGCGCGTGCGCTTGCCATGCTGCGCGACAAGAAGGTCGAGATGCCCGTGAAGAAGCACGACAATCTGCCGCTTTAGAGTCGCGCCGCGATCCCAACTCCGATGACCGACGAAGACGACCTGACCGACGAAATCTCTGACATCGAAGCGCAGATCGAGGCGCTTGCCGAGATCGCGGAGCGATGCCGGAAGTTCATTCTGGCGTCCCAGATCGCGATCGGGGGTGGTATCACCTTGCTGCTCATCGCGATAGTTGGCCTGTTCGGAGTTGGCCTTTCCGCCGTTCTTTGGTCGATTGCTCTGGTGCTGGGGGGAATCGTGTCGCTCGGATCGAACCTCAGCACGTTGCGCCAGACGGAGGCTGACATTGCCGACGCGGAGGCCATTCGGTCGGACCTGATCGGTGGGTTCGATCTTCGGGTGGTGCGCGATGCGCCGATGAAGCTGATGTGATGTGGCGTTTGGGCAGAACTTCAAAAAAATGGGACAATTTGTTGTCACCAATGGGCACCAAATTGATCTCTCTGGATAAAATCGCATGGTATTGCTTGCGCGATTCACTTATATATTCGCTTATGACCGACGCCTTGAAGAAGCTTATCGAAGCCGCCAGAGCAGCCAAACCCACGCCAGAGCAGCGGGAGCAGCAGCGGCGTAGTTTTGTCTATGGCAATACGCATTTCGAGAATGAACTGATTACGCGGGAAATGATTGACCGCGAGGCTGAGAAATTGGCCAAGGACGAGAAATGACTGGCGAGGAGCGTGAGCGGCGTGATAGCCGCGCGCTCGAACCCGAGTTGATCACAGACCCACATGCGAAAGCCGCAGCGGAAGCGAGAAACGGTTTCCGGCAATACGATGCGGCGATCGGAGTAATCCAAAGCGCGTTGGAGCGTGGTTCGTTCAAACTTAGACCTTCGCTTATCCTCGGCTTGCAGCGCGAAGCGCTAACAGGAATTAGTTCCTATGCCGGGAATTACCGTCCTGGCGGTGTGGCTATAGAGGGAAGCAAGCACGAGCCTGTCGGTGCGCACCTGGTTCCCGAACTCGTGGAGGATATGTGCGATTACGTCAACGATCATTGGGAAAATAGCACGCCGATTCACCTCGCGGCTTACGTGATGTGGCGATTGAATTGGATTCATCCTTTTGCCGACGGTAATGGTCGCACGTCGCGTGTTGTTTCCTATGTCGTGCTCTCTATCCGCGCGGGCTCGATTTTGCCGGGAACTCCTGCAATTCCTGACCAGATCGTCGATAATCGTAAGCCGTATTTTGACGCCCTTGATGCGGCAGATTTGGCGTTTCGCAGTGGAGACGTCGATGTCTCGAAAATGGAAGAGCTTCTAGGCTCTCTGCTCGCAAATCAGCTTGCCCAGTTTTATAAATCAGTCGGCGGGAAGCTGCCAGGCTAGCCCGTAGGTGAGCCCTACCATGTCCACGCTCTTTGCCTTCCTGCATCACCTCTGCGCGTTCACGCTGGTGGCCGCACTCGCCATGTTTACGCTGATCAGGCAAGAGCTGACGCTCGCTTCGGCGCGGAGGTTGCAGATTACCGACCTCGTGCTCGGCATTGCCGCGGGGTTATTGCTCCTGATCGGGTTGCTGCGGGTGTTCTTCTTCGAAAAGGGAGCCGCGTATTACTGGCACAACCACGCGTTCCTGACCAAGTTCAGCCTGTTCGTCATTGTAGGCCTTCTGTCGATCATCCCGACCAGGGAATTTTTGGCCTGGAGCGGCGCCATCAGGGCGGGGCAGGTGCCGGTCTGGGATGTGTCTCGCCGCAAGCGAGTCACGATGGTCATTCACGCCGAGCTTGCGGCGGTTGTCATCATTCTGTTGTGCGCTGCGATCATGGCGCGCGGCGGCTGGGTTTAATTTGCACTGCGAGCGGACGGTTACGCTGCGCTGCAAATATCCACTAGCTCCAATTTTCAAAAAAATTTTTCATCGTGTCGTCACCGAAGCGCGGAGGTTTGAACCATTTTGCGTTTTCGAGGACATAACCGTTGAAGAGTTCAGCGAACATTCATCTTGAGGCGGCGAGACTGTTTGTCTTCTCTCACCTCATGAAAGGGGCATTACGTGATGAAACTTGGGGATCTCTTGAAATTCAGCGCCGGATTAGTCGCGGGCACGATCTTGCTGGCTGCGAGCGCACAGGCTGCGCCCGTATCGCCGATCTCGGGCCACGCGTTGAGCGTGCCCGCTGTGATCAACGTTGAGCCGGCGGTCGTCTCGCAGAGCGAAGTCGATCAGATGAAGCCCGTGCTGGTGCATTGGCATCACCACCACTGGCACCATCACCATTGGCACCATCGTCACTGGCATCACCATCACTGGCGCCATCATCGGTGAGGTGGTCCAGAACCAAGACATGAGAGCTTGTTTGAGCAAAGTCATTTTCGTCGCGTGCCAATAGGAAGGAATGTCATGAAGATTGCCGTTGTGTCCTTGTTCGCGATCGGCCTCGGCCTTGCGTCGATGTCGGTATCCCAAGCCATGCCGGTGGCGCCGCTCGACCAAGCGGTGGCATCCGACACCGCCACCATTCCGGTGGCTGGCGGCTGCGGACCGGGTTGGCACCGCGGGCCTTATGGCGGCTGTCGTCCGATGTACAACTGCCCGCCCGGATGGCATTCGGGACCGTTCGGTCGCCGTTGCTTCCGCAACTGGTAGAATGAAGCAAAGGGCGGGAATTTTCCGCCCTTTTTGCTTCGCGAAAAACCCAATAAAAAACCCCGCCGTGTAGGGCGGGGTTTTTCTTTAACTTGGGCTCGCGATCAGATCGGGCGACAACGGCCGTAGCGCCAGGCAAATCCGAGCGGGCAAGCGCGGCCGGGAACGACTACCACCGGCCGTTCGACCACCACGGGACCGCCGGGCACCACCACCACTGCGCCGTTCGGACGGCAGTTGCCGTAGGGGGTGCGATGGAAGCCGGGGCCGCAACCGCCTTCGGCGCTTGCGGTGCCGATGCTTGCAACCGTGCCTGCGATCAGTATTGCAGCTGCGAAAAGAACCTTCATGTTGTCTCCCTTCTAAAGCCGCAATGCGGCGCCTTTTGAGATCGATAAACAAATCGACGGGGTAGGATTGCCACCGTTTGGAACACGCTACAACCCTAGTATCGAGCCAACACTAGGGACCTCGGTGTGAACCCTTTATGAATGGAACGAGCGGATCGGGCGGTCATTTCGCCAGGAAAGCCAGCATCAGCGCATTGAATTTGTCCGGCGCATCGAGAAATACCAGATGCCCGGCATTTTCGATCACTTCAGTACTGCCATGAGCCATCTTCGCCGCGAGCGCTTTGGCGAGTTCCGCATTCTGGCCCATCTTTGGCCGCAGCGCTTCCGGCGCACTCGGCCTGCCCGGCGCGTTATGATCGTCGGCGCCCATGATGAACAGCGTCGGGGTCGTTACAAGCGGAATCTCGTGCACCACCGGCTCGCGATAGATCATCTGGCCGGATGAGACGAACGCGCGCAGCCAGCGCGGATATTCTGCCGAACCCTTGATGTTGAAGCGGGCGTCGATGAAGGGCGTGATCGCCTCGGGCGGGATTTTCGGCGAGTAGTTCGTCTCAAGCTGTTTGCGATAACCTTCGGCGGTGAGTTTGTCCTCGTTGTCGAGGATTTTATCGGTCGGCGTCGGCGGCACGTACAGCCGGTAATCCTCAAGGCCGATCGGGGCGGCGAGCACCAGACGGTCGACGCGGTCGGGATAGGCCCGCGCGATCCGCACCGCCACCATGCCGCCCATCGAATGCGCGACGATGTCGGCCTTGGCTACCCCGAGATGATCAAGCAGCGTGACTGTGTTGCGCGCGAGATTATCGAAGTGAAGTTCGCCGGACGGCTTTGAAGACTTTCCGAAACCGATCTGGTCCGGCACGATCACGCGATAGCCGGCGTCAGTCAGCGTCTTGATCTCGGGCGCCCAATAGCTCGATGGGAAATTACGCCCGTGCAGCAGCACCACGACGCGGCCGTTTTGCGGCTGCGCCGGCGCGATGTCCATATAGGCCATACGCAGCTGCTCGCCGTCATTGACCAGCGGCAACAGGTTGACGGGATAGGGATAGGGAAAGCCTTCAAGACCGATTCCGTACGGCTCGCGCTGCGCGATGCCGGGCTCGCGCTCGGCGGCTTGTGCCGGCGCAAGGCAAAAAGCGAGCAGGGCGGATGAAGCCCAGACAAGGAACGGAACGTGCTTCATGCAAAACTCCCGGCCGGAACTGGGTTCGCCGTCATGCCGACGACCCACACATCCTATTATGTGGCCGGGAGAGGACTGTCACCCCTTTGCTCAGGCAGGGATTCTATTTTGTCTTCGTTGGCTCTTGTGTCGCCTTCATTTGCTCTTGGGTCATTGCCACCGCCTTGTCGGCCGAGAAATTCTTGATCATCGCAGCCCGCATCAAATTGGTCACCGCGTTCATGTCCAGGTTTTTGGTCATCAATGTGATGAAGATCGGACGCTGGCTTTCGGGCAGCGTTGCCGCCATCTTCTCTGACATGTCGTTCAAAAGGCTTTGAGCGGGAACAACTCGCAAATAATAGTCCGCCTGGGCGGCACGGTTTTCGGGAGTATCCTCGATCGCCAGCGCCGGGAGAGCCAAGGTCAGGCAGGAAATCGAAATTGCAGCAAACAGCTTCACGACGTAGTTCATCGTATCCCCATAAAATCTCGTCCGGCGAAGTTACCACAAGGCGCATAACGCACACATGACGGAAAATGGGACCGCCACGTGCTCGTTTGGCGCTAGTCGGCCACTCCACCGAACAGGGCCGCGAAGCGCTTTTCGCCGAGGCGGGTGAACTGGATCACCCGGCTGCCCGGCGCTGGATCTCGCCCGGCCCATTTCAATTCGGTGAAACGCTTCATCAGGGCCGCGCCCAATGTGCCAGCCAGATGATGGCGACGCTCGCTCCAGTCGAGGCAGGCCTTGCAGACCGGGCGGCGCGGATGGGCGAGTGCGCCGGCGTCGATCTGGAGCGCGCTTTCGAGGAAGCGTGCGCCTTCCGCGGTCAGTTCGATGTCGTGCTTGTGCTGCCGCACCAGCTTTTGCCGCCGCAGACTGTCGAGCATCTGCACGCCGAGATCGCCAGCGAGGTGATCGTAGCAAACCCGCGCCCGGCGCAGTGCCGGGTCCTTCGGGCCGGTGCGCACACGCATGTGGCCGGCGCGTGCGGCCAGCGCCGCAAGGCCCTCCAGTACACTGCCGACATCGGGATCGGCGAGGCGATAGTAGCGGTGGCGGCCCTGCTTTTCCTGCTCGATCAAGCCGCCGGCCTCAAGCTTTGAAAGGTGCGAACTTGCCGTCTGCGGCGTGATGCCGGCCTCCTGCGACAGTTCGCTTGCGGTGAGCGCGCGGCCGCTCAACAGCGCGGTGAGCATGTTGGCGCGGGCGGGATCGCCGACGAGGGAGGCGACCATGGCGATATCGGGACCTGCTTTCATTGTTCGATGTTAGCCGAAGCATCGATGCAGATCAAGCGGGTACAAGTAGACTTCGTCATTCCGGGATGGTGCCAACGGGTCGCGCGAATGCGCGCCCGATGACAGGCTCCGCACCAGACCCGGGATCTCGAGATTCCGGGCTCGATGCTACGCATTGCCCCGGAATGACGTTTCATTCTTGGAGGTTCCCATGACCATCACCGTTTTCATTCGCTACCAGCTCGATCCGTTCAAACGCGCGAAGTTCGAGGAATATTCGAAGAACTGGCTGTCCATCATTCCGCGATGCGGCGGCGATCTTCTCGGCTACTGGATGCCGCATGAAGGCACCAACAACGTTGCTTTCGCGCTTATTTCCTTCGAAAGCCTTGCCGCCTACGAGGCCTACCGGGCGCGCCTGCGTACCGACAAGGAAGGGATGGCGAATTTCGGCTTTGCCGAGGAGCACAAGTTCATCCTCGCCGAGGAGCGCACGTTCCTGCGGCCAGTGACAGCATAGTGTCAGCATCGAGGCTCTGTTGACTGGCGCGGTCTTCGGCGCCGGGGTACCGTGGCCAAATCAACCAGAAGAGAAAAAGAGGAGAGACGCCGATGCCGATTTCATTGACCGACAAACGCGTGACATTCCACAAGCTCCATGACAGCGGCTGCTTTGCGATCCCCAATCCCTTCGATGTCGGTTCCGCGAAAGCACTGGCGCAAATGGGATTCAAGGCGCTGGCCTCCACCAGCGCCGGCTTCGCCTGGACCATCGGCAAGGCCGACAATCGCGTGACGATCGACGACGTCTGCACGCACCTTACTGCGCTGTGCGCGGCGGTTGACTTGCCTTTCAATGCCGATTTCGAGAACGGCTTCGCGCATGAGGCAGATCAAGTCGCGGTCAATGTCTCGCGCGGGGTGAAGACCGGCGTGGCTGGCATGTCGATCGAGGATTCGACCGGCGATGCGTCAAAACCGCTTTATGACCGCGCACTGGCGGTAGAGCGGATCAAGGCGGCGCGCGCGGCGATCGACGCCGACCGGAGTGGCGTCTTGCTGACCGGACGTTGCGAGGGTTTTCTCGTCGGTCAGGACGACCTCAGCATGGTGATCGACCGTCTGTGCGCCTATGCCGAGGCTGGCGCCGAATGCCTCTATGCGCCGGGCATCAAGACCAGAGAGCAGATCACCGCGGTGGTGAAGGCGGTCGCGCCGAAGCCGGTCAACCTTCTGATTGGCGCGTCCGGTCTGTCGGTTGCGGAAGCAGGCGACCTCGGCGTGCGCCGGATCAGCGTCGGAGGTTCGCTCGCCCGCACCGCCTGGGCGGGCTTCATGCGCGCGGCGAAGGAGATCGCCGAGCAAGGCACCTTCACCGAACTCGCCAAGGGCTATCCAGGCGGCGAGCTTAACAAGATGTTCCGCTGACGCTTGACGAGGCCGAAACGGCTGAAGCGCGATGCGATTGGATTAAATCTTCATCGCGCTTTGGTTCTTTGGTTCATCCCAGTGCGAGAGCTACGCGAGCTCGCGAAGCTCGGCGTAGCTCAGAGCACGCAGAGACGCGCCGTCGAAATAGACGAAACGCAGCCGGCGGCGGCGCAAGACGAAATTCGACGGTAGCGGATCGTAGCGGAAGGTGCCGCCGCCCAGATGCGGAGTGAGGCTGCCGACATCGGTGAGTGCGTCGATTTCGACCCGCAGCAGTTTCAGGTTTGACTCGCCGGCCGCGATCTCGAACGGGATTCGCGCCAGGCGCAGAAAGCTGGTGGGGTCCGGTGCCTGAAAAAAGCCATCGACAAACGCCGCTTCAACCTTGTCGAGGTCTGGCTCGGGCGCTGCCGCGTGCTCCTTCGCGCCGTCGGGCTGGTGCGGCGTCTGCCACTGCACCGGCGCGCGATGGGAATGAGGGTGGTTGTGGCCGGCGCCGTGCGGCGGATGATCATGGTGATGGTCATGGTCGTGGTTATGGTCATGTCCGTGATCATGCCCGTGGCCGTGGTGATGGCGATGCATGGCGGCCCTCAATACGCAACTGGCTTGTTAATGATCTTCTTGTGGCTGCCGAGCTTGCCGTGGGCGACCATCGAGCCCAGTGCCTCGACCACCACGCGCGCGCCGAACAGCGCCGTGATGTCGGACGTGTCGTAAGGCGGCGACACCTCGACCACCTCGAGGCCACAAAGGCCTTCGGCGGCGACCAGCCCGAGAATCTTCAGAGCCTCGCGCGGCAGGAAGCCACCCGGCTCCGGCCAGCCGGTGCCGGGAACGAAGCCGCAATCGATGGAGTCGACGTCGAAGGAGATGTAGACGGCGTCCGCATCCTTCCACGCCAGTTCCAGCGCGATCTCGGCGGCTTTTTCCAGCCCGATCTTTTCGATATCGGCGATCGTCAGCACGTTGGTGTTCCGCTTGCGCGCGACTTCGACACCTTCGCGCGGCACCTGCCAGCCGCCGATGCCGAGCTGTACCAGATTGGTCGGCGACACGTTTGGCAGATTGGTCGCCCAGTACCAGGGCGTGGTGTGCATGCGTTCGTCCAGATCCTTTTCCTGGATGTCGATGTGGCGATCGAAATGGATGATGCCGATCTTCTTGTCGGTGCACTGCGCGATGCCGCGGACGCAGGGGAAGCCGATCGAATGATCGCCACCGAGCATGATCGGGAGCGCGCCGGAAGAGAAGACATGCGCCACGCCGCGCGAGATCTGGTCAAAGCTTTTCTCGAGATTGGCCGGAATCGTGAAGACATCGCCGGCGTCGCACAACGTCATCTGCTCACGCAGATCGACGCCGAGCTCGTAGTTGTAGGGCGTATAGAGCGCGGAGATGCGCCTGATGCCCTGCGGCCCGAAGCGGGTTCCCGGACGATAGGTGGTGCCGGAATCGAAGGGGATGCCGATCACGGCCGCATCGTATCTGCCGACGTCGCGCACGTTCTCGACGTAGGGCGCCTTCATGAAGGTGTTGATGCCGGCAAAATGCGGCAGCTCGCCGCGCGAAAAGGTCGGGATATCGCGGTCGGTCAGGCTCTCGGCGCCAGGCAATCCCATATCGAGCGCCCACTGCCGCTCCTTGCGCCAGCCGGCGTGAGACAGCTTGCCTTCGGCTTCCAACGCCTGCCAGCCTTGCGTGGCCATCTTGTCGAAGTCGGGATGATGACGGCGTGTCCGCCGCGGCTGCGGCCAAAGACCGGCGCGGCGCGCATGGCGTGTACGGTGTTCGAACAACATAGGTCAGTTCCTCTCTAGCGTCTTATGGCCGGATTTCGCTTCGGCCTTGGTGAAACCCAGGACTGGCACCGCGCTGTCGCGGGTGAGGTCCAAGTCGTAGGTGATCATGGCGCCGAATCGTTCCGGCGCCTGTGGGTCGTGTCGCACCCGATCGAGCGCGATCAGCCGCGTCGCAAGACCGAAAGCTTCCTTGATGTCGTGGGTGACCATGACAATCGTCATCTTCAGATCACGCCATAACGGCTTGATCAGTGCGTGCATCTGGGCACGAGTGCCGGGATCGAGTGCACCGAAGGGTTCGTCGAGGAGAAGGACGCGCGGGTGCTTGGCGATCGCCTGCGCAATGGCCAGCCGCTGCTGCATGCCGCCCGACAGGGCGCTGGGATATTTGTCGCGATGCTGATCGAGGCCCACCGCCTCGATCAACGCGAGGCTCTTCTCGATCGCCTTGCGCCTGGGCTCGCCAAGCAGGCGCGCGGTGAAGGCGCGCTCGGCGAGCTCGTAGCCAAGCAGGACATTGCCGAGCACGGTAAGATGCGGAAACACCGAGTAGCGCTGGAACACGATGCCCCGGTCGGGCCCGGGCTCGGCGGGGAACGGCTTTCCGTCGAGCAGGACGCTGCCCTGCGTCGGCCGCCGTTGGCCAAGGATCAACTGCAGGAGCGTGCTCTTGCCGGCTCCGGAAGGGCCGACGACCGACAGGAAGGTTCCGGAGTCGATCTCGAGATTGATGCGTTCAAGGACCACCTGATCGCCGTATTCGACCCAGACGTTGCGGAAAGACAGCGTGCTCATCAGCGCGCTTCCCGCTCATGGGCCCAGGGAAAGGCGCGCCGGCTGATCAACACCAAAGCGAGATCGAGAAGGTAGGCGAGCAGCGTGATCCAGGCGACGTAGGGCAGGATCACGTCCATCGAAAGATAGCGGCGAACCAGGAAGATGCGATAACCAAGACCGGCGTCGGCCGCGATCGCTTCCGCCGAAATGAGGAACAGGAACGCCGGTCCGATCATCAGCCGCAGACACTTGATCAGGCGCGGCATGATCTGCGGCAGCACCACGCGGATTGCGACCTGCCAGGTCGAGGCCCCCAGAGTCTGTGCTTTAATGAGCTGCTCGCGTGGCATGGCCGCGACTTCGAGCGAGATGTCGCGAACCAGCATCGGCGTCACGCCAATGATGATCAGCACCACTTTCGACAATTCGCCGAGGCCGAATATGATGAACAGGATCGGCAGCACGGCCATTGGCGGGATCATCGAGAGCACCGCCACCAGTGTGCCAAATCCGGCGCCTGCGACCGGCAACAGGCCGATCGCAACTCCCAGTGTCAATCCCACCAGCGCCGCGATGCCGAGCCCCAAGGCAAGACGCTGCAGGCTGGCGGTCGTATCCGTCCACAGCACATAATCGCCAGAGCGCCGGTCGGGTTCGGCGACCAGTCGTTTTGACGTCTCGACCATTTCCGAGATCGGGGGCAGCAGCTTGTCGTCAGGATTGGCGGCGCGCCGCTCCGCCGATCCGATCACATAGATGATCGCAATCAGGATGAACGGCAGCATAGCCAGGATGATCCGGGCGCCGCGTCCGGGAGCGACGTTCATGACGCGTGTAATTGGATATCCTCCTCGACGCCGCAACCTGCATCGCTGTTGCCGGCGGCAGATGGAATGCCGGCAACAGCGCTGTCAAGTGGAGCGGATCAGAGCTTTCCGTCCGCGGCGAGCTTCATGTAGCTGGGATCGAAGCGCAGCTTGACGTTCTTGGTCGAGCCAAGCGTCTTGGTCGGCGTTTCGATACCAACAGCATCCTTCGACTTGACATGTTCGCCAAGCAGGTTGTGCTCGAAGCAGAAGCCGCGCACGAGGTCCATGATCTTGACCAGCTCGGGTTCGGTTACGAAGGCGGCTGCGTCCTTTGGCTCATAATACATATGAGTGGTCTTGAGCTGGGCCTCGAAGCCGGCAAGATCGGTGCCCGAAAGCTTTGCCATGGCCTCGCGCGCCGCCTTGCCCTTTTCGCCCGGGTCCTTCATCAGGGCGATGGTTTCATACCAGATCCCAACCAGCGCCTTGGCGAAATCCGGATTGTCCTTCAAGGTCTGGGTATTGACGACAAGGAGATCCTCGATCTCGCCGGGTATCTTGCTGGAATCGTAGACCAGCGTCGCCCCAGGCTCGGACTTTACTTCGAGAAGCTGCGGGTTCCAGGTGACGATTGCCGTCGTATCCTTGGATTTCGACGCGGCCACGATGTCGGCATCCGAGGTGTTGATGGTCTTGATGTCCTTCTCGCTCATCTTCACTGTGCTCAATCCTCGCGCCAGCAAGTAGTGCGAGACCGACAGTTCGACGAGGTTGATCTTTTGACCCTTGATGTCGGCGAGCGTCTGGCCTTTCTTCAGTACGATGCCGTCATTCCCGTTCGAATAGTCGCCCATGATCACGGCGGTGGTATCGACACCACCGGCGGCCGGTATCGTCAGCGCGTCCATGTTGGTGACAGTGACGCCATCGAACTTGCCGGCCGTGTACTGGTTGATCGACTCGACGTAGTCGTTGATCTGCGTGACGTTGATTTTGATCCCGTATTTGTCCGCCCATTTCTTGACGATGCCGGATTCAGCCGCATAGGGCCACGGCATCCAGCCGACATAGATCGTCCAGGCGATATTGAATTCGTTTTTCTTTTCGGCGAGAGCCGGTGACATCGACGAGGTCGCCAGCAGGCAGGCAGCAGCAACGGCAGTGAGTAAGCTTCGTGATTTCAGCATTTCCAGTTCCTCATCGGTTTGATGACCGCGGACTGGCAAATAGACCCGAGTTGCCTGCCAAGCGCGGCCACTGAGGTCTCCCGGGCTTTTATCCCGCCGTGCACCGGAGGTTGGACCTCCGGTGGCAACTCTCGGACCAGACATTCCCATCAGGAACCCGGAACCCTAGCTGCCAACTCTGCATGCTTCTTAGCAATCGGTGTGCCAAAGGAAAAGGCTTTTTGATTCGGTAAGTCACCTTGGTGCGATTGCATAAAATACCGGCATTCGAGCGCGCACTAGGCAGTTCAATACGTCGTTCTTGAAAAGGGTAAGCCCGTCCGACGCGAAATCGGGAAAACCACTACCCGCTTTCGTCGAGCTCAAGGGGCCGCACCAATCCCGATGTCCGGCAGAATTGCTCGAGTTCGCGCTCGTCTGCCGTCGTGCGATGTAGATGATAGCGGTCATCTTTATGGTGTTGTTATATGACCGTAATCATGGTCGGAATGGTCGCATTGTTTTCTGTTGGCATGCTTTTCGCTTAAGAGGGCATGCGACTAGGGTTCCGGCTGCTCTCATGAAGCGGTGTCTGGTCCGAGAGTCGCAATCCGGTCAGCTTCTTCGGAACGGGCCGGACACACGGAGGGATAAAAGCCCGGGAGGTTCGCACCGAGGGGGAACGTTTCGTTCCTTTCGGCGAAGCCTTCCAAGAAGCGCTTCCCCCCGAAAGGCCCGGCCGCCCTCTTGGACAGGTTTAGATCCTGATCGAGGGGCTCCTCAAAATGACAATCTTTAACTACATCGCCAAGGCACGACTTTGTCTGCCGGAATGGCGTCAGACATTTGGCGGCGCGTCGGTGGCTATACTGCTCACGGGGAGCGGCGCCGCGGCCGCCGATCTCGCGTATAAGGCCCCGCCAGCGCCACCGTCCGCAGTATATGACTGGACAGGTTTCTACTTCGGCGAACAGACAGGCTATGCATGGGGCAATTCAAATTGGACTGCCAGTGCAGGCGGGGCCGTCGTTGACAAGGGCTCGCTCAACCTGTCGCAGGGCTATGACGCGAGCAACCAGGGGGGAAGCTGGTTCAACGGTCTGCAAATCGGCTACAATCGCATGCTCGCAAACCGCGTTGTGATTGGCGTGGAAGCAGACGTCAGCGCTTCATCCTTCCCGAATTACTTTGGCAACAGAATCGGTAACACGATCCCCGTGTTGCAGGGCACTGGCAGCTACAGCGACAACATCCTCGCGTCGGGCACTGTGCGAGGCCGCATCGGCTATGCGCCCGGGAGCTGGCTCTTTTATGCGACCGGCGGCTTTGCCTGGACTAACGAGCAATTCATGCTGACGACTGCGAACGGCGCAGATTCCACGATCCAGCAACGAATGGGCTGGGCGGCGGGAGTTGGTGTTGAAGGACCGCTGATCCCCCACTGGACCGTCAAGGCCGAGTATTTGTACACCGGCTACGGCAATCGAGACATAAACTTTCCAAACTCGGGCGTGCTATTCAACTCCAATCTTGCCGAGCAGGAGTTTCGCGTAGGCCTGAATTATCATTTCGGTGACAAGGACACGAACGACAAGTTTGGCTTTGACCCGAACAACATCAACATTCACGCCCAGACCACCTACACATGGCAGGGCTATCCCGCGTTCAAGAATCCTCCCGGTTCAACTCTTCCAGGCACCTTGGGCTTCCCTGGTGGTGGCGAAGGCCGCGAGATCGGCGAGGCTACGCTCTATGTGGGCTACAAGCTGCCATGGAAGGGCGCTGAATTCTGGATCAATCCGGAGATTGATCAAGGCCTCGGGCTCGGTAACAGCATAGGTGTTGCCGCCTTCCCGAACGGCGAGTCATTTAAGATCGGCTCGTCCGAACCGTACGCCAAGGTGCAGCGCGCTTTCGTCCGGCAGACGATCGATCTTGGAGGCGACAAGCAGGACATCGCGGCCGATATCAATCAGTTCGCCCAAACCACCACCGCGGACCGCCTTGTCTTGACCTTTGGCCGGATGAGCCCCCTCGATGTTTTCGACACCAATAAATATGCCGGCAGCTCGAAAACCCAATTTTTGAACTGGGGCAACCTCTACGCTCTGACGTTCGATTGGGGCGGCGACGCATGGGGATACGGCTGGGGTGCCACCGCCGAATACTACCACGGCCCCTTCACGTACCGCATAGGTTGGTTTGATACCGAGTTGTCGGCCATCGCCGATAACACCCCTGCTTCCACAGATTATGGTGTTGATCCGACGTTCAAGCAATTTGATATCATCAATGAAATCGAGTTTCGGGAGAACCTGTGGGGACAGCCAGGTAAATTCAAATTCAACGTCAATCTGATCAGCGCCAACCTGGGCACATACGGGAATGCCGTTGCGGCGGCTAATACGCCGTGCGCGATAGCGGCGAACGGTGGCATAGCGGCACCGGCGCTGTCCTGCGTGCGTACTTACACCCAAAAAGTCGACGCACACATCAATATCGAGCAGGCTATTACCCAGGATATCGGGGTCTTCACCCGAGTCGGCTGGGCGCCAGGCTATATCGAAGATCTTGCGGTTACGGACAGCAACTTCTTCTTCTCTGGCGGCGCTTCCGTGACGGGTAGAATGTGGGGGAGGCCAAGCGATACGATTGGCGTCGCTTATATCTACAACAAGATTTCCCAGGCTGAGGTGAACTATCTAAATAACGGAGGCCTCGGTTCATTTGTCGGCGACGGATTGTTGACCAACCCTCTGGCCGAGAATGTCTTGGAGGCCTATTACAGTTGGCAGCTGAACGCCCAGACAAGCGTCACCTTCGATTACCAGTTGTTTGCAAACCCTGGCTTCAACGGCGACCGTGGGCCGATAAACATTTTCGCTACCCGCATCCACTGGCAGTACTAAAGCATGATCTCCGCAGCAAACCCGGAGCGCGTTTGCTGAGAGAGAAAACCGCTTCACCGGTGCTCGCATGGCACTGACGCGAAACAATGAGGCGGCCGTAGGCCGCCTCATTGCAGTTTATGACTGGCTGTTATTGGTTTGTCGGCGCAGCGCCAGTCGTGGTGCCCGGCTTGCTGTTGGGCGTACGAGGGGTCACGTCACGCATGCCGGGAGGCGCAGCCGGCGGCGAAGCCGGGGACGAGTTCTGCGCCGTGGTTGATGTCGGCGCCGTCGCGGCGTTCTGCGGATTTACGGAAGAATTGTTCAGCCCGTAAAATACCGCGCCCAGCACGATCGCAATGCCGATCGCGAAAAGGGCGATCCTGGCGCTGCTGGCAGGACCTTCCGCCAGTTCCGGGTCAACCTGCATATCTTCGTCGAAGGGCGGCCGGGACCGCATTTCGCCCGTATGGGGATCGGGCGAAACAGGACGGTTGAGGCGGTCGGGATCGTAAGGCGTGTTGGGGTTGCGTTCGATGGCCATGGCCGGATTCCTCCTGATGTCGTTCGGCGACAACGGTGAGCGTACCGCGCAAGTTCCTGGAACTTTCCGGTGTTTCACGACGCGGCGAGATGTTGGAGAGTGGAACCGAGGAACCAACCTGAGTCGTGAGGGAAACATGTGGAGCTTGCCTCCCAGCGATAGCGTGTTGCACGTGCTCTCACTGGTGGCGCTGGCTGCGCAAGCGATGACGGCGGCGCTGGCGGCGGGACGGCGCAGCATGGACTGGTTCGGCGTTTGCCTGCTCGGCTGCATTACCGCGCTCGGCGGCGGCACCATCCGCGATGTCGTGCTCGGGCATTATCCGTTGCCGTGGGTGGAAAACCCGTCCTACCTTGGTCTCACGGCGGTGGCGGCTTTTGTGACGATCCTCGTTGCCCGCACGGTGCACCGTCTCAATCTTGCCTTTTTGGTGCTCGATGCGATCGGGCTGGTCGTCTTCACCATGACCGGCTGCGATGTCGCCTGGCAGATGAACGAGCCACTCTCGATTGTCATTGTGTCGGGCATGATTACGGGGTGCGCCGGCGGTGTATTGCGCGACGTGCTGTGCAACGACGTGCCGCTTTTGTTTCGCTCGGAACTCTATGCGAGCGTCTCCGTCGTCACCGGATTGTTCTACGCCACCGCTTTCGGCTTGAAACTGAATGACGAGCTCTGGACGGCGCTGACCTTCGTGCTCGGTTTGTCGTTGCGGCTGCTGGCGATCCGCTACAAATGGGAAATGCCGAAGTTTGTGTTCGATGCGGACAAGAAATAACGAGCTTTCGGGAGGCGCCTTATCCGGAGCGCGCATCGCGCGCGTCTCGAAGGATGGCTGCAGGCGCCGACGGGCCTCATGGTTCGAGACGGCGTTCACACGCCTCCTCACCATGAGGGTCTTGCGTTATTTCCGCAGCTTCGCGACCTCGTCGGCCGTCGCGGCGGGCGCGGTATTGCCCCAGGCGTTGCGGATATAGGTGACGACGTCGGCCACTTCCTGATCCGACCACTTGGCGTAGTTCGGCATCGACCCGGTGTTGGGCGCGCGCGCTGTGGTGATGGTCTCGGCGCCGTCGAGCACGATTCGAATCGCGCTTGCTGGATTGGCGGATTGCAGATTGGCGTTGCCGGGCAGCGGCGGATAGATGCGCGGCGCGCCTGACCCGTCGAGTTCGTGGCAGGCGACGCAGGATCCCTTGTACAGTTTCTCACCGTTCGCCATTTGCGTGGGCGAGGGTGCGGAGACCGCCGGCTCCGGCGAGCCTGCCGATACGTCCTTCAGATAAACCGCCATGGCCCGCACATCGGCCTCGCTCATATGCGAGGTGGAGTTGAGCACCACTTGCGCCATCGGTCCGCTAGCATGGCTGTGCCCATTACGGCCGCTCAGGAGATATTCGGCGATATCGTCCGCACTCCATGATTTCAGGCCGCCGCGCATCGCCTCGTCGAGGCGCGGGGCAAACCAGCCGTCGACCGCGTCACCCGCAAATCGCGCGTCCTGTTTTTCGGCACCGAGGAAGTTTTTGGGCGTATGGCAGGCGCCGCAATGGGCCGCGCCTTCGACCAGATAGCCGCCGCGATTCCATTGCACGCTCTTGTTCTGGTCGGGTTCGAAAATGCCCGGCTTGAAGAACAGGAAATCCCAGGCCCGCATCAGCACCCGATAGTTCAGCGGCCAGCGCAATTCGTTGGGCGGCGGCGTGTTGCCGACCGGCGTGAACGTGCCGAGATAGGCGCGGATCGCAAAGATGTCGTCGCGGACCAGTTTGGTAAAATGCGGGTAGGGGAACGCGGGGTAGTAGCGCGATCCACCCGGTCTCTCGCCATAACGCATTGCGCGAAGGAAGTCTTCGTCGCTCCATCGGCCGATCCCGGTTTCGCGGTCCGCCGTCAGGTTGGCGGAATAAATGCCGCCGAACGGCGTTGGAATTCTCTTTCCGCCGGCAAACGGTTTTGAGGGATCGGCGGTATGGCAGCTCCCGCAGTCGCCGGCCTCCGTCAGCGCCTTGCCTTTGGCGATCATCTCGGGCGACGGTGCAACCGGGAGCTCCGCGCGGGCACGGCTCACGTTGAATGCAGTGCACAACGCAAGGCCGATGAGAATCGCCCGCCTGTCCCGTCGCCATTGCTGCATCGACCGATCTCCCATCTTGCCAGTATAGCCGCCAAACGGTGCGTTATGTCGTTTCGCCGTGGCATTTTTTAACGACACAACAGCAAAAAGCGAGCGCGCCCTTGCACACGAAATTGCGTTTTGCATGGACGCACGTCTCCCTTGCGAGATTTGTGATGCGGCGGGCTTTAAAACCGACATAGAGTGGCGCTGCCGGATAACGTGACTAGCTAAAAAGAAGCAACAAGACCGGGGCTTTAAGAGGGTGGAATGGGAATAAACCAGGGTCCGATCAGTCTCGACCAGAAATACACCCAAGGGTCCGGCCACGTCTTCCTGACCGGGATTCAGGCGCTGGTTCGCCTGCCGATGGCCCAGATCCGGCGCGACCGCGCCAATGGGCTCAATACCGCCGGCTTCGTCAGCGGCTACCGCGGCTCCCCACTTGGGGGTTATGACCAGCAGCTATTCGCCGCCCGAAAGCACCTTGAGCAATACAATATCAAGTTCCAGCCCGGTGTGAACGAAGACCTCGCCGCCACCGCGATCTGGGGCTCCCAACAGCTCAATCTGTCCAAGGGCGCGAGACACGATGGCGTTGTCGGTATCTGGTACGGCAAGGGCCCCGGCGTCGACCGCTGCGGAGACGTGTTCCGTCACGGCAACGCGGCTGGTTCGGCGAAGAACGGCGGCGTGCTGTGTCTCGCCGGTGACGATCACGGCGCGAAATCCTCCACCGTTCCGCACCAGTCGGACCACGCCTTTATTTCTGCGCTGATGCCTTATCTCTATCCCTCGAGCATTCATGAAATGATCGAGATGGGCCTGCTCGGGATCGCGATGTCGCGCTATTCCGGCTGCTGGGTCGGCATGAAGGTGATCACCGAGACGGTGGAAACCACCGCCGAGATCGATCTCACCGATGAGATGAAACCCTTCATCATTCCCCCCGATTTCGAAATGCCGCCGGGCGGGTTGAACCTGCGTTGGCCCGACGACCGTTACGACCAGGACCGGCGCTTGCAGGATTATAAAGGTTTTGCCGCCGTTGCCTTTGCCCGCGCCAACAGGGTCAACCGCATCACCATGGATTCGCCGAATGCGCGTTTCGGCATCATGGCCTCGGGCAAGAGCTATGAGGATATCCGGCAAGCCTTGCGTGAGCTCGGCATCACGCCTGATGTCGCCGCCAAGATCGGCCTCAGGCTTTACAAGATCGGCATGCCCTGGCCGCTGGAGCCGCAGGGCGTGCGCGAATTCGCAGTCGGGCTCGAAGAGATCTTCATCATCGAGGAACGGCGCGAGATCGTCGAGAATCAAGTCAAGCAGGAACTCTTCAATTGGCGTGACGACGTCCGCCCGCGCATCGTCGGCAAGATGGACGATCACGACAAGCGCTTCCTGCCTTTCGCCGAGGAATTGAGCGTCGCCTCGCTCGCAAGCTCGCTCACCGAGCGGCTGCTGCGGCTCAATCTCAATCCCGAAATCGCAAGCATGTTGCGCGCCAAGGCCGACTGGTTCAACGGCCGTCAGGCCACCCAGATGCAGGCGGTCTCGCCGGTCACCCGTACGCCGTATTTCTGTTCGGGTTGCCCGCACAATACCTCGACCAAAGTGCCGGAAGGAAGCCGCGCCTTTGCCGGCATCGGTTGTCATTTCATGGCGCTGTGGATGGACCGCTCGACCGAAACCTTCACCCATATGGGCGGCGAGGGCGTGCCGTGGGTCGGGGTTGCGCCCTTCACCAACGAAGAACATGTCTTCGCCAATATCGGCGACGGCACTTATTTCCATTCGGGCAGTCTCGCGATCCGCCAGGCGGTCGCGTCAGGCGCGAACATCACCTACAAAATTCTCTATAACGATGCGACCGCGATGACCGGCGGCCAGCATGTCGATGGCGAGTTGTTGCCGCAGCAGATCACGTTCCAGCTTCACGCCGAAGGCATCCGCGAAATCTATCTGGTCTCGGAAAATCCGGAAGCCTATCCGGCATCCGAGATCGCGCCGGGCACCAGGACGGCGCATCGCGACGAACTCGACGCCGTCATGAAGACGTTGCGCCAGGTCAAGGGTGCTTCGGCCATCGTCTTCGTGCAGACCTGTGCGGCGGAAAAGCGCCGCCGCCGCAAGCGCGGACTATTGGAAGATCCGCAGCGGCGCGTTCTCATCAATCCAGCGGTCTGTGAAGGCTGTGGCGATTGCTCGGTGCAGTCGAATTGCATCTCGGTTGAGCCACTGGAGACCGAGATGGGGCGCAAGCGCACCATCAACCAGTCGGCCTGCAACAAGGATTACTCCTGCCTGAAGGGTTTTTGCCCGTCTTTTGTCACCGTCGATGGCGGGGCGTTGCGCCGCCGCGCACCGGCAGGTGCTGGCGACATCGGCGAACTGCCGGAGCCAGCATCCAAGCCGACGCTGGACCGGCCCTATAACATCGCCGTCGGCGGCGTCGGCGGCACCGGCGTGCTGACGATCGGCGCACTGCTCGGCATGGCCGCCCATATCGAGGGCAAGGCCAGCATGATTCTCGACATGTCGGGCCTCGCGCAAAAAGGTGGCGCGGTGTTGAGCCATGTCCGGCTGTCCGAGCATACCGCCGACGTCACCTGTTCGCGCATTGTCACCGGTACCGCCGATCTCGTAATCGCCGCCGATGAAGTCGTGGCCGCCGCCAAGGAAACCATGACGCTCTGCGAGTCCAGCCGCACCGCGGGCATCATCAACAGCCACGTCATTCCGACCGCCGATTTCATCCTCAACCGCGATTTCAATTTCCAATCCCGCAAGGTCAATCACGTGCTGGAAACCGCGTTGCGGAAGGATTCCGTCTTCGTCGATTTCACCAAGCCTGCGGAAACCCTGCTGGGTGACGCCATCGCCACCAACATGATGATGATGGGTTATGCCTATCAGAGGGGATTGCTGCCATTGTCGGCCGAAGCGATCGAGAAGGCGATCGCGGTTAACGCCGTCGCCATCAAGATGAACACGCAGGCCTTCCGGCTCGGCCGTCTTGCCGCCGTCGATCCCGCGAAGATATCAGCGATGATGAGCGGGCATAACGAGGCAAGCGCGCCGAAAACCCTCGATACGATGTCGCTGGATGAAATCATCGTCCATCGCAGCGCGTACCTCACCGACTATCAGAACGCAAAACTCGCTGCGCGATACCAAGCGCTGGTCAAGCAGGTGCGGGACGCCGCACTTGATCGAGGCTTTGGCGAGGAGCTGCCGCGCGCGGTTGCCGTCAATTACGCCAAGCTGCTTGCCTACAAGGACGAGTATGAAGTCGCGCGGCTCTATACCGATGGCCGGTTCGAGCAGCAGCTTCGCGACCAGTTCGACGGCGACTTCAAGATCAGCTTCAACCTCGCGCCGCCGCTGCTCGGCGGGGCAAAGGACGCGCTGGGCCGCCCGAAAAAGCGCGCCTTCGGCGCCTGGATGATTCCGGCGTTCAGGCTGCTCGCGAAAATGCGCGTCCTGCGCGGCACCGCCTTCGATATTTTCGGCCAGAGCGCCGACCGCAGGCTCGAGCGCGATCTGATCGCGGGCTACGAGAAGGACGTCGCCCATATCCTGTCGGTACTGTCGCCGCTGACGCTGGAAACCGCTGTTGAAATCCTCTCGCTGCCGGATCGCATTCGCGGTTACGGACCGGTGAAGGAGAAGGCGGTGGCGGATGCAAAAGCGCGTTACGCGCAACTCGCGGCCGATCTCGCCAACCCGCCGACCGCGCCGCGGCAGATCGCGGCGGAGTAGGGCGGGCCCGTTGATCGCAGCGGTTGGAACCTGGCCGGTAATTGTCCCTAAGCGGCGCGCTCGCGTGAGGGGATGACGTTCCTGAGTCTGCTGTGCCTTGCGCCATAGAACGCGTAGACCGCCAGACCGATAGCCAGCCAAATGGCAAGTCTGACCCAGGTGTCGAGAGGAAGTCCGAGCATGAGGATGAAAGACACGAGCGCGCCGGCCGGCGCTACGAACCAGATCGCCGGTGTCCGGAACGGGCGGCTTTGATCGGGGTGCCTGACGCGAAGCATCAGGACGCCGATGCATACGATCGCGAACGCAAACAGCGTTCCGATGCTGACGAGCTCTCCGACCAGTCCGATCGGCAAAATGCCGGCCAGACCACACACGATCAGGCCGGTCGAGATCGTCGCGATGTGAGGTGTGCGGAAACGCGGATGTGTGGCGGCTAGCCATTGTGGCATCAGACCGTCATGGGCCATCGCACGAAGAACGCGAGACTGCCCGAGCAGCAGAACCAGGATCACTGACGTCAATCCCAGGACGATTCCGAATTTGACAATTGGCGACAGCCAGCCGAGCCCGGCTGCGTCGATACCGACCGCAATGGGGTCGGGCACGTTGAGTTTGTCGTACGGCACAATGCCGGTCAGAACAAAGGCAACGGCGACATAGAGGACAGTGCAGATGACGAGCGAGCCCAGAATGCCGATGGGCATGTCCCGCTTCGGGTATTTCGCCTCTTGTGCCGCGGTCGATACGGCGTCAAAGCCGATAAAGGCGAAGAACACCACGCCGGCGCCGCGGAGGACGCCGGACAGGCCGAAGGCGCCCGTGCCGGCGTTCGGCGGAATGAAAGCCCCGTGAGGGTTGCCCGCCGTCACCCAATGCGATGTATCGACCATCGGCGCGGCGCAAATGATGAATATCGCGATCACGGCAAGCTTGATCGCGACAATGACAGCGTTGAAGCGCGCCGACTCCTGAATGCCAATCACCAGCAGGGCCGAGATGGCGGCGATGATCGCCATCGCGGGCACGTTCAGGATCGCGCCTGTTGCGGACCATGTTCGCTCTATCGCGTCATAGGCAAATGGCGCGGACGTAAACTGGCTGGGCAGGTGAATACCAAAATCCGCGAGCAGGCTCGCAACATAGCCCGACCAGCCGATCGCGACCGTCACGGCGCCGACCGCATATTCCAGAACGAGATCCCAGCCGATGACCCAGGCGATAAGTTCGCCGATCGTGGCGTAAGCATAGGTGTAGGCGCTGCCGGCGACTGGCACGGTCGAAGCCATCTCCGCATAGCAAAGCCCGGCGAAGGCGCAGGCGATGCCGCCCAACACAAATGACAGCGTGATCGCAGGGCCGGCATTGGCCGCGGCCGCATGTCCCGTGAGGACGAAAATGCCGGCCCCGACGATGCCGCCGATCCCAAGTGCCACGAGATTGAGCGCCGACAGCGATCGCCGTAAGTGGACGCCGCTTTCGGCCTCGTCGCCGGCGGCGGCCTCCCTGGCGAGATCATTGAGCGATTTGAGTGACCAGATGTCTGTCATGTTCGATCGCGGCTGTTGCGTCTGTTGGTCAATGTAAGTCGGGCATCAATCTGTAGTTCCCGTCTTTTGGCCGTCGCCGGCGGGGCTAGTACCCGGAATCATTGATCCGCGAAACGTGCTTTGAGACGTTTTTGGTGGACTTGGGACTTGGTCCAGACGAACGGTTTGGCGTCGGCGTTGTAGTCATTAATGA
>JBEKZZ010000002.1:0-301306 GCA_049509335.1 Bradyrhizobium sp. | reverse complement strand
CGATGAGGCGGAAAAGCTACTTACCGCAAATTCGGATGCCCAAACCGGCGAAAGAGTCGATCGCATCAGTCGATTGATCGAAGGTTTCGAGACTCCTTATGGGATGGAGCTGTTGGCGACTGTTCATTGGGCCGCTGGCGAGAAACCTGAGGCGAGGTTTGAAGAAGTCGTGCAAGCCGTACAAAGCTGGAGTGACAGAAAGCGTCAGAATATGCTCCCGGCTCATATCAAAGCCGCATATGATCGACTTGCAGCGGAAAGCTGGTTGTAAGCTGTGGCGGACCACGGCTGAGGCTTCAGGCCAACCGAAGTCGCTTTTGCACGCGAATACCTCTGCCACGATGAACGGTGTTCTGTGCGCTTCCGATCGTCGCTATGGCCGAGCTTCGTTAGCGGACGGGACGCGGCTATTTACATCGAGGTAACTCTGCAATCGCTCTAAAAGAGCGTTGTACTCTTGCTTGTGTTCGGAAGACCTCACGTCCTTTGGACGAAGGTTAAGCCCCCGCTCGCGCACATATTGCTTGCCTTCACTTGTGCCCGTCCACATTAGTGGCACCAGCTTGGGAAGCATTGCCTTGCCAGCCTTGTCCTTCTCTGGCTCGTTGACGCAATAGCGGAACGAGCCAAGCACGATGTCAGCCAATGAGGATAAATGAGAAGCGCCATCACATGTGAACCCTATGGATGTGATGCGATCAAGTCGTCGCTTGATTGGAATCTCTCCTCCGGGGAATACCAGTCCGGTTTGGAATTTATTCCTGACATAGTTGAAGCCGTTTTTACCCATGCGGTCGAGTTTAGCGATGCCGTGATCATTCTTCTCCTTCAGAAATTCGTTGTAGCGGCCGAGCACTGTATTGGCACCGAACTCGATTAAGTTACCTTGACCTTGCGTTCGTCCAATGGCGTGAAGGAAAATGTACACACAAAAGACAACACTGAGTTCTCTCGCCAAATCGATGACCGCGCTTTTCGTATCCCGGTGTGAGTCAGCAGTGACAGATTTAGGCTTGGTGCTGCTGGCAAATTTCAAGCTATCTTCCGCAGCGAAGCCCCCTTTCTTCCGTAACTCCTCGATCCTCGAATGGGCAGTCCAAACTTTTGACTGCTCGACGAAGATACCCCCATAGAGGAAGAACTTTTGGCCCCGACCCTCTTCGGCATCGGCTTCGTCACCGTACATCAGGTACACGACGGCACCCCTGAGTGTGTCTAGGAGAGGCTTCTACCACGACCCAGTTGCCCGTTCAGCGGCCATGGATGAGCTTACGAGGAGGATGCCAATGTGGGCGATTGATGATTTAAGAACTACCAGAAATACCGGCGCGACAATCTCACGTTGTTGAGGTCCAGAAAACGCAACGGTCGTATTTTTCCCAACTACTACGACTGGAGTGGCTGGAACGGTTGTCGTAGTTTGCAGCGCAGGTTACGGTTTTTGTTCGTGGTTTAGTCGTCAGCGTTAGCTGTGATATCTTCACTTGGTTGCTGGAGATCGAAGCATGGATCGCGATGCTCGTATCGAAAATGTCGTTCAAACGCTAGACGATCCCGAGGACTACCTCCGTGGCATCATCGGTAGCTTCGTATCCAACCGCTTTAGCCGCGACGAAGCCGTTGTCAGAATAGGGACGTCGGGCAAAGGCATTACTCCGAACTATTCGATCGAACAGGGGTGGATTGATAAGCCCCTCGGCATCGGCCATTTTGAGCGACGGATGGTCTTTCACGGGAGAAGCCACAAGGAAATACTTGCTGACGATTTCAAGGGCGAGAGTTGGGGCGGCGCAATGACCTATATTGACATTCAGGGCCATCTCGCTCGTGCTGTGGCGCTAAACAAGATTAATTAGATCGCCACGACCGCCCGAGCAGAGAAGCACGCGTATAACAATATTTAAATTCTTTCATCAACTTATCGTTGATTTGCAACACCAACGGTGTGTATCAACGTTATTACGCAGCCTGATGCGGGTACGAATATTGCCGCGCCAACTCCGGATCAATGAAGCCATCTTCGTTCAGCCATTGATGCGGAGCGAAGTCCTGAGAGTCAGGGACAATGTTAAGTCCGATAGCATGGATCGCTATACGAGTGCCTTTCCAAATGCTGCCGTTACTCGGATAGAAAACCTCTGTGTCGTTAGCGATTTCATCGGTGAAGTGACCGCGCCGTGCCGCCGCCCAAACCGCATCCATGACGGCAATTCGCTTTGGCTTGTTCGTTAGGCCGAACCGCTCAAGTTGGGCATCGGCGTCCGCCAAGTTTCCGCGCTGATCCTGTGTGGCGTGTTTGCCGGCGAATGCGAACGCCCGAAGCGCCGTCTCGTACTCTTCCAGGGCCATGGTGTTTCGAAGCTCAATGATGTGCCTCGCGTCGTAATGCGACGGCTCCAGCCCTTCATCACGCCACAACACCGCCGTCGCGCTGATTTGATTTGGCGACTGGTGTAACGCTGTCCGCAGTGTCATTTTGCGCGCGTCGAGCGCGACAATTTCGTCAGGATTGTATTGGACTCGCATAATTTGTTCCGTTGGTTGAGGAAAAAACGCGCGCAACGCAAGACCGACGCTCAACGGTAAGTGGGGACCGATCGAATTTTAGCAAGTTCTGACGATTTGTACGCTGGATTGTGCGCAGTAACATATCAACAGTTTATATTATTGATTCAATTGATTTTTTGGCGGAGAGAGTGGGATTCGAACCCACGGTACGGTTTCCCGCACACACGCTTTCCAAGCGTGCGCCTTAAGCCACTCGGCCATCTCTCCGAAGGGCCTTCTCTTGAAGGCGCGCGCGAACTTTTGCAAGTGAGAGCGGCCGCGGCAGGCGATATTTCAACAACATATTGAAATTATTTGAATATTTTACAGCCGGCGGTCCTCTTGTGAACCTGGGATCACCGAGTCTCGACTTCTAAATCGTGTGAACATGCATAACCGACGAGGACAACATGACGATCCGCGGCATAACGAAGGCCCTCACTGCGGTTCTCACCACCCTGGCGGTCGCGGGCACCACGACCGGCGCGCAGGCCCAGCACTGTCACCGCGAGGGTGCAGATGCGGTTTGCGATGACGGGCTTCGCGGCGCCTGGTCGTCCGAGGCGATCATCTGGCCAGATGGCACCCGATCGCTTGTATCGCCTCATCCGAGCGTTATCATCGGCAACAGATCGTCGGTCACGGTTGGGCCCGGCGTCTTCGTCGGTCAGGGCAAAGGCATGGTGCCGCTCGACGACCCCCATAAGACACGCTGCGTCACCCTCGACGACGTGCCTTATTGTAATTGAAGGATTGTCAGGCGTTGACCGAGCGAAGCGGCCATACGATCGGCGGCTGAACGATCGGCTGCACCTCCGCCTCGCGTTCAGCCCGCGCGACCTGCAACGCCTCGACGAAGCTTGTGAACCATTGCTGGATGGAGCGGTGCCGGAGCTTTTCCATCATCGCTTCCCAGCGCATTCGCCGCTCGATGAGAGGCATCGACAGCGCCAGCGCAATCGTCCGCGCCATGCCGTCGATATCGTGGGGGTTGACCAGAAGTGCGGTGTCCAGCTCGTTGGCCGCGCCGGCAAACTTCGACAGCACGAGCACGCCGGGATCAGCCGGGTTTTGCGCGGCGACATATTCCTTCGCCACCAGATTCATCCCGTCATGCAAGGGCGTCACGACGCCGACCTGGGCGGTACGATAGAGACCCGCCAGCACGGTCTGGCTGAAACCCTTGTTGAGATAACGGATCGGTGTCCAGTCGACCTCGCCGTGCCGGCCGTTGACGTCGCTGACGAGCTTTGCAAGTTCGCTTTGCAGGTTGCCATAGGCTTCAATCGCACCGCGCGAAGGCGTGGCGATCTGCAACAGCGACACCGTGCGCGCCAGCGACGGCTGTGCGGTCCACATCCTGTCGAAGGCCTTGATACGATTGACGAGCCCCTTGGAGTAATCGAGCCGATCGACGCCGATGGCGAGTTTCTCGCCATTCAGGCTGCGGCGCAGCCGCGACACGTCCGGATGCGATATGGCCTTTGCAGCCTGACGCGCGAATTTTTCCACATCAATGCCGATCGGGAAAACCGCGATGCGCGTCGTGCCCTGCTTTGACGCGACAACGCCGTCATCGACGACAAGGCCAAGCGTGGAGGAGATATAGCTCGCGAAATTTTCGCAGTCGTCTTCGGTCTGGAACCCGATCAGGTCGTAGGCCAGCATGGCTTCCACCAGCTCGCGATGATGAGGAACGCCCTCGATGATGTCGCGGGCGGGCCATGGCGTATGCAGGAAGAAGCCCAACGGCTGCGTGACGCCGAGATCGCGTAATTCGGCTCCCAACGCCAGGAAGTGATAGTCCTGTATCCAGAACACAGTTTCCGGTTTACGGAATCGCATCAGCGCCCGCGCCATGAAGGCGTTGACTTCGCGATAAGACAGATAGTCGCCCTGCGATACGCGGATCAAATCCGCGCGCGAATGCAGCGCTGGCCACAGCGCCGAATTGGCGAAGCCCTCATAGTAACCGCCGTAATGCGCCGCCGGCAGATCCAGCATGGCGAGCGCGCCCGCGCCTAGCGCCTCGATTTCGGCAAATGGTTCCTTCTGGACGCCATCGCGAACGCGGCCACTGGAACCCACCCAAATCGCGCCTGATTTCTCTACGATCGGAAGCAAAGCCGCCGCCAAGCCGCCTGTAACGGGCTCGTTGGCTTTACCGCGTGTGATCCGATTTGAAACGACGACGAGGCTCACCGGGTTCCCCTCCTGATGGTTCGCTCGCGTGTTAACAACTATTCATCAATATGGTTCCTCATCACTTTTCCGATGAATTGAAACCGAATTCAGGCGATGCGACGTCGGGAATGGGTAACCCCGCGGCCAAATTCGTTCACGCACTGCTTGCGTGCGCGGAACCATCGTTTAGGCGGTCATCGCGCCGCCAAAGCTTTGCCATCGATAAGGCGCGCCAGCCAGCCGCGGACATCGCGCGGCTCGTCAAAATGACCCGCGACGCCCTGCGCGCGACGGCCGACTGAAAAAGCAAGTCCGCCAAGATCGGGCATCGCCGCGAACACCGATTCATCCGTGACGTCATCACCAATGAAAATCGGATAGCGGCCACGGAACGGGTCGTGACTCATCAGCTCGCGGACGCCGCTCGCTTTGTCAAAACCCGCTTGCTTGATTTCGCAGACGCATTTTCCGGGTAAAATCTCGATCGGTGCATTGGGCAGATCGGCCCGGATCAGCGACACAGCCTCGTAAATCGCTTTCTCGGCATGCGGCGCCAGCCGATAATGCAGCGCGAGCGAGTAGCCCTTGTCTTCCAGAAGAATGCCTGGACTGAGCCGCGCGATGGCGGCGAGACGGCCTTTCAGTTCCTTGTCCATCGGCGGGGCGTGCGTGGCGACTGCTTCGCTGTCGATCGAAAGCCGCATCTCCGCACCGTGACCTCCCACCGCCGGAAATCGTTCCGGCGCAAAGATCAGGTCGATGTCGTTGAGCGACCGCCCACTGACAAGGGCGAGCGCGCCTCCCGTGCGTTCGTGGAGCGCGTGCAGCGTCGCGGCCAACCCCGGCGGTACCCACACCTCGCGCGGTGTCCGCGCGAGATCAAGAAGCGTGCCGTCGATATCAAGCAGGATGGCGCAACGATCGAGACACTTCGCCAGCTTTTCCGCAATCAACTCCAGCGTAGCGCCTTCCGCCGGCCATCCCTCTTCCCGCTTGGGTAACACGCGATTGGCCAAACCTTCGTTCATCTCGTCACCCCACAGATGCCAGCGGTTGCGCGACCGATTCCAGCGTGCGCCGTTCGGCCGCGACCGCATACCGCCAGCCGACTGCGGCAGCCACCATCATCAACATCGCGCCAAACAGATAGCCCATAAAGACGCTGTCGCGCGAGCCGGTATCGATCAGCGCCCCGAACAGGACGGGACCCGCGATGCCCCCGACGCCGGTACCCACCGCGTAGAACAAGGCGATCGCCAACGCACGCACCTCCAATGGAAAATTCTCGCTGACCGTCAGATAGGCGGCGCTCGCGGCCGGAGAAGCAAAGAAGAAAATCACCATCCAGGCGATCGTCTGAGTCGTCGCGCTCAGCGCCCCGATGGCAAACAGATAACCGGAGAGCGCGAGCAGGATGCCGGAAGCGCCGTAGGTGAACGCGATCATCGGACGGCGGCCGAGCGTGTCGAACAAACGCCCGAGAACAAGCGGGCCCAGGAAATTTCCGGCCGCGAATGGAAGAATGTACCAGCCGACACCATCGGCGGGTATCCCGTAAAAATCGATCAGCACCAGCGCAAAGGTGAAGAAGATCGCGTTGTAGAAGAACGCCTGGGCAATCATCAGCACCAACCCGACCAGCGAACGCTGTCGATAAACCTTGAACAAGGTGTGCGCGACCTCCGACAGGGGCGTATGATCGCGCATGCGCAGCTTCAGTTTCGGCCACGCCGGCAGCGGCCTGTCCTGGTCATCCACAGGCGATTGATCCTGGGCATGCCCCGTCACCGATCTCTCGATATCGCGGATGATCGCATTGGCCTGATCGGGGTGACCGTGCGTGATCAACCACCGCGGACTCTCCGGAATCCACATCCGCATGACGAACACGACAAGGCCAAGAACTGCGCCGGTGAAGTAGGCGAGCCGCCAGCCCAGATCGACACCGAACCAGTTGGGATCAAGCCACACGATGGCGCTCGTCGCGCCGAGCGCAGCACCAATCCAGAAGCTGCCGTTAATGAGCAGGTCGATCCATCCGCGATAACGTGCCGGCACCAGTTCCTGGATGGTGGAATTGATCGCGGTGTATTCGCCCCCAATGCCGGCCCCGGTCAGAAACCGAAACACCGCGTAGCTCGCCACGCCCCACGACAACGCGGTAGCTGCAGTGGCGGCGAGGTAGAGCGCGAGCGTGATAAAGAACAACTTCTTGCGGCCGATGCGATCGGTCAGCCAGCCGAAACCCAAAGCCCCGAGCACCGCGCCGGCGAGATAGCAGCTGTTGGCAAAGCCGACCTCGAAGTTTGAAAAATGCATCGTCGGGCTTTGCTTCAGCGCGCCGGACAAGGCGCCCGCCAGCGTAACCTCCAACCCGTCAAGCACCCAGGTGATGCCAAGCGCCAGCACGACGCGGGTATGGAAGCCGCTCCAGTGCAACGCGTCGAGGCGGAAAGGGATGCTGGTCTCGACCACGGCACCGTCGACCGGTGGCGCAGCGTCCAAATTGCTTTGCCGTCGCTGCAAACCCATGGAGCTGAACCGATCAGGAATTGTCGGGAATGCGGAGGATCCTTTCCAGCGATCGGAAGGGCCACTAGCCAGGCATTAACGCCGATCCGGGTGCCAGAGTTCCCGCAATGCAGGGAAGAACCCATAGCTGCCCCACTCCCCGGCGCCAAGGTCGAGCTGAAAGCCGCAATTCGGCAGAGATTGGCGATGGCGCAACGCCGGCGCGCATCGCGTGGCGGCGTCAGGCGGCGCGAATATTCGACATAAAGCGGTTGAGCTCTTCGCGCAACCGCGCGCTTTCGGCAGACAGCGAACGCGCCGCTTCCAGAACGTTGGCCGATGCGGAGCCGGTTTCGGCGGCACCCCGGTTGACCTCCATGATGTTCACGGCGGCTTCGCCCGTCCCTTCGGCAACATTTTGCACGCTGCGTGCGATTTCCTGCGTGGCCGAGCTTTGCTCCTCAACTGCGCTCGCAATCGTCGAAGCGATGCTCGATATCTGACCAATGGTCCCGCCGATTTCCTTGATGGCAGCCACCGATTCCTGGGTGGCGCCTTGCATGCCCGCAATGTGGGTCGAAATCTCGTCGGTCGCTTTCGCAGTCTGGCTCGCCAGCGATTTCACTTCGGAAGCGACGACGGCAAAGCCCCGGCCGGCATCACCGGCGCGGGCCGCTTCGATGGTGGCGTTGAGCGCCAGAAGATTGGTCTGCTCCGCAATCGCGGTAATCAGTTTCACGACGTCGCCGATATCTTGCGCGGCGCGTGACAGTTTGCCGATACGCCCGTCGGTTTGCTGGGCTTGCAGCACGGCCGCTTCCGCGATCCGGTTGGATTCCTGAGCCTGCCTTCCGATCTCGTCGACGGACGCCGAGAGCTCCTCGGTCGCCGCCGCGATCGATTGCATATTGCTGGAGGCCTGCTCGGATGCGCCGGCCGCCTGTCCGGACAGATCCTGCGTCGTCTCCGCGGTGCGCGTCAAAGTCCCCGCGGACGCTTCGAGCTGAACGGCTGATGCCGAAACATTGGCGACGATGCTGCCGACGTTTGCCTCAAACTCGTCAGCAAAGCGGATGAGTTCGGTACGGCGTCCCGCCGCGGAGGCCTTGTTCTGGGCGTCGAGAGCAGCCGCATCGCGCTCGGCCTTCGCAACCGCCTGAATCTTGAATTCCTCGACCGCCGAAGCCATCTCGCCCAGTTCGTCCTTGCGGCCGAGACCCGGCAGCACGACTTCGAAATTGCCGCCGGCGAGTTCGCGCATCGCCTTGCACATCGCAATCATCGGCCGCGAGATTTGCCTCCCCAGAAGCAGGGCCAGCACCCCACCCAGCAGGAAGCCGCCGATTGCGAGCATCACGATGAGGCGTTGGGTCTCGGCGATGGTCGTACCGGATTCAGAATCCAGCCGCTGCTGATCCTCGAGCAGATCGGCCTTCATCTTGGTAGATATCTTGGAGATCACAGCCGTGGAATCGGCCATTTCGATCGAAAGTTCGTCGAGCTCTTTCGCATTATCGATCAGTTTGGTCAGCGCCTTGCGATACTCTTCGAGCTGATTGGAAGCCTCCTTGACAGCCTGCGCGATCTTCGTTTCTTCGGCGGGAATGGCCTGCAAAGCCGCATCGACAAACTTAAGACGCGCCATGGCGCTGGCAGCCACGGACTGATCGGAATTGACGATGAAGGTACTGGCAAGCGCCGCAGCGGTCTGGAACAGCGCCGCCACCTTCTTGGACGCCAGCGTGATCGCCGCAAGTGCGGAGTCGTCGTCTACCCCGCTTGGCAGATCGTCGAGTTTATAGCGCAGCAAGTTACCGCTTCGCATCAACTGGTTTTGGCTGACAAGCTCGCTGTCGTGTTTGTTCTTCACGACGTCTGCAAAGATTTTCGTGAATGAGTGAAATTCCATGCTCAAGCTTGAGATATTCTTGGTGCGTTCCTTGTTGTTCGTATCTGTATTCTTCATCGACTGATTGATCGCATCGTTCAACGTGGCTTCGGCCACGAGCGCGGCCTTGGCATCGTCTTCCTTGCCGGTCACCACGTAATACTTGACCAGCGAACGATAGGAGATCAGTTCACGGTCGATATTCTGGGCCAGATCGGACTCCGACACGCTCGCCCGATAAGCGGCGACGCCATTCGAAACACGCCCGAACCCCAGATAGGCGAAACCCATGCTGACGGCGGTAATGGCAAGTACAAAGGCAAAGCCAAGGCTGATTTTGCCGCGAAATCGCAAGGTGGGAAACACCGACGACGCCGATTGCGGCCCGACACGTTTGAAAAACCCCACCTCGGACCCCTGCTTCTATTGAAATCGCGGCCACCCCGCTAAAGCATGGGCGTCCGATATCAAAAACCTAGAATAGAATGAATAAGAGGTCGTAAACTGGAGACGTGCTGTGCCGCCGGTTGCAACGCAACTGCGAGCCGTTTTCAACGGGATCGACGGTGCCATTGTATGCAAAGCGGCCAATCTGCTCGCGGCTTGTTGACGGGTCTTGAGGATTTGGCGGACTATCGCTTGGCCATATGGAAAAACAAAATGCCCAGCACGCCGGCTCCGCAGACATCGACGAATACGGTCTTATCAAACACGGCTTCGGGCCCGCTGACCGGCTTCCGCATCGTCGAATTTGCCGGCATCGGACCCGGACCATTCGCCTGTATGATGCTGGCTGATATGGGCGCGGAAGTGATCACGCTCGATCGCCCCGGCGCCCGGAAGAACCAGAAATCGGCGGCCGGGCGCGGACGCAAGGTCGTCGAGATCGACCTCAAGAACAGGGCCGCACTCGGCGATGTGCTCGATCTGCTGGAACATGCCGACGCGCTGATCGAAGGCTTTCGACCGGGCGTGATGGAGCGTCTCGGGCTCGGCCCCGACGCGCTGCTGGCGCGAAATCCGCGGCTGGTTTACGGCCGCATGACCGGATGGGGACAGGATGGGCCATTGGCCCAGGCCGCTGGCCACGACATCAACTACATCTCGGTCACTGGCGCATTGGCCGCGATCGGGCCGGCCGAAAAACCGGTCCTGCCGCTCAACCTCGTCGGCGACTTCGGCGGCGGCGCACTTTATCTTGTGGTCGGCGTACTCGCCGCCTTGCTCGAGGCAAGCAAGTCCGGCCACGGCCAGGTGGTCGATGCCGCGATGTGCGACGGCGCCGCCTCGCTGATGTCGATGTTTTTCGATCTAACGGCTGCCGGCCGCTGGACGGAGGGGCGGGAAAACAACCTGCTCGACGGCGGCGCGCATTTCTATGGCGTTTATGAGTGCGCCTGCGGCAACTTCATTTCGATCGGTTCGATCGAGCCACAGTTCTATGCGCTGCTGCGCCAACTTGCAGATCTGTCGGATCAAGCATTCGAAGCCCAGATGGAGCGCGAAGCCTGGCCTTCGCTGAAGCAAAAACTGACCGAGATATTCAAGACCAAAACCCGCGACGAGTGGTGCCGGATCATGGAAGGCACCGACGTCTGTTTCGCGCCCGTGCTCACGCTCACCGAAGCGCCGCTGCATCCTCACATGGCAGCCCGAAAGACTTTCGTGAAACGCCACGGCGTCACACAGCCAGCGCCGGCGCCGCGATTCTCGCGCACGCCTTCGACAATCCGCGAGCCGGCACAGGCTGAGATCACGGACCTTATCCGCGAGTGGAAAGATTCCCCCTCTCGGTAAGATCGCCGAAGTTTTGAAAACGCCCGGTTTTTCGCGAGACTTGTCCGGAATCGAGGGAAATTCGTCATTCGAAACGTTCGCCCGGTTTGCGATGATCCCCCCTCACGTCGCGGAGGTAGACGATCATGGCGCTGCAACTTCGGCCGAACTGCGAATATTGCGACAGGGATCTGCCGCCGCATTCAACGGAAGCGCGGATATGCAGCTACGAATGCACCTTCTGTGCGAACTGCGTGGCCGACAAGCTCGACAATGTATGCCCGAATTGCGGCGGCGGATTTGCACCACGGCCGATCCGTCCCGCGCGGGAATGGCGGCCGGGCATATCGGTCGCCAAGCATCCACCATCCGACAAACGCGTACATCTCAAATATGCCCTGGATGATGTCACGGCACATTCGCAACGGGTTCGGGACATCCCGCCGGAGGGGCGATGAGTCCGCATTGTCATTCCGGGATGGTGCGCCAGCACCAGACCCGAAATCTCGAGATTCTCCGATGTGCAATTGCACATCGTAGTTCGATGCTTCGCATCGCCCCGGAATGACGGCGTGCCGTCACTCCGCCGGCAGAATCGTTCCTTCCACCTCGCCAAAGCCGACGCGATAGCCGTCGCCCCGGCACCAGCCGCGCATGGCAAGCGAATCCCCATCCTCCAGAAAAGTCCGGGTCACGCCGTCCGCAAGCTCGAATGGCTCGGATCCATTCCAGGAAATCTCGAGCAGACTGCCGCGCTGATTTTTCTCGGGCCCGGAGATCGTGCCGCTCCCCAGGAGATCGCCGACATTCATGGCGCAACCGGAAGAGGCGTGGTGCAGCAATTGCTGTACGGACGACCAGTACATGTATTTGAAATTGGTCCGGCAGATACGCGCATCTTTGTTCATCGACGCCGCGCGCAGACCGACCTCAAGTTCGATGTCGTAATTGTTGGGTTGCACCTGCCGCAAATAGCGTAATGGCACCGGATCCTGCTTCGGCCCGTGACGCCGAAATGGCTCCAGTGCCGCTGATGTCACCACCCACGGACTGATCGAGGTCGCGAACGCCTTGCCCTGGAAGGGTCCGAGCGGGACATATTCCCATTGCTGGATATCGCGCGCACTCCAGTCGTTCAGCAGCACAAAGCCGAAAATCATCTCTTCGGCGCGGGCCTCGTCAAGCACCTCGCCCATCGGCGAGGATTGTCCGATCACAGCGCCCATCTCGAGTTCGAAATCGAGCCGCTTGGAGGCGCCAAAGCTTGGAAGTTCGACATTGGGAGGTTTCAGCTGACCACGCGGACGCCGCACCTTGGTGCCGGAAACGACAATCGTTGAAGCCCGGCCGTTATAACCAATCGGCATATGCAGCCAGTTCGGTTGAAGTGCGTTGTCCTTGCCGCGAAACATGATCCCGACATTACTGGCATGCTCTTTCGAAGCGTAGAAATCCGTATAGCCGGAAACTGTGATCGGCAGATGCGGCTTGGCCTCTGCCATCGACACCAGCGCGCGACGGCGCAGTTCTTCGTTATCGCGCAGTTCGGGATTGTCGTGGCGCAAGAGCTCGCTGATCCGCATGCGCGTCGCCGCCCAGACCTTCGGTCCCAGCGCCATGAATGGATTGAGCGAGGGCGCCGAGAACACGCCGAGCGGACCGACATCAAGCCGGCAATCCTGCTCAAGCTCCCAGAGATCGAGCATATAGTCACCGATCGCGACACCCACACGTGGCGCTGGCAGGGCTGCCGTCGAGAACACGCCATAGGGCAAATTCTGGATCGGGAAATCCGATTCAGGGTCGACCGGAATAAAAGAGCGAAGCGCGGGGTCGTTGGGGTGGGACACGGCCTTGCCCTTATGGCTTGTTCGGATCAAAACGTTTTTCCAGTCCCTTCCAGCAATCCGCATAATCGTCTTGCAGTGTCGAAGACTGTGCCGCATGCGCGGTGACGCGCTGCGGAAACCGTGTCTCGAACATGAAGGCCATCGTGCCCGTCAGCTTGACCGGCTTGAGTTCCGAGTTGCTGGCGTGATTGAAAGCCTCGCGGTCGGGGCCATGGGGCAACATCATGTTGTGCAGGCTGATGCCGCCGGGGGTAAAGCCCTGCGGCTTCGCGTCATAGACGCCGTAGATCAGCCCCATGAACTCCGACATGATGTTCATGTGATACCAGGGCGGGCGGAAGGTGTTTTCGGCCACCGCCCAGCGCTCCGGGAAAATCACGAAGTCGATGTTCGCGGTGCCGGCCGTTTCCGACGGCGAGGTCAATACGGTGAAGATCGAGGGATCGGGATGGTCGAAGCCGATGGCGCCGACCGGCGAAAAGCTCCGCAAGTCGTATTTATAGGGCGCGTAATTGCCATGCCATGCCACCACATCGATTGGGGAATGCGGCAATCTCGTTACGAACAGCGCGCCGCCCCATTTCACGAATAATTCCGTCGGCGTGTCCTTGTCCTCATAGCTTGCGACCGGCGTGAGAAAATCGCGTGCGTTGGCGAGGCAATTGGCGCCGATCGGCCCGCGCTCCGGCAGCGTGAAAGCGCCGCCGTAATTCTCGCAAATATAACCCCGCGCGGGACCGCCGATGAGTTCGACGCGGAACTTAACCCCGCGCGGAATGACGGCGATCTCGCCGGGCTCCGCATCGATCCGTCCGAACTCCGTGACGAAACGTAAATCGCCTTGCTGCGGCACGAACAGCATTTCGCCATCGGCATTGTAGAAGACCTGATCGACCATGGATTTGGTGATGAGGAACACATGCGCGGCCATGCCGGCCTGCGTACCGGCATCGCCTGCGGTCGTCACCGTCTGCACGCCTTGCAGAAAGGTCATCTCGGTCTTCGGGATCGGCGCCGGGTCCCAGCGCAACTGGCCGATCGCCATGTCCTGCTCGTGGCAGGGCGCGGTGCGCCATAGTCCGGCGTCGACCTTGTCGAAGCGGCCGGAATGCCTGACCGAGGGGCGAATTCGATAGAGCCAGGAGCGTTCGTTGCTGCCGCGCGGCGCTGTGAAAGGCGATCCGGACAATTGCTCGGCATAGAGCCCGTAGGCGCAGCGCTGCGGCGAATTACGCCCGATCGGCAACGCGCCGGGCAGCGCCTCGGTCTCGAAACTGTTGCCGAAGCCGGACATATAGCCCGGCGAGATATTGGCCGAACCGCGGTTGATGGCGTCGGGTGATGTATTGATGTTCATCACGATCCTCCTTGCAAGGAAGCCCACATTTCCCGGTCACGCTTGTCGGTCCAGATCACGGGATCGTCGATCCCGGAAGCTTCATCAAAGGCGCGTGAGACATTGAACGGCAGGCAGTGCTCATAAATGGCGAAGCTCGAAAACTTGGGATCCATCACCTCGCGCGCCGCCGCCATCGTGTCCTTGAGATTGCGACCCTTGGCGACGGCCGCTTCAGCGGCACCATAAAGCGTCGTGACGAAATCACGCGTCATCGCAATCGCGTCGCGCCCCGTGGCCAATCCCTTGAGCGCATCGCCGCGGCCCGGCGCGATCGCTCGGGGATTGAAGGCGCGGATCTCGTTCAGCGTCGACGGCCACTCCCGCAAATGCGCATCGCCGCAGTAGCAGGCCGAGTGATATTCAATGAGATCACCGGAGAACATCACTTCCGCATCGGGCACCCAGGCGACGATATCGCCCGAGGTATGCCCGGCGCCGAGTTGCATCAAGCGCACCTCGCGTTTTCCCAGATAGATCGACATCTCGCCTTCGAAGGTCAGCGTCGGCCAGGTCAGGCCAGGGATGCTTTGCGCGTCCTGAAACAGGCGCGGAAAGCGGCCATATTCGGAATCCCAATCCTGCTGGCCGCGTTCCTCGACCAGCCGATAGGTTTCCTGCGAGGCGATCACGGCCTGCGCCTTGTAGGCTGATGCGCCAAGCACACGCACCGCGTGATAGTGCGACAGCACGACATATTTGATCGGCTTGTCGGTTACGTTGCGAACGCGCTCGATCACCTTGTTGGCCATCGCCGGCGTTGCCTGCGCGTCGAACACCAGACAGCCATCCTCGCCGACGATAACAGCCGAGTTGGGATCGCCCTCCGCGGTAAAGGCATAGAGGTCAGTACCGATCTCCGAGAAGGTGACTTTCTTCTCGGCCATATCCGTGGTGGACGCGAAACCCTTGGTCATCGATTTCATTCCCTCTTCATTATTATTGTTGTTGTTGCTGCTGCTGTTGTTGCTGGTTCGCCTCCAGCATCCGCCGTTTCGCCAGAGCGATTGCCTCGCCCAGCAGTTCAAGATCGCCGATATGGTTGGCGAGAATGAGAACCAGTGCGGCGTCAAGATCGGCGCTCGCCTCATCGCTTAGTCCGCGATGGGCTTCGACGATGGCGCGAAAGGCATCGTCCGGTCTTTCAAAGTTCGAGCGGGTTTGTAACGCCATAGATCCCTCAACTGTCAGCCGCCTCAATTGTTGCCTGATGCGCGCGCCAGCGCGGCCTCGATGGCGCTGCGCGTCGGATGACGAAAACGCGCCGCGATATAACCGTCCGGCCGGAGCAGATAGGCGGATCCAGGTTCCGCATCGTAACGTGTAGCCGCGAGCCCGGCAGGGTCGGAAAATTCACCTGTGCCGATCGAGATCACCGGGACATCATCGGGGCAGTCGATTGCCACGCCATTTGCGAATGCGATAATCGTAAAGCGCCTGCCGCATCTCGAGAATGCGTCGGTCAGATAGGCGGCCTCGCCAGCAGGGCCCGTAACGGGCGCATCCATCATCGAGGCGCCGGGACGTGGGCCCCCGCGCCATGCCCCGCCATCAGATGTCGACAGCGGCGTTTGGTAGGTCGAGGGCACCGACAACCGGCCGCCATTGACCATGCGCTTGCCGAATTCCGTTTCCTTGGCCAGCAGCAGCACGGCCTTGCGCAACCGCGCCTCCTGGCGTGTGGCAGGCGCCATGAAATCGGTCGATCGGGTGGATTCGCGAATGTTCTCATCGGCAGCCGCACTGCGTTCGATATGATAGCTCTCCAGTAGAGTTTCCCGAGACGTCTTGCGCAGCACACGGTCGAGCTTCCAGGCCAGATTTTCCGCATCCTCCAGACCGGAATTGGCGCCCCGCGCGCCGAAGGGGGAGACCTGATGCGCGGCATCGCCGGCGAACAACACGCGGCCATGGATGAAGCGCGCCATGCGGCGGCACTGGAATTTGTAAAGCGAGATCCATTCGAAATCGAACTGGTTATGGCCGAGCATGCGCGCGATTCGCGGTCGCACATTTTCCGGCTGCTTTTCGACCGCGGGATCCGCGCTGCGATCAAGTTGAAGATCGATACGCCAGATGTCGTCGGGCTGCTTGTGCAACAGCGCCGAACGGCCGGCGTGAAACGGAGGGTCGAACCAGAACCAGCGCTCGGTGGGAAATTCGGCCGTCATCCTGACATCGGCAATCAGGAACTGATCCTCGAACACCTGTCCGGAAAATTCTGCACCCACCATGTGCCGCAACGTCGAGCGCGCGCCGTCGCAGGCCACGACATAATTTGCGCCGATCCGATAGGGTCCGTCAGGCGTCTCGACGGTGACGATCACATGGTCGTTGCGCTGTTCCAGCCCAACCGCCTTGTTGCGCCAGCGTAAGGAAATACCCGGCAATTCCAGTACCCGATCGACCAGATAAGCTTCGGCATAGAACTGCTGAAGATTAATGAATGCCGGCCGCTTGTGTCCTTCCTCCGGCAACAGATCGAATTGATAGAGCAACGAGGCCCCGTGGAAAATTTTCCCGACCTGCCAGACCACGCCTTTGTCGACCATGCGCTGGCCGACGCCGAGCCGGTCCCAGAATTCAAGCGAACGTTTCGAAAAGCAGATCGCGCGCGAGCCTTCACCGATGCGGTCGGCGTCGTCGAGCAACACGACCGGTTGCCCGCGCTGGGCCAGATCGATGGCGAGCGATAGTCCGACCGGACCCGCACCGACCACCACGACGGGATACGCGGCCATTTCGGCGCCACCGCGGTCCTGATCGGCGTGGCGGTGGTAGCCGAAGCGGGTCTTGGCCTGGGTCTCGGATTGGAGTTTGGCCTGTACCATCTGTCTTAAGCTTTCGCTCTTGAGCTCTGGCCAACGGAGGCTGGATTTGCTAAATTAGTTTCACTTGCAACTATTCTAAACCCGCCGCCGACCTGGCGCAACCCGCAATCGGAGCCCTTTTGGCAAAGACCGCCCTCGATTTGTTCCGCTTCATGCCGTTCCGCCTCAACCGCCTCGCGGCTGAGGTCAGCGACGCCTTGTCGGTCGAATACCGGGAGCGCTATGGCCTGGACATTCCGGAATGGCGTGTGCTGGCGACGCTAGGCTTTCGCGAAGGCGCATGCACCGCTCAATATATTTCTCAATGCACCCGCACGCACAAATCGACCATCAGCCGGGCGGTGACCACGCTGATGCGGCGGAAGATCGTCGAGCGCGTCGCCAATGAAAGCGACCGTCGCGAATTTGCCCTTCAACTCACATCCAGGGGCCGCACGCTCTACGAGGAATTGATTCCACGGTTACTCCGCAAGGAACAGCAAATTCTCTCCTGCCTGTCGGCGCGGGAGCGCAAGGATTTCGCAGGCCTGCTGGGCAAGATCGAACGCAGCCTCGCTCTCGTACAAACGAGCGAGCAGGCGGCCGCGAAGCAGGCATATTAATCGACCGCAACACGGCCGCACTTTGCTACTTCACGAAAGAACGCTTTGGCGCCTGATGCAGCGCGAAGGCGTCAACCTTGTCGCCGGCGCGCGGGTAGAGTTCGGCGACCAGCGGGTCGTGACCGGGAATGACGCGATCGGGATGGCCGGCCAGGCGTTCAACGGTTTCCCAGCCCGCGCACATGTCGCCGATATTGTAGACGATCGGAAACGGGCTGCGGCGATGAATGTTGCCGTAGAAATGCGCCGCGTCTGACGCCAGCACGACAGGACCCCGCGCGGTCGTAACCCGCACCACCTGCAATCCGTCGGAGTGGCCGCCGACATGATGCACCGTGACGCCCGGAGCAACTTCGCCCTCACCGGCGTGAAAGGTGACGCGTTCGCCGTAGATATGTCGCACCATCAACGTCACATGTTCGACCGAAAATGGATGGCGCAGATGGCCAAAGCACATGCAGCGCCCGGTGGCGTAACTCATCTCGCGGTCCTGGACGTGAAACCGGGCGTTCGGAAACAGATCGAGGTTGCCGGCGTGATCGTAATGCATATGGGTCACGATCACGTCCTTGATGTCATCGGCGCGAACCCCAAAGCGCGCCAGCGCCTCCACCGGATTGAGCGTGAGCTTGCGGCTTCGCGAACTGGCCTCTTCCGCGTTGAAGCCCGTATCAACGAGGATTTTGCGGCCGCCGCCCTGGATCAACCACACAAAATAATCGAGGTCGGACGCCGCGGTCTCGTGCGGGTCGGGCGTGATGTAATTCATGTGAGGGGTGCGCGGCGACATCGTCGCATAACGGAGCGCATGGACTTCGTAGGTCGTTTCCATCGGTTCAGCTTCTTTTATGTTTGGCCGAGCCGCAGCAAGCCACCGCGCTGTCAAAAGGTCAAACCCTGCCCCATTCATGCCGGCCACATGAAAATGCCGGTCATCTTCAATATGTCGCAGTAACGACACCTGTGACTGTTCCGGCGTGCCCGGCAGCCCGGTTCGACAAGCTGGACCGGTCCAGTGCCCCGCCATCGCACGTGCACCGATGCGCGGCTATTTGTCGGCGCGGGAGATGGTCGATTCCGCTTGAGGGCGCGGTTTGATCATGCAATTTTCGTGGGCTAAGGTCGGTTTGGCGCGAGCCAATGGAATAGCTGTTGCTGATTGAACCGATAAAGAAATTGGCTGGACGAAAGCATCATGAGTATCCGCCTTCCACTGCTGGCTCTGTTGGTGTTTTCGCTCACACCGATTTTTCCCTTGGCCGCCATCGCCGCGGACCGGTTTGCGCTCGTCATCGGCAACGCGAAATATCCGGACGCGGATGCGCCATTGAAAGAGCCGATCAATGATGCGCGCAGCATCGCCGACGAACTCAAGCGGGACGGATTCACCGTCGAGATCGGCGAGAATCTGACCGGCGACGGCATGCGCAAGGCCTTTGAGCGGCTGTACGGCCATATCAAGCCGGGCAGCGTCGCGCTGATCTTCTTCAGCGGTTACGGCATCCAATCCAATCGCCAAAGCTTCATGATTCCAGTCGATGCCCAGATATGGACCGAAGCAGACGTCCGGCGCGACGGATTCAGCCTCGAGACGGTACTGGGTGAAGTCAACAACCGAGGCGCGGGTGTCAAAATCGCGCTCATTGATGCTTCCCGGCGCAATCCGTACGAGCGCCGCTTTCGCAGCTTCTCGGCCGGTCTCGCACCCGTTATTGCGCCCAACGGAACGCTGGCGATGTATTCCGCGGCGCTCAGCTCGGTCATGTCCGACAACGGCACAGATCACAGCCTGTTTGTTCAGGAGTTACTCAAGGAAATTCGCGTTGCCGACCTGATGGCCGAAGAGACGCTCAATCGCACCCGCGTCGGCGTGACCCGCGCCTCGCGCAGCGAGCAGGTACCCTGGATTTCGTCTTCGTTGGCGGAAGACTTCTCGTTCATTCCGGGCGCACGGCCGGCGGTGCCTCCTCCTCCGCAAACGCCGCCGCCATCCCCGCCGCCAAAGGCCGAGGCGCCGGTGCAGTCAGCAGAGAAGCCCGTGGTCGCCGATCTTCCGAGCAACGATCAACCACCCTCGTCCTCGCTGGCAGATGACCCGACGATCAAAAGCCTGACGGCCAAGCTCGTGGAAAATCCCGACGATGCCGGCTCCCTGTATCGCCGCGGGCAAGTTTATGCCAGCAAGGGCGCCTACGACCTCGCGATCAAGGATTTCGGCGACACGATCCGAATCAACCCGAAAGATGTCGAGGCCTACAACAACCGGTGCTGGACCCGAACCGTGATCGGCGAATTGCAGTCCGCGCTGCGGGACTGCAACGAGGCGCTACGGCTGCGGCCGAACTTCGTCGACGCCCTCGATAGTCGCGGGCTCGTCAACCTGAAAAGCGGATTGAACAAGAACGCGATCGCCGATTTTGACGCCGCCCTCAGGATCGATCCGCGGCTGACCTCCTCACTGTATGGACGCGGCCTGGCAAGGCAGCGTAGCGGCGCTATTTCGGACGGCGAAGTGGACATCAACAACGCAAAGGCCATGGACCCGAATATTGTCAAGGAATTTGCAAACTACGGTATACGCTAAGCCGCTTCTGCCGACGCGCTTTTTCTTGAAGCTCCCGCGGACGGAGCCATTCGAGGACCGGCCATGTCAACGAATTCATCGAGGAGAGTCTTTTCATTCGTTCCGGCAAAGGAGCGCCGAACCCGGTCATGAATCTTTCCCATTACCTCAAGCCAGCGCTGGCGGCTGTATTTTTCATTTTCCTCGCGGCCGGCTGGTACTGGTTCGAGCACCGCTCGCGTCCCGAAGACAAGGAAACGACAAGCAATGCGCTTGTGGTCGTCACGAAATCCGTCGATGCCTGTTTCTCCGATCTGGTGCGGGTGACGGGATTTGCGGTGCCGCTGCGCGAAGCGGTGGTATCGGCCGATCAAGAGGGTTCGAAGGTCACGGATGTGCTCGTCCGGGAAGGCGAGAGTGTCACCGAGAACCAGGAGTTGGCGCGGCTCACCCCGCCGCCGGCGCAAGCGGGCGGCGCGCGCAATACGATTTCGCTGCGTGCGCCGGCCGCAGGCCTCGTCACCCAGGTCAACACCATCGTCGGCGCCCCCGCCTCGCCCCAGGCCGGGCCGATGTTCCGCATTGCCGTCAATAACGAGATCGACCTCGACGCCGAGGTGCCCGCGGTCCACATGATGAAGCTGAGCCCGGGCGTTACCGCGCGGATCAGCAGGGATAACAGCCCTGATATCGTCGGACGCGTGCGGCTGGTGTTGCCGCAGATCGATCGCAACACCCAACTCGGCCATGTCCGGATTACGCTGAGCGGCAATCCGGCCATCAAGATCGGCATGTTCGCCCAGGCCAGCATCAACGCCAAGCAGAGTTGCGGGGTTTCGATTCCACGTACCGCCATCGATCACCTCACGGTGCAGGTGGTGAAAGACAATACCGTGGAGACGCGGCACGTTCGGGTTGGGCTGGTGTCCGACACGTCGACGGAAATCCTGGAGGGCCTTAAAATCGATGAGATCGTCGTCGCCGACGCCGGTTCGTCATTGCATGACGGCGACCGGATCAAGACGGTATTCGCCGATGAACTGGATCGGACGCAGGTACGCTGATGGCACTCAATATCTCGGCATGGTCGATCCGGCATCCGCTTCCTTCGGTCGTTTTTTCGATCATCCTGCTTGTGCTCGGGTGGGTCAGCTTTACCAAGCTGGCGGTGACACGGCTGCCGAGCGCCGATATTCCGGTGATTTCCGTGGCGGTCTCGCAGTTCGGCGCGGCGCCTGCCGAGCTTGAATCGCAGGTCACCAAGACCATCGAAGACGGCGTGTCGGGCGTCGAGGGTGTGCGGCATATTTCATCCTCGATCACGGACGGGCTGTCGGTGACGACGATCCAGTTCGCGCTGGAAACCAATACCGACCGCGCGCTGAACGACGTCAAGGACGCGGTCACGCGCGTGCGCGCCAACCTGCCACAGAACGTCAACGAACCGTTGATCCAGCGCGTCGATGTCATCGGGTTGCCGATCGTCACCTATGCGGCGATTTCGCCCGGCAAGACGCCGGAGCAACTGTCCTATTTCGTGGACGATGTGGTCAAACGTGCGCTGCAAGGCGTGCGCAACGTCGCCCAGGTCGAACGAATCGGCGGCGTCGAGCGCGAGATTCTGGTCTCGCTCGATCCCGATCGCCTGCAAGCCGCGGGCCTGACCGCCGTCGACGTCTCTCATCGCCTGCGCGGCACCAACGTCGATCTCGCCGGCGGGCGCGCCGAAATCGGCAAGAACGACCAGGCGATCCGCACGCTCGCCGGCGCCAAGACCCTTAACGAACTTGCCGGAACCATGATCAGCCTGCCGTCCGGCGGTGAAGTCAGGCTGGACGATCTCGGGACTGTCACCGACACCATCGCCGACCGCCGGACATTTGCCCGCTTCAACGGCGAGCCGGTGGTGGCGCTCGGCATCAAGCGTTCCAAGGGCGCGAGCGACGTGGTGGTCGCGGCTGCCGTGCAGAAGCGCATCGACGCCTTGAAAATTGCCCACCCCGAAGTGGACCTCAAGCTGATCGACACCTCGGTCGAGTTCACCAAGGGCAATTACGAGGCGGCAATCTCGACCCTGTTCGAGGGCGCGATCCTGGCCGTCGTCATCGTGCTGCTGTTTTTGCGCGACATCCGCGCCACCATCATCGCCGCGATCTCGTTGCCGCTGTCGATCTTCCCGGCGTTCTGGGCGATGGATATTCTCGGCTTCTCGCTCAACCTTGTCAGCTTCCTCGCCATCACGTTGTCGACCGGCATCCTTGTCGACGATGCCATCGTCGAAATCGAAAACATCGTGCGCCACATGCGGATGGGAAAATCGCCCTACCGCGCCGCGCTTGAAGCCGCGGACGAGATCGGGCTTGCCGTGATCGCGATCTCGCTGACGATCATCGCGATTTTCGCGCCTGCGAGCTTCATGTCGGGAATCGCCGGACAATTTTTCAAGCAATTCGGCATCACGGTTTCGGTGCAGGTGTTCTTCTCGCTGCTGGCCGCACGTTTCGTCACGCCGGTGCTGGCCGCCTATTTCCTCAAGGATCACGCGCACGACGATCCGCCGCCCGGCCGTCTGATGCTGGCCTATACGCGGCTCGTGACGTGGTCGGTCAAGCACCACCTCATCACCGTGCTGATCGGCTTCGGCATCTTTGCTGCCTCGATCTGGAGCATCACGCTGTTGCCGCAAGGCTTCCTGCCGGCGCAGGACACCGCGCGCTCGCTGCTCGCCATGGAGCTGCCGCCCGGCTCGCAGCTCGCCTACACCGAGAAAGTCACGGAGCAAATCGTCGCGCGCCTGCGCAAGCGCCCCGAAGTGCGAAGCGTATTCGTCGACGGAGGCCGGATCCCGCCGGGCACCATTGAAGTCCGCCGTGCGGCGCTGATCATCAACTACACGCCGAAGACCGAACGCAAGATCACCCAGCGCGAGCTCGAGCTTTCGATCGGCCAGGAACTCGAAAACGTTCCCGATATCCGGTTCTGGTTCCTCGACGAAAACGGACTGCGGGCGATCTCGCTCGTCGTCACCGGCGCGGACAGCAACATCGTCAACAATGTTGCGAGCGAACTCGCCAACCAGATGAAGCGGATTCCACTGATCGCCAACGTGATTTCCGAAACCTCGCTCGACCGGCCGGAACTTCGCATCCAGCCGCGCGCGGACCTGGCCGCCCGGCTCGGGGTTTCCACCGAAAGCCTGTCGGAAACCATTCGCGTCGCCACCATCGGCGACGTCGGCCCGGCACTCGCGAAGTTCGACGCCGGCGATCGCCAGGTGCCGATCCGGGTGCAACTGGAGGACACTGCGCGCGGCGACGTGCAGACTCTCGAACAATTGCGGGTTCCACTCGGCGGCGGGCGGGGCGGCGTGCCGCTGTCGGTGGTCGCCGACATCAAGCTCGACCAGGGGCCGACCAGCATCAACCGCTACGACCGCGAACGGCAGGCGACGGTCGCCGCTGATCTCGTCGGCACGGCCGCGCTCGGTGACGCGACCAGGAAGATCAACGAACTGCCGGTCATGAAGAGCCTGCCGAAGGGCGTCACCGTCAATCCTTCCGGCGATGCCGAAAGCCTCAACGAATTGTCCGCGGGCTTTGCCACCGCCATCACTGCGGGCCTGATGATGGTTTATGCGGTGCTGGTGCTGCTGTTCGGCACCTTCCTGCAACCGATCACGATTCTGTTTTCGCTGCCGTTGTCGATCGGTGGCGCGATCGTAGCCCTGCTGCTCACCGGCAAACAGCTCACGACGCCGGTGTGGATCGGCATTCTGATGCTGATGGGCATTGTCACCAAGAACGCCATCATGCTGGTGGAATTCGCGGTGGAATCCATGCGCGAGGGCAAGACCCGCGAATACGCCATCATCGATGCCGGCATGAAGCGCGCGCGTCCCATCGTGATGACCACGATCGCGATGGCCGCCGGCATGATGCCTTCCGCCTTGGCGTTCGGCGCCGGCGGCGAATTCCGCTCGCCGATGGCGCTGGCCGTGATCGGCGGCCTGGTGTTTTCGACCATCCTGTCGCTGGTGTTCGTGCCCGCGATGTTCATGATGATGGACGACGTCGGCAACCTGATCTGGCGTTTCGCAAGGCAACTGATCACCGCGAACAAGGCGGACGACGAGCCCGACGATCACAAGCCGCCGCCGGGTATCCTCCATTCGCCGGCGGCGGAGTGACGCTTCTCCCCAAGCACGATCTGAATTTTCAAATAGCCACTTTTGGACATACGTCCGCGCCTTCCGCGGCGGATCACGCCCGGACTGTGCGAAAACCTTGGACCCTCGGGAAAACAGAGGGCGTGGGGAATGCCGGGTGCCCGTTGCACCCGCAGCCTCGCGTGGAAGAAGATAGAAACCACACGAGTTAGTCACCGCGAGGACAACCGGTTTCACCCGGCATTCCCGCACGCGAATGGTTTAACGGCTTATAGCGCGCTCTCCCTGGTGATCGGCTTTCTTGCCACCATCGCAGGTGCGATGCGTCAGCATCGTCACCCACTTGACATCAGCGTCGAGATGTCAGGACCACACGACTTCGCCGTCCGCTTCAGTTGCGCCCGTCTTGCGCAACTGAGGCGTCCACCGCATCCCGCACCCAACGTCCGTGACGATCGCGAAACGCCCCTTGTGTGAGGCGGGACGAAATCGGCTCTACCCCTGCTTCTACCAACGTGAAAAGCGGAATATTTTTTACGGAGGGGATGGACAGGGTTTTGCAGGAATTGCCCGACGGGCAAATCAGTGCCTAAGCGCCCTGCGAGCTTTGCGCCGCTCACCCTCTTGCGATATGAGTTATAGAGTGGTACATCATCTCATATGGAGTTGCGGGATGATTCTGAGCTTCCGGGATGGCTGGTTGCGCGAGTTCTTCGTTGACGACATCCGATCCAAGAAAATCCCGTCCGATCTGGAAGATCGTCTGTTCCGCAAAATCCAGATGATTGACGATGCGACAACCGACCGCGACCTGAGATCACCGCCCAGCAACCATTTTGAAAAGCTGCGAGGCAATCTTGACGGCCTCCATTCGATCCGCGTCAACAAGCGATGGCGGCTGGTTTTTCGATGGGATAGCGGCAGGGGAGAGGCGAAAGACGTTTATCTGGACGATCACAGCTACATGTGAGGCAAGCCATGTTGATGACAAAGCGCAAACCGGCAACGATCGGCGAGATTCTGGTCGAGGAATTCATGAAACCGATCGGCCTGACGCAGGGCGCGCTGGCTGACGCCATGGGCGTGCAACGCAAACATGTCAATGAGCTGTGCAATGATCGTCGCAATGTAACCGCGGCAACAGCTCTCATCCTCGCCCGCGTGTTCGGCAATAGCCCGGATTTCTGGCTCAATGTGCAGCGGCGAAGTGACCTATGGGAAGCGATGAATTCACCGCGCGAGCGGAAGCGGATAGAACGCGCGCGACGTCTGACCGCTGCGGCATGAACCCCGCCTGGCAGTTTCCAACCTTGGATAAAACTAATTTTGCCAACTCAGTCCGATTGATCTTCTATCTCGCGCCTGAGCTCGTCCAGTCGCTTGCCTTGGTAGGTCCAGGCCCAAGGTCCCGACACCGACGGCCAATCATCCCCAAGGGCTATGTGGGCTTGAAGGGCAGCGTCCGATAGTGAGGTTACATCCCCGCGATAGCTTACTTGATTTCCTTCATCGATGGTCGTGCAAACCATGGTGGGGTCCTTGTAGAGCTGGAGCTCAGTACCCGGCTTAATACCAATCATCGAAAGCCTGAATTTGCCTCGTCGCTTTGCTGCCTCGACTTCAGCCTTAACTTCTGTCGTCTCGAATATTTCGTCACCCAGCTTGACCTCCTTAATCGTTGCAAGCAGCAGCACTGTTCGCGCCCGTTCGGGCGCTAGGCGAAAGAACTCTCGTCCTTCTAACGAGGTGATCGCCAAATGCTTCGTGTAATTCGATACAAGCAAGGCCCAATTTTGGAATTCTCAAGGGTTGGACCGATGATTGCTCTGCCCGCCACTCCTCTGCTATCGATGGCCCAGAAATGGGATCGCCGATGAGTAGTGCCGCCTCACCTCACACCTTGCGCCCCCTGCTCGCGGCGGCTCTGCTCGCGCTCGCCTCGCCCACCCTCGCCGCCGACGATCCCGCCGCGAAAGACGCCCCCCAAGGCGCGGCGGTGACGGTGCTGAAGGCTTCGAAATCCTGCTTCCCCAATGTGGTCGAGGCGTTTGGCATCCTGATTCCGCGCGAGGAAACGATGGTGCGGCCGGACCGGCCGGGGCTGAAGGTCGCGGAGATCTTCGCCGACCCCGGCGATACCGTCACGGCGGGACAAAATCTCGCCCGCCTCACGCTGCCCGAAGGCGGCACGACGACGGTCGCGGCGCCGGTCGCAGGCCTGGTGCTGAGTTCGACCGCCACAATCGGTGCGCTGGCCTCGCCGCGCGGCGAGGCGCTGTTTTCGATTATCGCGCGCAGCGAATTCGACCTGGTCGGAATGGTGCCGACGCAGGATCTGTCCAGGCTCGCCGTGAACCAGCCGGCGCATATCAAGGTCGTCGGCGCGGGCGAAGTCGAGGGCAAGGTGCGCCGCGTCGCCTCCACCGTGGAGCCCAACAGCCAGCTCGGCCAGGTGTTCATCGGCGTCACCACCAACCGCAAGCTGTTCGTCAATTCGTCCGGCCGCGCTGTCATCACGACCGGCCAGAGCTGCGGCGTCGCGGTGCCCCTCACCGCCGTGCTCTATGGCTCGGCCGGCACCGTGGTGCAGGTGGTGCGGCGCGCGCGGATCGAAACCAAGCGGGTGCAAGTCGGGCTGATGTCGGGCGGGCAGGTCGAAATCCGCGATGGGCTCATTGAGGGCGACATCGTGGTGGCGCGGGCCGGCGCGTTGTTGCGCGAGGGCGATCCGGTGCGGGCGATCACCGCCGAGGCGGAAGCGAAGTAGGGGTAGGGCGGATTCAGGCTACAAAGTTTTTCGTCATGGCCGGGCTTGTGCCGGGCATGACGACGTTCAAGCCTTAACAGCAGGCCTCAGCTTCCGGCGTTGAAGCTGACTTCTTCCAGCAGCGAGGAAGAGACCGAGGGCACCTGGGCGCCGCCGGAGGCGCGCGAGATCGCCACCCGGGTCTGGTTGAAGATCGCTTCCGCCGCGCGGGCCTGATCGGCTTTGGTGTTGATGTGGGACAACAGCTCGGTGACCAGCACCGAATTCTCGCCCGTGGAATCATCGGCCACAGCCCCGGGCGAGGCCGAGGTCAGGATCAGCGCGTTATCAGGCACGCCGATCGGCGCCAGCCCATGGGAGAAGGCGCGGAAGCGGCGCTCATAGGGGTTGCGGCGCGAGGCATCCAGCACCACGAGCTTGGCGCAGGCGCCGAACTCCTTGACCGCATCCAGCACGGCCTCGACGCTGACGCCGTCGTGGCGCACATCGGCCTCTTTCCAGATCGCGGCATCCACCGGGATCATGTAGCTCTCGCGGCCGGCCTGGATGCCGTAGCCGCCAAAGAACAGCATCACCACCGAATCCGAGCGCACCTTCGATTTCAGGCGGCCGATCGCGCGCGTCATGTCGTCATGGGTCGCGTCTTCGATGATGTCGACGTCGAAGCCTTCGTGACGGAGCGCCGCGGTCACAGCGCGGGCATCATTGATCGGCTGGGCGAGCGGCGCGTTGGCGTCAGGGTAATGGCCGTTGCCGATGACGAGCGCGAGCCGGGACGGCCGCACTGCCGCGTTATCCGCCGGCTCGGCGGCGGTCGTTACGGCATCGAGCGCCAGCCTGTTCAGCGCCGCATGGGCGCCAATGGCCAATGACACCGTGCCGACCAGCGCCGCCGCAACAGCGAGCGAGCGTCGGGAAATGCCAAATCCAGAAAGGAGGCCGACAACATTCATCACAAATCTCGTTCCGCAATCACCATCAATCGCGCGCACTTTAGTCACGCCAACAGCTTGTTCGGTTTCAGGAATTGAGGCCCGTTTGCTATCGAAATACGCTCAATTTGCGGCATTGCAACAACGAAACCCTTAACCTGTCCGGTAACCTGCCGGCAACCTTATTTCTCCCTTAAGAGGTTCCCGGGCCCGCCGGTTCCCTGATGTCAATCACACGACAGCGCCAGTGGATTACCACGGCCGCGGGCACCCCATTTCCTTGAAATTGCTACATCTTTCGTGCCACGCTTTGGCAGGCTTGGCTCTCGGGGCAAGTCTGGGGAGAGGCTCGCGCGCGAATAGCTGCTTTTTCGCGCAGGGCCGGCCAAAACGTGCGGGGCCAAGCCGCGCGGGGAAAGAAAATTCCATGGGGTTTCACCAAGTCGCAGGGGCCGCCTGCCGCGCGCTGACGGCCCGAAAGGACGGCCCGTCTCTCTATGACGTCTGCGATCCGCTGCTCCTCAATGGCACCGGCGGCGACGCACATCTTGGACAATTCTATCGGACCGCGCTCGGCAACCCCGCCCTGCGGCCGCTGTTGCGCCGGAGCGGGCTCGTTGAGCTGAACGACGGATCGCGGCTGGCCAGCTTGCGCAACGCTTTGGTTCGGGCGCGCGACGACGAGACGCCTGATTGGGCCGCGATCGGCGAGCCGGTTGCTCACCTGCTCGATACGGTCGAACTGCGGCATCCCCGGCCAAAACCATCCGCCCATTTGGACGTGGGGCTGCCAAAATTGTCGGAGATCGAGCACGTCATCCGCACCTGCGGCGCGCACCTGCTGCGGACGTACGGGAGATGCGGCTTCATCCCGGCCTACGCCGCCTTCAACCTGATCGGCGACCCCGACATGCGCGGCCGTGAGTTCCTGATGGCGCTGACGGGACTGGATGCGCGCAGCTACAAGAATTCGACGCTGTTGTTCAATCTGGCGCGCATCTTCATCGCGCGATCGCCGGCGCGCGAGCTGATCAATCCGCCCTGGAGAGGCATCGCCGAGCCGATGTGGCAGCCGATGCAGATCCGTCACCGCTCGGCCTATTACGATGCGTTCTATATCGAGTCGCTGTTGAGCTTTCTCGAGACGGGCCTCGCCTCAACCGAGGAAGCCACCGCGGCGAAGCGCGCGATTTCCGCCATGGCCGACTTTTGTCTCGGCCCAAGCCGCGAGCAAGTCCGCGGGGCCGATGGACGCGGCTTCGACGTCGTCACCGCGATGGCTCCTCCGCCGCATCCCCGCTTTTCGCGCTTCTTCGCCGGGATCAAGGAGAAACTCGGCTTCGGCCTCTACGTGCCGGACTGCGACACCACGGCCTGCGCGTTCTCCGCCGCGACGCAAGCAGGCTCCAGCGATCCCGTGCTTGATCAGCCGCTGCCTGACTTCTACAGCGGATATCAGGTGAGGGCCGGCGCCAACGCGCCCAAGGTCACCGTGCCGATCAATGACAACATCGACTATGACGGCGGCATCGTCACCTGGATCGACAACATCAATGGCGACCGTCCCTACGGCAATGACCTCGATCCGACGCTCAATCTCGACGTCCTCGAGGTGAGCTTCCGTAACCTCGCGCGCTGGAAAATCCTGGAGACGCCGCAGCGGCTCGATCTGTTGCGCGGTATCGTCAAGTTCCAGAAAAACCTCGTAGCCAGCGGCGCCTTCGCCGATCCGCGCTCGCATATTTATTATTTGCCCGAGCTCTATTGCGCTTATTTCGGCCGCTGCTACGCGGCCTTCATGGCGCTGCCGCAGAACGCGCGGGCGATGATCGACCCCGACGGCGCGTTCGATTTCATCCGCGAGCGCGTGCTGGCCTATGTGCAGGATGTGTTGATCGTGCACGAAATGAACCCGTTCGATGCCGCGCTGGCCTTGATCGCGCTCGGGCATCTCGGGGCCGAGATATCAACCTTCACGCCGGCGCTCCATTGCATCGTCCACCATCTCGGCGAAGGCGGCCGGCACGGACCGTTCAGGGCCTATGAATGGAACAAGATGAAGACGCCGACCCGCATCCTCGTCGGCGGGCCGGAGGCGACGTCGGCCTTTGTCCTGATGGGCCTGTCGCTGGCGCGCATCGCGCTGAAGCGGGCGAAGAGCTAGTTCCGCGCGGCTGACATTCGCCGCGCCACTATGGTCGCCGCCTTCCGAAATCCGCTGGCTTCCCGGCCAAATCCGCACCACAATCCGCCGCCATTGTGACGTTCCATTTTGAACCGGCTTTTTCCATGCGCCTGAAATTCCTGTTCGCGATGATTGCGCTGTTTCTGCCGGCTCTGATGCAGGCGTCGGCAGAGGCCGCCGATGCCGATATCGTCGGCACCAGCAAGGTTCGCGAAGGCAATATCGTCCAGGTCGGCGCCAGCCGTATCAGGCTCGGCGGCATCGACGCTCCCTCGGTCGATCAACTCTGTCTCGACAGCAAGGGCGAGCGCTGGGCTTGCGGCATTGCGGCCCGCGACGAACTCATCAAGCATGCCGACAACAAGACCTGGACCTGCCACATCCGTCAGGCGGTCGATCGCCAGGCCACCGACCGGCGCCGCAGTGTGGCGCGCTGCGAAGTCGACGGCGAGGACATCCAGAAATGGATGGTGCGCAACGGATGGGCGCTGTCTTATGTGCGGTTCAGCCACGACTATGACGACGACGAGAAGGCCGCGCGCGAGGCCAAAGTCGGCCTTTGGCAGGGCGCGTTCATCGCGCCGTGGGACTGGCGCGTGCGCAACAAGAAGACGGCCATTCTGGGGGCGACCAAACCGCCGGAGACCGCCAATGCCATCCTGCTGGCGTCGGCCTCGGGATCGGTCGCGCCCTCGCCGGATTGCACCATCAAGGGCAACGTCAATCACGCCGGCGAGTGCATCTATCACAAGCCGACCAGCCGCTGGTACGCCAAGATCGAAATGAAGATCAGCAAGGGCACACGCTGGTTCTGCTCGGTCGAGGAGGCCGAGGCCGCGGGCTGCCGCGAGACCCGGCGATAATATCCAGCCAGACTGACCTTTCGGACCGGAAACACCGTGAAGATTTTCGTTTTCGTCCTGCCGTCCCATCACCCGCATTCGCGGCTGGAGCAGTTTCTGTTCGCCGCGCTCGCGGTTGTGCTGGCCTATGCCGCGCTGGCCTATCAGGTGTTGCCCGCGGTATGGAGCCACTACGAACACCAACGCCGTCTTGCCGATCTGCCGATGGTGACGCGCACCGCGCAGGGCATTCCCGGCGACCCCATCAATGTCGGCTTGATCGGCGACAAGCTCGACGTGATCTGCGCCATGCAGGCGGCCGGCTGGTATCCGGCCGATCCCGTGACGACGCGATCCGCCATCGAGATCGCCGGAAGCGTGCTGCTCGACCGTCCCTATCATCAGGCGCCGATCAGCCCGCTGTTTTATCTCGGCAGGCCCGAGGATCTCGCATTCGAGAAGCCGGCCGGCGAAAGCGCCGATCAGCGCCATCATGTGCGGTTCTGGAAGGTGCTGGACCAGGGCCAGGAAAATCGCCCGGTCTGGCTTGGCGATGCCACCTTCGATCGCGGCGTCGGCGTCAGCCACTACACCGGCGCCATCACGCATCACATCTCCGCCGACATCGACGCCGAGCGGAGCCTGCTCGCCTCGGACCTTGAGAAAGCGCAGGTGGTCGACGCCAAATATCAGGTGACCGGCATCGGCGTGACGCTGGCGGGGCGAAATGGCGGCGGCGATTCCTATTACACCGACGGCGAGGTGTGGATCTTGCGGCTGGTCGTGGCGTGCCAAAAACGCACAACGCCCGCGGATACCATCCCGAGCCCGCTGGCGACCGAGATCAAGGACCAGATCTGGCACGCGGTTGCCGATGCGCTGCCAAAATAGCGCGCCCCGCATGACAGCCTCACTCTAATATCATCCCGTCCGAGCTTGAATTTCCTGCCATTCCCCTGCATCCCTACCCCTGCAAACTCCTTGAGAGGAATCACGAAAATGGCCGTTCGCGCGGGCCGGGAATTCCTGGCGATCCCCGGACCCACCACGATGCCCGACGAGGTGCTGCGGGCGATGCACCGTCCGGCGCTCGACATCTATTCCGAGGAGATGGTGCAGCTTTCCGACGGCCTGTTGCGCGACCTCTCGCGCCTGTTCGCCACCAAGGGCAAATCCTACATCTACATCGCCAACGGCCACGGCGCCTGGGAAGCGGTGCTCAGCAACGTGCTGTCGCGGGGCGACAAGATCTTGGTGCTGGAAAGCGGCCGGTTCGCGGTCGGCTGGGGTAACGCGGCCGCCGCCATGGGCGCCGATGTCGAAGTGCTCAAGGGCGACTGGCGCCGCGCCGTGCGACCGGCCGACGTCGAGGCGCGCCTGCGGCAGGACAAGGACCACAAGATCAAGGCGATCCTGGTGGTGCAGGTCGACACCGCCTCCGGCGTGTTCAACGATATCGAAGCGATCGGCAAGGCGATCAAATCGACCGGCCACCCTGCACTGTATCTGGTCGACACCGTGGCCTCGCTCGGCTGCATGCCGTTCGAGATGGATGCCTGGGGCATCGACGTCGCGATGTCCGGTTCGCAGAAGGGCCTGATGACGCCACCGGGCCTGAGCTTCTGCGCCGTCAACGACCGCGCCCAGGACGTTCACAAGAAGGCGAACCTGCGCACGCCTTATTGGGACTGGACCGAGCGCGAGGGCACCGAGCACTACCGGAAATATGGCGGCACCGCCCCCATTCACTTGCTGTTCGCGCTCCGCCAGGCCATCGATATGATCGACGCGGAAGGCCTTGAAAATGTCTTCCTGCGCCATCGCCTGCTGGCCGAGGCCGTGCGTTGCGCGGTGTCGGTCTGGGCCGAGGGGCAGGTGCTCAGTTTCAACATCGCGGAAGCCAGCGAGCGGGCCAACACCGTGACGACGGTCCTGATGGCCGACAGCCACAACCCGGCCGCGCTGCAACGATACTGCAAGGAGAAATGCGGCGTGGTGCTGGGAGTAGGTATCGGAGAATTGACCGGCCAGGCGTTTCGGATCGCCCATATGGGCCACGTCAACGCGCCGATGATGCTGGGTACGCTTGGCGTCATCGAAGTCGCGCTCCAGGCGCTCGGCATTCCCCATGGCAAAGGCGGCGTCGAGGCCGCGATCGGCTGGCTCGGCGACAACGTTCCGGCATGACGCGAATCTGACGGCCGAAGGCTTTCCGGCCGGCCCGCATTCGTGCTTATATTGATCTGGCGATAAATAAGCGCGCATTCCGCAACCACGGTCCTGTCACAATCAGGTTTCCGCCTGACGCGTCGATCTGGTTGCGGCGGAATGCGCGGAAAAGCTGCAGGGAGCGGTTAATTGGCGTCGGTTGAATTGCGTGACCTCACCAAACGATTTGGCCCGGTGACGGTCGTCGATAACGTTTCGTTGCGGATCGATCACGGGCAACTGGTCTGCCTTCTCGGCCCCTCCGGCTGCGGCAAAACGACGACGCTGCGGCTGATCGCGGGCTTCGTCGAGCCGAGCGACGGTGAAATTCGCGTCGGCGACCGCCTGGTGTCGTCGGCCGCGCGCACGATGCCGCCCGAGCAGCGCAAGATGTCGATGATCTTTCAGAGCTACGCATTGTGGCCGCACATGACGGTCGCCGAGAATATCATTTACGGCCTCAAGCTGCGAAAGCTGGATCGCGACACCATCGCCAAGAAACTCAAGGCGATCTTGCAGACCACCAAGCTCGAAATCCTGGCCGAGCGCTATCCCGGCGAGTTGTCGGGTGGCCAGCAGCAACGCGTTGCGCTGGCGCGTGCGCTCGTGGTCGAGCCGGAAACACTATTGCTCGATGAACCCCTCTCCAACCTCGATGCCAATTTGCGCGAGGAGATGCGTTTCGAAATTCGAAGGCTGCATGATGAATACCGCTATACGACCGTTTACGTCACCCACGACCAGTCCGAGGCGATGACAACGGCCGATCTCATCGCAGTCATGAACGGCGGCAAGATCGATCAGCTCGGTTCGCCCGAAGACATCTATGACCGGCCGCAATCGGAATTCGTCGCGCGCTTCATCGGCTCCAGCAATGTGATCAAGGGCACCGCGAGCGACGAAAACCACATCTCGTTTTGCGGCGCGACCCTGCGCGTGGTCGGTGCGAAGCTCACAGCCAATCAAACCGCTGCGGTCGCGATCCGTCAGCACGACATCCAGCTTTCGACCAGCCTCCCGCAAGAAACCGGGAACACGGTAAAGGCGACGGTGACACGGCAGGTGTTTCTCGGCGCCAACCGCGACTATGTGCTGGAGACCGCCGATGGCACCAGCCTGCGCGCGGTCACCTCGCCGCAAATCGCGATTCCTGCCGGCACGGAAGTGTGGCTGACTCTACCACCCGAGCGCTGCCGGGCATTGAGCCGATAACCGAGGGCGCGATGAAGCGGCGAAAAATATCCAGGCGTGAGGTGATCAAGAGATCGGCCGCGCTCGGGTTTTCGCTGTTCGCTTCTCCACTCAAAGCGGCCGCTCCGGAAGCCGTCGCCATCACGCCGCAGTTGATCGACGCCGCAAAACAGGAAGGCAAGGTTGTCCTCTATTCCGCCATGGACTTGCCCGTAGGCGAAAAGCTCGGCAACGCTTTCCAGGCGCAGTATCCCGGCATCGAGGTGCAGATCGAGCGTTCCGGCTCGGAGCGGCTGTTCCAGCGCATCGCGCAGGAATTCTCATCCAGCATTCGCGCCGCCGACGTGATCAGCACAGCGGATGCTTCTCACGTCATCTCCTGGAAGCGGAGCGGCTGGCTGGCGCCTTTCGTCCCGGAGGATGTCGCGAAATATTTTTCGGACGAATACCGCGACGCCGACGGCATGTACGTAACCTCGCGCATCTGGCTGTCCTCGATCGCCTGCAACACCAACCTCGTCAAACCGGCCGAAGTACCCGCAAGCTTCGCCGACCTGCTCGATCCCCGATGGGCCGGCAAGATGGTCAAGGGACATCCTGCCTATAGCGGCACCATCATGACGGCGACGTTTCTGATCGTTCGCGAGCTCGGCTGGGAGTATCTGGAAAAATTGTCGAAGCAGCGCGTGATGCAGGTTCAGTCATCGACCGATCCACCGAAGAAGCTTGCGCTCGGCGAACGCGCCATCATGGCAGATGGCAACGAATATAATGTCGTGCTGCTGAAGGAGGCCGGCCAGCCGGTCGAACCGATCTATCCGGCCGAGGGCACGCCAACCATTTCGGGGCCCACCGCCATTTTTGCCACCGCGCCGCATCCGAATGCCGCGCGGCTGTTTCAGGCCTGGATGCATACGCGCGAGACGCAACAATTCTTCACCGACTTCACCGCGCAATATTCGGCCCATCCGCAAGTGACGCCGAAGCCGGGCCGCCGCAGGATCGCCGACATCAAGCTGATGAAGGAAGACGCGGCCGGCGTCGAGAAGGTGGCCGAGGAGATCAAGACCCGCTATGCGCGACTGTTTAGGGTTTAGAACATGCCGCAGGCTAAATTAATTTCAACGTCATTCCAGGATGGTCCGAAGGACCAGACCCGGAATCTCGAGATTCCGGATTCGCTCGTTTCACTCGCACCCCGGAATGACGGCTTTCAAAAAACCGGATCGGTGGGCAAGTGACTATTCTTCAGCAAAGCATCGACACCCCCAGAGCCAAAATCGACTGGACCAAACCGGTCCTGTGGCTGTTTGCGGCGATCATGATCGTCCTGATCGTGCTGCCGATGTCGTGGCTGGCGATCTACGCCTTCACCGACAAGGCCAATCATCTGACGTTGCAGAATTTCGTGACGTTGTTCACCGACCCCGATTTCCTTGACCCGTTAGGGACGACGGCTATCATCGCCACCAGCTCGGCCATCATCTGCTGCCTTGTCGCAGCGCCAATGGGATGGCTGGTGTCACGCACCGACATGCCCGGCCGGCAAACCATCCGCGCACTCGTCACCGCCTCTTTCGTGACGCCGCCGTTTCTTGGTGCCGTGGCCTGGGAATTGCTGGCCGCGCCGAACAGCGGGCTGCTCAATCAGCTCTATCGATTCATGACCGGAGCAGAAGCCGATGAACATCTGTTCGACATCTATTCGCTGCCCGGCATCATCTTCGTGATTTCCTGTTACACGTTCCCGTTCGTGTTCGTGCTGGTCGCGAACGCGCTCGACAATATGCCCGGTGAGCTCGAAGATGCTTCCGCCATTCTCGGCGGCCGAGCCTGGATCACCGCGCGGCGCATCACGATTCCGCTTGCGCTTCCCGCCCTTGTCGCCGGCGCCCTGATCGCCTTCCTGCAAGCCATGACCCTGTTCGGCTCGCCAGCCATCCTGGCGCTGCCGGCGGGCTTCCACACCATGACCACCAAGATCTGGAGCCTGTTCCAGTACCCGCCCAAGCTCGAACTCGCCGCGGCCGCCGCGGTGCCGCTCCTGGTCCTGACCATTCTGTTGTTGCAGGGACAGAAATTCCTGCTGGGGCGTCGCGGCTTTTCGGTGCTGGGCGGAAAATATGGCGCGCCACGCCGGGTTGAGATGAAAAAGTGGCGCTGGGCTGCGCTCGCTTTCTGCCTCCTGATCTTGCTCAGTCCGGTGTTCCTGCCGTATTTCGCGCTGCTCAACGCCGCGTTCTCGCCGAACGCGACCACGCTGGTGACGCCTTCGAGCTTCACGCTGCACAACATCGTGTTCGTCTTCACGGAGCTGTCGTCGACCCAGCTGGCGTTGAAAAACACCGTGATCCTCGGCGCATCGACCGCGACGCTGGGCACCCTGCTCGCGCTGGTCATCGCCTACGTCACCACGCGCAAGGTCATCGCCGGCCATCGCATCCTCGGCTTTCTCGCCACCGCGCCGGTCGCCGTTCCCGGCATCGTGCTCGGTGTCGGCCTGTTCCTGAGCTACACGCGCCCGCCCTTCGTGCTCTACGGCACGCTGTGGATTCTCCTGATCGCATTTTTGACCATCAACCTGCCGTCGGCCTATCAGCAATTGCAGGCGGCGTTCGCGACCGTCCATCCCGAGCTTGAGGAAGCCAGCCGCATTCTCGGCGCGACACGGCTGCAAGCGCTCCGCCAGATCACCGCGCCGCTCTTGCGCACCGGCGTCATCGCCACCTGGTGCTTTATTTTCATCGGCGTGATGCGCGAACTATCGGCGGCGATCGTTTTGTTTACTTCGCAAACGAAAGTGATCAGCGTATTGATCTACGACCTCAATGAAAGCGGCGATCTCGCCGCCATTTCCGTGCTCGGCATCGCCATGCTTCTGATCACCTTCGCGGTGGTGATGGCCGTCAACCGGATCCCCATGTTCGGCAGCAATGCCAGCGCGCGGCTGCGGAACTAGTTCATTTCACCGGTCGTTGTTCCAGCGTCAGAACGCGACAAAATCCGCCAGCGCATAGCCCATCGATCAAAACAATGGTAGGGTTGGAAGATATTGAGATTATTCGTGAATTTGTGAGTTAATTCATCACGGTGGCCCTGCTGATAGTTAACGACATATCCGCCACGTCGAACATGTCTGCACTCATCCGTGCAAAGGACTGGTCGAGGACCCGACTTGGGGATGCGGATCGTTGGCCGCCAAGTCTTACGCTGGTCGTGAATCTCGTGCTCGCTTCGGGCTTCCCAATGGCCGTCCGCTGGGGCCCGGACTTTGTCATGATCTACAATGACGGCTATCGGCCCATCCTTGGCGACAAGCACCCCCGAGCACTCGGCTTACCCTTTCGCGAGGTGTGGCCGGAAGTTCAGACACAACTCGCTCCGTTGCATGAGAGCATCTTGAGCGGCGAACGCAGCGCCTTCTTCGCGGAAGACCTGCTTCTGAGAATTCAGCGGCATGGTTCTCGATGGGAGGACACGTATTTCACCATCAGCTATAGCCCAATCCCGGACGATTCGGCTCCTACCGGCGTAGGCGGGGTGCTCATAACGGCCGTAGAGACCACGAACAGGGTGCTGACGGAAGAAGCTCTCCGCAAAAGCGAGGAAAGATACCGATCCGCAATGCATCTGGGTCGGATCGGAAGCTGGGAGATCGATGTCGCGAAGGGAATCCGCACCTGGACGCGCGAAGGAATGGCGCTGTTCGGGATCGATCTGCCAGACGGTTTGGGCCAGCTCGGTGGACCATCGGATGAGTTTTACCAAGCGATGCACCCGGAAGATCGGCACTTGCTTGCCGAATATCATGCCTTGGCTAGCAAGCAAGACTCTTTCCCGGCCGAGTACCGCATTGTAAAATCCGGTGGTCAGGTTTGTTGGCTCGCGGGTTATGGGCGCGTGCTCGATCGGCAACCGGACGGCAACGCACATCGCGTCATTAACGTCGCCACAGACATTACCGAGCGAAAAGCTGCGGAGGCACACCAGCGCTTTCTTTTGCAGGAACTCTCACATCGATCCAAGAACCTGTTGACCCTGGTGCAATCGATCGCAGACCAGTCTTTTCGCAAAAGCAAGGATCAAAAGGATTTCCAAAGCCGATTGAGTGGCCGCCTTGGCGGTCTCGCCGCTTCGAATGACCTGCTGGCGCGCGGTGACTGGCGTGGAAGTTCCTTGCGCGCACTTATCGAATTTCAGCTTGCGCCATTTGTCGACCTGTCCGGCTCGCAACTGGAGTTGTGCGGACCGGAAGTGACCTTGGCGGCCGATGCCAGCCAAGCCATCGGACTAGCCCTGCATGAACTCGCTACCAATGCGGTCAAGTATGGTGCGCTATCGTCGTCGCACGGACGACTCTCTATTTCGTGGTCGGCTGATCCAGCGTCCAGCGCTGGCGGCCTGAAGCTGGATTGGCGCGAGCGCGGAGGCCCCTTGGTGACACCGCCGAAACAGACAGGCTTCGGACACGTGGTGATAAGGAGCATGATTGAACAGGCCGTCCGGGGAAGTGTCGAACTCGACTTCGTCAAGGAAGGGCTGCACTGGTCGCTTCAAGCCCCCGCGAGTATTTTCCTACGCTAGGCTGCGTCCTGCCCTAGCGGGACGAAGCCTCCACCCGATAGACCTCGACCTGTGCCTTGAGCTGTTCGAGGGCCGCCGTGGGCGCTGACGCATCGACGCGATATTGACCGCGCGCCAGCCAGCCGAGAACCTGCAAGTCAATCGCCGGCGAATGGTGGATCACATCGGAATAGTTATCCAAATTGTGGGTAACGTCACTCACGGCGCGAAAATCGAACAGCCGGACGTTCGGGAAATCCATCAGCCGCCGGCAGAAGAGAGTCGAAAATGCGTAGACGCTTCGCAACGTTTCAGGCGAGGTCTCGCGCAACGCCACCCATTGCAGGATCGAGTAAGGCGGCAGATAGATATCGAAGGTGACATCGGGATTGGCGCGGATCAGCCCGATCGCATCGCGCTCGAACACGCGGACCTTCATGTCGTAGTCGGTATCGTCCAGCAGGTATTTGCTACGGACGGGATCAGTGATGTACCGGAAGGCGGCGAGCGCCCGCTTTGAATGATAGATCGCGCCTATATCGTCATCGGGCTGCAAAGCATTGATGTCGTCGACGTTGGTCAGCGGAAATTTGAATAGCGCCTCGTTCGTCAGCCTCTCGCCCATCGGGGCCAGCGGTCGAATCGATCGCGCCGCAATCCACAGCGCTTCCCGCGCTATCGCGCCACTGAGGAGATAGGAGGCGATGCCCTTCGCATTACCTCGGTAAAGATCCGCCGGAAGGTTGGCGTCCGCATCGATGTCGGGGGCATCGTGAAAGATCCAGTCATCCACTTCCCAGATCACCCGCTTCGGTTTTTGCGCCATGGCCGCCGCGAGCACGAAAGCCTGTTCGCGCGAGCTCGATCCGCTCATGGCGAGCTTGAGCGATTTTACCCCGAGAATCCGGTCGATATCGCTCTGGCGAAAATGGATCGCCAGCGACGTCCCCATGAACACGGTGTCGAACTTCTGGCTCCTGATCAGCCCGGCGTTCTGGAGGCGGCTGTCCTGCGAATAGACCGCCGTAAAATGACGCGAGGGGCGAAAGAGCTGCAAGGGATCGACCACAAAATTGAGCATCGCCGCCGCCACCATGATGAGCAGGCTCGCGGCGAAGAAACGCAACAGGTCTTTGATCGGTTGATCCATCAGAACCGGAAATAGATGAATTCGCTGTGTTGCTGGATGCCGAGAACGCCGAGAGCGAACGCGGCTGCGCCGCCATATAGCAACAACGGCCGCGCTCGCCAGGCGCCAAAGTTTTCGCCGACGGACCTGTTCTTGTGGTCATAACCCATGATCGCCTGCGTATTCGGGGCGAACCAGGCGATTGCCGCGTAGATCGCAATCAACCCCGCTTGAACCATCTCGGTACGGCCGAAAACGATTCGCGCGGGATCGGCCATTCGCGACAGCACCGATAGCGCCGAGGTCAGACTATCGGCCCGGAAGAAAACCCAGGCGACGACGACCGCCAGGAAGGTCAGGAGAAACGCGGCGATGCCGGCAGGACGCGCCAACCGATCAGGGATCGGCGGCCCATAATTGATCCAGGCATGGTTGATGCAAAGATAGATTCCATGCAGCGCGCCCCAGACGACAAACGTCCAGGCTGCGCCGTGCCAGAGACCGCCGAGCAGCATCGTGATCATCAGGTTCACATAGCGCAGCAGCCAGCCATGCCGATTGCCTCCGAGCGGGATATAGAGATAGTCGCGCAGGAACTGCGACAATGTCATGTGCCAGCGGCGCCAGAAATCGATGATGCTGGTGGCCTTGTAAGGCGAATTGAAATTCAGCGGCAGGAAAATGCCGAACATCAGCGAGATTCCGATCGCCATATCGGAATAGCCGGAGAAATCGAAATAAAGCTGGAAGGTATAAGCGAGCGCGCCGATCCAGGCCTGATCGAACGACGGCACGGCCTGATTGAAGGCGAGCGCCACCAGCGGCTGGATGCCGTCGGCGAGCCCGGTCTTCTTGAACAGGCCAATCCCGAAAATGATCAGGCCGCACAGGATCAAATGCGGGTTCGGCCGCTTCGAATCGGAAGACTCAAACTGCGGGATCATATCCCGGTGGTGCAGGATGGGACCTGCGATCAGATGCGGGAAATACGTCACGAATAGCGCGTAATGCGGCAGTGCATAGTGCGCGACCTTGCCCCGGTAGGCATCGACCAGGAAAGCAATCTGGGTGAAGGTGTAGAATGAAATCCCGACCGGAAGCAGGATGTTCACCGCGATAGACGTCGCGAACATCGCGTTGAAATTGGCGACGAGAAAGCCGGCATATTTGAAGATGCCGAGCGCCAGGAGGTCGCCGGTCACGCCGACCGTAAGCGCTGCAAGGCGCGGACCCGCGCTAAGGTGCCGCGAAATCAGGAGCCACCCGACGAGATAGTTGAACGCGATCGAGCCGAGCAGCAATGCCACGAAGGGCCAATTGCTGAACGAGTAGAACACCAGCGAAGCCAGCGCGAGCCAGATCACCGGAGCCTGTGCCCCGAGGCGATTGGCCGCGAAATAGCCCGCAAGAGCGACCGGCAGAAAGACAAAAATAAAGAGGTAGGAGTTGAAAAGCATCGGTTTTCCCGCAACAAACCGAGCCTAACCATACAAGTCGGCCCTCAACAAGCCGCGCGGAGACTGTCATTCCGGGGCAGTGCGCAGCACTGAACCCGGAATCTCGAGATTCCGGGTCTGGTGCTGACGCACCATCCCGGAATGACAGTGACAGCAGAAGTCGACGCGACTACAGCATCTAGCAATCCGCCGGAAAACTCCGATATGACACCGGGGATGACAAGAGCAGAGTGAGAACTGATGGACAAGAAATCCCCCCTGACGCCGCCGGTCGCGCCGCGGCGCCCGCATTCCTTCACCACTCATAGCATCACGGTCATCGACGATTATGCGTGGCTGAAGGATGAGAAATGGCAGGAGGTGCTGCGCGATCCGTCCATTTTGGATGCGGATATCCGCAAATATCTGGACGCCGAGAACGCCTACACCGAGAGTCTGCTGGGCCACACCGCGCCCTTGCAGAAGCGGCTGGTCAAGGAGATGCGCGGGCGCATCAAGGAAGACGATTCCAGCGTGCCCTCACCCGACGGCGTCTACGCTTACTTGCGCAAGTTCCGCGAGGGCGGACAGCACGAGCTGTTCGGTCGCAGCCCGCGCGATGGCGGAGAGGCCGAGATCATTCTCGACGGCGACGAACTCGCCGCGACCCATGAGTATTTCAAGTTCGGTGGCGCGCGGCATTCGCCCGATCACAAGCTTCAGGCCTGGAGCGCGGACACCAAGGGTTCGGAATATTTTTCGATCCGTGTGCGCGAATGGTCGAGCAGGAAGGATACCGACGATCTCGTCGAGGAGACCGAAGGCTCGGTGGTATGGAGCGCCGATTCGAGCGCCTTCTTTTACGTCAAACTCGACGACAATCACCGGCCGATGCAGGTCTGGCGCCATCGGCTGGGTACCAAGCAAGCCGACGATCTCCTGGTCTACGAGGAAAAGGACTCCGGCTGGTTCACCCACATCCATGAAAGCTCGAGCGGCCGCTATTGCGTGATCGCCGGCGGCGACCACGAAACATCCGAGCAGCGCCTGGTCGATCTTGCCGATCCGAATGCGACGCCGCGGCTGGTGGCGGCGCGGCAAGAGGGCGTGCAATATTCGGTCAATGACCGCGGCGATCGACTGTACATTCTCACCAATGCCGACGGCGCCATCGATTTCAAAATCATGACCGCGCCCCTGAATTCGCCGGAGCGGGCGAACTGGCGCGACCTCATCCCCTATCGCGAAGGCATCTATGTGCTCGATGTCGAGTTGTTCGCGGGCCATATGGTGCGGCTGGAGCGTGCCAATGCGCTGCCCGCCATCGTCATCCGCGATCTCAATGGCGGAGAGGAACATGCGATCGCCTTTGACGAGGCCGCCTACTCGCTCGACACCATGGGCTCTTACGAGTTCGAGACGACAAACCTGCGCTTCTCTTATTCGTCGATGACGACGCCGTCCGAAATCTACGACTACGACATGACGAAGCGAACGCGTGTCTTGCGCAAGCGCCAGGAAGTCCCGTCCGGCCACAATCCCGCCGACTACGTGACGACCCGCATCATGGCGAAATCGCATGATGGCGCCGAGGTACCGGTCTCTATCCTCCATCGCCGCGACCTCAAACGCGACGGCAGCGCGCCGTTGCTGCTCTACGGCTACGGTTCGTACGGCGCGGCAATGCCGGCGTCGTTCTCCGCCAACCGGCTGTCGCTGGTCGATCGCGGCTTTGTCTATGCCATCGCCCATATCAGGGGCGGCGCCGACAAGGGCTGGGGCTGGTACCTCGACGGCAAGCGCGTCAGGAAGACCAACAGCTTCGACGATTTTGCCGCCAGTGCCCGCGCGCTGATCGCGGAAAGATATACGTCCGCCAAACGCATCGTCGGCCACGGCGGCAGCGCGGGCGGCATGCTGATGGGCGCGGTGGCGAACCGTTCGGGCGAATTGTTCGCCGGCATCGTCGCCGAAGTGCCCTTTGTCGACGTGCTCAACACCATGCTCGACGATACGCTGCCGCTGACGCCGCCGGAATGGCCGGAATGGGGCAACCCGATCGAGAGCGAGACCGATTTCAGGACCATCCTTTCCTATTCGCCTTACGACAACGTCGCGGCAAAGGACTATCCAGCGATTCTGGCGATGGGCGGCCTCACCGATCCGCGTGTCACCTATTGGGAACCGGCAAAATGGATCGCGCGGCTGCGCGCGACCATGACCGGCGGCGGCCCTGTATTGTTACGCACCAATATGGGCGCGGGCCACGGCGGCGCCTCCGGCCGCTTCAACCGGCTCGACGAGGTCGCGATTGCCTATGCGTTCGCGCTGTGGGCGGTGGGACTGGCGGAGAAAAGCGAGGCGTAAGCATCTCCTCCCCAAAAGGAAGTTATTCGGCCGCGCGCATGATGTCGGAACGAATGAAACGCGCGGCCCAGACGAACAGCAAGGCCCCTAGCATTGTCGTGACTGACGCCGACAGCAGCGAGTAGCGAACCGCGGACACGCCAACCTGCGGCGCTATAGCGTCATTGATCATTCCGACCACCAGTGGCCCAAGGCCCTGGCCGAAGCAGGTCGCCGTCAGCAGAATGATCGCGGACGCCAACGCGCGCATCGCCGGCCGCGCCACGGTCTGTGTGATCGCAAAAATTGGCCCGAGATGAAAGCCGACCAGGAACGAGGTCGCGGCCAGTGCTGCGACCATCGTGGTGAAATCCTGGGTCAGCATGCAAACCATGAAGACCGGCCCGGCCAGGCCCGAGGTGATCGCGGGCGCCCAGAGTTTCCAGCGGTCGTCGTCCCGGCCAATCCTGGCCACGACGAGACCACCGAAGAGCGTGCCGGCCATGCCGAACAGGCCCTTGAAGGTGCCGGCATAGGTGCCGATTTCAGCGCTGCTCAAATGATGGACGCGCGCGAGAAACGGCGGAATCCAGGCCGACGTCGCGTAGTTGGGGTACGTCGTCAGGCAAAAGCCAATCAGCACGATCAGGAAAGCCTGCTGCGATCCCAGGAACGCCAGCGTGGGCGCAAGCGCTTCGCGTTTTATTTTCGCGACCGAGGCGCCGCGCGCGGGTTCGGATACCGTGAGCCAAAGCACGGCCGCAATAGCGATGCCCGGCAGGCCGGCGGTAAAGAACGCGGTGCGCCAGCCATAGTGCTGGTTGATGAAGCCGCCGATGAAATAACCGAGGAATACGCCGAGATAGGTTCCGATGGCGAAGATGCCGAGCGCGCGCGGCCGCTCGTCCTTGTCGAACATATCGGAGATCATCGACTGCGACGCCGGTGTGCCGGCGGATTCGCCGATCCCGACGCCGATCCGGGCCAGCGTCAGTGACGTGACGTTCTGCGCCACGCCGCAGAGGAACGTCATCGCGCTCCAGAACGCAAACGCGGCGGCGACGATGTTGCGGCGGTTCATGCGATCCGCGAGTCGCGCGATCGGGATGCCGAGCAGCGAGTAGAACAGAACAAAGCCGAAGCCCGCGACGAGGCCAATGGTGGTGTCGCTCAGCTTGAACTCCTGTTTGATCGGTTCGATCAGGACGTTGAAGATCGTGCGGTCGAGGAAATTCAGCCCGTAGATCACCGTCAGAAGCGTCAGCACATAATAGCGCCGCAACGGCGACACCATTGCGGCGCCGGTTTGCGCAGGCGGCTGAGACGCTAGCTCCACCATGAATTCCTCCCGTGATCCGCGGCGCCTTTGTTGCGGCTGGCCGTCGGTGATCGCGTCGTCGTCTTGTCAGTTATCCCTGATATAGTTTCCGGCTTCGAAAACGACCGGCGGCGCATTTGGGTCGAAGCTGACGCCGACCGGATCGTTGCCCGCCGCGATCGCATCGAGCTGCTCGCGCACCATTCGGCGCACCATCAGCACGCCACGGTCGCTCTGGCCGAAATGTTCTTCCGAATGGATCGTCGTCGGGCCCTGACCGACCTGCGCTTCATAGTCGCCGGGATATTTCTGATGCTCGGGCTCGGTCATGTCCCACCAGAACTTGCCGTTGAATTTCGAGCGCATGCGGCCGATCTCGCCCGAGCTCTTGACCCGGCCGGCGACATAGATGCGGAACGAGGTATCATCGATCGGAAGTACCCAGCCGATCGATTCAACGCGTGCGAACTGGGCGACGCGGGGATTGGGCACCACGCGTAATGTTGGGAAAACGGCTTGCGTCACCCGGTAGAATACCTTGCCGTCGTCCTGATGGCGGATCGATCGTACCGCGACAGAGCCCGGCAACGCTTCGAAACTCACCTCGGGCATTGACGCCATCATGTTGGTGAACTGCGCACCGCTGAACGAACCATGCAACACCGGCACGTGAAAGGGATCGGCGACGTTTTCGTAATGCTACAGCCAGTTACAGGGAATGATCGCCGGGCCGCCCCCGCCGATCGAGGTGTCGTCGGCTTCGACGAACTCACCTTCGTCCATGTTTTCCAGGCATTCGTAGCGCGGCAGCGCCGGCTTTTTTTCCGGCGGCCCCATATAGGCAAAGATCAGACCGTAGCGCTCTTCCACCGGATACCAGGGCTGGCGAACCTTGTCCTTGAAGGCACCACCGTCAGGCTCGCACGGCTGTTCGAGGCAATGCCCTTCGGTATCGAACTTCCAGCCGTGGTAGCAGCAGCGGATGCCGTCGTCTTCGACCTTGCCGTAGTAAAGCGTCGTGCCGCGGTGACAACAGCGGGCATGCAACAAACCAGGACGGCCCTGCCTGTCGCGAAACAGAATGAGATCTTCGCCGAGCGCGCGCACCTTCCGTGGGACGTCGCCCGCGTCGGCCGCAAGACCGATGGGGTGCCAGTAGCGCCGCAGCAGCTCGCCCATCGGCTTGCCGCGACCGACCTCGGTCATCTCGATTTTGGAACTCGCGGGCTTCAGTTCGTAGGCGGTGCCGTGGTCCAGCGCGCGGGTGGTGGCCATCGCGATCTCTCCCTGCTGCCGCTGTTCGAGCGCGGCTTTGTCTTTCAAGACGTTGTGCTTCCTTGTTCGTGACAACTCCCGGCGTGAGCCGGCGCGGCAACAGCGTTACCGCTCGTTCTTCTTCCGCCACGCGGCGAAATCGACCAGCGTCTGCTCATCCGTCGCGGGATAGAGCCCCAGGATCGATCGCCCACCGCGAACCTGCTCGGTGACGAAATCCTCAAACGCCGTCATCTCGACGGCCTCGTTGGCGATCTCGTCGGCCAGATGCGCAGGGATCACGATCACCCCGTCGCTGTCGCCGAGGATGACGTCGCAGGGAAATACCGGCGCATCGCCGCAGCCGATCGGCACGTTGATTTCGATCGCCTGATGCAGCGTGAGATTCGTCGGCGCGCTCGGGCGGTGATGATAGGCAGGAAAGCCGAGGCTGGCGATTTCGGCCGAGTCCCGAAAGCCGCCGTCGGTGATCACGCCGGCAACGCCGCGTTTCATCAGCCGCGTGACGAGAATGGCACCGGCCGACGCCGCCCGCGCGTCCTTGCGGCTATCCATCACCAGCACCGCGCCCACCGGGCAATCCTCGACCGCCTTGCGCTGCGGATGGGCGCGATCGCGAAACACCTCGATCTTGTTGAGGTCCTCGCGCGCCGGCATGTAGCGCAAGGTAAAGGCCTCGCCGACCAATACCGGCTGATCGGCACTCAGGGGGTGCACGTCCTGGATCATCTGGACGCGAAAGCCACGCTTGAACAATGCGGTTGCGACCGTCGCGGTCGAGACGGTCTTCAGTTTGTTGCGCGTGGCGTCTGAGAGTTTTGACATGGTTTTTCATCCCAGTATTTGTCGTTCCGGGATGGTCCGGAAGGACCAGACCCGGAACCCCGAGATTCCGGGCTCGCGACTGCGTCGCGCCCCGGAATGACAGGTGTCAAAAGATCGACGGCTCGCCGACCGGCTTGCCAAATGTCGTTTCAAGAAAATCGAAATCGCAGCCTTCGTTGGCCTGTTTGATGTGCTTGGTGAACATCCAGCCGTAGCCGCGCTCGAACCGCGTCTCCGGCTGCTTCCATTCGGCGCGGCGCTTCGTCAGCTCGGCCTCGGAAACATCGAGGTTGATGGTGCGCGCGCCGACATCGAGCGTGATCTTGTCGCCATTCCTCACCAGCGCGAGCGGACCGCCGATATAAGACTCGGGCGAGACGTGCAGGATGCAGGCGCCATAGCTGGTGCCACTCATGCGCGCATCCGACAGCCGCACCATGTCACGCACGCCCTGCTTCACGAGCTTGGTCGGGATCGGCAGCATGCCCCATTCCGGCATGCCGGGACCACCTTGCGGTCCGGCGTTGCGCAGGATCAGCACGTGATCAGCCGTCACATCGAGATCGGGGTCGTCGATCGCCTTTTTCATCGACGGGTAATCGTCGAACACCAAAGCCGTGCCAGTATGTTTGAGGAAACGCGGCTCGCAGGCGGACGGCTTGATCACGCAGCCGTCGGGCGCGAGGTTGCCCTTGAGCACGGCGAGTGCGCCTTCCGCATAGATCGGGTTTTCGACCGTGCGGATCACGTCGTCGTTGTAGACTTCGGCGCGCGCGATATTTTCACCGAGCGTCTCGCCCGTCACCGTCAGGGCGTCGAGATGCAGATGCGGCTTGATCCGGCTCATCAGGCCAGGCAATCCGCCCGCGTAGTAAAAATCCTCCATCAGGTATTTATCGCCGGACGGCCGCACATTGGCGATGACCGGCACCTTGCGGCTCGCCTTTTCGAAATCGTCGAGCCCGATGTCCTGGCCGGCGCGGCGCGCCTGCGCGATCAAATGAATGATCGCATTGGTGGAACAGCCCATCGCCATCGCGACCGTGATCGCGTTCTCGAACGCCTTGCGGGTCTGGATCTTCTTCGGCGTCAAATCCTCCCAGACCATCTCGACGATGCGACGTCCGCATTCCGACGCCATGCGGATGTGGCCGGCATCGGCGGCGGGAATCGAGGACGCGCCTGATAGCGTCATGCCGATCGCTTCCGCGATCGCCGTCATGGTCGAGGCGGTACCCATGGTCATGCAGGTGCCGTAGCTGCGCGCGATCCCGGCCTCGACGTCGACCCAGTCCTTGTCGGAAATCTTGCCGGCGCGCCGCTCGTCCCAGTATTTCCAGGCGTCCGATCCCGAACCCAGCGTCTTGCCCTTCCAGTTGCCGCGCAACATCGGCCCCGCCGGCAAATAGATCGCGGGGATGTTCATGCTGGTGGCCCCTAACAGAAGCGCCGGCGTGGTCTTGTCGCAACCGCCCATCAGCACCACGCCGTCGACCGGATGGCCGCGCAGCAATTCCTCGGCGTCCATCGCCAGCAAGTTGCGATAGAGCATGGTGGTCGGCTTCAGGAAGGATTCCGACAGCGACAGCGCCGGCAGTTCCATCGGAAAGCCGCCGGCCATCAGGATGCCGCGCTTGACGTCATCCACCCGGCTTTTGAAATGCATGTGACAGGGTTGAGCGTCCGACCAGGTGTTGAGGATCGCGATCACCGGCCGGCCCTTCCATTCCTCCGGCGCATAGCCCATCTGCATGGCGCGCGAGCGATGGCCAAAGGCTCTGAGATCGTCGGGCGCAAACCAGCGCGCACTGCGGAGCGTATCGGGATTTTTCTTGTTTTCAGCCATGGTGCTACCTCGTGACCCTTAAATCGAGTCATGTCACAGGCGATCCATGGCGAGCAAGGCCTTATTGGCCGACGAAACTTCCCGTCAGGGCTTGCCGCAGCCGCTCGGCCAACTCCGCCTTGCGATAGGGTTTGCTCAGGATGAGGGACTTCCCGGGCTCGCGGCCCTTGTGGGTCAGCATTTCCAGCGCGTAACCGGACGAGAACACAACGGGTAGACCCGGCCTGATTTCGCGCACCTTGTCGGCGAGGTCCCAGCCGCTCATGCCCGGCATGACGATGTCGGTGAAAAGCATGTCGATGCCGGGGTTGGCCTTGAGCTTTGCCAGCGCATCATGGCCGTTGACCGCTGATATGACGGTGTAGCCGAGATTTTCGATCCGCAGGATCACGGAGGAGCGAACGAAGGGATCGTCTTCCGCCACCAGGATTGTCTCATGGCCGCGCGGAACGGACGCCTCATCGGCGGAAACCTGATCGGACGGCTCCTGCTGCTTACCTGGCACATGCGGCAGATAGATCCGCACCGTCGTTCCAAGCCCCACTTCGCTGTAGATCGACACATGACCATTCGACTGCTTGGCAAAACCGTAGACCATGCTCAAGCCAAGCCCGCTGCCCTTGCCGACTTCCTTGGTCGTATAGAATGGCTCGAACGCGCGAGCGGCAACTTCCGCTGCCATGCCCACGCCATCGTCGGTCACGGCGATCATGGCGTACTCACCGGCTTCGAACTCGGGATGCTGACCCTGATATTCCTCGTCCAGCGAGGCGACGCTGGTGCTCAAGCTCAGGTGTCCGCCATTGGGCATCGCGTCCTGCGCGTTCAGCGCCAGATTTAGCACCGACGATTCGAGTTGCGCGCGATCGGCAAAGGCCAGGATCCGTGCAGAGCCCGGCGCAATCGAGATTTCGATGTTCTCGCGCAGCGTCCGCCGGAGCAGCTTACGCATCGAATCCAGCATCTCATGGCAATCAACCTCGCGCGGATGGAGCAATTGCCGGCGGCTGAATGCGAGCAATCTTTGCGTCAGTTCCGCGCCGCGCTCGCCGGCCTGACAGATGTCGTTCGATATCCGCAGCAGGTCCTGCCGGGATTTCAGTTGTTCACCAAGGTATTCGGCCTTGCCGACGATGACGGTAAGCAGATTGTTGAAGTCATGCGCGATGCCGCCGGAGAGTTGTCCGACCATTTCCATCTTCTGCGCCTGCCGCAGTTGCTCTTCGGTTTGCTTGCGTGCGCTGACATCGTGGATGATGCCGACGAAGATCGATTCGCCGTCCTGCTTGGCCTCGCCGACGGATAATTCCATGGGAAATGTCGAGCCATCCTTGCGCAGACCGATGACTTCCCGGCCGATCCCGATGATCTTGCGCTCGCCGGTCCGCAGGAAGTTACCGATATAGCCATCGTGATGCGCGCTGTAGGCAGGCGGCATCAGCATCTTGACGTTTTCGTGGAACACTTCTTCGGCGCGATATCCGAACAGCCTCTCGCAGGCTGGATTGAACAGCAGGATGCGGCCTCTGGCGTCGATCAGGATAAATCCGTCGACCGCCGTTTCCACCACCGCGGTCAGGCGCGCCATGCTCTCGCGCAACGCTTGCTGGGCCTGGCGGAATTGCTGGAGCAGTTGCTCGGAATCCCTGCCCTTCATCTCCTCTTCCTTGAGCGCTTCCTGGGCCTGGCGCAGTTCGAACGGAGACGGGATCGTGAGCAGTTTTGGCAGCAGTGGCCACAGCATGCCGGCGGTGAAGACGGACGCCGCGGCGGTCACGGCCTTGACGAGGCCTTCGATGCCGTAGATCGGCACCTACAACGTGTAGATCGACATGATATGCGTCAGGCCGCAGGCCAGGATGAAAATGCCGAACGCCCAATAGATCCAGCCAAATTTGAGGTCCCGCCGCTTCGAGACGAAAATCGCAAGCGCGAATGGAATCGAGAAGTAGGCCAGCGCGATCAACGCATCGGAAACAACATGCAGCCAGATCAGTTCCGGTTCCCACAACAGACAAATGCCGTGCGGCGAGAACATCGACGAATCCAGAATTCGCTCAAGGAATGTCCACATATTTTCCTACCGGCTGTTTTGAGAAGCGGCGAGGTCCGCCACGGCAACGGCGGCGGATATTTCCCGGACCAGACGCGAAGTTTCGTCGGACGAATCAAATACGCGCAGGGACGCAGGAATCGAAGCCGGCTATCCACGAAGCGAGAATAACGCTGTGTGCTTGCTTCGGAATCCTTGCTTCAGAATCAATGGCTGGAAGTCGAGCACAGGCCCCGCCCATGCGCAACCGCGGCGCCACAACCGCTATCTCAACATCGACCTGCGCAGGTCCGTGCCGGTGTCGACCGTTCAGGAAGCTCGCGCGGCAGTCATCACGATCCGGACCAGATCGGCGGCATTTCTCGCGCCCAGTTTTTTCATGATGTTCGCGCGGTGGTCTTCGATGGTGCGGGGACTAATTCCCAAGTGCCGCCCGGCCTCCTTGTTGGAGGCGCCGGAAGTAAACTGCTCCAGCACTTCGCGTTCGCGCCGGGTCAGCGGCTCACGGCCGGGGAAATGCAATGATCCGATACTGGAGGCCGAGCGATCGGCCTGACGGCGCGCATAGGCTTCGATCGCCTCGTTCAGCCGCGTCACGATCTCGTTTCCACGAAACGGCTTCTCGATGAAATCCAGCGCGCCATTCTTGATCACGCTGACCGCCATGGCGATATCGCCCTGTCCGGAGATAATGAAGATCGGCGCCGGATAGTCCTCGCCGCGCAATTCCCTCAGGATATCCAGGCCGGATTTACCGGGAATGTGTACGTCGAGCAGAATGGCGGCGGGGGTGCGATTTCGCGCGACCGACAACAATGCGGCGCCGTCGGCAAAGCAGATGACTTCGTAGCCTCCTGCCGACAAGACAATGGAAAGGGTTTCGCGGACGGCGGGATCGTCATCGACGACGAAGATCTCACCCCGAGAGAGCGGCTTTTCGGTCATGTGACATCGTCCCTTGTAGTGCAAAAAACGACGCGGGCCCGGCAGGCTTGCGGCTCAGACCGCAAATCGTGCCTATCCGTATTTCTACGGGACGATAACCTAACGCACAAGTAGCAACTTGATTTAGTCAAACGCGAAAAGGCGAGTTTTCCTCAGAACAGGCTCGTTTCCAACAGTGATCGGAACTTCAACTTCGCGAAACTCGTGTCCGATTCCGAAGTTCGTCGCATTTCGCGGAGCCACGTTCTTCGGAATCGACGAGCTCGCCGCAATGATGATGCGGACTTCTGAACCGCCGCATTAGTGTGCGGAATCGCTCTGTTTCTTTTTCCGGCCCTTCGTCTTCAGGAACTGGATATCCATCTCGGTTCCGTTGACGCGAACGAGTTCGCAACGGCGATAGGCAAGACCTGTGGACGACAGCAGCAGAAAGAATTCCTTGAGATTGAGACCCTGGATGGAGCCTTCCAGGGTCAACTGGGCGTCATTGTCCGATACGGCCTGGAGCAGGCAATCGCGACGCCATGTCCCGTCGATGGCCATGATGCAAACGTCATAGCCCCGGCCGAATGCCACGCGGTCGAGCACTTTTTTCTCTTCAGCCATGTCGCAGCCAGCTACCGGAGCAAGAAAACTTGATCGGGGCGGAAGAGAACCTGCGATACCCATGCAGAAAATCGAACGCCATCCTTTTGCAACCGTTAGTGGCTTGGGCGCGAACTTCCCGTTAATTTTATCGCCCGGACAAATACGGATCGAAGACTTTCATTTTATCGCAACCGACGGCCTCCGAACGAGGGCTGCGGCGGCAACACCGGTCCGGCAATCGCGATGTCAATTCCCTTCGAGCGCATCGGTTCGGAGGGTTAAATTCCCGCTAACGTTGCGGCGCAACACAAGCTTCGGAAAAATGCCGAACTTTGAGCGACATACCGCAAGCGGGCACCCGTCATCCGCCGCTGACTGAAATGTGACCCCGTACTTTTCCGGAGGACGGCAACACCTTACCGTTTTTTTTACGACTTAATTTACGACGCACTGCTTTGATCGCACCCGGCCCATGCCGGCCGTGAACTGCAAAGGTTTCCTTTACCAATCGCCGCGTTCCGCAATGATTCAGACCCGCGTTAAAGAGTTCTTGCAGCGATTGGCCCCGCCGACGCGCAGCAATTTGCTGGACGAACTGGAGCGGCTGGAACTCTCCGGCACCGAAATACCCGGTGTGGGTGAGGTCATGGATACGTTGCGCGCCGAGTTTCGCAACAACGGGCAGAGCCAGAAGCGCAACAGTGCTCCGGCGCGTCTTTTCTTCACTTCATTGGAGCCATTGCTGGTCGAAGGCGCTCCCCAGCACGCGACGACCGGCGGAATCCAGCGCGGTTCACTGTCGTCGATCTGGGAATGGATCAGCCGGGATCTGCTGCCGACGATGGCGCGCGACTACGTCAAGAACGTCAATGAACTTGTCACGGCGGACAAACAGCGGGAAGCCCGTCAGGCCGCCGCCGCGTTCCAGGTCAAGGTCATCAAAAGCATGGAGGGCGTTCTCAACTCTCCGGAAGGCGCCGACCAGATTCGCAACAGGCTCGCAACCTACACGGCCTCGCCCGCGGCCTTCGACGACCTGACCAAGATGCTGAGCGCACTCCGTGCGCGCGACGAACTTGCCAAGTTGAACGAGGCGTTGCCGGCCAAGCTCACCCGCTTTGAAAACGTCGAGGTCGCCAAAGTCTCGCCGCTACTGGCTGCGTTCGCAAAAACCAACCCTGAACAGCTTCCCTTCGCGCTGATGCTGGTGGCCCGGCGGCTCAAGATTCAATGGCAGTTGATCCGTCTCGCCACCAAGGCTGCCGCGACCAAGAATGCCGCCGACGTCGCCGCCACGCCCTACGCCGCCGCTGTCTCGATCGTGCTGGACCGCATCGAAGACAAACGCGGCATGTTGCGCGTCGCGCTCAAGAACGAGCGCATCCTCGTCGCCAAGGAAATTCTGGTCGGCATCTACGACGCCGAATACGCGCTGCGGGTCCGGATCGATCAGTTCGCGGAATCCGACTGGGGACGCAGGATGGATGCGCTGATGGCGTCGATCACCGAGCTCGTCGAAAGCGAGATCAAGCGCTTTCCCGACAATGTCGGTCACGTGCTGGGATCGCGCCGCCTGCGCAGCCACGAAACCCTCGCCGGCCGCCTGACCCATCTGGCGTGGAAAGGGCGCGATGTCGTGCGCGGAGGAACCGCCCGCGTGAAAAAGGCGCTTGGCGGCCCTGAAAAGTCCAGCGCCTGAACGCGCCCAGCCGGCCTCCATCGAACGGCGTTAAGACTTGAATGATAGTATTCAGATACCAATTTGATTGAAAAACAATCTGACTGGTCAGATTTTATGCGATTGACGTTGTGCTAAGTCATTTAGTCGCATATTTGTCATCCGGAGGAGAAGGATTTCTCATCCTTCGCCGACCAGAGAAATCCTTCGGGAGGCTACCATGGCCAGACCCAGTCTGCGCGAAAAGCTAGCCAGCAGCGCGGTGGATACGCTGCATACCTTTGGTTTCAAGGGTTGTTCGATCCAGGACATCACCGAGGCTGCCGGCGTTCCCAAGGGCTCGTTCTTCAATCACTTTGAAAACAAGGAAGAACTCGCGATCGATTCGCTGCGGCGTTATCTCGAAGGCGTTCGCAAGGACATGCTGTTTGACGAAAGCGTTCCGCCGCTGACGCGCCTGAAAAATCATTTCAGCTTCTTGGCCGAGCGTCTGATCTCGCTCGGCTATGGGCGCGGCTGCATGCTTGGGCTTTTCGCCGCGGAAGTGGGCGCGGATCACCCCAAGATGCGTGAGGAATTGCGTTCGATCTTCGACACCTGGTGCGACGGCGTCACATCAGTGCTGCGCGAAGCCCAGGCCAAAGGTGAGGTCGACCCCCGCCACGATCCGGCGCAACTGGCGCGCTTCCTGGTCAATGCCTGGCAGGGCGCAACGATCCGGCTCAAGATCACGCAAAGCTGCGAGCCGATCGATGACTTCCTGAACGTCGCCTTCAAGGCACTGTTAAAGTGAACGTGATCCTAACGTGAACCTAACTCCGTTGACATTTTAAGCTGACCGGTCATATTCACTGCATTGCGTTTCTGTAATGAAGTTCGGTGTTGATGCGTTCCGGGATAAAGCTGACCAGTCACCTTCCTTTCGGAATGAAGTATCATAATACCGCGCTTGCTCAGATGACGCGTTAACCGAGAGAGAGAAGCACCATGTCGAAGTTTTTCCAGAACACCCGCATCACCAGTCTCGTTTTCGGCTCGGCCGCTTTGGCGCTGATTTCCGTTAGCCCGGTGACCCCGGCTGCGGCCCAAGGTGTCCCGGCTGGTTTGACCCGGCTCGACTCGTCGCAGGGTTACGATGCCCAGGCCAGCGCTGAACTCCAGCAGCCCAAGGTCCGCAACACCTATGCGCACGTGCGCAAGAACAAGGAACAGGCCCAGTAATTCGATAACGGCGTCTACTGCCCTCTGTTGAACTACCCCTCCTTGAGTGCGATGGCGCCCCTCCGCCATCGCACTTTTTTTGCGCAATTTCGCCAGACCTACTTGGTCGGCTCGGTTGTCGACCACAGCAGCGTCTTGGCGTCTTTCTCGTAGGCCATGCCTTTGGGATAGCTGATCAGCTCCATCTGCATTCCCCATGGCGTCAGGAAATACAGGATCGACTGGCCGGCCGCGGGGCCTTCATTGACCGGGATCGGCCCCTGCATGGTCTTGACGCCCTTGCCGCGCAAATACTCCGCCGCCTTCGCGATATCGTCGACATAGAGCGCGATGTGGTGACCGCCGTAGTCGCTGTTCTTCGGCTCTGACTTTGCCTGATCCGGTGATTTGTACTGGAACAGCTCGATGTTCGAGCCATAGCCGCAGCGGACCATGCTGATCTCTTCGATGACGGCGCGTGGATTGACGTTGACGGCGTCCTGCATGAACGTTCCCTTGTCGTCCATGAATGGTCCGAACGACATCGCGTGCTTGCACCCGATCACATCGGTGAAAAAGGCGGTGGCTGCTTTCACGTCCGGCACGGTGATGCCGGTGTGATCGTGGCCACGCAGGCCAGGAATGGACTCGGCCGAGGCCGGTATCGCGGAGGCGCAGAACGTGAGCGCCGCGGAGGCAAGCAGGTATTTCAACTTGGTCATGATCGCTCCCTTTGGTTTTGCCGTGTCTAAACTTGGTGTGGACTAGCCGGGCGAGGCGAGCTGCCGCTCGACACCCTTGGGATCGTGGGCGAGGCCTTGCGCCAACCCGCGCGCCATCTCGCCGACATAGATTTCCTCTTCGCCCGCCTCGAAACCCCCGAGGATTTCCTTGGCAGCGTCCGCGGTCGACATCTTCGGGATGCTCAACATCGCGGTCATGCGGGTATCGATGGCGCCGGGAAGTGCTGCGGCAACGCGCACGCCCTTTGGCACGAGTTCACCGCGCAGCCCCTGCGTCAGGCTGAGACCGGCCGCCTTGGACGCGCAATAGGACCCCATGAACGGCAGATTGACCCGCGCCAGAATGGTCAGAATGTTGAGCACCGCGCCCTTGTTCTTGATCAGCACCGGCGCAAAGGCCTTGGTCACGCGCAAGGGAGCGAGATAGTTGATCTCGATCTCCTCGCGCGCGATCGCGATATCAGCCGTCACCAGGAAGGCGGTGTTGTGGTTGATGCCGGCATTGTTGATCAGCAGCGTGACGTCGCCAGCCGCCTTCGCCGCGGCCGCCACCTCCGCGTCGCTGGTGACATCCATCTTGAGCGGCACCAGCCCGTCGGATGCGGCGAGAGACGAAATATCGCGCGCCGCCGCATAGATCTTGGCGGCGCCACGGACTTTGAGTTCGGCGATGAGCGCCTTTGCAATCGCGCCGGTGGCGCCGGTGATGAGGACAACGGAACCCTTGATAGTCTCGGTCATGCGGCTGATCCTTGCTGTTGGGAGGTGGCAAGCGGTGGGGAATCGTCGAGCCAACCCGGCTCGACATCGGGCAATGGAATCGCGGCGAGCAGCTGCCGCGTATAGGCATGCTGGGGGGTGCTGAAAACACGGGCGACGGGGCCGTATTCGACGACCTCGCCCTGGTACAGGATCGCCACATCGTCGCAGAGCACCCGCACCAGCGAGAGGTCATGGCTGATGAACACCATGGTGAGGCCAAGCCGGGCGCGCAATTCCTTTAGCAGCAGCAGAATGTGCGCCTGGGTCGAAACATCGAGGCCCGACACGATTTCGTCGGCGACGATGAAATCAGGCTCCAGCGCGAGCGCCCGCGCAATGCCGGCGCGCTGGCGCTGGCCGCCGGAGAGTTCGTTCGGATAGCGGTCGGCGAATTCGGCCGGCAGGCCGACGAGGTTGAGAAGTGCGGCGGCGCGCTCGCGCTGGTCACGCTTTCCCTTGAGCCGCCCATACGCGCCTAAGGGCCGCGTCAGCGTGGTGCCGAGCCGCAGCCGCGGATTGAGCGAGGATTGCGGGTCCTGAAAAATCATCTGGATGCGCGCGCGCAACGGGCGCATCCCGGCATCGCTGAGCCCGCCGATCTCGACGCCGTCGAACTGGATGCCGCCCGAGGTCGGCTGAAGCAGCCGGACCAAGAGGCGGCCGAGCGTCGTCTTGCCGGAGCCGGATTCACCGACAAGGCCAAGCACCGATCCGCGCGGCACGGCAAGATCGACGCCTTTGATCACCTCACGCAGGCTGGGTTTGCTGAACAAACCGCTGCGTTGCGGATAGCCGAAACGAAGACTGCCGGTGCGAAGGAGAATGTCGCTCATGCCGGCACCGCTGTGCCTGCGATGTCGAGCTTGCGCGCTTCCGACCATAATTGCTCAATCAGGGCCGGCGGCACCGGCCGTAGCGTGTCCGCCGGACGGTCGGCCCGCGGCGTTGCCGCCAGCAACGCCCGCGTATAGGCGTGGCGCGGGCGCGCCAGCACGTCCACAGTCTCGCCCTCTTCAAGCACGCGGCCCGCATGCAGCACCGTCATGCTGCGGCAGATCTTGGCGACCACGCCAAGGTCATGGGTGATGAACAGCACGGCGCTGCCATGACGCAGCCGCAGCCGCTCGACGAGTTGAAGCACCTGACGCTGAACCGTAACATCGAGCGCGGTGGTCGGCTCGTCCGCAATGACGAGCGACGGATCGCACGCAAACGCCATCGCGATCAGGACCCGCTGCCGCATGCCGCCGGAAATCTCGTGGGGATAAAGGGTCAGTACCCGCTCGGGGTCCCGGATCGCGACCTCGGTCAGGAGTTCGGTTGCACGCTGGAGCGCGGCCGGCTTCGACAGATCAAGATGGTGCCGCAGCAGGCTGACGATCTGCGCGCCGACGCGCTTCACCGGATTGAGCGAGGTCATCGGGTCCTGTGGAATGAGCGCAATGCGGCGGCCAAGCAGGCTGCGCCGCTCGGCCTCACGCATCGCCAGAAGGTCGCGGCCCTCGAAAGCGATATGACCGGACAGAACGCTCGCGTTTGGCGGCAACAAGCCGAGCACCGCGCGGCCCAGCATGGATTTGCCGGCACCGGACTCGCCGACCAGCCCGCGGACTTCACCCGGTTCAACCTGGAGGCTGACCCCGCGCAGCACATTGGCCTCACCGATGGCGACCTTCAGCTCCTCGATGGCGAGCGTGGCGGTCATGAGCGTTGCACCGGATCGAGCGCGAGGCGCAGACCATCGCCGAGCAGGTTGAGGCCGATGACGCTTAAGATGATGCAAGCAATCGGCAGCGCCATGATCCACGGCGCCTGATACACGATCTGGCGTCCTTCCGCGATCATGCTTCCCCAGGTCGGCGTGTCGCCTGCAACGGAAATCCCGACAAAGGACAGGATCACCTCGACGAGGATCGCAATCCCCATCTCGACCGCGAGCAGCGTGACCAGCAGCGGAACAAGATTCGGCAGGATCTCCAGCCGCAGCACCTTTGCACGGCTCAACCCGATCGCGCGCGCCGCCGAAGCATAGTCGCGCGTTAATTGCGCCATGGTCTCGGCGCGCATCACGCGGGCAAAGCGGGTCCAGTCGACCACCACGATCGCGACGATGACCGAGGTCAGACCGGCGCCGATCACCGCTGCCAGCACGATCGACAGCAGCACCGGCGGAAACGCCATCCAGACGTCGATCAGCCGGGAGATGAATTGGTCGACCCAACCGCCAAAGCTGCCGGCAAAAAGGCCGAGCGTGACGCCGATCAGGGCCGCCAGCGTCGCTGCGATCAGCGCCACCATGACCGCCGTTCGCGCCGAGTAGATCAGCCGCGACAGCACGCAACGGCCGAGGCTGTCCGTGCCGAGGATGTAGGAGGGATCACCGCCTTGCGCCCACATCGGCGGCAGTTGCGCCGACAGCAAATCCTGTTCGAGCGGATCGTGCGGCGCCAGCACGGTCGCGAGCAGCGCGGCCAGCACCAATATGGCCACGAGCACCGCGCCAACCCACAGGCGCGCGCCGCCCCGCCTCCATCCGGCGAGCACCCGCGAAGGGGGTGCAGCAACGGGCGCGACTGCGACGTCAGCCATTATTTCAGCCATGGCGCAGCCTCGGATCGAGCAGCGTCACGATGAAATCAACAATGAGATTGAGCGCGATGAACATCACCGCGAATGTCAACACCAGCCCCTGGATCAGCGGAAAATCGCGATTGATCACGGCGTCGATCGCCATGTTGCCGATGCCCTCATAGGAGAAGATGCGTTCGACCAGCACGGTGCCGCCGAGCAGCAACGTCACCTGCACGCCGCCAAGCGCGACGGTCGGAATCAGCGCGTTGGGGAACACTTCGTGAAGCAGGATGGCGGGTCGTGAATAGCCGCGGGCGCGGGCGACCTGGGCATAATCCTGATCCTCCGCTTCCGCGAGCGACGCCTTCAGGAGGCGCGCGATGATCGCCGCGAACGGCAACGCCAGCGCCAGCGCCGGCAGGATCATGTGGTGCAGAAGCGCGGAGGCGATATCGAGACGGCCGGTCAACAGGCTTTCGATCAGGTAGAAATTGCTGTGAAAGTCGATCTCGATCTGCGGATCGATACGGCCGGAGATCGGCAGCCACGGGATCAGCACACCGAACAGGAGCAGGAGGATCAGCGCCCAGAGAAAATCCGGTATGGCCAACAGCACGCCGACCCCGCCATCGACCGCCCATTCCGCCCGGCCGCCGCGCGAGAGGATGCCGGCAAGCGCCGTGAGGGCTCCGATGAAGAGCGCGATCAAGGTTGCCAACAGCGAAAGTTCGATGGTGGCCGGCAAGCGCATCAGCAACAGGGCGGACACGCTTTGGCGCACGCTGATCGACCGCCCGAAATCACCGCTTGCGACCTGGCCGAGCCAGGTCGCAAATTGATGCAGGATCGGCTGGTCGAGGCCGTAGAGCGCCCGCAGCCTGACGATGTCGGCTTCTGAAGCGCCGGGCGGAATCATCATCGCGACGGGATCGCCCGGCACGACGCGCAACAGCACGAACACGATCACCGCCACGCCGAACAGAGTGGGCGGTACGAGGACGAGTCGCCGGATGATCTCGCCCCATCGCATCGCTACGCGTTGCTCCCTGTCGTCACCTTAAGCGGGCGTGACGAATTGCGGAAGGATCATGCCGCTGGATTGTGCCACGATCTTCAGGCCCTTTTTGTGGATGATCGGCTGCACATACTGGAACAGCGGGATCACCTCGCCTTCCTCGGCGATATATTTGTCGACCGCCTTGTAACCGGCGATGCGCTTGGCCTCGTCCTTCTCGCCCCACAACGGTCCGATCCGCTCGACCAGGTCCTTGCCCTTCCAGGCGCAGTGCGGCGACGGGCCGAACATGGCAAAGCCGGTCGAGGTGGAGGGATCGCCGATCGCATTGCCCCAATTGTAGAACGCCGCGGGCGCAAGCTTGTGGCCGGCGCGCAGTTCGAAGTGCTTGGCGATTTCGTAGACCTCGATGGTGGCGTCGATGCCGACCTTGCGCCACATCCCGACGATCGCCTGGATCATCTCGTAATCCTTCGGCTTGAAGCCGCGCGTCGTCTGGATCGTGAACTTGACCGGCTTGTCCGGCGAGTAGCCGCTCTTGGCAAGCAGGCTCTTGGCGAGTTCTGGATCGTAGGCAACCTTGATCGAGGGATCGAAGGCGGCATAGCCGGGCGCCTCCAGCGTCGAGATCGGAACGCCGTACCCCTTCAACAGCCGGTCGACGATCGCCTTCTTGTCGATCGCATGGTTGGCGGCCAGCCGGACATTGCGATCGAGCATCGGATCGATGTCGGTCAGGAAGATCATCGCGATATCGGAAACCGGCTTGGTCTGGCCGGCGAGGCCCGGCTTGTTTTTCAGGCGATCGAATTCCTCGTAGGGAATTTCGAAAGTCAGATCCGACCCGCCGGATTCGATTTCGGCGACACGGCTGGTGGGATCGGTGATGAACTTGAACACCACGGTCTCGAAAGCGGGCTTCGGACCCCAATAGCCGGGATGCGCCTTCAGCCGCAGGAACGCGCTGCGCTCGAACGCATCGACCTTGTAGGGGCCCGACCCGATCGGCGCCTTCTCGAATCCTTCCGCGCCGACCTTCTCGTAATAGGCTTTCGGCAGGATATAGCCGGTGAGGAACGCCATCCATTTGAACAGCGTCGGTTCGAATTCCACGACGTCGCCGGTGATGGTGTTGCCGTCGATCTTGTAGTTGTTGACTTTGGACCAGACGAACTGGATCGGGTTGCTGCCCTTGGGATCGGCCGCGCGCTGCAACGACCACACGACGTCTTCCGGCGTGACCGGCGAACCGTCATGCCAGGTCGCGCCCTTGCGCAGTTCCAGCGTGATCTTGCTGCGGTCCTCGTTCCAGCCCCATTTGGTCAGAAGGCCGGGCTTGAACGAGAGATCCGGCGCCTGGCCGATATAGGGATCGAACACCGACTGGTAGATCGACTGGATCGTCGGATTGACCGCCGAGAGACCAACGGTCGGGTCGAACGACGGCAGATTGACGTTATAGGCGATGGTCAGCGTACCCGCTGTTGCAGCATGCGCTGCGCCATCACCGAGGAGACCGGAGGACAACGGCAGCGCCGCTGCACCACCGGCGAGTTGCAGGACCGAACGACGAGACAGTGAAGACATCATGTTCATTACCCCAACGCTATGAGCCAAATTAAAAACCAACACCTGCGCAAGCCGCGCCGCCAACTCGTTTCGCTTATTTGCTCGACTATTTTCTCGCACTCTCCGACCAACGGGCCATCAATGTGTTCGACGGCAACGTCTCATCGACGAGCTTCTTCGCGGTCTCGATACCGGCGACCGGGAGCTTCGCAGGATCGAGCAGCCCGATCTGGACCAGCACCGAGGCCTGATCCCAGAAAATATGCTCGTTGTAGAGCTTGTCGCCGCGGAAGCGGACAATCGCGATCAAGGGGATCTCGACATATTTGCCGGTCGGCGCGACGCCCGGCAGCATCCAGTCGATCTCGATGTCATGGGTAAAGCAAAACAGCATCTCGTCGACGATACGATCGGCGCCGATGGTGCGCGAGATCGGGACGAGCCTGGTGTCCTTTGGCGTCTTCGGAATGAAATGGTTTTTGTAGAAACGCAGGAGATCGCGATAACCGACGCCGCCCGTCATGGTCGGGATATGATTGACATAGGGCTCGGCGACCATCGTCCCCATGGTTTCTTCCGCCGAACGGACACCGAATTCGAGTTCGGTATGCTTGTCCCACAGCGCCGACAGATCGTAATGCGGGCCCAGAACTTTCCGGAACAGCGCGATCGAGCGCGAATGCGCCATCAGCGTCGCCGGCTTGTTGAAGCTCGTGCGCTCCGGCGCGGCAAAGGCATGGTCACAGCCGGGATAGAGATAGAACTCGGCGTCGGACCGTCCCTTGAAAGCGGCCTTGACCTGCTCGCGCGCCTCGGCCGGGGCGTATTTATCGAGCTCGGCGAAATGGAAGACGATTGGTCCTTTGACGTTGCCCGCTTCGGCGATATCGGCCTCGATGCCGACGCCATAATAGCTGACGGCGCAATCCACATTGGTGCGCGCGGCGACAAGATAAGCGAGCTTGCCGCCAAGACAGAAGCCCAGCGCGCCGACCTTGCCTTTACATTCGGGGCGCGCGCGCAGCACCTTGAGCGCGTCGTCGGCGTCCTTGATCGACTGGTTGGCGTCGAAGCGCTGGTAGTAGCCGAACGCCTTGTTGAAATCGGCCTCGGAATAGCCGAGATCGACACCCGGCTCCATGCGCCAGAACAGGTCCGGCGCCAGCACGACATAACCTTCTTCCGCGTAGTAGTCTGCGGTCTCGCGCATCGACTTGTTGACGCCGAAGATCTCCTGCAACAACAGAATGCCGGGACCTGAGCCCGAGGCGGGAACGGCGAGATAGCCCTTGAACGTGCCGCCATCCCTGGCCGCGATGTCGATCCATTGTCCCGCCATCGAATCCTCCCCTTGCTGAAGTCTGTAGAGCCTTCCCGGTGTGCGGCGCTGTTTGACGCGCCATGCATGAGAAGAAGGGGGGTGCCCTTTTCATCATGCTTTCTTAATTGTATTTTTAATGTAAGAATCAAACTTGTAAATAGCATTGATTGGGCACAGCCTGCCCACTCGCTGAGCGAAGACGAGAATCAGGAGCGGACGTTGAGGAAGACGCGAGAGGCTGCGGCGAAGCGAACCGGTGGGTCCGTCAAGCCAAAGCCGGCCACCATCGAGCGGCCGGGCTCCTGGCACCTGGCGCGTACCGAGACCGAGCGGAGGCTGTCGGAATTTGAGTTTCGTCTGGAGCGACTGGCGCAGGCCTACTACCGCTGGAAAGCCGCATGCCTCGCCGCGGTCTGCGATGTGCCGCTGACCGGCGACGATGTCGCGGTGCTCAATGTGGCCCGGATGGGCGACGAGCCGAAGCGGCTTTCCGAGATCGGCCAGCTGCTCAACCGCGTCGATGTCCCCAATCTCCAATACGCCACGCGAAAGCTGGTGAAGGCCGGCCTGATCGAGACCGAAGGCTCTTCGTCGCGCAAGGAAACGCGCTATCGCGCGACCGAGACCGGCCGCTCCGTCACCGAAGCCTATGCGGCGTTGCGCGCCGCGACCTTGCCGCCGATGTTGGAAGCGATGGAAGGCTGGGCGGAAAAATCCGCGGCCGCCGGCTCCCATCTCGAACTGGTCTCGAGCCTCTATACCCAGGCAGCCCAGGCCGCGATCACACGGCGTCATCAGCCGTAAGGCTCAGGGCGAGCGACGTCAAAGAGTTAGCGTTGGAGAAAATATAAAGGGCGTCAGCCCGCCCTTTATTTTCGACACTAAAACACCATTGCCGCATGAGTTAATGCGGCCCGGTCATGCGCGGGCCGGTTTTGGCTCGGGATGCTTCGTCTCCCGGCCTTTGACGTCGAGATAATATTGCGGCGCCTCGCGACGGTCGAACCGTCCGTAGTCGCGCACCACACGCACCTTGCGATGTCGAAGCTTCTCGATGCCATCGATCTTCTTCGGCACCCATTCCTCCGCCGCGGCCGGATCCTTCCACCCGACCAGGAGCGCCAGTTTGCCGGGGTTGTAGATGCTGGCCCAGATGTCGTGCTCGACCACGCCGCTGTCTTTGAGATCGAGGCCAAGAAGAGCCGGCAACAACTCGATCCGACCGGCAAGGGCGCCTTCCTTCACCGGGACGATCTCCGTAAACGTCATGAGCTTTGCTGTGCCTGTTTCGGTCGCGTCGAAACGACGTTCGTCGACCGGGGCCTCCTTTGGCGGCGCGGTGTCGGAAGTGACGTCACCCACACGCAGATGATAGTCCTGGAAGATCTGGAAGCGGCCTTTGGCCTGGGTTGCATGGTGCTCGCCTTCGGTACGCCAACGCACCACGGATTTTTCATCGCGCCAGGTGGAGTGCGACAGGACCCATCCCGGCCTATGCAGGCTTTCGAACCGTTCGTTATCGACGAAGCCGTCGATCGACTCCAGGATCGGTTTCAAATGCTTGGCGAGTTCGAGATATTCGTCCTTCTTCCCGTCGTTGGGAAGCACCTCGAAGATGACGGAAAACATGGGGATCGCCTTTCTGCTTCGATTTCATTCAGGCGGCAACAGGCGACATCGCCGCCCGTCCGCTAATCATTTCGGTCGCGAAGTGATCGAACCGAAACGCGCCGGGCGCACCGGCGCGCTTCGCATCATACGTGCTTACAGCAGTGCGTATTGCGCGCGTTCGCGTTTGGCGAGCAGCGGCAGGGCCTGGCCGGCGATATAGGTTTTGAAATAATCGCTTTCCTGATGCGCTTTCAGGGCCGCTTCGTCGCGGAACAGCTCATAAAAGAGAAACTGCGCCGGATTGTCCTTGTTGCGGCCGATCAGGAAAAGTTTCGCGCCGGGATCCTTCTGCGCTTCCGGGAGGAATTGATCGAGGATTGACGCGACCTTGTCGGCCTGCCCCTCCTTGGCCTCCCATTACGCCACCACCAGCAAGCCACCGCCGCCGACGGCTTCGCCAATCGTCTTAGTATTCGCTGCATATTGGTTCATGGTCTTGTCTCCCTTTTCGTCGGATCGAGAAGTTGAAATGGTCCACGGCGTAAAATTGCCGATCGCCAGGACGGCGCCGAATGTTGCAATCGCCGACCGGCGATCGAACATGTCGGCATGACGCGGCCCTGCCCGCGCATCGCTCGCACGTTTCATGAGATTCTCCGTTGGCTCGTTTCGATCGAGACCAACAAGCGTCAGTAGCAGCCGTTCCGTCGGGAACCTTCGATGGGGGTCGAAGTGTTGATGGTGTGAGGGTGAGGTTGGGGGCGGTGGCCACGATCACCCGCATGTAGATTGGGTCCGCAGATGCACAAATCGGGAGGACGTTTTGAGGCCAATCGTATTGATGTACCGTACTTCGCTTCCGCGCTCGCTTTGAATTGCCGAGACCAGTTTTGATCGGCGCACCCAGACTCGGCCCGTCCCTACTCCCAACACATTCTTGACGTACCGGAAATTTGGCATACCCATTTTTTCCACGAATCAATCTCGATGAATTATCCGATCGACCACCACTTCATTCCGGCGTTCTTTCTTGCGCAGTGGGCTGACGCCAGCAACAAGCTGGTGGAATATACGATCAAGCATGGTAGGCTGATCCCGAAGCTGATTGGCCCCCGAGGCACGGGATTTGAACAGCGTCTCTATTCTTTCCCCGAACTCCCGCCGGATGCCGCTCAATTTATAGAGCAGGTCTTTATTCAATTACGCAGATCGCGTCGCCGCAGACGCACTCAACAACCATCTTACCAAAACGCCCACGCCTTGGAGCGTCGATCTGATAAGCGCCTGGTCGCGGTTCGTGATCGCCGTGCATCTGCGCCATCCGGACGCCATGCCGGAATTGCGCGCGGCGGTCAAATCCATTTGGGACGGAAGCGGCACTGCGTATCAGACCGAGTACGAAGCCATCAAGAAACCGGAAGACCCGCCGACGTTCGACGAATATCTTGCCGTGCGCGATCCCCTGGTGCCGAGCAAAATGCACGTCAATATGATCGTAAAGGTATTTGATAACGACGTGCTCGGAAAGCACATCAACAACATGATATGGGGAGTGATCGATGTATCGGCTTCCCCACACCGATTTCTTCTTTCCGACCGGCCGGTACTTATTGCGGACCTCAAGGAGCCCATCGGTATAGTTGCGCTTCCCATCGGGCCAACAAAACTATTCATTGCAACAAACAGCGATGCTGGGACGCGGCACCTGCGATCACTTCATGCGCGCGAGCTGGTTCACAAGTTAAACTATTTTGTTGTCGGCCGCGCACGGAGATTCGTCTGGGCGCACGATCAATCGCAAACTGCCTTCATTGAAAAGCATATGTCAAAGCGATTGGAGCCCACGCCACTCTTTCCGAATATCGGCAAATACCCCGCTTCTTCAGTATCAGGAGAGGGCGCCGTATCTAGGCTATAATATCTACTGGACACGCAGACGCTATCGACGCGAGATCATCGACCTTCTGGGAGGTCTTTTGTAGCGCTTCGCAAGCTCTGTTGTTATCTCGCCAGAGAAAGCTTGATTGACTCGGCAACTTGATAAAACGGGTCCGTTTCATTTGGATAAAGTGCAGACCGCTCTACCATTGGAAAGGCATAACCGTTCCAGAATGTTCTCGGATCAAACTCGAATTTCGCGTCGGCCTGCACCTATGCCGCATTTCGAGTGCGGTGCATTCGACTACTCCGCCCCCTGATCGCGCGCAATCGCACATACCCGCTCCGCGCAAATTGCCCGTCGTGCCAATCTGTCGCGGTCGTTTTCACTTGCGCCGTCGGGCAAATCACTGGCCTAAGCTCGCCCGTCTCGCGCCCGATCAAAGAGGGGCGTATCGCGATCGTCACGGACGTTGGGCGCGGGATGCGATGGACGCTTTGGGCAGCGCGAGACGAACGCAAAGGCCTTAAGCGTGCGGTGAAGTCGTGTGGTCCTGATCTCCCGACGCTGGGATCAACTGGCGATGATGCTTGCGCATCACGCCAGGACGGTGGCTAACAAGCCCGGTACACCGGGGAGAGCGCGTATAAGCCGTTAACTCCATCGTACAGGGAATGCCGGATGTTTCGGCGGGCCTGTGGTGGACTAACTCGTGTGCTTTTTTATTTTCGCACGCGAGGCTGCGGGTGCGTTTCGTGCACCGGCATTCCCTGTGCCCTCTGATGAGGGACGAGACGATGCATCACCCGGGCGCACAAACGCGCCGCGGGAATGCTGCAGTTTGTCTTCTCTCCGTGTCATCGCCCGGCTTGACCGGGCGACCCGGTAACCGCTGGGGTCTCGGACGACTACGACCGTCACGGCGTACTGGATGCCCCGCCTACGCGGGGCATGACGGCGAACTGGCTGTTTGACATGTGAATCTGAACCAAGGCGCGCACCCGGTGCGACGTCTCCAACGCGCCACACGAATCACCGTGTCAAGAATTGACGCCTTCGATTCGCAGTGCATGCTCCGCGCATGTTGCGTTTTGCGGACATGCGATTCGCTCGAATGAGCAGCGGGCATCGTTGCCTGATCCGGGATCTCGGGCTGGTCAAGGGGGGCAAGGGGCTGAGGCACCACGACGTGGTGCTCGAACTGTCGTGGCGCGGGCTCCTGAAATTTGCGGCGTCACGAATCCGCCGCGGCCAGAGCCAGCTTGAAGGCGCGCATCAAGCGGAGGCAAGAAATCTTTTCTTGGCAAAAGCCTTGCCTGACCCTGACTTGAAGTATCGCTCAAGCGAGCGAGCCGTGACTTCATCGGCTACGGCGACATAGGTACGAAGTACGACTGGGAGATGTTGCCTTGTCGAGACAACGTGTCCCTGTTGATGTGACTTGAACCGGCGCCGCAAATCATTGGTAGAGCCGACATAGATGTCACGGTTGCTCAGTTCGAGGAAATAAACGTACCACATGGGTGCAGTCTCTCCCTACGCTCCTTCGGAGCTTCGGGAGACACCCTTCGCTATCTCGCGAGGGTCGCCTGCCACCCGTAGCGCGTTAGCGCGAAGGGTGGCGGAGAGGGGGGGATTCGAACCCCCGATAGGCTTGCACCTATGCCGCATTTCGAGTGCGGTACAATCAACCACTCTGCCACCTCTCCAGGCGCAAATCAGGGCAAATCGGGCCCTGAGGTTGGGGCGAGTTCTAGGCGAGGAAGGCTGATCAGACAAGGCGGCCATTCGCTAAATTTCAGCGCGGCCGGGTCCGAAACGCGACAAACGCGGAACGCGTTGCGCGGGGTGGGACCGCCAGACGCGGAAAACACCGGCGGTCCCGTGTCGCGTCATTGAAATTGCGGGCCGGGAAGTGCGGCTTCGCGGGCCAGCCTGAGCGACGGCAGGAGCCTAGCGATCCAACCGGGCGCGGCAACGCGATCCCGGTTTTAACCTAACCAGTCAAGGTTACCGGCGCGAACCTGAGGATTAATCCTTCTTCTTCTCTTTCTTCTCGTCGTCGCGTTTTTCGTCTTTTTCCCTGTCCCTGTGGCGGTTGGAAAAGCGCGCATTGCCCAATCCGGTGCCGATGGTCAGAACGCCCCAGTGATCGACGTCCTGCATGAACGGAACTTCTGACAGGCCCTGGGCTACCCCGTCATTATGCATCAGCACCGCGGTGTCGTGATTACCGATCTTGGGGATCGCCTCGACCAGGCTCGCCGGCAAATTGAATTTGCTGCTTTCCCAATTGCCCGGCAGGTTCTGCGCGCCCTTGGCAATCGAGCCGTCATCCTCGATCACGCCGGGACAGGAGATTCCGATGAAGGGTGCGAGCTTGTGGCCTTCGGTCTCGGCCTCGTCGATCAGGCCTTTGAGCATCTTGACCAGCCGCTTGACGGCGCCTTCCCGCGTCGGCTCGTCATCGGCATGACGCCACAGTTCCGAATGCGCCACCGAGGCCTTGGAGAGGTCCTGGGCCTTCCTCCACCGGGTTTCGACCAGGCCGCAGCGGATATTGGTGCCGCCGATATCGACCGCGAGAATGCTGTCATAGCCTTCGAAGATCCATGACGGCGCCAGATGCAGGCAGCCGATCAGGCCGGCCTCGTCCGGATCGAAGCGGATCGGCCACAGGTCGACCTTGAAGCCTTCGGCCTTGAGCAGGATATCGGTGCGCGCGATGGCGAGTTCGCCGACCCGGCTCTGGCGAAAGCCGCCGCCGACCACGATGCGTTCGGTATCGGCCCATGCCTTGGTCTTCAGAAAGCGCGACGTCACATAGGCCAGCTCGTGGGCAAATTCCTCGATCGCGCCATGGACCAGCGCGGCGGCGCCGATATCGTCGCCGACCAGCGCCTCGTCGAGTTCGCTTTTGCTGAACTTCTCGGTGGATTTATCGCCGAGTGGATCGTCGCCGTTTTTCTTCAGCGGCTTGCGCAGATCGTCCAGGATCTTGCGGAAGGCCCCCTTGCTGGCGCGGTCGCCGAGGAAGCCGTCATCGTCCTTCAGTTCGATATTGAAGCTGTCGACGTCCACCGAAGGCAGACGTGCAGCCCCGTGCCGCCCGATCCCGACGGTGGTTACTGTATCCTCAGCCATTATTTGCCCCGCCGGGTGCCATCTGGAAGGACAACCCTCGGGGAACCCGTTGGTTTCACTGGTAGGTGAGTAGCGAATAGTGAATGGCGAGTGGCTCTTCCCTATTCGCTATTCGCCATTCCCTATTCGCCCCTTTTGGCTGCAAATCCCGCCATTTCGACCGGTTTTCAGGCCACTTTACCTTGACTCCGGGCCTTGAGCGGCTATAAGTCCCGCACCCGGCGCGGGAGGTTTCTCGCGCTGTTTGTTTTTGCGCCGATTTGCTTTCAGGGCCACGACATTTAAAGGCTTTGGTCCGGTCGCGCGAAAATTGAACCCATAACGACTGAAGAAAAAGCCGACCCGGATTCGTCCGAGGCCGGGATCGAACACGAAGGAATAAAACGATGTTCGCAGTCATCAAAACCGGCGGCCGGCAATACCGTGTCGCGCCGGATGATGTGCTCGAGATAGGCAAGATCGCCGGCGACGTCGGCACGATCGTGCAGCTTGGCGAAGTGTTGCTGGTTGGCGGCGAAACGCCGGTGCTCGGTGCGCCGACGGTTGCGGGTGCCTCCGTTGCAGCCGAAGTGCTGGATCACAAGCGCGGACCGAAGGTGATCGCGTTCAAGAAGCGCCGCCGCAAGAATTCGCGCCGCAAGCGCGGCTATCGCGACGAGATCACGGTGCTTCGCATCACCGAGATCCTGACCAACGACAACAAGCCGACCATCGGACCGCGCCCGAAGCGCGAGAAGGTGGTGGCGAAGCCGGCGGATGACGGCGACGAGGCGCCGAAGGCCGCGAAGAAAAAGGCCGCGCCGAAGAAGCCAGCCGCCAAGAAGACCGCGGCAAAAGCGCCCGCCAAGGCTGACGCCAAGAAGGCTCCGGCCAAGAAGGCCGCCGCGAAAGGCAAAAGCGACAAGAAGTGACACGCTTCATATCAGCGTGACATGAGTTGAAATGAATTCGTCAACGAATTGATCTAGAGATCAGATAGAAGCTGGAGACGGGCCATGGCTCACAAAAAAGCAGGCGGTTCATCACGTAACGGCCGTGATTCGGCGGGCAAGCGCCTCGGGATCAAGACCTATGGCGGCGAACATGTGATTCCCGGCAATATCATCGCGCGTCAGCGCGGCACCACCTGGCACCCCGGCCTTAATGTCGGCATGGGTACCGACCATACTCTCTTCGCCAAGGTAGAGGGCCATGTCGAGTTTCGCGCCAAAGCCAATGGCCGCACCTTCGTATCGGTAATCCCGATGGCGCAGGCGGCCGAATAGACGGTGGAACATACAGATTCCGCCGGGTCCTGTTGAACCGGCGGAGCGCTTAAAGGCTCCAAGGGGAGGCGGGAAACCAGCCTCCCCTTTTTGTTGCGTGTCGTTTCGAACGCGAAAGACCGCGGCAAGTCCCAAGAGTTTTGAGAGAGTTTTCAACTCAAGGAGCCTTTGATGTTGCGAGATATCCCGCCCCGAACGCTGCGCGAGGCAGGACGTTGCATCCTCGAGACCGAACGGCTGACGCTGCGCAAGCCGACGCTTGCGGACGTCAATGCCATTACGCGTCTCGCCGGCGATCGCCGCATCGCGGAGAATTCCCGTCGCCTGCCGCATCCCTATTCGCAAGGGGACGCGGTCGAATTCGTCCGCGGCATCGCACGCAGCCGTGAGACGGTTTTCCTGATCGAAAAGGATCACACGCCGATCGGCATGGCCGGCGTCGATTGGCGCGAGCCTGAACAGCCGGAACTCGGCTACTGGCTCGGCGTCGACTATTGGGGGCAGGGTCTGGCCACCGAAGCCGCACGCGCCGTGATCGATTTCACGTTCGAGCAGTTCGATACTGGCCAACTGCGCGCCGGCGCGCGCGTCGCCAACCCCGCCTCGCGCAATGTGCTGGAGAAATGCGGTTTCCAGTGGTTCGGCGTCGAGCTGCATCGATTCGAGGCGCTGGGGTCATCGACCCCCGTCGATTGTTTCCGCCTGACGCGCAGCATCTGGGCATCGCTGAAGAATTGGGGCCAATCGACGCGGCGACCATAGCGCTTTCCTACGCGGGCGGGCTGACGACGGATTCGCTTCGTCCAAGCTCCCGCTCGCGCAGGAAGATATAAAGCCCCGCCCCGATAATGATCGCTGCGCCGAGTGCCATCGGCAACGATGGCACGTCGCCGAACACGGCATAGCCGAACATCACCGCCCAGAGAATCATCGTATATTGATACGGCACGACCGTGGAGGCCGGCGCGAGCTTCAGCGAACGGTTGACGCAGAGCAGCGCACACACCGAAATCGCGCCCGCGGCAAAGAAAAGACCGAGACTGCTTAAGGTGGGCGTGACCCAGCCGATCGGCGCGATCACGAGGCCAAACAACAGTCCCGCCACAAACTGCCCCGAGGCCAGCACGATATCGGGAGTTGTGCGCAACAAGCGAGTGATCAGCAGCGAGCAGGAAAAGGCCAGGCTGCCGGCGAGCGCGATCATCGCGGGCCAGCTGATCGTCTGCGCCGAGGGTCGAAGCGCGATCACTACGCCGCAAAATCCGGCCAGGATCGCGCTCCAGCGCCGCCAGCCGACCCGCTCGCCCAGAAAGACGGCCGACAACGCCGTCACGAAAATCGGTGTCGCCAGATAGTAGGTCACGACATCGGCGAGCGGCAGGTAGACAGTAGCGAGAAAGAACGCGGCAATCTCGAGAGTTGAAAAGATGAGCCGCAGGAGCTGCAACCACGGCCGCTCGACCCGGGCGAATTCGGCGCGCTGCCGCCACATCGATGGCGCAAGCAGCGCCAACGCCGCGCAGGCCCGCAAGAGCATCAATTGCCCGACCGAATAGGTGGCGACGATATATTTACCGAGCGCGTCGCCGAACGCGAACATGCAGACGCCCGCCAGCATCAGCGCGATGCCGGCCAGCCGGGCGGAGCGATCGTCAAGGGTTGTGGAGATTTTGGCGAGTAAACTCATTTGGGACCGCTGCGTTTCACTATAGACTTTGTTATGACCCGTTAGGAAGGCAGGTATGACCGATTTCGATCCCGCCGAACATCGCATGGTGCAACAGCAGCGCTGGTTCGAGGATTTTTCGCTTGGTGAGCGCTTCGTCATCCCGAGCCGCACTATGACGGAAGCCGTCTTTGCGGCCTTCCAGACCGCCAGCGGCGACACCCACCCGGTGCATTACGATGTGGAATATTGCCGCGCGCGCGGCATGCCTGATCTGCTCGCCCACGGCTTTCAGACCCTGATCCACACCGCGCCGGGAGCGGGAATGTTTCCATTCATGATCGAGGAATCGCTGGTTGCGTTTCTCGAACAATCGAGCCGTTTCTTAAAGCCGGTCTATGCCGGTGATACGATCTACCCCGCACTTGAAGTAACGGAACTGACAGCAGGCCGCACCACCGGCGTCGTCACCTTGCGCTCGACGGTATTCAACCAGCGGCGCGAGTTGGTACTGGAGGGATGGCAGAAATTCCTCATACGCCGGCGGCCTGCATAGCTGCAACGCAGGTTTCTTTCGCGTTCCTGGCTTCATTTACCAAGCTTTGTGGTTGCCGCTTCGCCGCCGCTGCCCTACCTATGCCCCATGAAATTCCTCGACGAAGCCAAGGTCTATATTCGCTCCGGCGACGGTGGTAACGGCTGCGTGGCCTTTCGCCGCGAGAAGTATGTCGAGTTCGGCGGCCCTTCCGGCGGCAATGGCGGCCGCGGCGGCGATGTCATTGTCGAAGTCGTCGACGGACTCAACACCCTGATCGACTACCGCTACCAGCAGCACTTCAAGGCTCCGAAGGGCACCAACGGCATGGGCAAGGACCGCCACGGCGCCAACGGCAAGGACATCGTGCTCAAGGTGCCGGTCGGCACGCAAATATTCGACGAAGACAGGACGACGCTGATTCACGACTTCACGACGCTCGGCGAGAAATTCGTGCTGGCGGAAGGCGGCAATGGCGGCTTCGGCAACGCGCATTTCAAGACCTCCACCAATCGTGCGCCGCGCAACGCCAATCCCGGAGAGGTCGGCGAGGAACGCTGGATTTGGCTGCGGCTGAAGCTGATCGCGGACGCAGGGCTCGTCGGCCTGCCCAATGCCGGCAAGTCGACCTTTCTTTCCAAGGTCAGCGCCGCCAAACCGAAAATCGCCGACTATCCCTTCACCACGCTGCATCCACAGCTCGGCGTCGTGAATGCCGATGGCCGTGAGTTCGTGCTCGCCGACATTCCCGGACTGATCGAAGGTGCCCATGAGGGCGCCGGTCTCGGCGACCGCTTTCTCGGTCATGTCGAGCGCTGCCGCGTGTTGTTACATCTGGTGGATGCGACCACCGAGCACGCCGGCAAGGCCTACAAGACGGTACGCAACGAGCTTGAGGCCTATGCGGGCGAGCTCGCTGACAAGATCGAGATCGTCGCCTTGAACAAGATCGATGCGGTGACGCCGGACGAGTTGAAAAAGCAGAAGGATCGCCTGAAGCGGGCGGCCAGGAAGACGCCGCTGCTGATTTCCGCCGCCACCGGAGAAGGCGTGCCAGCGGCTTTGCGGGCGCTGGTCGCGGTGATCGGCGAAGCTCCAGTGTCGATAAAGGCCAAGGGCGCGGCACAGGCCGAACCGTGGTCGCCGTCGACGCCGCAAGGTTGATTTTTTGAGCCTGACTTGCACTCCTGTAGCTCGGCTGTAAAACTCCCTCATTCCTGAAAACTCGCGAGGAGACGTCAATGATCGGCTATGTCACATTGGGCACCAACGATCTGAAGAAGGCCGCGGCCTTCTATGACAAGATCGCCGCCGAAATGGGTATTGGACGGTTCATCGAATCCGACAGCTTTATTGCCTGGGGCTCGGCCGACGGCAGCGCGGGCCTGGGGCTGACTGCCCCCTTCGACGGCAAGCCGATGTCGGTCGGAAACGGCGTGATGGTCGCTCTCGCCGCCAAGGACAGGGCCGAGGTCGATCGCATCTACAAGCTCGCGCTCTCGCTCGGCGGCACCGACGAAGGCGCTCCCGGTCCACGCGGCGAGGGAGGGTTTTACGCGGCCTATTTCAGGGATCCGGAAGGCAACAAGCTTAACGCCTTCGTGATGGGCTGACGATTCATCCGAGATGTTCTGATCATCCCTCCCGGAGAGGGCGCACCGACACCGCCGCGATATCTGCCATCTTGTGGAAGCTCTCCTGTAAAGTCGCAAAGCCATGGCCCGCCCAAGCTTAAAGAAATTTCGCCGCATCGTCGTCAAGGTCGGCTCCTCGCTGCTGATCGATTCGGCTGCCGGCGAGGTGCGCACCGCATGGCTTTCGGCGCTCGCCGGCGACCTGGCCAAACTGCACGGCGAAGGACGCGAGGTGCTCGTCGTTTCGTCCGGCTCCATTGCGCTTGGACGCAGCCGATTGAGGCTCCCGCGCGGTCCGCTCAAGCTCGAGGAGAGCCAGGGCGCCGCCGCGGTGGGGCAAATTGCGCTGGCCCGTATCTGGTCGGAAGTCCTGGGGGCCCACGGCATCGACTCAGGCCAGATTTTGGTGACCTTGCAGGACACCGAAGAACGCCGCCGCTATCTCAATGCGCGCTCAACCATCGCCAAGCTTCTGGAATGGCGCGCGGTGCCGATCATCAACGAGAACGACACGGTTGCCACCAACGAAATCCGCTACGGCGACAACGATCGTCTGGCTGCTCGCGTCGCCACCATGGCAAGCGCCGATCTCTTGATCCTGCTCTCCGATATCGACGGCCTCTACGATGCACCACCCGCCGCCAATCCCAACGCCAAGCTGATACCAGTGGTGGAATCCGTGACCTCCGAAATCGAAGCGATGGCGGGCGCAGCCGAATCCGAGATGTCACGCGGCGGCATGTACACCAAGATCGAGGCGGCCAAGATTGCCACCACCGCCGGCACGCATATGCTGATCGCTTCCGGCAAGATCGAGCATCCCTTGCAAGCGATCGCCGACGGCGGCCGCTGCACCTGGTTCCTGACCCCGGCCAATCCGGTCACCGCCCGCAAGCGATGGATCGCCGGCTCCCTCGAACCGAAGGGCACGCTGACCATCGACGCCGGCGCGGTCAACGCGCTGCGCGCCGGCAAGAGCCTGCTGCCGGCCGGCGTCATCCGGGTCGATGGCCAATTCGCCCGTGGTGACGCGGTGATTGTTCGCGGCCCGGACACCCATGAGATCGGCCGCGGCCTCGTCGCCTATGACGCCGACAATGCCGACAAAATCAAAGGCCGCTCGTCGGGCGATGTGGCGACGATCCTCGGCGTCAGCGGCCGCGCCGAGATGATCCACCGCGACGATCTCGTGATCGGGCCAAGCGGCGTGGTATCAGCCAAATAGGCCATTGGCCTACCGACCGGGCTGGCGAGCCGCCATACCGGTTCCGCGCCTCGCCAAGCTGCCGTTTTCCATGCTAGAACATGGCCTTAATTGCAGGCGACTTCCATGACCGCGCCCCTCAAAGCCATCGACGGCAACGCCGATTTGACCGAACTGATGAACGCCCTCGCCGGGCAGGCGCGCGCCGCAGCGCGCGTGCTGGCGCTCGCTTCGACTGCGCAGAAGAACGGGGCCCTGGACGCCATCGAACGCGCGATCCGTGCCAACGCCGCCGCGATTTTGGCCGCCAACGCCGAGGATGTCGCCGAAGCCCGCACGAGCGGGGCGACTTCCGCCTTCATCGATCGTTTGACGCTGACCCAAAGCCGGATCGACGCCATGGCCGACGGAGTTGCGACCGTCCGCGGAATCGAGGACCCGGTCGGCGTCGTGACTGAAAGCTGGCGGCGCCCCAACGGCATGACCATCGAACGCGTTCGCGTGCCACTCGGGGTCGTCGCAGTGATCTTCGAAAGCCGCCCCAATGTCGCGGCCGATGCCGGCGTGCTGTGCCTGAAGTCAGGCAATGCCGTGATCCTGCGCGGCGGTTCCGACAGTTTCCGCTCCTGCCGCGCGATCCATGATTGCCTGGCGCAGGGCTTGCGCGAAGCTGGCCTGCCCGAGGCCACCATCACGCTGGTGCCGACGCGCGACCGCGCCGCGGTCGGACTAATGCTGACGGGATTGAATGGGACCATCGACGTCATCGTGCCGCGCGGCGGCAAGAGCCTGGTCGCTCGCGTCGAGGCGGAAGCGCGCGTGCCGGTGTTCGCGCACCTCGAAGGCGTCAATCACGTCTATGTCGATCACGCCGCCAATCTGGAGATGGCAAAATCGATCGTGCTGAATGCCAAGATGCGGCGGCCCGGGGTCTGCGGCGCAGCCGAAACCCTGCTGGTCGATCGCAAGGGCGCGCCGACATCGCTCAAACCTTTGATCGAGATGCTGCTCGATGCCGGCTGCGAAGTGCGTGGCGACGCTTCGGTGCAAGCGACCGATGCCCGCGTAAAACCCGCTTCCGACGAAGACTGGGACACTGAATATGAGGACGCGATTATCGCAGCCAGAGTCGTGGACGGCCTCAATGAGGCGATCGCCCATATTCACAATCACGGATCGCATCACACCGACGCGATCGTGACCGAGGACGACGACGCAGCGCGCAAATTTCTCAATGAGGTCGATTCGGCCATCGTGTTGCACAATGCTTCCACGCAGTTTGCCGACGGCGGCGAGTTCGGCTTCGGCGCAGAGATCGGAATTGCCACCGGCAGGTTTCATGCCCGAGGCCCAGTAGGCGCAGAACAATTGACCAGCTTCAAATACCGCGTTCATGGCACCGGACAGACCCGGCCGTGATCGGTCGCGGCGTTTTCAAGCGACATGGGAACCGGTTGACGTGAAGAAGAGGCGTGAGGCAGATCGAGTGTTGCGCGTGCGGTGGCGTCGTTGAGCAAAACATTCACTGCGCCACAGTCTGTCGATCAGGCGATCCCGCTCCACGCCAATGGCATGCGTATCGGCCTGCTCGGCGGCTCCTTCGATCCGCCGCATCTGGCTCATCGGGCCATCAGCCTGTTTGCGATCAAGCGATTGAAGCTTGACCGGGTGTGGTGGCTGGTGACGCCGGGCAATCCGCTCAAAACCGAAAGAACGCCGCATGATCTTGCCGAGCGCATGGAGGCCGCGCTGCACGTCGCGCACGATCCTCGCATCGACGTAAGCTGTCTCGAATCCGTCATTGGAACGCGCTACACTGCCGACACCATAAGATATTTGTGCCGTCGCGCTTCTGGCTTGCACTTTGTCTGGATCATGGGGGCGGACAATCTTGCGCAATTTCACCGTTGGCATGATTGGCGGCGTATCGCATCAGAGGTGCCGATCGCTGTGATCGACCGCCCGCCGCAGAGCCTTCGTGCCCTTGCTTCACCAGCCGCCCAGGCCCTTGCGCGCTACCGTGTGCCCGAAAATCAGGCCGCAAGCCTCGCCGAACAGCACACGCCGGCTTGGGTTTTTCTCACCGGCATGAAATCGCAGCTGTCGTCGACAGGCTTGCGGAACCAGGACGGAAGCTGGAGGACGAATTGAGGCCGTAACGCGGCAGCACCAGCATGAAATTACCGGTAGCCCCCATATTTTCCGAAGTTCATGTCGGGGATGGCCGAAAGCAAACTTTCGAACTTCGGAAACGCCGTGCTGAATGGGCTATGGATATTGAAACCATTAACCCCACATGCATAGAATGGTGGCGGGCTTCCGAAGGATTCGGAGTCCGCGATACAGTGAAAGGAATGGTCCCTGGCCACGTCTGTATTGTCCAAGTCTGTTTTACCCAAGGTTTCTAAGACCGCAACCAAACCCGCGCGTAAAACATCGACCAAAGCTGCGGCCTTGAAGGCGCAACCAGACGCCGACAAGATCCTGAATCTGATCCTCTCCCGCCTCGACGATATGAAGGCGGAAGACACGGTCACCATCGACCTTCGCGGCAAATCGGCATTTTCCGACTATATGGTCGTCACCACGGGCCGGGTTAACCGGCACGTCGGCGCGATCGCGGAAAATGTTGCCAAAGGTCTCAAAGAGAGTGGGATCGCCAAACCTCACGTCGAGGGCTTGCCCAATTGCGATTGGGTGCTGATCGATTCGGGGGATGTGATCGTCCACATCTTCAGGCCCGAGGTCCGCGAATTCTACAATCTTGAAAGATTGTGGACGCAGGGTCCGACGGCCGCGAAGGCGATCTAGCTTTCAGGATCGGTTGAGGCGTTTGGAGTCCGGCATGCCTTCTCGGGCCTCGCCCGAGAGGGTGACAGATGTCAACTCCGTGCCGGTGGCCCTCCCCCTCTGTAGACACTTAGCCAAATCCACGGCAGCTTGGCCCGATCATGCGTCTTCTCGTGATCGCCATAGGACGACTCAAGCAGGGGCCGGAGCGGGAGTTGGCCGAGCGCTATCGCGAACGGTTCGACGATATCGGCCGCAAGCTCGGATTTCGCGGCCTTGAGATTCACGAACTGGCCGAAAGCCGCGCCCGCGATGCAACCACCCGGATCGCCGAGGAAGCGGCGGCGATTTCCGCGGCGGTCCCGCCAAAATCCGTGCTGGTCGTACTCGACGAGCGTGGCGACAACATCGATAGCGCTACATTTGCCCGGCATCTCGGCCGCTGGCGCGACGACCAGGCGGCCAATACTATTTTTGCAATCGGCGGCGCGGACGGACTTTCGCCTGAATTGCGGCGCATGGCACGATTAAGGATGGCATTCGGTTCTGCGACCTGGCCGCACCAGATGGTGCGGGTCATGCTTTTCGAGCAGATTTACCGCGCCGCGACGATTCTGGCGGGCCACCCCTACCATCGCGCGTAAGAAACGAGCGATGCTCGCGCAAGAAACCGACAAGACACGATTGGATTGATGCAACCAGCGCGGAACGATCGTCCCTACCACGGCGCCTCACGCGGCGACGCGTTCTCGTTTGCCCGCGTTTCGCTCATGTTGTTTTCGGCGAGTTTCGCCTCCGCCGGCGTATCCGCATCGGCGCAGACCGCAGATACGGCACAGCCGGCGGCCACAGCCTCGCCCGATGCCGTCAAGCAGCGCGCGCAGGAGCTGGAAGCTGCTCGCGCCCAGCAAAAGAGTTCGGCCGAACTTCAGCAACAGCTCAAGGCCGAGGTCGCAGCGATCGGTCAGGACCGCAGCAAGCTCAATGCGCTGCTCATCGAGCTCGCGGCCCAGGTTCGAACCGTGGAAACCAGAATCGGTGAAACCGAAGCGCGGCTTCGCCCGCTTGACGTGCGCGAGCAGCAAATCAGAGGCTCGCTTGATTCGCGCCGTACCGAGGTGGTGGAAGTGCTGGCGGCGCTGCAACGCGCCGGACGCCGGACACCTCCAGCGCTGCTCGTGAGGCCCGAAGACGCGCTGCAATCGCTGCGAACCGCTATATTGCTTGGGGCGGTTGTGCCCGAACTGCGCTCCCGCGCCGAAAGTCTCGCCAACGACCTCACCGAACTCGTCGCGTTGCGCAAGTCGATTGGCTCGGAGCGCGATCGGCTGGCGGGCGACCGCGACAAATTGAGGGAAGACCAGACCCGGCTTGCGGCCCTGGTGGACGAGCGCCAGCGCAAGCAAAGCGACGTCGAAAAGGACCTGGAGACGGAGGGCGCGCGCGCCGTTGCCCTTTCCAAACAGGTCGACAGCCTTCAGGGCCTGATCAGCAAGATGGAACAGGACTCAAAGGTTGCGGCAAAAGCCGCTGCCATAGCCAGCCAGCAGGGAACTCCCAATACGGCCGACGGGAAGCCCAATGTGGGCGGTTTGAAGAACCCGGCCCGGTTGAGCCCGGCGGTGGCCTTTGCGTCAACCAAGGGGTTGCTCGCTTTGCCGGTCAACGGCGTCAAAATACGTGAATTTGGCGGTTCCGATGGTGCCGGTGGCGTCGAAAAAGGCATTTCTCTGACGACGCGGCCGGGCGCACAGGTCACAACCCCGTGTGATGGTTGGGTCGTTTACGCCGGGCCCTTCCGCAGCTATGGACAACTCTTGATCCTGAACGCCGGGGGCGGGTATCATGTCATGATCGCCGGAATGGGGCGCATTTCGGTTAACATCGGCCAGTTTGTTCTTACGGGAGAGCCGGTCGCAACCATGGGAACGACTTCCCAGGTTGCTTCGATACTGGCGGCCAATGCCAGCCAGCCCGTGCTCTATATCGAGTTCCGTAAGGACGGCACTCCCATTGATCCAGGCCCATGGTGGGCCGCAAATGAAGGCGAAAAGGTTCGCGGATGATGCGCAAGACTTCTATCATTCTCCTCAGCGCCGCCACTGGCGCTGCACTGACGCTCTTCGTGACCCAGCCGCGCGCGGTGATGATGGGATCGAGTGCACGTGCTTCGACCTCCGACACTTATCGCCAGCTCAACCTGTTCGGCGACGTGTTCGAGCGGGTACGCAGCGACTACGTCGAGAAGCCTGACGACAGCAAGCTGATCGAATCCGCGATCAGCGGCATGCTGAGCGGCCTCGACCCGCATTCCAGCTACATGGACGCCAAGAGCTTCCGCGACATGCAGGTGCAGACCCGCGGTGAATTTGGCGGCCTCGGCATCGAGGTCACCATGGAAGACGGCTTGATCAAGGTGGTGTCGCCGATCGACGAAACGCCTGCATCCAAGGCCGGCATCCTGGCCAACGACATCATCACCATGCTCGACGACGAGCAGGTACAGGGCCTGACGCTGAACCAGGCAGTCGAGAAGATGCGCGGCCCCGTCAACACCAAGATCCGGCTCAAGGTCATCCGCAAGGGCGTCGACAATCCGATCGACGTCACGCTGGTGCGCGACAACATTCGCGTCAAATCGGTTCGGGCGCGCGTGGAAGATGACGATATCGCCTATATCCGCATTACCACCTTCAACGAGCAGACCACCGAAGGGCTGAAGAAGGAAGTTGCGAACCTGCAGAACCAGATCGGCGACAAGCTGAAAGGCTATGTCATCGACCTGCGCAACAATCCCGGCGGCCTCCTGGAAGAAGCCGTCACCGTTTCCGACTCCTTCCTCGAACGCGGCGAAATCGTCTCCACCCGCGGACGCAACGCCGAGGAAACCCAGCGCCGCTCGGCACGCCCGGGCGATTTGACCAAGGGCAAACCGGTGATCGTGCTGATCAACGGCGGATCGGCGTCGGCGTCCGAGATCGTCGCAGGCGCGTTGCAAGACCACAAGCGCGCAACGCTGATCGGGACGCGTTCGTTCGGCAAGGGTTCGGTTCAGACCATCATCCCGCTTGGCGCCGGCAACGGCGCGCTGCGGCTGACCACGGCGCGCTACTACACGCCATCAGGCAAATCGATCCAGGCCAAGGGCATCGTGCCTGACATCGAGGTGTTGCAGGACGTGCCGGATGAGCTGAAGGCGCGGACTACCGACACCAAGGGCGAAGCTTCGCTGCGCGGTCACTTGAAGAATGACGGCGACGAGAAGACCGGTTCGCAAGCCTATGTTCCGCCGGATCCCAAGAACGACAAGGCGCTGAAGATGGCGGACGACCTGCTGCACGGCGTCAAGGTCAACAACGCCAGTGCGCCGGCTTCTTCCGACGATAAGGCCACCGACAAGGCCTCGGTCGAGAAGCCTTCCAACAAGGAAGCCAACTGATTCGGAATTGAAACATTGATTCGAAAAGGGCGGCCGTTGGGCCGCCCTTTTTATTTGCCGGCTCCGTGACTTCTCTTGAGCTGGCTCTCGGTCCTGCCGCCGAAGGTACGGTTCCACCCTGCCGTTGCCTTGTGCCGCCGTGGTATCTTCACCCAGTTGATTCGGGGAAACGGATGGCAGAGGTCACCGACGAGCTGAGCGCTCCGCTTGGACGGGATGGTGCACGCGGCAAGCGCCGCGTTCGGCTGCCTTTCACGCCAATCCAGGCGTTGGCGACGGTGCTGGGTCTGTTTCTGGCGACCTTTGCCGGCTACGCCCTTTTCAACGAAGACCCATTTGGTGGCGAGCCGCTGACACGGGTCGCGATTGGACCCTCTTCGAGTGATGAAAAGGCTGCCGGGAAGACCGGTGAGATGTCGGCTGAAAAGCCGGCCATGACCGCACATGGCGCCGAGCCACCATCGAATTCGGCCAGGAATTCCGATAAGGCCGGGGCGCCTGCCGAACAACGGACCGTCACCATTATCGACGGCTCCAGCGGCGCACGCCACGACGTGCCGATCGGAGGCGGCGAAGCTCCGGAAAAGGATGCGTCGGCGCCTCCCCCCGTCGCGCCCGGGATCGACTCGCGCCTCCTGGAAAAATCCCGCTATGGCATGATCCCGACGACCTCCGATGGGTTGAAGCCATTTACGGCCTACGCCGCTGAGGCCGACCGGGCCAAGGCGGCGAGAATGCCGATTGTGGCCATCGTGGTGGGTGGCCTAGGCGTCGGTGCAGCCAAGACCGTCGACGCCATATTGCGACTGCCGGCCGCGGTGACGCTTGCGTTCACCCCTTACGGATCGGATCCGACCAAGCTCGTCGAGCGGGCGCGGGCGCAGCATCACGAGATTTTGCTCCAGATACCGATGGAGCCTTATGACTATCCCGACAACGATCCGGGACCGCAGACCCTGCTGACGACCTTGGCAGCTGAACAGAATATGGACCGCCTGTACTGGCACCTCAGCCGATTCCAGGGTTATGCCGGCGTCGCCAATTTCATGGGCGCCCGGTTTGTGGCCACCGATACTGCGATGGCGCCAATCGTGAAGGAAGCGGCCAAACGCGGCCTCGGCTATTTCGACGATGGAACAGCGCGCAGCGTTGTTCCATCGATGGCGGCAGCTCAAGGCGTGCCTTTCGCCAAGGCCGACATCGCCGTCGATGCGGTGCCGACAGCGGGCGAAATCGACCGCGCTTTGGCCAAACTCGAGGATTTGGCGAAAGAGCGCGGCATAGCGGTCGGCGTCGCTTCGGCGTTGCCGATTTCGATCGAGCGGATTAGCGTCTGGATCCGGGCGCTTGAGAGCCGTGGACTCTTGCTCGTGCCATTGACAACCGCGATGACGAAATCAAAATCGAGCTGAAGACAGTTTCTCGCCCTGCGACCCTCTCTGGAGACCTAGACGGAATGGCGCGTTACGAAGACCTGCCCTATCGAACCTGCGTTGGCATGATGCTGATCAACGCAGCCGGGCTCGTCTTCATCGGCCGCCGCGCCGGGGGCATCGAACATGTCGACGAATCCCATGTCTGGCAGATGCCGCAGGGTGGCGTCGATCCTGGCGAAGACACCTGGGCTGCCGCCAAGCGCGAACTCTACGAGGAAACCAGCGTCCGCTCGGTCGAGAAGCTCGGCGAAGTCCCGGACTGGCTGGTTTATGATATCCCGCGCACCATTGCCGGCCGGGCCTGGAAGGGCCGCTACCGCGGCCAGCGGCAGAAATGGTACGCCGTGCGCTTTACCGGTGAGGATCGCGAGATCAATGTCGCAAGCCCCGGCGGCGGTCACAAGGCCGAGTTCGTCAACTGGCGCTGGGAGCCGATGAAAAATCTCCCGGATCTGATCGTTCCGTTCAAGCGCCCGGTCTATGAGCGCGTGGTCAAGGAATTCGCCAAACTCGCGGAAAGCTAACTCAACCACGTCATTCCGGGGCATGCGAAGCATGAACTCTGATGTGCACTTGCATATCAGAGAATCTCGAGATTCCGGGTCCGGTGCTCAGCGCAAAATTGAATATCAATTTTGAACCATCCTGGAATGACAACCCTCAAATCAATCCGGAAATGTCAGAGCAAAAACCCTACCGCCCCAATGTCGGCATTGCCCTCTTCAATGCAGACGGTCAGGTCCTGATCGGACGGCGATTTAGGGATGACGGTCCGGAAATCATTCTTCCCGGCCTGGAGTGGCAAATGCCGCAAGGCGGAATTGATGCCGAAGAGAATCCGCGCGAAGCGGTGATACGCGAACTTTGGGAAGAGACCGGCGTGGTGAGTGTCAGCTATCTCGGCGAGACCGATTGGCTGACTTACGAATTCCCGCTTTATTCGGGACCCGCATCCCACCGGCTCGCGCAATTTCGCGGCCAGCGGCAAAAATGGTTCGCGTTGCGTTTCACCGGCTCCGAGCAGGAAATCGATCCGCTGACATCACGCAACGGCCAGGCGCCTGAATTCGATCAATGGCGGTGGGAACGGCTCGATCGCGTCGCCGATCTCGTGGTGCCGTTCCGGCGCGACGTCTACAGCGCCGTGGCGCAGACGTTCGCCCGGTTCGCCACTCGAAGCTAGTGCATTGCCGTGGTGTTGAGCTCGTGCTGGATGCTCTTGTAGTGATCGAGCCTCTCAAGCGCATGGTCGAGCTCTGAACCTTCCTTCTCGGAAAGTTTGGCCTCCATGTCTGAGATCGTTTCGGCAAACTCCGCACGGTCAAGCTCGTCCAGCGACTTCGCAACGTCGGCCAGCACGGTAAGGCCCTTTTCAGAGACTTCCGCAATGCCGCCGAGCACGATGATCTTCTGTTTGGTGCCGCCGGTGATGATCGTCAGGATACCCGGACGGATCGCGGCCACCACCGGAGCATGTCCGGCCAGCACGCCGAAATCACCCTCGACACCGGGGACATCGACCTGATCGACATCGCCAGCGAAAGCGAGCTTTTCGGGCGAGACAAGATCGAAGTGAAAGGTGGCCATTGTTGAACCTGCGAGTAGCGAATAGCGAGTAGCGAACAGCAGAAATAAGCGATGGGAATAGCGCCTGAACTATTCGCTATTCCCTACTCGCTAGTCGCCTCTTAAGCGGCATCCGCGAGCTTCTTGCCCTTTTCGACCGCCTCTTCGATGGTGCCGACCATGTAGAAGGCAGCCTCCGGCAGGTGATCATATTTGCCTTCGCAGAGATCGCGGAAACCCTTGATGGTGTCGGCGAGATCGACGAACTTGCCGGGTGAGCCGGTGAAGACTTCAGCGACATGGAACGGCTGCGACAGGAAGCGCTCGACCTTGCGGGCGCGCGCGACGGTGATCTTGTCCTCTTCCGACAGTTCGTCCATGCCGAGAATGGCGATGATGTCCTGCAGCGATTTATATTTCTGCAATACCTGCTGCACCATGCGCGCGGTGTTGTAATGGTCTTCGCCGACCACCAGCGGAGAAAGCATGCGCGAGGTCGAGTCGAGCGGGTCCACCGCCGGATAGATGCCTTTTTCCGAGATCGCGCGGTTCAACACCGTGGTCGCGTCCAAATGGGCGAACGAAGTGGCGGGCGCGGGGTCGGTCAAGTCGTCGGCCGGCACGTAGATCGCCTGTACCGAAGTGATCGATCCCTTGTGCGTCGTGGTGATGCGTTCCTGCAGCGCGCCCATGTCGGTCGCGAGCGTCGGCTGGTAGCCCACCGCCGAAGGAATTCGCCCCAACAGCGCCGACACTTCGGAGCCGGCCTGGGTAAAGCGGAAAATGTTGTCGACGAAGAACAGCACGTCCTGGCCCTGGTCGCGGAAGTGCTCGGCAACGGTCAAGCCCGTGAGGCCGACGCGGGCGCGGGCGCCCGGCGGTTCGTTCATCTGGCCGAACACCAGCGCGCATTTCGACTTCACGCTCGGATCTGGATGATGTGGGTCCGCGTTGACCTTGGATTCGATGAACTCGTGATAGAGGTCATTGCCTTCGCGGGTGCGCTCGCCGACGCCGGCAAACACGGAGTAACCGCCGTGCGCCTTTGCAACGTTGTTGATCAGCTCCTGAATCAGCACGGTCTTGCCGACGCCGGCGCCGCCGAACAGGCCGATCTTGCCGCCTTTGGCGTAAGGCGCGAGCAGGTCAACCACCTTGATGCCGGTGACGAGAATTTCAGCTTCGGTCGATTGATCCGTATAGAGCGGCGCTTCCTGGTGGATGGCACGCAAACCCTCCGATTCCACCGGGCCGGCTTCATCGATCGGCTCGCCGATGACGTTGATGATGCGTCCCAAGGTTCCGGCACCGACCGGCACCATAATCGGATTGCCGGTGTCGGTGACTTCCTGACCGCGGACGAGGCCCTCGGTGGTGTCCATCGCGATCGTGCGCACCGTGGACTCGCCGAGATGCTGCGCGACCTCGAGCACCAGGCGGTTGCCGCCGTTCTTGGTTTCGATCGCGTTCAGAATGGCGGGTAGATGTCCCTCGAACTGCACGTCAACGACGGCGCCGATGACCTGCGTGATGCGTCCGGTCTGGTTGGCAGGTGTAGCCATAAAACTATCTCCTTCGAATTCCTAATCTCTGGACAACCGTCGGTCTGATCGTGCGTGTCGCCGTTACATCGCCTCGGCGCCGGAGATGATTTCAATCAGCTCCTTGGTGATCATGGCTTGACGGGTGCGGTTGTAGATCAGCGTCTGCTTGCGAATCATGTCGCCGGCGTTGCGGGTGGCGTTGTCCATCGCGCTCATCTGGGCGCCGTAGAACGAGGCGTTGTTCTCCAGCAGCGCGCGAAAAACCTGCACCGCGATGTTGCGTGGTAAAAGCCGGGGCAGGATTTCGTCTTCCTCCGGCTCGTATTCATAGGAGATGGCTGGCTCCGCGTTCGTCGCGGACGCTTCCACGACCAGCGGAATGATCTGCTGCGCGGTCGGGATCTGGGCGATCACAGAGCGGAAGCGCGAATAGAACAGCGTGCAGACATCGAACTCGCCGTTGTTGAACCGCGCGATGACCTTTTTGGCGATATCTTCGGCGTTGACGAAGCCAAGCTGGCGAACCGAGCGCAGTTCGACGCTTTCGACAATCTGCTTGTCGAAGGTGCGGCGAAGCTGTTCCAGTCCCTTGCGGCCGACACAGAAGAACTTGACCTCTTTGCCCTGAGAAATCAGTCTCAGCGCGTGCTCGCGCGCGAGCCGCACGATCGAGGAATTGAAGGCGCCGGAAAGACCGCGTTCGCCGGTGCACACCAGCAGCAGATGCACTTGATCCTTGCCGGTGCCCGCGAGCAGGGCCGGCGCGCCGGGCGAGCCCGCCGCGGCCTTCGCAATATCGGAGATCACCGCATCCATCTTCTCGGCGTAGGGCCGGGCAGCCTCCGCAGCGCTCTGTGCGCGGCGCAACTTCGAGGCCGCGACCATCTGCATCGCCTTGGTGATCTTCTGCGTCGCCCTGGTCGAGGCGATGCGGACCCGCATGTCCTTCAGTGAAGCCATTCTCAGTTCATCCTGGCGACCCGATTATGATCCGGCCGCGAACCCCTCATTTTCGTCATGCCCGGCCTCGTGCCGGACATCCACGTCTTGAATTTCCTACCCACGTCCAAGGACGCGGATGCGCCGGCCATGACGGCCTCTTTAAGCAAGCGTCTTGACGAAGCCCTCGACCACGCTCTTCAGCTTGGCCGCGGTATCGTCGCTGAGATCGCGGCTGTCACGAATGGTGTTGAGGATCTCGACGTTCTTGCCCCGCAGCGCGGACAACAGCCCCTCCTCGAACGCCCGCACCTTGTTGAGCGGAAGCGCGTCGAGATAGCCGTTGGTGCCGGCCCAGATCACGCAGACCTGCTCTTCCATCTTCAACGGCGAGAATTGCGGCTGCTTGAGAAGTTCGGTCAGGCGCGAGCCGCGGTTGAGCAGCCGCTGGGTCGAGGCGTCGAGATCGGAACCGAACTGCGCGAACGCCGCCATTTCGCGGTATTGCGCCAGTTCGCCCTTGATCTTGCCGGCGACTTTCTTCATCGCCTTCGTCTGCGCCGACGATCCGACGCGCGACACCGACAGGCCGACGTTCACGGCAGGCCTGATGCCCTGGAAGAACAGGTCGGTTTCGAGGAAGATCTGGCCGTCGGTAATCGAAATCACGTTGGTCGGAATGTAGGCCGACACGTCGTTGGCCTGGGTTTCGATCACCGGAAGCGCGGTCAGCGATCCCGAACCCTGGTCCTTGTTGAGCTTGGCGGCACGTTCCAGCAAACGCGAATGCAAATAGAAGACGTCGCCCGGATAGGCTTCGCGACCCGGCGGACGGCGCAGCAAGAGCGACATCTGGCGGTAGGCGACGGCCTGCTTGGACAAGTCGTCATAGATGATAACCGCGTGCATGCCGTTGTCGCGGAAGTACTCACCCATGGTACAGCCGGTGAACGGCGCGATGTACTGCATCGGCGCAGGATCGGACGCGGTGGCCGCGACTACGATCGAATATTCCAGCGCGCCCTGCTCTTCGAGCACCTTCACGAACTGCGCGACGGTTGAGCGCTTTTGCCCGATCGCGACATAGACGCAATAGAGCTTGATGTTCTCGTCCGGCTGGGCGTTGAGCGGCTTCTGGTTGAGGATCGTGTCGAGTGCGATCGCGGTCTTGCCGGTCTGACGGTCGCCGATGATCAGCTCGCGCTGGCCGCGCCCAACCGGGATCAGCGCGTCGATCGCCTTGAGACCGGTCGCCATCGGCTCGTTGACCGACTTGCGCGGAATGATGCCGGGCGCCTTGACGTCGACGCGCATGCGCTTGTCGGCCTTGATCGGGCCCTTGCCGTCGATCGGATTGCCGAGCGCGTCAACGACGCGGCCGAGCAGCCCCTTGCCGACCGGCGCATCGACGATGGCGCGGGTGCGCTTGACGGTCTGGCCTTCCTTGATCTCGCGGTCGGCGCCGAAAATCACGATACCGACGTTGTCGGTTTCGAGGTTCAGCGCCATGCCGCGCGTGCCGTTCTCGAACTCGACCATTTCGCCGGCCTGGACGTTGTCGAGGCCGAAGACGCGGGCAATGCCGTCGCCGACGGACAACACCTGTCCGACTTCGGAGACTTCTGCCTCCTGGCCAAAATTCTTGATCTGGTCCTTCAGGATCGCGGAAATTTCCGCGGCGCGGATGTCCATCAGCCTGCCTCTTTCATCGCGTGCTTGATCGAATTGAGTTTGGTGCGAAGCGAACTATCGACCATGCGGCTGCCGAGTTTGACAACAAGGCCACCGATGATCGACGGATCGACGTTCACGTTGAGAGAAACGTCCTTGCCCGTCACCGACTTCAGCGCGGTCTTGAGGGCGTCGAGATTCTTGTCGTTGAGCGCTTCGGCCACCGTGACGTCAGCGGTCGCCTCGCCCTTGAATTTCGCCACCAGCGCTCGGAAGGTGCGAATCACCTGATCGACGGCGAACAGCCGCCGATTGGCGGTGAGAACTTTCAGGAAATTTCCGGAAATGCCGGAAATACCAGCCCTCTCGAGCACCGCCGACAGCGCCTTCACCTGCGTGTCGGAAGAAAAAACCGGACTGCGGACCAGACGCTTCAGATCAGCGCTGTCCGCGAGCATCGCATCGAATCGGTCGAGGTCGGCCTTGACGGCGTCGATTGATTTTTCGTCTCGCGCCAATTCGAACAAGGCCGTTGCATAACGACCGGACACTCCCGAAACGGACGGATTCTCAGCCACAAGCGCGCTCTTTATTGCTGTCGAACTCGCAAGGGAAAAACCGTCGCCAAAATGCGGCGCCTAGCGATCCAAGCCCTTGGAGTTCAAGCGGGACTTCGATTTTCGACCGGCACAGGCAGCGCCGGAACCGTTAAAATCGCGGCTTTGCTAACATAGCAAGAGTGCAGGTGCAATATGACGGCCGCCGCCGGCGACGCGTTCTCGCACGTCGCGCCTGTGACCGATCGACCGCCGATTCGCACGAGCGGCCTGAGTCGCGAGGGCGGTATTCAGAAACCAGTCTTCGACCATCAAAATCGTTCCGCGCATTGCTGCATAGCCGCATGCGCGATGCGGGAAGGTCCTGGAAAAGAGGTCGGCCATTCCCTGTCCGCATTACTTGCGGATATCTCGACAACCCCGTCGAGAACTTTGATATAAAGTAATAGTAAGATTAATTTATAATACATTACAGTATTACTGGACATCCACTCATCTTCTGTTCCGCATAACAAGATGTTTCAGGGTGAGATAAATCGTCTCTACTGCCCCTTTTATGCCTCATTGGGAAACCAAACGGCGGTTCTCAACTTGGAGCGGGGGTTCCACTTGTCACAGATGTGGCATTACTACATTGAGGGACAAATATAATGCTAAAAATCAACAAGCAGGCGCTGGGAAAAGTATCCCAGTCGCGTACGGCGCTCATCCTTTTTGCCGCAGCTGCTTTGACCGGGGGTACTGCCTCTGAGGCCTCGGCAAGGCCCTATCGGCACCACCACCATCACCACCACTTTGCCCATCATGCCGCCCGAGCCGAGAACTCGTCCTGGCGGGAATCCAATGCGTCGAGCGCCGAGACCTCGGGCAGCGGGCGAAGCTTCTCGGGGATGGCATCCTTTTACGGCAACGAATCCGGCAGCAGGACCGCCTCCGGCCAGCGCTTCAACCAGGAAGCCATGACCGCGGCCCACCGTAGCTTGCCGTTCGGCACCAAGCTCAGGGTCACCCATGGCGGCCGCAGCGTCGTCGTGACCGTCAATGACCGTGGACCGTTCGTTCGCGGCCGGGTGCTGGATCTGTCCACGGGCGCTGCCCGCGCGATCGGCCTGACGAGCGCCGGCGTCGGCCGCGTCGTCGCCGAGGTCATGTAACCCTCGCAATCCACCCGCGCCTTTCAAGACCCGCCGTCGCGAATGACGGCGGGTCTTGTTTATGCGTGTACCGTCACAAAAAGCTCTGCGGATCGACGTCGACCTCGAGCTTGAGATTGCCTTTGGTCTTCGGACCCGAGGCCAGCCACTCGCGCAAGTATTCCGACAGGTCGACGTTACGCTGCGACTTCACCAGAAGCCGGAAGCGATAACGCCCCTTGATGACTGCAAGCGGCGCCTCGGCGGGTCCAAGCACCTTGATCCGTTCGTCGATCGGAGCGATCGCGGCCAACTTGCGCGCAAAACCTTCCGCCGTAGGGCGATCGCCGGCGGACACGATCAGGCTCGCCAGCCGCCCGAACGGCGGATAGCCGCTTCTCTCGCGCATTTCGATTTCGCTGGCATAGAACGCTTCGCGATCGCAGGCCACCAGCGCCTTCATCACGGGATGTTCCACCTGATGAGTCTGCAAATAGCCGATGCCCCGGCCCTTGTCGCGCCCGGCGCGCCCGATCACCTGATTGAGTAGCTGCCATGTGCGCTCGGCAGCGCGCGGATCGCCGTTACTGAGGCCCAGATCGGCATCCACCACACCGACCAGATTGAGCCGCGGGAAATGATGTCCCTTGGCCACCAGTTGCGTGCCGATGATGACATCGACACGGCCTTCCGCAATCTCGTTCAACTCGCTGCGCATGGTTTCGATCGAGGTGATGAGGTCGCTCGACAACACCATGGTTCGCGCATCCGGGAAGAGCGCGGCGGCCTCTTCCTGCAAACGTTCGACGCCGGGACCGACCGCCACCAGGGATTCTTCCGCCGTGCAATTCGGACAGAGATGCGGGCGCGGCATCGAGAAGCCGCAATGGTGGCAGACCAGCCGCTGGCGAAAACGGTGATCAACCAGCCAGGCATCGCAGATGGTGCAGGCGAAGCGATGCCCGCAGGCGCGGCACAAGGTCAGCGGCGCATAGCCGCGGCGGTTGAGGAACAACAGCGCCTGCTCGCGCCGCTCGACCGCGAACCGAATCTGTTCAGCGAGAAACGGCGAGATGAAGCGGCCACGCGGTGGAGCACTCCGCCTGAGATCGATGGCCTCGATGTGCGGCATGTGCGCCCCGCCGAACCGCGACGGCAGCACGATGCGCTGGTAGCGGCCCTTGCGCGCGTTGACCTCGGTTTCAACCGACGGCGTGGCGGATGCCAGCACGATCGGGATTTTCGCGATATTGGCGCGCACCACCGCCATGTCGCGGGCGTGGTAATGCGCGCCATCGTCCTGCTTGTAGGCCTGGTCATGCTCCTCATCGACGACGATCAAGCCGAGATCGGCATAGGGCATGAACAGCGCTGACCTGGCACCAACCACCACCGGCGCTTCTCCGCCGGAGATCGCGGCCCAGTTGCGTTGCCGCGTGCGCGGGGTCAATTCGGAATGCCATTCCAGCGGCCGCACACCGAAGCGCCGCGCGAAGCGATCCAGGAACTGACCGGTCAATGCGATTTCCGGCATCAGGATCAGCGACTGTTTGCCGCGGCGAATGGTCTCGGCGATCGCTTCGAAATAGACCTCGGTCTTGCCCGAACCGGTAACGCCATCGAGCAATGCGACGTGGAACGTACCGTTGGCGGCGAGCGCGCGCATCGAATCGACGGCGGTACGCTGCTGGCGGGAGAATTCGGGGATAGCGAAGGCTGGGTCCGGCGCGGGCGGTGCGAGCGGGCGCGGCATCGCTTCCACACTGAGCGTGCCTTCGTCGACAAGGCCGTCGACAACACCGATGCTGACGCCAGCCTCCCTCGCGGCGTCAGCCTTGCCGTGCAACAGGTGGTCGGACAACAGCTCAATCAATCGCCGCCGCGCCGGCGTCATCCGTTGCGGCGGCGGGCCCGAAAGACGCACACCCAGCCGCACCCGCTCGGGCCCGAGGTCGTCTCCCATGCGCAGGCACATCCGCAACACCATGCCGCGCGCCGACAGCGTGTAATTGGCGACCCAATCGACGAGCGCACGCAATTCCGGTTTGAGCGGCGGGACGTCGAGCTTTTCGCCGACATCCTTCAGCCGATTGTGCAAACGCGGGTCGGGATTGGCGTTCTCGGCCCAGACCACGCCAACCACCTCGCGCGGGCCGAGCGGCACGCACACCACATCGCCGGCTTTGAGCTCGAGCCCGCGCGGCACGCGATAGGAATAGGCCCGGTCGAGCGCAACAGGCACCAGCACGTCGACGATTCCCGTCGACGAAGCGGATGGCGATGAGGCGCGCGTGGGGTGGTCCATCTCGGAAGAGAGCCTGATTAATTAGCGAAGGATAAACCAAGACGGTGCGATATAATCAAAAGGAATCATCGCATCCGAAGCAGATATGGCCGAGCCGGCTCCCGCCTTGCAACCAATTGAACTTGACTGCGCGGACGAATCGATCGCGCTGGAGATGGCGCGATGGCTTGCTTTTTTGCGCACCGAGCGGCGGCTGTCGCCGAAGACGTCGGAGGCCTATGCCCGCGACCTGCGTCAGTTCCTTGAATTTCTCAGAGAACACCAAGAAGCTCGCGTGACGCTCGCGAGCTTTTCCGCCGTCGAGGCCAGCGACATCAGGGCCTTCATGGCGAAGCGACGCACGGAGGACATCGGCAGCCGCTCGCTGATGCGCGCGCTCGCCGGCCTTCGTTCCTTTGGACGCTTCCTCGAACGCGAAGGCCGCGGCAAGGTCGGCGCGCTGGCCGCGATCCGTGCTCCCAAGGTCGGCAAAAGCCTGCCGAAGCCCCTGCCGATGGCAGCGGCCAAGCGCCTTACCGATGCCGACGAACGCGCCGGCGAAGACCGCGATCCCTGGATCTGGGCACGCGATGCCGCGGTCATGGCGCTGCTCTACGGCTCGGGCCTGCGTATCTCGGAGGCGCTGAACCTGAACCGCCGCGATGTGCCCGCACCCGGCGAAGGCGACGTTTTGGTCGTTACCGGCAAAGGCAACAAGACGCGGATGGTGCCGGTGCTGCAAAATGTCCTGACGCTAATCCAGGATTATGTGGCGATGTGCCCGCATCCCTTAGCTCCGGAGGGACCGATTTTTGTCGGTGCCCGCGGTGGACCTTTAAGCCCGCGCATCATTCAGCTCACCATGGCGCGGTTGCGCGGCGCACTTGGCCTGCCCGACAGCGCGACGCCGCACGCGCTGCGGCATTCCTTCGCCACGCACCTGTTGTCACGCGGCGGCGACTTGCGCGCAATCCAGGAACTGCTCGGTCACGCCTCACTCTCGACCACCCAAATTTATACCGGGATCGACAGCGAGCGGCTTCTGGAAGTGTACAGGACCGCACACCCCCGCGCCTGAACCAACAACGCTCAGTTGGCGAGGTACTCGATCTTGAAGACGTAGTTGGTGCCACGGCTAACCTCAACACGAACCACCGGCAGGAATTTCAGCCTTTCGTAAACCGGCGTCGTTACCCGCACCGTCCGGCCAGCGATGTCGGCAACATGTTCGGGATAGCGGTATCCCCTAATCCTGACGTTCTGGACACGCCCCTCCAGCACGACGCGCGGAAGCGCAAAATCCATAAACAGAATCGCACTCGCCAACAGCACCATAAGGCCTCCGAAGAGGAGCGCACCGGAAGCTTTAAATTGGGAGTCGGGATTAGGCGAGGAATTGCTGAGCTTACGACATCCCAACCAAACGCCCCCAACTCCAAAGCCGCCTAAAACAATACAAGAATCGACAACGGCGATGAGCGAAGCATCATGATAGAAAATTCCCAGAACAGCATACAAAAAGCCGGCGGTCATAGCCGCCCATACGGTCAAACGCCGTAAGTCCGGTGCCCGGACCATTTTAAGCAACAGCCCAAAAAAGATAACGAGCGGCCAGAAGACGGCGGCAATGAAGTCCGCAAAGGTCACGCCATGGTATAGGCGACGCGACAAAAAAATCCATTAAAGCGGCAGCCCAAATGCGGCTTAACTCTTGCGTCGAACTTGACGTTCGGTCCATCGTTGAGCCTGATCGCAGGAGGAGAAGACTCATGAGCGCACAGGAAAACATGGAGCACGCCGAGCATGCCTCGGGCGAGAACAAGAGGATCGCGCTTCTGATCGCGGTGATCGCGCTGTGCCTGGCGCTGTCGGAAACGCTTGGCAAGGGCGCGCAGACCGAATCGATCGCCAAGAACGTCGAAGCGTCGAACCTGTGGGCCTTCTTCCAGGCGAAAAGCATCCGCCGCACCACGGTGCAGACGGCGGCCGAGCAATCCAAACTCGCTCTTCCGAGCGATGAGACCGCGAAGGCGGCCGTACAAAAACAGATCGACGATTGGCAAAAGACCGCGGCGCGCTACCGCTCCGAGCCCGAGACCGGCGAAGGCACCGAGCAGCTATCCGAACGCGCCAAGCATGCCGAAGAAGAGCGCGATCTGGCCACCGCGAAGTACCATCACTTCGAACTGGCGTCCGGAGCCTTCCAGATCGGCATCGTGCTGGCGTCGGCGACCATCATTACCGGCATGGTCGCGCTAGCCTGGATAGCGGGCCTGCTGACGCTCACAGGCGTCGCCTTCACCGCGCTCGGCATATTTGCCCCACACGCGCTCCATCTGGCTTTATAGGAGAGAGGGTTTAGCGCGCTTCGTGCACGCTTTTGCGGAAGCGCTGGATCAGCCGCAGTATACGCGACGACCAGCGATCGTTATTGCCGCGAAGCATTTCAAGGATACGCCGCTTGATCGGATCGACGAGAGCGGCCGCCTTGGCGCGCAGGCTGACGACGAATTCATAGAGCCTTTCGAACCATCCCATCTCGAGCAATTTCGGCCGCGTCACGTCAAACACAAAGGCGGTGATGCCGACGCCGACAAGCTTGGCGAAGAGAATGGTTGTAATGGCGCTGAGCCAGTACTCATGGGCGAGCAGCCAGAAGCCGACCAGCTTGAGCGGAAACAACGGAACGAGCGGCACGACGAAAACGATCAGCGTCATCGCGGGCGACAGCGTGTCGACGCGTTCGGCAAGCCAATGCTTGAAGGATTGCAGCGGAATCTTCGCGACCGCCCAGGCCACGATCGGCTCGAGATGATCCCACAGCCACGCCTCGATCAAAAAGATGACCGCGAGCAGCACCCAGATCGGTTGAAGAAGGCGGCGTAGCATCGAGATCCCTTGGCCGGACCAGTGGTCTGATTCTAACCACCAGCGCCGGGTGAGGATCACATATGGATGGCGCGTTTGCCAACCGCAAGCGCGGCTTCTTTCACCGCTTCCGAGCGGGTCGGATGGGCGTGGCAGGTGCGGGCCAGATCTTCGGCGGAACCGCCAAATTCCATCAAAACAGCGGCTTCATGGATCATTTCGCCGGCTTCCCGGCCGATAATATGAACACCCAGCACCCGGTCGGTCTTCGCATCTGCGAGAATCTTCACGAAACCGTCAGTCGTTTGATTGACTTTTGAGCGGCCGTTGGCGGTGAACGGAAATTTGCCGCTGGTATAGGCGATGCCCGCCTGCTTCAGCTCTTCCTCGGTCTTGCCGACGGAAGAGACTTCCGGCGTTGTATACACGACGCCCGGAATGACGTCGTAATTCACATGGCCGGCCTGGCCGGCGAGAATTTCGGCAACCGCCACGCCCTCATCTTCGGCCTTGTGCGCCAGCATCGGACCGGCCACGACATCACCGATCGCATAGACGCCCTTCAGGCTGGTGGCAAAGTGCGCATCGATCTGCACGCGGCCACGATTGTCGAGCGCCACACCAGCTTCCTTCAGACCGAGACCCTCGGTGTAGGGGACACGGCCGACCGCGACCAGCACGATATCTGCTTCGATCTTTTCGGCAGCTCCACCAGCCGCCGGCTCGACCTGCGCGATCAACACCTTGCCTGAACTGTCAACGCCCGTGACCTTGGCGCCGAGCTTGAACGCAAAACCCTGCTTCTCGAGGATGCGCTGGAATTGCTTGGCGACCTCGCCGTCCATGCCGGGCAGGATACGATCGAGGAACTCGACCACGGTGACTTGCGCGCCGAGCCGGTGCCACACCGAGCCGAGTTCGAGCCCGATCACGCCGGCGCCGACGATCAACAACTTTCCCGGAACCTTGTCGAGCGCGAGCGCACCCGTCGATGACACAATGCGCTTCTCGTCGATCTCGATGCCCTTGAGGCGCGCGACATCCGATCCCGTGGCAATGACGATGTTTTTGGTCTCGACGGTTTGCGTCTTGCCGTCCTGTCCAGAGACTTCGATCTTGCCGGTGCCGAGGATTTTTCCCTTGCCCGCGATCACGTCGATCTTGTTTTTCTTCATCAGGAACTCGACGCCCTTGACGTTGCCGTCGATGCCCTGCTGCTTGAAGTTCATCATCGATGGCAGGTCGAGTTTTGGCGCCGAGACGCTGACGCCCATCTTGGCAAAGGAGTGCGCGGCCTCCTCGAACATTTCAGAGGCATACAGCAGCGCTTTGGAAGGCATGCATCCGACATTGAGGCAGGTGCCGCCGAGCGTCGCGTTCTTCTCGACCACGGCAACCTTCATGCCGAGCTGTGCGGCACGAATCGCGCACACATACCCGCCGGGACCGGTGCCGATAACAACAAGATCGTAAGTGGCCATGATCGAACCCTGTAGCTGAAAACTGTGACGGGTTTAACGTCCGCCCGACACGTCAAGAATGGCGCTGGTCACATATGACGCCTCGTCCGACATCAGCCAGACGATGGCGTTGGCAATTTCATCCGCGGTGCCGATACGTTTCATCGGCACCATATGCGCGAGCCGGTGCGCGCGGTCAGGTTCGCCGCCGGAAGCGTGAATTTCCGTGTCGATGAGGCCGGGCCGGATTGCCGCCACGCGAATACCTTCACCCGCGACTTCATGGCCGAGGCCGATGGTGAAGGAATCGATCGCGCCTTTGGAAGCCGCATAATCGACATAGGTGTTGGGCGAACCGAGTTTCGCAGCCACCGACGACAGGTTGACGATGACGCCGCCCTTGCCGCCATGCCTGGTCGACATCCGCTTCACGGCCTCGCGGGCGCACAGCATGCTGCCGGTGACGTTGACCGCCATCATTCGCTGAATGCGCTCGGCGGACATGTCGTCGACCCGAGCCGTCGGGCCGACGATGCCGGCATTGTTCACCAGCGCGCCTAACGTTCCGAAGGCATCTGCGGCCTTGAACAGCGCGAGGATATCGGCCTCGCTTCCGACATCGCATTTCACCGCGATGGCTTTGCCGTTTTTGGCCTCGATTTGGCCGACCACTTCATCGGCCGCCTTCTGGTTACTGGCATAGCCGACGACGACGCGAAAGCCGCGCGCGGCCGCGGCAAGCGCGGTAGCGCGGCCGATGCCGCGGCTGCCGCCGGTAATGATCACAACTTTGTCGGTCAAGAGAACGCCCCTACAATTCAGTCCTGTTTACTCAAAGCGCGGCCGCGTCCCGGCGGTGCGCCGAACCGCCCGGCTACCGATTGATCAGAGATCCAGTACCAGCCGCGCCGGATCTTCCAGGCTCTCCTTCACGCGCACCAGGAAGGTCACGGCTTCCTTGCCGTCGATGACGCGGTGGTCGTAGGACAGCGCCAGATACATCATCGGCCGAACCTCGACCTTGCCGCCGATCGCCATCGGCCGCTCCTGGATCTTGTGCATGCCGAGAATGGCCGATTGCGGCGCGTTGAGGATCGGCGTCGACATCAGCGAACCGTAGATGCCGCCATTGGTGATGGTGAAAGTGCCGCCCTGCATCTCGTCGATCTTGAGCTGGCCGTCGCGGGCGCGGCGGCCGTAATCGGCGATGCTCTTTTCGATTTCCGCAATCGACTTGTGGTCGCAATCGCGCACCACGGGAACGACCAGCCCCTTGTCGGTGCCGACAGCGACGCCGATGTGATAATAATTCTTGTAGATCAGGTCGGTGCCGTCGATCTCGGCATTCACGGCAGGGATATCCTTCAGCGCCTGCACGCAGGCTTTGGTGAAGAAGCCCATAAATCCGAGCTTGCTGCCGTGCTTCTTCTCGAACACGTCCTTGTAGTGCGCGCGTAACGCCATGACGCTGGTCATGTCGACCTCGTTGAAGGTCGTGAGCATCGCAGCCGTATTCTGCACGTCCTTCAGCCGCCGCGCGATGGTCTGGCGCAAGCGCGTCATCTTCACCCGTTCCTCGCGCGCCGCGTCGTCCGCGGGCGAGGGACTGCGAACCTGTACCGCTGCGGCCGGCTGATTGACCGGCGTCGGCGCGGAGGCAGCCTTTTCGATCGCGGCCAGCATGTCGCCCTTGGTAACGCGACCGTCCTTGCCGGAACCCGGAACGGTTGCCGCATCGATGCCGCTTTCAGCGGAAAGCTTGCGCACCGACGGCGCAAGTGGCGCGTCCACAGGCGGCGCCTTATCAGCTGGCGGCGCCTTGGCGGCCGGCGCCGCGGCTGCAGGCGCGGCGGCTTTGGCTGGAGCGGCAGCAGGCTTCGCAGCCATGCCCGATGCTCCGTCGGTGATCTGCCCCAGCAGCGCACCGACGGCGACGGTCTCGCCATCCTTGGCGCTGATCTCACCGAGCACACCGGCCGACGGCGCCGGGACTTCGATCGTCACCTTGTCGGTTTCAAGCTCCACCAGCGGTTCATCGACGGCCACGCTGTCGCCGGCCTTCTTGAACCAACGGCCGATGGTGGCTTCGGTCACGGATTCGCCGAGCGTCGGCACGCGAATTTCAGTCATGGTCTGTTTCCTCAATGCCCCTGTGCGGCGATATTCCCTTGCTGTCGTCCTCCGCGAAGGCGGAGGATCCAGTAATCCGCGACAGCTGTCGTCGCGAAAACAAACGGTGCGGCCTACTGGATGCCCCGCTTGCGCGGGGCATGACCGATTGAAAATTTATTCAGTTCAGCGCCTCATCCAGCAGCGCCTTGAGCTGCGCCAGATGTTTCGACATCAAACCGGTTGCTGTGGCTGCGGCCGCCGCGCGGCCGGCATAACGCGGGCGCTTGTAGGTGGCGTTGACCTGGTTCAGCACCCATTCGAGATAAGGCTCGATGAAGTGCCACGCACCCATGTTGCGCGGCTCTTCCTGGCACCACACAACCTCAGCGCCTTTGAAGCGGGTGAGTTCGGCGACCAGCGCCTTCAGCGGCACCGGATAAAGCTGCTCGACACGCATCAGGTAGATATCGTCGATGCCGCGCTTCTCGCGCTCCTCGTAAAGATCGTAATAGACCTTGCCCGAGCACAGCACGATACGCTTGATCTTGTCGTCGGCGACCAGCTTGATCTTCTCGTCCGCGAGCATCTGGGCGTCATCGTAAAGGATACGATGGAACGTCGTTCCCTCGCCAAGCTCGTCGAGCCGAGAGACGGCGCGCTTGTGCCGCAGCAGCGACTTCGGCGTCATCAGGATCAGGGGCTTGCGGATTTCGCGATGCAGTTGCCGCCGCAGCACGTGGAAATAGTTGGCCGGCGTCGTCGGATAGACCACCTGCATGTTGTCTTCGGCGCACATCTGCAAGTAGCGCTCGAGGCGCGCGGAGGAATGCTCGGGCCCCTGCCCTTCGTAGCCGTGCGGCAACAGGCAGACCAGGCCCGACATGCGCAGCCATTTGCGCTCACCCGAGGAAATGAACTGGTCGAACAGGACCTGCGCGCCGTTGGCGAAGTCGCCGAACTGCGCTTCCCACATCGCAAGCGCGTTCGGCTCGGCGAGCGAGTAGCCATACTCGAAGCCGAGCACGGCTTCTTCCGAGAGCAGCGAGTTGATGACCTCGTAGTGGCCCTGATCGCCGCCCAGATGATTGAACGGCGTGTAGCGGCTCTCGTCTTCCTGATCGATCAGCACCGAATGGCGTTGCGAGAACGTGCCGCGTTCGGAATCCTGCCCCGAAAGCCGCACATGATGGCCCTCTTCCAATAGCGTGCAGAACGCCAGCGCCTCGCCGGTCGCCCAGTCGAGTCCTATGCCGGTGTCGATCGCTTTCGCCCGGTTGTCGAGGAAGCGCTGGATGGTGCGGTGAACGCGGAAGCCGTCGGGCACCTTGGTAATCTTGCGGCCGATATCCTTCAGAACGGCGCTATCGACGCCGGTGACGCCGCGGCGCGGATCTTCTTCCTGGTCGGCGATCTTGAAGCCGGCCCATTTGCCGTCAAGCCAGTCGGCCTTGTTGGGCTTGTAGCCGGTGCCGGCTTCGAACTCGGCATCGAGCCGCGCGCGCCAGTCGGCCTTGGACTTCTCCACCTCGCCTTCGGTCATCACGCCTTCGGCGATCAGCCGCTTGGCGTAGATTTCCAGCGTGGTCGGGTGCGAGGCGATCTTCTTGTACATCACCGGCTGGGTGAAGGCCGGTTCGTCGCCCTCGTTGTGACCGTGACGGCGATAGCAGAACATGTCGATGACGACCGGCTTGTGGAATTTCTGCCGGAACTCGATCGCGACCTTGGCCGCGAACACCACGGCCTCCGGATCGTCGCCGTTCACATGGAAGATCGGCGCGTCGATCATCTTCGCCACATCGGACGGATAGGGCGAGGAGCGCGAGTAGCGCGGATAGGTGGTGAAGCCGATCTGGTTGTTGACGATGAAGTGCAGCGAGCCGCCGGTGCGGTAGCCCTTGAGATCCGACAGGCTGAAGCATTCCGCCACGACGCCCTGACCGGCGAACGCCGCGTCGCCATGCATCAAGAGCGGCAACACCGAAATCCGCATGTCCGGCGGATCGCCGTGCTGGTCCTGCTTGGCGCGCACCTTGCCGAGCACCACCGGATCGACGATTTCCAGATGCGACGGGTTGGCGGTCAGCGACAGATGAATCTTGTTGTTGTCGAACTCGCGGTCGGACGATGCGCCGAGATGATATTTGACGTCGCCCGAGCCTTCGACCACGTCGGGATTGGCCGATCCGCCCTTGAATTCGTGAAACAGCGCGCGGTGCGGTTTGCCCATCACCTGGGTCAGCACATTGAGGCGACCGCGATGCGGCATGCCGACGACGACTTCCTTCACGCCGAGATTGCCGCCGCGCTTGATGATCTGCTCAAGGGCCGGGATCAGCGATTCGCCGCCGTCCAGACCAAAGCGCTTGGTGCCGGTGAATTTGACGTCGCAGAATTTTTCGAAGCCTTCGGCCTCGACCAGCTTGTTGAGGATCGCGCGCCGGCCCTCGCGGGTGAAGGAGATTTCCTTGTCCGGCCCTTCGATACGTTCCTGAATCCAGGACTTCTGCGCGGCGTTACTGATGTGCATGAACTCGACGCCGAGCGTCTGGCAGTAGGTGCGCTCGCAGATCGCGACGATCTCGCGCAGGCTCCCGTATTCGAGACCGAGCACGTGATCGAGAAAGATCTTCCGGTCCAAATCGGCCTCAGTGAAGCCATAAGAGCGCGGATCGAGCTCTTCGCGATCGCGCGGCGCCTCGATACCGAGCGGGTCGAGCTTGGCGTGAAAATGTCCGCGCATCCGGTAGGCGCGGATCAGCATCAGCGCGCGGACGGAATCGCGCGTGGCCTGATGCACATCGGTTGACGCCAGTTCGCTGCCGGCGGCTTCCGCCTTCGCCGCAATCTTTTTGCTGACAACCTTCTCGACTTCCACCCAGTTGCCGTCGAGCGCCGACGTCAGGTCATCCTGCGGCGTAAGCGGCCAGTTGCTTTTGGCCCACGAGGGTCCTTCCGCGTTCTTGCGAACGTCGGCGGGCGTATCCTTCAGGCTTTTGAAGAACTCCTGCCACTCGGCGTCGACCGAGGAAGGATCGTTCTCATAGCGGGCGTAGATTTCATCGATGTAGGTGGCGTTTGTGCCCTGCAAAAAAGATGAAAGGGCAAAAGCAGCGTTCGCATCCTGGCGAGACATGGGCGCGTCCTGATAATTTCTTCATCGCGCGTAACAGACGGCGCGGAACCGGCCTGCGAAACGCGGGCCGGCGGGTCGAGAACCTCTACCCTATCTAGGCGAAAACTTCGCCCCGAAAAGAACCAAAAAGTGAATTACGACTTCAATTTTTCAATCAAGGTCTTTCCGAGCCTTGCCGGGGAGGGGGAGACGGTAATTCCGGCCGATTCCATGGCCGCCGTCTTGGAACCAGCATCTCCCTTGCCACCGGAGATGATCGCGCCGGCATGACCCATGCGCCGTCCGGGAGGTGCGGTGACGCCGGCAATGAAGCCGACCATGGGCTTCTTGCGGCCTCGCTTGGCCTCGTCTTTCAGGAATTGGGCAGCGTCTTCCTCGGCCGAACCGCCGATCTCGCCGATCATGACAATCGAGGTGGTCTTGGGGTCGGCCAGGAACATCTCCAGCACGTCGATGAATTCGGTGCCCTTGACCGGGTCGCCGCCGATGCCGACCGCCGTGGTCTGGCCGAGGCCCTCCTGGGAGGTCTGGAACACCGCCTCATAGGTCAGCGTGCCCGAGCGCGACACGATGCCGACATTGCCCGGTTTGAAAATATTCGCCGGCATGATGCCGATCTTGCATTCGCCGGCGGTCATGACGCCCGGACAATTGGGTCCGATCAGCCGCGACTTCGACCCCGACAGCGAGCGCTTCACCCGCACCATGTCGAGCACCGGAATGCCTTCGGTGATGCACACGATCAGCGGGATTTCCGCATCGATCGCCTCGCAGATCGCGTCCGCAGCACCGGGCGGCGGCACGTAGATCACGCTCGCATCCGCGCCGGTCTTTTCGCGCGCTTCCGCCACCGTATCGAACACCGGCAGGCCGAGATGCGTCGAGCCGCCTTTACCGGGCGACGTGCCGCCGACCATCTTGGTGCCGTAAGCAACCGCCGCTTCCGAGTGGAAGGTGCCGTTCTTGCCGGTAAAACCCTGGCAGATGACTTTGGTGTTTTTGTCGATCAGGACGGACATGGGTGGGGCTTCTTTCGCGAGACGATCGGTAAGGGGGTCAATGAGTCCGCCGATAAACGCCGGTGAGCACGTCGGCCCACCCTTCGGCGTCGGGCGAAAACTGGATTTTCATGGAGTAACTGTTGTCGTCGATGATTTCGTAGACATGGCGCGCATTGCCGCGCAGCGAGCCGCGCACGAGAATGAGCGACTTGCCACTCCAGCCGCCGGACGCCGGCGACGGCGGATAGTAACCGAGCGAGTCGTGCCAGAATAATTTGTAGAGCCGGTCTTCGCGGTCATAGGTGAACACGCCGTGGGTGGCGAAGATTTCCTTGCCGTCGCGGGTCTGGCGCGCGTCCTGGATCAGGTAGAAACCGTTCAAATCGATTCGGGCTGAGACCGTCGCCCTCGCGGGCCCGCCTTGCGTCCAGCGCGAGGGATAGACCATCTCCTCGCCGGCCCACTCGCCCGCGAAGGCCGCGAGCTTGCGGTGTTCTTCCAGCGGCGTTGGAGCTGCGAAATGGTCGGCCATCGTCAGCTTCCCTTGACGGCCTTGACGATCTTTTGCGCGGCGTCGTCGAGATTGTCGGCCGGCAACACGTTGAGGCCGGACGCGCTGATGATCTTCTTGCCGGCATCGACATTGGTACCTTCAAGGCGCACCACCAGCGGCACCTTGAGGCCGACCTCCTTCACCGCGGCAACCACGCCCTCGGCGATGACGTCGCACTTCATGATACCGCCGAAGATATTGACCAGGATGCCCTTCACGTTGGGATCGGCGGTGATGATCTTGAATGCGGCCGCGACCTTTTCCTTGCTGGCGCTGCCGCCGACGTCAAGGAAGTTCGCCGGCGCCATGCCGTAGAGCTTGATGATGTCCATCGTCGCCATGGCAAGACCGGCGCCGTTGACCATGCAGCCGATCGTGCCGTCGAGCGTGACGTAGTTGAGGTCGTATTTCGAGGCTTCGATTTCCTTGGCGTCTTCCTCGGTCTCGTCGCGCAGCGTAACGACCTCGGGATGACGGAACAGCGCATTGTCGTCGAATGACACTTTCGCGTCGAGCACGCGCAACTGGCCCTGCTTGGTGACGACCAGCGGATTGATTTCCAGCATCGCCATGTCCTTGGCGGTAAACGCCGCGTAGAGCTGGGTCACCAGCTTCTCCGCCTGTTTGGCGAGGTCGCCGGTGAGGTTCAACGCCTTGGCAACCGTGCGGCCGTGATGACCCATGATGCCCGTCGCCGGATCGACGGAGAACGAGACGATCTTTTCCGGAGAGTTGTGCGCGACATCCTCGATGTTGACGCCGCCTTCGGTCGACACCACGAACGACACTTCGGAGGTTTCGCGGTTGACCAGGATCGAGAGATAAAACTCCTTGTCGATGTCGGAGCCGTCTTCGATGTAGAGGCGGTTGACCTGCTTGCCATGCGGCCCGGTCTGCACCGTGACCAGCGTCGCGTCCAGCATCTGCTTGGCGAATTCGTTGACCTCGGCGACCGACTTGGCGATCCGCACGCCGCCTTTGCTGCCGGCGGAGGCTTCCTTGAAGGTGCCCTTGCCGCGGCCGCCGGCATGGATCTGGCTTTTCACCACCCAGATCGGGCCGGGAAGGCTCTTTGCCGCCGCGTCGGAGTCGGCGGCGTTGAGCACCGGCACGCCCTTGGAGATCGGCACCCCGAACTCATTCAGCAGCGCCTTGGCCTGATATTCATGGATATTCATCTGGACGTTCCCCGAACCTTAGGCCGCTTTGAATTTTGGCAAATTCAGCGAGTCCTGTCTTCTGGTATACCATATACCAATCGAACGACAACCCAAACTGCTTTAAAGTGACGTGCCGAAGACCGGGATTTCGATCTTCGGCAAGCGGTTAGCCCGATCAGCGGCCGAGCAGGTCGGGCGCGATCTTCTTGCAGGCGTCGACCAAGCCTTGCACGGCGCCGACCGATTTGTCGAAGGCTTCGCGGTCCTTGCCCGCGAGTTCGATCTCGACAATGCGTTCAACGCCTTTGCTTCCGATCACGACGGGCACGCCGACATACATGTCCTTCACGCCATATTCGCCGTTGAGGTAGGCGGCGCAGGGCAGCACGCGCTTCTTGTCCTTGAGGTAGGACTCAGCCATCGCGATCGCGGAAGCCGCCGGCGCATAGAAGGCCGAGCCAGTCTTCAGCAGGTTGACGATTTCGGCGCCGCCGTTACGGGTGCGATCGACGATCTCGTCAATCCGGGACTGCGAGGTCCAACCCATCTTGACGAGATCTGGCAGCGGAATTCCCGCCACGGTCGAATAGCGCACCAGCGGCACCATGGTGTCGCCATGGCCACCCAGCACAAAAGCGGTGACGTCTTCGACCGAGACGTTGAACTCGTCGGCGAGGAAATAGCGGAAGCGCGAGGAATCCAGCACACCGGCCATGCCCACCACCTTCTTGTGCGGCATCCCGGAAGCCTTCTGGAGCGCCCATACCATGGCGTCGAGCGGGTTGGTGATGCAGATGACGAAAGCGTCGGGCGCATATTTCTTGATGCCGGCGCCGACCTGTTCCATCACCTTGAGATTGATGCTCAAGAGGTCGTCGCGGCTCATGCCGGGCTTGCGCGGCACGCCGGCGGTGACGATGCACACATCGGCACGGTCGAGCGCCTCGTAGGAATTGGCGCCGGTCATGTGGGCGTCGAACCCGTCAACCGGCGAAGACTGCGCGAGATCGAGCGATTTGCCCTGCGGCACGCCTTCGGCGATGTCGAACATGACGACGTCGCCGAGTTCCTTCAGACCGATGAGGTGGGCCAGCGTCCCGCCGATCTGGCCGGAGCCAATCAGAGCAATCTTGTCGCGCGCCATGGGTGTGTCCTTTGAACCGATGGAGGTGAATGAAAGCCGTTTGAGGCTGGTTATCCCTTTCGCTCCGTGCGTTCAAGCCGCAGCGTGCTCAATTGTCAGACACTAATATCCCGATTGATGCGGACTCCTGAACCGCCACACCAGTATCACGTCTCCACCAGCCCCGTGGTCGCGCCGCTGGCTGCCGAATCCTTGTGGCCGTGCGGCAGGCTAAGATAGGATTCAGAGCCCATTTCGATCAGCCGCGAGGAGGTCCGCTTGAATTCGTTGGCCTCAACGCCTTCGCTCGCCAGGTAAATCGACAGTGGGTCGGCCTCGGCCGAGGCCATCAGCTTCACGCCGTTGTCGTACAGCGTATCGATCAGGGTGATGAACCGCTTGGCGGCGTTGCGCTCGCCATAATCCATCACCGGGATACGATCGATCATGAGGGTATGATAGTCGCGGGCGAGCCGAAGGTAGTCCGATGCGGCGAGCGGCTGTTCGCAGATGTCCGCGAAGGAAAACCGCGCGACGCCATGCGCCGAACACGGCACATGCAACACGCGGCCCTTGATTGAAATATCGCGTGGGCGACAGGGCGCATTGCCGGTCATGCTGGTCCAGGCCTTGTCGAGCGCCGCAGACGCCGCGGCATCCGCCGGCACCAGCCACATTTTCACGCCGGCGAGTTTTTCCAGCCGGAAATCGGTCCGGGCGTCCAGCCGCAGCACGCTCATGTGCTCTTCGATCTGCGCGATGAATGGCAGAAACAGCGCCCGGTTCAGCCCACCTTTGTAGAGGTCGTCCGGCGCCACGTTGGACGTCGCCACCACCACGGTGCCGAGTTCGAACAGGCGCGCAAACAGCCGCCCCAGGATCATGGCGTCCGCGATGTCGGTGACATGGAATTCGTCAAAGCATAACAGCCACGCCTGATCGAAAATCGCCGCCGCGGTGAGTGCAATGACGTCACCGTCGGGAATTTCGCCCCGCGCGATCTCCTGGCGAAAGCCGTAAATCCGTTCGTGCACCTCGGCCATGAATTCGTGAAAGTGAGCGCGGCGCTTATGCTCGACCGTGGAGGCTTGAAAAAACAGGTCCATCAGCATGGTCTTGCCGCGGCCGACATCGCCGTGAACGTAGAGGCCGCGCGGCGGCGCATCGTTCTTGTCGGCAAACAGCCGGCTGAGCAGGCCGTGCTTGCGCACCGGCTTGTAGTGCGAAAGCCTTTGCTCGAGGTCACCAAAGGCTTCGGCGACCTCGCGCTGCGCAGCGTCGGCCTCGATGGCGCCTGATGAGACGAGCGCCTCGTAATGGGCGAGGAAAGAGGTGGATGGGGGAGACAACATGGCCCTACTTTACGGCCCCAGCGTAAAGAAAAATGCAAGCCGTCTTGACGCAGGCGGGCATGCGTTCCGACCCCCTACCCATTACCGTCATGCCCCGCGCATGCGGGGCATCCAGTACGCCGCGGTTTCTCGGCTCAAGCACTGGCGCCTCTGGAATACTGGGTCGCCCGGTCCCGTCTACGCCAAGGCTTCGACGAGGCGAGCGAGTGCAGGGCGCGCCGGAGCTTTAGCGGAGGCGGCAAGCCGGGCGATGACGCGGAGTGGCGGTCGATCTTAAGCGCTCAGCGCGTAGGAATCCTCGACCACATAGGGGCCGCCGCCGGTGGAAGCGCGAGAGGAAAACAGCACGAAGCGCGAAGCCGTGAACACCTTGGTCGGGAAGTAGCCCCGCACCGAAAGATAGTCCGCGACATCCTGCGTGGACGCATCGCGCAGCCGGGCCAGCGTGACATGGGGCGTGAATTTTCGCCCCTCAGGATCGAGCCCGATCCGCTGCATCAACCGCTCCAGTTCGGCCTGCAATTCGATCAGCGGCCGGCTTGGGGCGATATTGGCGACCACGGCACGCGGTTTTTTGCTTCCGAAGCTGGAGAGGCCCTGGACTGCGACCTCGAACGGTTTGCGGTTGACCCGAAACAGCATGGAAGCGATCTCGTTGGCGGAAATGCCGTCGATGTCGCCGATAAAGCGCAGGGTAACATGATAATTTTCGGGATCGATCCAGCGGGCGCCGGGTAGCCCGCCACGCAAAGAGGAGAGGGTCTGGCCGATTTCGGCCGGAATTTCCAGTCCCGTGAACAAACGCGGCATCGCAAGACTCCCGATGCTGGAACATGATTCGGAAACGAGAATAACAGCTTTCCTAAAAGATCATGTTCGCTGACAGACTCCAGTGACGAATCACCGGCAATTATTTTTTACCGTAGTTATGTGACTCTGCGAAGCATCCCGCGTTAACCGGTCAGAAAGGTTCGCCGAGCCTGAGGCGCTAGTGGCCTTGCTGTTTATTTTTCAGCTCGCGCGCCTCGAAATCGGGCCGAGAAATGCTTCAACAGTAGGCAAGATATTTTTGACGATGATGTCTACTCCCTCCGCGGTTGGATGCATGCCGTCAGCTTGATTGAGTTTGGGATCGGCCGCTACCCCCTCAAGGAAAAAACGATACAGCGGCACGCCATACGATTTGGCGAGATCCGGATAGATCGAATTGAAGCGGGCGGCAAAATCGGCGCCGTAGTTGGGCGGCGCGACCATGCCGCACAGCATCACCGCAATGCCACGGACCTTCAACTGGGCCAGGATGTCGGCCAGCGCCGCGCGGGTCACGGCGGGATCAGTCCCGCGCAAGGCATCGTTGGCGCCAAGCTCGACAATGACGGCCTGGGTCCCGTCCGGCACCGACCAATCGAGCCGGTCCCGGCCGCCCGATGAGGTATCGCCGGAAACGCCGGCATTGGTCATATCGACCGCTATACCCTTGGCTTTCAACGCCTTTTGCAGCTTGGCCGGGAACGCGTCCGAACCGGACAACCCGTATCCTGCGCTTAAGGAGTCACCCAGCACCACCATTTTGATCGGGATGCCGCCAGAGGCAGCGGAAGACTGGGCAAAGGCTGGTTCGGCGGCAATCAGCAACAGACCCCACACGAGCATGTGCTTGAAGAGAGAGAACAGCCTCTCGACCACGCTCGGGTAAGTACCATATGACCAACCCATGGACAGTCTCATCGACCCCTCATCCTTGTCCGGCCTTGCACCGGACAGCATTTCAATCACCAACGTCAACCTCTCGCTCGGCTCGGGCGCGGCGCGCGTCCATATTCTCAAGGACATCAGCCTGCGCGTTGCATCGGGCGAAGCGCTGGGCCTGATCGGACCGTCGGGCTCGGGAAAGTCCACGCTCCTCATGGTGATGGCGGGACTGGAGCGTCCCGACAGCGGAGAGGTGGTGGTCAACGGAACCCCTTTCAATGACCTCAGTGAGGACGCATTGGCGCGATTTCGTGGCCGCCAGGTCGGCATCGTCTTCCAGTCGTTTCATCTGATCCCGACCATGACTGCGCTGGAGAATGTCGCAGTCCCGCTGGAGCTCGCCGGAAATCCCGACGCCTCACAGCGCGCCGCGCAAGAGCTCGCCTCCGTTGGCTTGGGCGACCGGCTGCATCACTACCCGACACAACTCTCGGGCGGCGAACAACAGCGTGTGGCGCTCGCGCGTGCGCTCGCACCCGATCCCGCCATTCTGGTGGCGGATGAGCCCACCGGCAACCTCGATGAGACTACCGGCAAGCAAATCGTAGACCTGCTGTTCACCAAACATGCCGAGCGCGCCATGACGCTGGTGCTGGTGACCCATGACACCTCGCTGGCGGATCGCTGCGACCGCGTGGTGCGGCTACGCTCGGGCCGTATCGACGCACAGACCGCAGGACGCGACGCCGCTTCATGACCATCGTGGCCGAACCCGAAGCACGCAATCGACCCGCTTCCATTCCGCTGCGCTATGCCGCCATTCCGCTGCGCTATGCCTTGCGCGAATTACGCGGCGGCCTGCGCGGCTTCTATGTCTTCATCGCCTGCATCGCACTCGGCGTCATGACGATTTCCGGCGTCGGTTCGGTGGCAGCAAGCCTTGGCGACGGATTGGCGAGCCAAGGCCGCACGCTGCTCGGCGGCGACGTTGCTTTCTCGCTGTTTCAGCGTGAGGCCAAGCCCGACGAACTCGCCTTCCTGCGCGAGCGCGGCGACGTCTCGGTGACCGCTTCGCTGCGCGGCATGGCGCGCACAGCCGATGGCCGTCTTGCGCTGGTCGAGATCAAGGCCGTGGACGGCGCCTACCCGATGCTGGGCCAGCTCTCGCTTGAACCGGAGATGCCGGTCACTGACCTGCTCGCCGAACATGACGGCGCATTCGGCGCAGCCGTCGATCAAACACTGTTGGCCCGGCTCGACCTGAAGCTCGGCGATCGCATCACGATCGGCAGCGCGACCTTTCAGATCCGCAGCCTCGACAATGCCGAGCCCGACAAGCTCGCCGGCGGCCTTGGATTTGCGCCGCGATTTCTGGTGAGCGAAGCTGCGCTGCGCGCCACGCAAATGCTCCAGCCGGGCAGCCTGGTGCGCTGGACCTATCGGGTCAAACTACCTGACGACGCCGGCAACACGACGCGGCTCATCGACGATGCGAGGGCCGCGCTGCCTCACGCCGGCTGGGAGATCCGCTCCCGCGACAATGCTTCACCCCAGCTTGAACGCACGATCAGCCGCTTCACCCAATTTCTGACGCTGGTTGGATTGGCCGCACTTCTGGTCGGCGGCGTGGGCGTCGCCAACGCGGTCAGGAGCCATATCGATCGGCGCCGTAACGTGATTGCGACCTTCAAGGCTGTCGGCGCCACCGGCCGCGATGTGTTTGCGATCTACCTGACGCAAGTGATCGTGCTGGCCGCGGTCGGCTCGATCATTGGCCTTGCAGCCGGTGCCGCGCTGCCGTTCGTCATTGTGGACGTGTTCGGCAAGCTGTTGCCACTGCCGGTGGAGCCCGCGCTCCATGTCGATGAACTCGCGCTATCGCTGGTCTATGGGCTGTTGACCGCGCTCGCCTTCAGCCTCTGGCCGCTCGGCCGCGTTCATGACGTGCCGGTAGCGGCGCTGTTTCGGGAAGCCGTATCGAGCGTATGGCACCGTCCACGCTGGCGCTATCTGCTGTCGATGGCCGGTGTGATCGCACTGCTGATCGCCGTGATCATTGGCTTCGCCTACGACAAGCGCGTCGCCGCGATTTTTGTCGTGTCCGCGATTGCCGTCTTCGTCCTGCTGCGAGTTATTGCCGCCGCGCTGATGGCGCTGGCGCGCCGCATGCCGCGATCGCAAATCACCATGCTGCGGCTCGCTGTCGCCAATATCCACCGGCCGGGCGCGCTGACCCCGTCGGTCGTGATGTCGCTGGGCCTCGGTCTTGCCGTGCTGGTCACGATCACGCAGATCGACGGCAACCTGCGTCGGCAGTTCATGGCGGCATTGCCCGAGCACGCGCCGTCGTTTTACTTCATCGACATTCCCGCAACCGAGGCCGATCGATTCACCGCGTTTCTGAAGCAGACTTCGCCGGGGTCGACCGTGGAGGAGGTGCCGATGTTGCGCGGCCGCATTGTCTCGGCGCGCGGCGTCAGGGCCGAGGACCTCAACCCCACGACGGACAGCGAGTGGGTGCTGCAAAGCGACCGTGGCCTGACTTCGACCGGCGAAATCCCGAAAGGTTCCAAGATCATCGAAGGTGAGTGGTGGGGCGCCGACTATAACGGGCCGCCGCTGGTATCGATCGAGAAGAAGATTGCCGACGGGCTCAAGCTCAAGCTCGGGGACGAGATCGTCGTCAACGTGCTCGGCCGCGACATCCCGGCCAAAATCGGCAACATGCGCAGCATCGACTGGCAAGGTCTTGGCATCAACTTCGTGCTGGTGTTTTCGCCGAACGCCTTCAGAGGCGCCCCTTATACACACATAGCAACATTGACCGAGGCCCATCCGGATGCCGCCGGCGATGCTGCGATCGTCAAGTCGGTCGCAGGTGCGTTCCCCATGATCACAAGCGTGCGGGTGCGTGAGGCGCTGGAGACCATCGGCTCGGTCGTCACCAACCTCGTGCTGGCGATCCGCGGCGCCAGCGCCATCACCCTGATTTCGGCCGTGCTGGTGCTCGGCGGGGCACTCGCCGCCGGCCATCGGCACCGGGTCTATGACGCGGTCATCCTCAAGACATTGGGGGCAACAAGAGGGCGTCTGCTCGGCGCCTATGCCCTCGAATACCTGTTGATCGGCCTCGCCACCGCCATCTTTGGCGTGATCGCAGGCTCAACCGCCGCCTGGCTGATTGTGACCCGGCTGATGACCTTGAGCTTCGTGTGGCAGGTGGGCAGCGCGGCCGGCGTGGTGGCGTCCGCGCTCATCGTCACGGTCGGATTGGGACTGGCCGGAACACTGCTGGCCCTGAATCAAAAGCCAGCTGCGGTGCTGAGAAACCTCTAGTGGAGCGGATTTGACATTCGCTATCATTCGCAAAAGTGATGGCTGCGACGGGATGCGAATGTTAGAGTCGGGCGCTGATATATAAATTGTATATAAATTCGAGCATCTATCGCCGCGACCTCGCGACATTCAGCCGCGCGTGAACGCTTGCGGTAGATGTGCTAGTTTCCCAGATATGGGATCAAAGATCAGATACTGTTCATGACGCAAAATTAATGTCAGTGAACGGCGATATCTGGGTTAATTCTGGCAGGCGAAACGCGATATCATTGTCCGCCAGACAACCAACAGGAATTCGACCATGTCGGACCTAGACCGCAACTATACTTCTCCATTCGGCCGGGCCGCCGGGCGCGTTGACGCCGCGGCCGTCGACGCCGGTCTGCGCGCTTACATGCTGCGCATTTACAACTACATGAGCATCGGCCTCGCCATCACCGGCTTGGCCGCGCTTGGCGTCTATATGGCTGCCGTGACCACGGACCCTGCGGCGACCGCATATCACTTCCGCGATGTTTCGCTGACGTCGTTCGGCTACGCAATGTATTTCAGCCCCCTGAAGTGGCTGTTCATGCTGGCGCCGCTGGCGATGGTTTTCGTGATCTCGGCCGGTATCAACCGTCTCGCCCCTTCGACCGCCCAGATGCTGTTCTGGGTGTTCTCGGCACTGATGGGCATCTCGCTGTCCTCGATCTTCCTGGTGTACACGCACACGTCGATCGTACGGGTATTCTTCATCACCGCCGCCACGTTCGGCGCGCTGAGCCTTTACGGCTACACCACCAAGCGCGACATGACGGGAATGGGATCGTTCCTGTTCATGGGCCTGATCGGCATCATCATTGCGAGCGTGGTCAATCTCTTCCTCGCTAGTTCGATGCTGCAGTTCCTGGTGTCGGTGGTTGGCGTCCTGGTATTCGCAGGCCTCACCGCCTACGATACCCAGCGGCTGAAGAACGACTACATCTACGGCTACGCCAGTGCGGGCGGTGACGTGGCAGAGCGGGCGGCGATTACCGGCGCCTTGTCGCTCTACCTGAACTTCATCAACCTGTTCACGCTGTTGTTGCAGCTGCTCGGTCAGCGCGACTGACGCGCACCGGACTAAGGCGATCCATCCCGAAGCCCCGGCCTCACGGCCGGGGCTTTTCTTTCAGGCGTTGTGAAAATAATCTCCGTTGATGACCTCGCTTGAAATCCGGCCGGCTATCGCCGCCGACCTTGCCCTTGTTACCGAGATTTATGCGGAGGCGGTTTCCTTCGGAACCGCAACCTTCGAGCTTGTTCCACCCGATCTCGCTGAAATGACGCGGCGCTTTCAGGCGCTGGTGGATGGCGGCTTTCCATATTTCGTCGCGGTGCTGGAAGGACGCGTGGCCGGATATGCCTATGCGGGGCCCTACCGCCCGCGCCCAGCCTACCGTTTTACCGTGGAGAACTCGGTCTATCTGCAGCCCGCCATCCACGGCCGCGGGATCGGCCAGCAATTGCTGCAACGGTTGATCGCCGAATGCGCGGCACGCGGTTTTCGTCAGATGATCGCCGTGATCGGGGATTCGGCGAATGCCGCTTCCATCGGCGTCCATTCACGATGCGGCTTCCGGATGATCGGGACGCACCCGAATGTCGGCCTCAAGTTCGGCCGCTGGCTCGACACGGTGATGATGCAGCGGGAGCTTGGCGAGGGGGCCGGCACGGTTGCCGACTGAGTAGACGTCCACCATTATTCCGGGGCGCGCCGCCCCGCGATAATGAACGCGCTGCTAGACCACCGCGAGCTTGCGATCGATCACCAGCAGCACGCGATCCAGCTCATGGCCGCGCCGCAGGATCAGTCCGCTCGCCGAGATCACGCTGTACATGCCCTGCTTGCGCGCCAGCCGCGGGTCTTTCTCGATCCGGTAGATCGGAACCTCCGAAGCGCGGCGGAAGATCGAGAACACGGCGCGGTCGCGCAGGAAATCGATGGCATAATCACGCCATTCCCCGTCGGAGACCATGCGTCCGTACAAATTCAGAATGCGATTAAGTTCGAGACGGTTGAAAGTCACCCTGTTCAACGAAGCGCCCGGAGCGGCCTGACGCGCGGCGGCGCGGGCCTCGCTTGGATCGGCATCCTCCGAGATCAAACTCATGGCACATCTCCTGTCATCACACCTACCGTCATCTGGCAGACATGATTGCGCCGACTGGAGCGCTCTGCAAGAGGCGGTGTTTCCGCACCTTGCCTTTCTCCGGAACCCGGGCATGTAACTTTCGGCCAAAACCGGCTTTCAGCGCCGTCACGGGATCGTTAGTTGAATCATAATACTGCCCCACTTCCGCCAACCACATGCCGTGCTACGTTGCGATAGTAATCACCTACGTTGGCCCGGTCCTTTCGATTCCGGATTCCTCAGCCCCCAGCCCCCCGGGGTCGTCGGGACCGGGTCTATCGTAGAATAATTGATCCGTGACTGGACCGACGCGAGTTGGTCCTTTTTCTTTTTCGGACCATTTCTTCATTCCGCCAAGAAACAGAATGAAACGATCGCTGACCGGCTCACGGTCACGATTGATTCAACGCGAATGTTGGAATCGGAAGTTGTTTAGTGCAGCGACGTATACGCCGCACCCAGCATCGGGCCCGGCCGATCGCGGCTTCCGTCCTGGACGAACACGGCGGCAGCGTCGATGCCTTCACGGGAAATATTTTCAAGCGGCACGGTCCAGCTCCCGGCCGTGCCGTTCCAGTCGCCGACCTTCAACACGTTGCGAACGACGTTGTAATAGGTCAATTCGCGCCCGCGATTCTCACCGCGTCCGATTGATATCGGCACCGCCCTGGAGATCGAGCAAATCCAGACTTCACCATGCAAGGCCAAAGGGGCCTTGCCGCTATCTGCGACCGATACCGTGATGTGCCCGCCCGAAAGCTTCATCGAAACCGGCACCGACATCACGCCTTCATTCTTCCGGGTCGCACCGATCGCCCGTTCGATTCCGGCGCGATCGCTTCCGATCACATGGGATTCGCCGTTGACGATGGCCTGCGGTGTGTAGACATCGCGATCACCGCGCATCAGCGAGTAGGCCTTCTGGCGGGCGGAGAAGCGCGAATCCGCCAGCGTATCCTTCCAACCGAGATAATCCCAATAGTCGATCGGCATGCTCAGCGCGAGCACGGAAGGATCCTTGGCCAGTTCGCCGATAATCTTGTCGGCCGGTGGACAGGACGAACAGCCTTGCGAGGTGAAGAGCTCGACCACCGCACGAGGCTCCGCTGCAGCGGGACGGACAATCGCAACCACCGCGCAGACGCCCAGAGCGCCTGACCACCGTGAAATCGAATTACAAGCCGTCATCACTGTCATACTTGAGACCGGGGAAATCGTGATTGCCAATTCTCGCCGCTAGTACCTAACGAAGCATCAAGCCATCAGGCTCTCGAACTAGCGTCCTGATTCCGAAGTTCGTACCATCTCGCGGCTCCACATCTACGACGATGCGGACTTCCGAAGCGCCGCACCCAGGGCAAAAGCAGCCTTGGGTTAAATTTAGGCTGCCTTCCCCCTGCTCGCTACTCACTTAGCGGTGAGCCCCCGATCACAATCACGCGGCCAGCTTGCGCAACACATACTGCAAAATGCCGCCGTTTCGGTAGTAATCGAGCTCGTCGAGCGTATCGATCCTGCACAGCAGGGAAATGCGTTGCAGTGCACCGTCACTCGATACGATCTCGGCCGTCAGCTTTTGACGCGGCTTCAGGTCGCCCTGCAGTCCGCGTATGGTTACTTTCTCGTCGCCCTTCAGCCCGATCGACTGCCACGACGCGCCGTCCTCGAAGGTCAACGGCAAGACGCCCATGCCGACCAGGTTGGAGCGATGGATGCGCTCGAAGCTCTGACAAATCACCGCACGCACGCCAAGCAGCCGGGTTCCCTTCGCGGCCCAGTCCCGCGACGAACCGTTGCCGTATTCGGCGCCGGCGAACACCACCAGCGGCACATTCTCGGCCTGATATTTCATCGCGGCGTCATAGATCGACATCTGCTCGCCGTCGGGCCAGTGCTTGGTCATGCCGCCTTCGGGGATGTTGCCGTCGGCGCCCTTCAGCATGAAATTCTTGATGCGGATATTGGCGAAGGTGCCGCGCATCATGATTTCATGGTTACCGCGCCGTGTGCCGTACTGATTAAAGTCGGCCGGGCGCACCTGATGCTCGCTGAGGAATTTTCCGGCCGGCGACGTCAGCTTGATCGAACCTGCGGGCGAGATGTGATCGGTCGTGATCTTGTCGCCGAACATCGCGAGGATGCGCGCGTCGATCACGTCCACGATCGGGTCCGGCTGCTTCTTCATACCCTCGAAGTAAGGCGGGTTCTGCACATAGGTCGAACTCATGTTCCAGCGATAGGTCTCGCTTTCGACCGTCTTGATCTTGCGCCAGTTGGTGTCGCCCTTGAAGACGTCGGCGTATTTCTTCTTGAAGATCGTCGCGGTCACGAACTTCTTCATGTACGCGTTGATCTCCTTCGTGGTCGGCCAGATGTCCTTCAGATAGACCGGCTTGCCGTCCTTGCCGGTACCGATGGGCTCAACGGCAAGATCCTTCGTGACCGTGCCGGCGAGTGCATAAGCGACGACCAAAGGCGGTGACGCCAGATAGTTGGCCTGCACGTCCGGCGAGACGCGCCCTTCGAAGTTGCGGTTACCCGACAGCACCGCGGCCCCGACAATGCCATTGTCGTTGATCGATTTCGAAATCTCTTCCGGCAACGGGCCGGAATTGCCGATGCAGGTGGTGCAGCCAAAGCCGACGAGGTTGAAGCCGACCTTGTCGAGGTCGATCTGCAATCCGGAATTGGAAAGATATTCGGCGACCACCTGGCTGCCCGGCGCCAGCGAGGTCTTGACCCAGGGCTTGGCCTTCAATCCCTTGGCGGCCGCATTGCGCGCGAGCAATCCGGCGCCGATCAAGACGCTCGGATTGGAGGTGTTGGTGCAGGAGGTGATCGCGGCGATCACGACGTCGCCATGGCCGAGATCGAAGTCGCGGTTTTCGACCGGATAGCGCGTCGTGGCATCCGCGGTCTTCTTGTATTCGCTCGCGAGCGCGCCAGCAAAACCTTCCGCTACCAGCGGCAGAGCGACACGGCCCTCGGGGCGCTTGGGTCCCGCCATCGAAGGCACGACGTCCTTGAGATCGAGGGTGAGTGTCGTGGTGAAAACCGGATCGGCCGAGTCGGACTTGCGGAACAGGCCTTGCGCCTTGGCATAGGCCGCGACCAATGCAACGCGGTCGGCCTTGCGGCCGGACGTCTTGAGATAATCGATGGTCGCGGCATCGACCGGGAAGAAACCGCAGGTCGCGCCATATTCCGGCGCCATGTTGCCGATAGTCGCCTTGTCGGCGACCGAGAGATGGTCAAGACCGGGGCCAAAGAACTCGACGAATTTTCCGACCACGCCCTGCTTGCGCAGCATCTGCGTAACCGTGAGCACGAGGTCGGTCGCGGTGACACCTTCCTTGAGTTGTCCCTTGAGCTTGAAGCCGACCACTTCCGGCAACAGCATGGACAGCGGTTGGCCGAGCATGCAGGCTTCCGCCTCGATGCCGCCGACACCCCAGCCGAGCACGGCCAGGCCGTTCACCATGGTGGTGTGCGAGTCGGTGCCGACCAGCGAGTCCGGATAGGCGACCTCGAAGGTGCCGGTCTTCTTGCCGACCGTCATCTTCTGCTTTTTGGTCCACACCGTTTGCGCGAGATATTCGAGATTGACCTGGTGGCAGATGCCGGTGCCGGGCGGCACCACGGAGAAATTCGAAAACGCCTTCTGGCCCCATTTCAGGAATTCGTAACGCTCCTGGTTCTGCTTGTACTCCTCGACCACGTTCTTGCCGAACGCCTTGTTGTCGCCGAAGAAGTTCACGATCACCGAGTGATCGATCACGAGATCGACCGGCACCAGCGGATTGATCTTCTCCGCGTCGCCGCCGAGACTTTGCATCGCGTTGCGCATCGCGGCGAGATCGACCACGGCAGGCACGCCGGTGAAATCCTGCATCAGCACCCGCGCCGGGCGGAAGGCGATCTCATGTTCGAGCGCGCGCTTCTTCAGCCACTTCGAAACCGCGACGATGTCTTCCTTCTTGACGGTGCGGCCGTCTTCGTTGCGCAGGAGATTCTCCAGCAGCACCTTCATCGAATAGGGAAGCTTGGCTATCCCCTTCAGACCGTTCTTCTCGGCGACGGGCAGGCTGTAATAGACATAGGTCTTGCCACCAACCTTGAGGGTTTTCTGGCATTTGAAGCTGTCGAGAGAGGTCATGTGAGGCAATCCCAAATTGTCGGTTCATACCCGATAAGGGTACTATAACACCATAGACAGCAGCGGCCGGACGGCGTGCAGTCCGTGGATTGTACGGCGAGTCAAGTTCCGGCTTATAGAATCTTTCAACAATCGCCGCCACACCAGTGATCGGTTCGCAGCAATGCTGCCACCCATAAATTCTGGTGCGGTACCCTCTGGATTTCTTTCGAAAAGCGGGCTCTCGAAGGGGCAAGATGCGGCTCTCAGGACGCGAAGTCGGTTGTGTTCGGGGCGGCCGCGAGGTCTTTTCCGGGCTCCATTTTCAGGCCGCCTCGGGCGAAGCGCTCGCTGTGGTCGGCCCGAACGGATCCGGCAAGACGTCGTTGCTGCGCCTGATTGCGGGGCTGCTCGTGCCCGCAAGCGGATCGATCATCCTGGAAGGCGGCGAAAGCGAGCTGACGCTGGCCGAGCAATCGCATTATCTCGGTCATCGCGACGCGCTCAAGCCGGCGCTCAGCGTGTCGGAAAACCTCACCTTCTGGCGGGACTTTCTCGGTGGCGCGACGTCAAGTGCCGCCGAAAGTCTCGCCGTCGTCGAACTCGATCATGCCGCCCGATTGCCCGCCGCTTACCTGTCGGCGGGACAGCGGCGAAGGCTTTCGATCGCCCGTTTGCTGACGGTACGGCGGCCGATCTGGCTGCTCGATGAACCGACCAACGCGCTGGACACAGCCGGGCAAAAACTGTTTGCCACCCTGATGGGGGATCATTTGGCCCGCGGCGGCCTGATTGTTGCGGCAACCCACACCCCGTTAGGGGTAGCGGCCCGCACGCTGCACGTTGGAGACGTCTCATGACCGCGTTGGGTGCCCTGATCCGCCGGGACATCCGGATCGCGCTTCGCGTCGGCGGCGGCGCCTTGATCGGCGTATTGTTCTTTCTCACCGTCGTGGTGCTGATGCCGTTTGCCATCGGACCCGACCTGGCACTGTTGGCGCGGCTTGGGCCCGCGATCCTCTGGCTCGGCGCGCTGCTCGCGAGCCTGTTGACGCTGGACCGCCTGTTCATGGCCGATCATGACGACGGCTCGCTCGATCTGATGACCATGAGCCGAACGCCACTGGAGCTGTCCTGCGCGGCCAAGGCACTGGCGCATTGGCTCGCCGCGGGGTTACCGCTTGTCGTCGCTACGCCGGTCCTCGGACTGCTGCTCAATCTTGAGCTCGGCGCGACCGCAGCCGTGGCGCTGACATTGCTCGCAGGCACGCCGGCGCTGACCTTCACCGGCATGATTGGCGCCGCCTTGGCGGTGACGCTGCATCGCGGCGGCTTGCTGCTTGCGGTTTTGGTATTGCCGCTGTCGATTCCCGTGCTGATCTTTGGCGTGGCGGCGTCCGAGGCCGCAATCACTGACCCCTCGTCATTCGGGGCGCCGTTTTCAATCCTGTGCGCGCTGTCGCTGTTTGGCCTGGTGATCGGGCCGTTCGCGGCCGCCGCAAGCCTCCGGCACGGACTGGATTGATGTTCATCAACTCTCGCTCAGGGAACTTCATGCTGATTGCCTGCAACGGCTTCGACCATTAACAGGATGCCATGACGCTGATTGATCTCGCCAATCCCACCCGGTTCCTCGCTTTCACCGCGCGGCTGTTGCCGTGGCTGATGGCAGTAACCGCGATCCTGCTCGCGGTTGGCCTGTACCAGTCCGCGATGGCGCCCGACGATTATCAGCAGGGTGCAACCGTGAAGATCATGTTCATTCACGTGCCGAACGCGTGGCTGTCGATGTTCGTCTGGGGCGTGATGAGCCTTGCCGCGCTGGGCACGCTGGTATGGCGGCATCCGCTCGCCGACGTCGCCGCGAAAGCCGCCGCCCCGATTGGGGCTGCCTTCACCTTTCTCGCGCTGGTCACGGGTTCGCTCTGGGGCCGCCCGATGTGGGGCACCTACTGGGAGTGGGATGCGCGGCTGACATCGGTGTTGATCCTGTTCCTGATGTATCTCGGCCTGATCGCGCTGTGGCGGGCGGTCGAAGATCCCTCGCGAGCCGCGCGCGCCGCCGCGGTACTGACGCTGGTCGGCGCCATCAATTTGCCGATCATCAAATTCTCCGTGGACTGGTGGAACACGCTGCATCAGCCGGCCTCGGTGATGCGGATGGGCGGGCCGACGCTCGACCGCGCCTTTCTAATGCCGCTGCTGGTGATGGCAGTGGCGTTTTCGCTGTTGTTCCTCACCCTGCACCTGGCGGCGATGCGCAATGAAGTCCTGCGCCGCCGTGTGCGTGCGATGCAGATGATGCAGGTGGCGCAAGCCGGCAAGCCGCAGGCGTGAAGTGATGTCGCTTGGCCCGTACACAGCCTTCATCGTGACCTCCTATCTGGTGGTCCTGGCGATCGTGGTTTTACTGATCGCATGGATCGCAATCGACTATCGCCGCCAAAAACGGCGCCTGAGCGAACTGGAATCCGAAGGGATTACCCGCCGCTCCGAACGCCAAACGGACAAGACATGAGCGAGCCCAAGAACTCGATAGAGACCTCAATGGAGCCTTCGAGGGAGACATCGAAGGATAGACCGCGAAGTTCGCTCGGGCTCATGGTGCTGCCGCTCGTGGTCTTTGTGGCGATCGTCGCACCGATTCTCTGGCTGGGGCTTGGCAGAGGCGACCCGTCGCGCATTCCATCGGCCCTGATCGGCCATGCCGCGCCCCAGATCCCGTTGCCGCCGCTGGAGGGGCTCGCCAGCAACGGCGCGCCAATCCCGGGCCTCGATCCCGCCGTCTTCAAAGGCAAGGTTTCACTCGTCAATGTCTGGGCCTCGTGGTGCGTGCCCTGCCATGACGAAGCCCCGCTGTTGACCGAGCTCGGCCATGACACCCGCCTGCAAATTGTCGGCATCAACTACAAGGACTCGGCCGACAATGCCCGGCGCTTTCTCGGCCGCTATGGCAACCCGTTCGGCATTGTCGGCGTCGACGCCAATGGCCGCGCCGCGATCGAATGGGGCGTCTACGGCGTGCCGGAGACTTTCATTGTCGGGCGCGAAGGCACCATCGTCTACAAGCTGGTGGGCCCGGTGACATCGGACAACATCAACACCGTGCTGCGCGCCGAGATCGACAAGGCGTTGAAAGCGGGCTCATAGCTCGTGCTTGGTAGAGTGGATTTGCATCTGATCCGGACTTCGCGACTCCTGCGAGAGATTGTGGAATAGCCGCTTGCTCGCCAGGTGGAGAAAATAGAATCCAAATTTTGGATCCTGCAAGTAGAGCTGCTTGACCTGATCATAGCTGATGCGAAGCAGCTCCCCGCCGGCCGTGCATTCAACGGTCGCCGTTCGCGCTTGATCCGCATTCAACAATCCAAGCTCACCAAAAACCTCGCCGGCATCGAGATCGACGCCTCGTTCCCTGACCCGGAATCGGCCCGACACGACAAAGAACATCTCATTCGCCGGGTCGCCGCGGTGAAACAACACTTCGCCAGCCGCAACAGCCCGGGTCGAACTAAACGGTTTGACCCAGCTCAAATTCAGATCGTCTTTCGTCGCATCTTCGATTTGTTTGACCAACCGCAGCATCTGGCGCAGCCGGATGATATTGAGCGGCAACAAAACCAGGTGAAGGATCAGCACCGGATAGGCATCAAGAGCGTATCCATAGCCGATGAAGAGGAAATTGCTGACAATGCCCGCGATCCGAAGCGGCACCATGGTTTTCATGTAGAACGTCACGAAAACGCATGCTGCGGCCGCATAACCTAACAGTTCCGCGTGGGTCATCGGTCGCCTTCTTGAACGAGGCAATTGAATGATTAGGACGAGCCCAGCCTCGCCGAGGATTTTCGGAAATGCAAGGCGACCTCACAAATCGTGAGCGAACGGAAGCCGCCCGCAAATATGTGACGGATTGTTTCCCGCAAACTCTCAGCCAGTCCGAAGCTGCGCTTGCAACGCAACAAGGAAGACTACGGGTTCCCGCGATCGAACGATCTGTGGCTCAATTCGTATCCCTGCTGACATCCCCTTCCGCGGCGTCGCTCGCTTGCAGAGAGACCGGCTCGACGTGGAAGCGCTTGATCAGCGGCATCTGGATGACCGCGAAGACCATCGTCAGCGGGATCACGCCGAACGCCTTGAAGCCGACCCAGAAATCGGTGCTCTGGGTACGCCAGATAAATTCGTTCAGGATCGCCATCGCTAAAAAGAACAGCGCCCAGCGCAGCGTGAGAATTCGCCAACCCTGCGGGGTCAGATTGAACATCTGATCGAACAGCACGGCGATAAACGAGCGGCCGAACAGAAGGCCGCCGCCAAGCACGACCGCAAACAGGCCATAGATGATCGTGGGCTTGACCTTGATGAAGGTCTCGTCATGCAGCACGAGCGTCAGCGTTCCAAACACCAGCACGACGACGCCGGTGACGAGCGCCATCAACGGCACATGCCGTGTCACAACATAAGAGGCGATCATCGCCGCGACGATCGCTACCATGAAGGCGCCGGTGGCGACAAACAAATGAAACTTGGCATTCGCGACAAAGAAGACGAGCAGCGGCCCCAGTTCGGTAACGATCTTGAACAGCGGATGCGGTTGGGTCTTGTCCATTGTTAAACCTTTGTTGCCGTCATCATCCGCGAAAACGGATGATCCAGTACACCGAGACGCATCGATTCTTGCCGACGTCGCAGCTTACTGGATGCCCCGCCTTCGCGGGGCATGACGAGAGAAACCTACACCTCTATTCCTGCGATGGCTTGCGCGAAATCCCGCGCCGTGAAGGGCGCGAGATCGTCGACGCCCTCGCCGACGCCGATGAAGTGCACCGGCAATTTGTATTTCTCCGCCAGCGCCACCAGGATTCCTCCCCGCGCGGTGCCGTCGAGCTTGGTCATCACCAGGCCGGTGACGCCAGCGGTACGATGAAATGCCTCGACTTGCGAAAGCGCATTTTGCCCGACCGTGGCATCGAGGACCAACAGGACAGCATGCGGCGCGGAAACATCGACCTTGCGGATGACGCGAACGACCTTTTCAAGCTCGTTCATCAATTCGGCCTTGTTTTGCAGCCGCCCGGCGGTATCGATCAGCAGCACATCACGCTTCTCGTCGCGCGCCGACGACAGCGCATTGAAGGCAAGGCTTGCCGAGTCCGAGCCTTGCGCCCCGGCAATGACCGGCGATTTGGTGCGATCGCCCCAGACTTTCAACTGTTCGATCGCCGCGGCGCGGAACGTGTCTCCCGCGGCCAGCATCACCTTGCGGCCTTCGGCCGAAAACTTCGCCGCCAGCTTGCCGATGGTGGTGGTCTTGCCGGATCCGTTGACGCCGACGACCAGGATGACAAAAGGTGTTTTCGTCTCATCGATGATCAAGGGCTTCGCCACCGGCGCCAGCACCTTTTCAACCTCTGAGGCGACCACCGATTTGACTTCATCGGCCGAGATCGATTTGTCGTAACGGCCATGGCCTACGGCCGCGGCAATTCGCGCAGCCACCTCGGTTCCGAGATCGGCGCGCAGCAGCACATCCTCGATATCGTCGAGCATGGCGCGATCGAGCTTGCGCTTGGTCACGAGATCGGCGACCGCCGTGCCGAGCGAACTCGACGTGCGCTTCAATCCGCTGGACAGCCGCCGCCACCAGCTCTGTTTAGGTGCTTCCTCAGTCATGGCGGGGTGTGTTAGCCGTTTAAAGCCATGAGCGAAAGTCTTGACCGCCCGATTGACGTTCCCCAACTGACCGCGGAAGAAATTCTGGCCCGCGTGCTTCACCGCGACGGCTTGATGCTGGTGATCAACAAGCCGGCAGGGCTTCCCGTCCACCGCGGCCCGAAGGGCGGCCCGAATCTCGAAGCCTCGTTCGACGCGTTAAGGTTTGGCCTGCCCCGCCCGCCGGTACTGGCGCATCGGCTCGACAAGGATACGTCCGGCTGCCTGGTGCTTGGACGGCACCGCAAGGCAACCGCCTCGCTCGGGCTTTTGTTCAAGCACGGCAAGATTTCAAAAACCTATTGGGCCGTCGTCGAGGGCGGTCCGGTTGAGAACGAAGGCACGATCGACATGCCGCTCGGCCGGCTCAACGCCGAGCGCGGCTGGTGGCAGAAGGTAGACCCGGAAGGACAACAGGCGGTGACCAACTGGAAGGTGATGGGACGCGGCGACGGCCTGACATGGCTCGCACTGGAACCCGTCACCGGCCGCACCCATCAATTGCGCGTGCATTCGGCGGCTCAGGGCTGGCCCATCGTCGGCGATAACATCTACGGACACGGCCCGCGCTTCGGCGAGCCGCGCCTGCATCTGCATTCCCGCGAAATCGGAATTCCCATTTCCAAAAACAAGGAACCGGTGCGCGTGGTGGCGCCGGCACCCGAACACATGCACGAACGGCTCAAGGCGTGCGGGTGGAATGGAAAGTAGCGCCTGACGCCGCCGCCGGCATAGCTGTCATCACCCGCCAACGGGTCGGCGATTGCGCCGCCCGATGACAGGCTCCAGCGGGTGATCCAGTATTCCAGAGAACCTGTGGTGGGAGGACAAGCCGCAGTGTACTGGATCGCCCGGTCAAGCCGGGCGATGACGACCGAACTAGACCAGCAGCCTTGCTCCGTCATGGCCGACCACGAGAAGTCGCTGCACCGTGCCCGGCATCTCGCCACCGATCGCAACCGGCAGGAAATGTTCGGTGCGGCCTTGCGTGGCGCTTTCGATCAGCACATGTCGGGTCTTGCCGATCTCAGCCTCAAGCCGTTTCCCCAATGCAGCTTCACCGGCTGTACGCAATCGCTTCGCGCGCTCCCTGATCAAGCTGCCCTCGACCTGCGGCATGCGCGAGGCCGGCGTGCCCGGCCGCGGCGAATAGGGAAAGACGTGCAGGAAGGTCAGATCGCATTCCGCCACGAGATCGAGCGAACGGACGAACATATCTTCGGTCTCGGTCGGAAAGCCGGCGATGATGTCGGCGCCGAGCGCGACATCGGGCCTCAATCGCCGCACCTCGGCGCAAAAATCAATCGCCTGTTGCCGGGAGTGGCGGCGCTTCATCCGTTTCAGGATGAGATCGTCGCCTGATTGCAGCGACAGATGCAGATGCGGCATGAGCCGCTCGTCGCTCGCGATCACGTCCAAAAGGTCGCGATCGACTTCGATCGAGTCGACGGAGGAAATCCGCAAGCGCTTCAACTCCGGCACTTCCTGCAAAATCTGCCTGGCCAATTGGCCGAGTTTTGGCGCACCTTCCAGATCGGCGCCGTAACTTGTCAGGTCGACCCCGGTCAGCACGATCTCGCTGTGGCCGCGTTCGACCAGTGCCCGGACCTGCGCGACCGCCGCCTCGATCCGAACCGAGCGTGAATTACCGCGGCCGAAGGGAATGATGCAGAACGTGCAACGGTGGTCGCATCCGTTCTGCACCTGCACGAAGGCGCGCGGCAGCCCCTTTTGCAGCCCTTCCAGCACAGGCGGCGTCATTTGGCGGACCGACATGATGTCGGTCACCGCGATCTTGTCGTTTGCTTCGATCCTGAGCGCGCCGGCTCCATCAAGCGCAGCCCGCGCGCGCAGCCACGTGTCTCCTTGCATCTTGTCGTCATTGCCGACGACCCGATCGACCTCCGCCATGTCGGCAAACATTTGCGTTTGCGTCTGCGCTGCGCAGCCGGTGACGACGATGCGCGCAGACGGCCGCTCGCGCTTCAGCCGGCGGATCGACTGGCGCGCCTGCGCCACCGCCTCATTGGTCACGGCGCAGCTATTGATGACGATGGTATTGTTGAGCCCGGCGCGCTCGGCCTCCAGCCGCACCACCTCGGACTCGAAGGCGTTGAGGCGGCAGCCAAAGGTGACGACCTCGACGCTCATGCAAAAAGCGATGGATCGAAGCGGCCTTCATATTCGAAGGCCGCCGGGCCCGTCATCAGGACGTGATCGTCGCGGTCGCGCCATTCGATGGTGAGATCGCCGCCGGGAAGGGTGATCTGCACGGTTCTGTCGGCGCGCCTCAGCCGTGCGGCCGCGACTGCCGTGGCGCAGGCGGCCGAGCCGCAGGCCTTGGTCAGGCCGGCGCCCCGCTCCCAGGTACGGATCGTGATGTGGTCGCGATCGACGATATGGGCGAGCGTGATGTTGGCGCGTTCGGGAAAGATCGGATGGTTTTCCAGAAGCGGGCCGAAGCGGCCGAGGTCATAGGCCGCGACGTCGTCGACCCAGAAGATCGCGTGCGGATTGCCCATGCTGACGACGGACGGCGTGTGCAGTATCGGCGCGTCGATCGGGCCGATTTGCAGCTCGATGCCGCGCGTATCGCGAAACTCCTCAGCGAGCGGAATATCCTGCCAGCCGAACTTGGGCGGCCCCATATCCACCGTGTAGAGATCGGCGGATGGTCCCTGCCAGCAGTTCAACAGCCCGGCGCTGGTTTCAAAGGTGACAGCGTTTTGGCCGGAGGCCTCGAACACCCGCCGCGCCACGCAACGCATGCCGTTGCCGCAGGCACCGGCTTCCGAGCCGTCGTTATTGTAGATGCGGATGAAAGCTTCGGTGCCCCCGAGCCTTGGCGGTTGCAGCACCATCAGCTGATCGAAGGAAACGCCCTTCGGGGAGGCGACCGCTCGCGCCTCATCGGCCGTGACCGCGCCTGGTCTGTCGCGCAAATCGACCACGACGATCTCGTTGCCGATCCCGTTCATCTTCACGAAACTATGGTTGGCAAGCGCGCTCATCGACCCTTCCTTTGGGGTAGCTTATATGGCCAGTGAAGGCCGGTTAGCTAGATGTTGGTTTATCTGTGTCGCTGCCCCTTGCCCGGCGAGTAGGCCCATGAAATATCCGTAAATATCTGCCATGGGACGGATGGCGCGCCGGCGTGTTAGATACCGATCGCTCGCGAAGCGCTTTGCCGGCATGATCCGGGACATTCGAGGCACGGCGCGCGGACGAAACGACGCCAAGGAGAATACCCTGATGAATTGCCTCCGCTTGTTCCGCTTTGCCCTGGCCTCGGTTGCGGCGATTTTTGTGGGTATCGCTACCGTACAGGCACAAGCCCCCGCGCCTTCCGCTCAGGCGCCGTCCGCGACCCCCGCCCCGCCGCCCGCCGAAACCAAATCTCCGGGGGATTTGCCCTCGACCGCGCCACCGGCACCCGCCCCCGCACCGGTTCAGACCGCAGACCCCTTCGGCGAGCTAATCACGCTAACCGGGAAAACGGTCATCGTTACCAAGGGAACGGCGAACTGGGACACCGCGTTCGAAACGTTGCTCGCATCGTTGAAGACGCTTTCGGCCGCGATCGAGAAGGAAGGCGGCAAGGCCGCCGGCAATTCGATGATCGTCTACACCTCCACCGACGATACCGGCTTCAGTTATCTGGCGGAAATACCGGTCGAGGCGGAACCGAAGAACCTGCCGAAGACAATCAGCGTCGCCAAGTCGCCTGATGGCATGGCGCTCAAATTCGTCCACCGCGGTTCTTATGACAATATGGACAACACGTACGAAGCCATCACCAATCATCTCGACGACAAGAAGCTCGAGGCCAAGGACACCTTCATCGAGGAGTACATCACCGATCCGCTGAAGACGCAGGAGGACAGGCTGGTGATCAACGTCTATGTGCCGCTGAAGTGAGCGCCATGAGGGAGCGCATTTTCCTTCGCGCTTTCTTCCTCGCCGCTTTGGCTGGCGGCGCGCCGCTCACTGCACAAGCGCAGATGCCGGCGGAGCCGGCGGCTGTCATTTCGGTGACCGGAGAGGCTCACATCTCAGCGCCGCCGGATCTTGCCGAGATCGATGCCGGCGTGAGTTCCAACGCCAAGACCGCGCGCGAAGCTTCCGACGCCAACAACGCCGCGATGGGCAAGGTGCTGCTGGCGTTGAAGGCTGCCGGCATCGACGCGAAGGATTACCAGACCTCGCGGTTGTCGTTGCAGCCAGAGAACTCGATTCCCAAACAGGGCACGCCCGCCACTGTTATCGGCTACAGCGCCAGCAACCGGGTGACGATCCGCCTGCGCGACGTCACCAAAGTCGCCAATGTCATCGATGCGCTGGTCAAGGCCGGCGCCAATGACATCGGCGGCATCAATTTCATGGTGTCGCAGGCCTCGAAACTGCTGGATGACGCGCGCGAGCAAGCCATTGCCGATGCCCGCCGCAAGGCGGAAATCTATGCGAAAGCCGCCGGCGTCACGCTCGGGGCACCCTTAAGCATTTCCGAAGAAGGCGCACCGCAGCCCATGTTCCGCACCAGGCTGGCCGTCGCCACGGCCGCCGCCGCTCCCATGGCCGTTGCGCAGGGCGAAGAAACACTGTCGATTTCGGTCGGCGTGACCTGGGCGATCAAGCAGGGGCAATAATTGCTTTCGTGTCCCGGACGCGGCGCATCACGCAGTGGTGTGACGCAGAGCCGGGACCTTATCTTGAAAGCGACCGGGCCCCGGCTCAGCAGCGCATCGTTGCACGCTGCGCTGCCTCCGGGGCACGAGAAACCGAAAGACGGCGGCGGCTAAATCTCCACCGCCTGACCCGGCTTGAGCGCGACGAAACGTTCGCGCGGAATCCTGGCTTCATCCAGCGCCTCACCAAGCGCGATCACCGGCGCATCGATTGCCTCGTCCGTCAGATGGAACGTGCCGTGATGATGCGCGAGCGCCTGCGCCGCGCCGCAATCGGCGAGCGCCTTGACGGCATCGGATGGATTCATGTGCTGGTCTTTCATGAACCAGCGCGGCTCATAGGCGCCGATCGGCAACAGCGCCAGCCGCAACGGTCCGTGCAGCTTTGCGACGTCGCGGAAATGCTTGCCCTCGCCGTAACCGGAATCGCCGACGGCGTAGATTTTCCCTGCCGGCGTCTCGATCACAAAACTCGCCCACAAAGACTGATTGCGGTCGAACAGTCCGCGCGCCGACCAGTGCCGCGTCGGCACCAGCGTCACTGTGACGCCGTTGCCGAGTTCGATGCGTTGCTGCCAATCGTAGGCCTCGGCGCGAATTTTGGAATCCGCATCTCGCATGATCAGATCGTTGCCGAGCGGCGTGATCACCCGGGGAGAAAATTTCGCCGTGAGCTTCGAGAGCGTCGCAACATCGAGATGATCGTAATGGCCATGCGAGACCAGCACGACATCGATGTCAGGCAAAACATCAAGGGCGACGCCGGGATCGTTGTGCCGCTTTGGACCGGCGAAGGAAAATGGCGAGGCCCGTTCCGACCAGACGGGATCGATGAGGATGTTCAGGCCCGCGGTCTGGACCAGCCAGCTGGCATGCCCCACAAAGGACAGCCGCGCCTTGTTGCCTTCGACGCGCGTGGGCGGGGTGTCGGCGAAAGGGCTTGGTGCCCATTCCGGCCACGCCGCACGCTTCCGATTGCTGCCGAATTGCCAGCGCAGCACGTCGCGCAGCTTTTTTGGTGGCACGCCGTCGGGATCGAAGAAAACCCGGCCGTCGAAATGATCGGACGGCGGGCCGGAATAGGTCGTCATTTGGGAATCCGGGCAGGCAGGACGCTGATCACCGCTGTATCATCATCTCCCGGCTTTTTTCACGCAAATCGGATCGCCCCTTGCGACACTCGTGCACTCCCATTCGGGACCAAAGCCTGTTGCGGCTCTAAAGTTGGGGTATCGAATAAAAATGAAGGCCATCAGACCGAGCACGGCGAGGACGAACAAGCCGCCCAATACGTCCCCACGGCTCAAAATCCACGGACCTAATCGCATGAGGCACCTATACAGCATGTCAGGGCGGCCCGCGCCGCGCCGACCTGGACTTTGATTCTCCGAGTAATGATTTGCGAAATTACCGTTTCCGGCAAGTTTCCTTGACTTTTTGCCCCCGGGGGCGTTTAAACCGCCGCAATTCATCGGAAAGAAATTCTTTTCGACCTGCCGACCGGCCCTGGAGGCCGGAGGTTAACGCCCGACAGCGCGATGCGCCCTCGGGCGCAAAAGTGTTTGGGATACCTCATCCGGAGGAGCCGCGTCAGCGGCGTCTCGAAAGATGAGGCCCGTGATTGCACCCTTCGAGACGCAGGCTTTGCCTGCTCCTCAGGGTGAGGCAGAGCAACAGGACGACGCACTTGTTCGACAATCTGTCGGAAAAGCTGGGTGGCATACTTGATCGGCTGACGCGGCGCGGCGCGCTGACGGAAGCCGATGTCGACGCGGCCATGCGCGAGGTGCGTCGCGCCCTGCTCGAGGCTGACGTCTCGCTCGACGTCGTCCGCAGCTTTACTGAACGAGTCCGCGAGCAGGCGATCGGCGCCACCGTGGTCAAGTCGGTCACCCCCGGCCAGATGGTGGTGAAGATCGTCCATGACGAACTGGTCGCCACGCTGGGTTCCGACGGTCAGAGCATCGACCTCAACGCGGTGCCGCCGGTCGCGATCATGATGGTCGGCCTGCAAGGCTCGGGCAAAACCACCACCACCGCGAAACTCGCCCGCCGCATGGTCCAGCGCGACAAGCGCAAGGTGCTGATGGCCTCGCTCGACATCTACCGCCCGGCGGCGATGGAGCAACTCGCCGTGCTCGGCCGCGATCTCGATATCCCGACACTGCCAATCGTCGCCGGGCAAAAGCCCGCGCTGATCGCCAAGCGCGCGTTAGAGGCGGCCAAGCTCGGCGGCTATGACGTGGTGCTGCTCGACACCGCCGGCCGCACCACGCTCGATGAAGAGATGATGAGCGAGGCGGCCGAAATTAAATCGGTCGCCAATCCGCATGAAGTGCTGCTGGTCGCGGATTCGCTCACCGGCCAGGATGCGGTGAATCTCGCGCGCGCGTTCGACCAGCGCGTCGGGCTGACCGGCATCGCGCTCACGCGCGTGGATGGCGACGGCCGCGGCGGCGCGGCGCTCTCGATGCGCGCGGTCACCGGCAAGCCGATCAAGCTGATCGGCACCGGTGAGAAGACCGACGCGCTGGAGGATTTCCATCCCAGCCGCATCGCCGGCCGTATTCTCGGCATGGGCGACGTGGTGTCGCTGGTCGAGAAGGCCGCCGCCAATATCGACGCCGAAAAGGCCGCGCGCACCGCGGAGCGGATGCGCAAGGGCCAGTTCGACCTCTCCGACATGCGCGAGCAGTTGATGCAAATGGCGAATATGGGCGGCATCTCGGGCCTGATGGGGATGATGCCCGGCGTCGCGAAGATGAAAAACCAGATTGCGAACGCCGGAATCGACGACAGGATTTTGAAGCGTCAGGTCGCGCTGATCGATTCGATGACGCGGCAGGAACGAAAAAACCCGGACGTCCTCAAAGCGAGCCGCAAAAAGCGCGTCGCGGCCGGTGCCGGCGGCAAGGTCGAAGACCTCAACAAGCTCCTCAAGATGCACCGGAACATGGCGGACATGATGAAGGCCATGGGCTCGGGCAAGCGTGGTCCGCTCGCCGGCATCGCGCAAGCCATGGGCTTTGGCGGCGGCATGCCGACCGCCGAACAGATGAAGGCGATGGCCGAGAAGATGCCGCAAGGCGCTGGCCCCGGCGGCATGCCCGCGCTGCCGAAAGAACTTCCTGCTGGCCTTCGCACCGGTCTGCCTAATTTGCCGGGGCTGACGGGCCTGCCCAACAAACCGACGCTGCCCGGTCTCGGCGGATTCCCCGGACTGGGGAAGAAGAAATGATCTTATCACCCTCACTGCCTGTCATTCCGGGATGGTGCGTTAGCACCAAACCCGGAATCTCGAGATTCCGGGTTCGCGCTTCGCGCGCCCCGGAATGACGGGATCTCATTAAACTCAATAGGAGAACTCAATGTCCGTCGTTATCCGCCTTGCTCGCGCAGGCACCAAGAAGCGCCCCGTGTATCACGTCGTCGTCGCCGACTCGCGCTTTCCGCGCGACGGCCGTTTCATCGAGCGGCTCGGCCATTTCAATCCGCTGCTGCCGAAGGACAACACCGAACGGCTCAAGCTCGACATGGACAAGGTCAAGGCCTGGCTCGCCAAGGGCGCACAGCCGTCGGACCGCGTGATGCGTTTCCTCGACGCTGCCGGCGTGAAGAAGCGCGAAAAGCACAACAACCCGGAAAAGGCCGTGCCGCGCAAGGAGCGCAAGGCGCAGGCCGAAGCCGCCGCGAAGTCGTAAGGCTAATCGAGATGACGTTGGCCTCGTGCTTCGAGACGCACGGCTCGTGCCGTGCTCCTCAGCATGAGGGTCTTTCTCATCATCCTGAGGAGCGGCGTTCTCGCCGCGTCTCGAAGGATGAGGCCCGCTAATGCCCGACAAGGTCTGCGTCGCCCGGATCGGCGCCGCGCATGGCGTGCGGGGCGCCGTCAAACTATGGACCTTCACCGAAGACCCTTTCGCGGTGAAGGCTTACAGCCCGCTCTCGACCAAAGACGGCGCGCGTCATTTTGAAGTGGCGAGCGCCCGCGAGGCCAAGGATCATCTGGTTGCCACCTTCAAGGGCGTCACGACCCGTGAAGAGGCCGAGCGCCTCAACGGCATCGAGCTTTATGTCGCGCGCGAGAAACTGCCGGCGACCGAAGACGATGAATATTACCACGCCGACCTGATCGGCCTTGCCGCCGTGACGACGGCAGGCGCGCTCGGCCGCGTTCTCGCCGTCCACAATTTTGGCGCCGGCGACATCATCGAGATCGCGCCGCCGAGCGGGCCAACCATGCTGCTACCCTTCACCAACGCCGTGGTGCCTACGGTAGACATACCCGGCGGACGCGTCATGATTGAATTGCCCGAGGAGATCGAGGGCGACGAGCCAGACGCCCCGGACCCCTCGCGTCGTCCCCGCGAAAGCGGGGACCCATAACCACCGGCCGTAGATTTGGCTAAGCTGATTGCTCCAACCATCGTAAAATCCGCAGCGGTGGTTTAGATCCCGGATCGCGCGGAGCCTGTCATCGGGCGCGCATTCGCGCGACCCGTTGGCTTGTCCGGGATGACAAAATTGAGAAGCGATGACCAATCTCTCACCCTGGCGCGCGACCGTCCTGACCCTGTTTCCGGAGATGTTTCCCGGGCCGCTCGGCATTAGCCTTGCCGGCAAGGCGCTCGCCTTGGGGGTGTGGGTGCTGGAAACCCGCGACATCAGGGATTCCGCCACGGACCGGCACCGCAGCGTCGACGACACCCCGGCCGGCGGCGGTCCCGGCATGGTGCTGCGCGCCGACGTACTCGCGGCGGCGATCGACGCCGCTGACGGCACGCCCGATCGCCCCCGCTTGTTGATGAGCCCGCGGGGTCGGCCATTGACCCAGTCCCGCGTCCGGGAACTGGCCGCCGGACCGGGCCCCCTGATCGTCTGCGGGCGCTTTGAAGGGGTCGACCAGCGGGTGATCGAAGCCCGGGGGCTCGAGGAGGTCTCAATCGGCGATTACGTGCTGTCGGGCGGCGAAATCGCCGCCATGGCGCTGATCGATGCCTGTGTGCGGCTGCTGCCGGGGGTCATGGGCAAGGCCGAATCGGCCTCGGAAGAGAGCTTTTCCGAAGCCCTACTGGAATACCCCCAATATACGCGCCCCCAGACCTTCGAAGGGCAACCCATCCCCGAAGTCCTCACTTCCGGCGACCACGCCAAGGTCGCGTCCTGGCGGCGGGCCGAGGCCGAGGCGCTGACACGGACGCGGCGGCCCGATTTATGGAAGACTCACGAAAGCGCGCCAAAAGGCACGACAAGGGCGTGACAAGGCTCACCCTTTGCCTTATACGAGCGCCAATTCCGAGAAGTGACGGCATGGATCGCGAGCCCCCGGCTTGGCAGGGCGCGCCGCCGATGGAGATTTAAAATGAACCTCATCCAGCAGCTCGAAAAAGAGCAATTCGACAAACTATCCGCGAGCAAGACCATTCCGGACTTCGGGCCCGGCGATACCCTGATCGTCAACGTCAAGGTGGTGGAAGGCGATCGTACCCGCGTGCAGGCCTATGAAGGCGTCTGCATCGGCCGCTCCGGCGGCGGGCTCAATGAGAGCTTCACGGTGCGCAAGATTTCCTACGGCGAAGGCGTCGAACGCGTGTTCCCGGTGATGTCGCCGATGATCGACTCGATCAAGGTGGTGCGCCGCGGCAAGGTGCGCCGCGCCAAGCTTTATTACCTGCGCAACCTGCGCGGCAAGTCGGCCCGTATCGTCGAGAAGTCCGAGCGCGCGACCGCCGTCAACGAGTAACAGACGCTCGTTCGAGCGTACGAAAAGCGCGGGGTTTGGCCCCGCGCTTTTTTGTTAGCCGCGAGCGATCGTCTTTCGCAGAGCCGCCCATCGTGAAGATGTCTCGCGCTGACGCGCACGCGTGCTATATATCGATTTCAAATGGTTCCAGATCGCACCAGCGCGGCCTATCGACGTATCGTCATCGACGATCGCTCACGCCTGCCCGGCCGCTTCTTCGGGCGGTTTGCGACGTCGGCGACCTCGGAACTTATGCGCGCGCTTTGATGCTGCGCTTACCGCCGGTCTTTCGGCGATTCCGTCTCTCAGATTTCTATCTTTCAGGAGCATGAAGCTCATGTCCAAACCGACAACCCTGTACGACAAGATCTGGAACGATCACCTGGTTCACGAGGCCGATGACGGCACCTGCCTGCTCTATATCGACCGTCATCTGGTTCACGAAGTGACCTCGCCGCAGGCTTTTGAAGGCCTGCGCGCCACGGGACGAAAAGTCCACGCCCCCGAAAAGACGCTCGCGGTCGTCGATCACAACGTGCCGACCACGGATCGTTCGAAACCGAACCCGGATCCGGAGAGCGCCGAGCAGATCGCCGTGCTGGCGGAGAACGCCAGGCATTTCGGCATCGAATATTTTAACGAGTTCGATCGCCGTCAGGGCATCGTCCACGTCATCGGCCCCGAGCAGGGCTTTACGCTGCCGGGCACCACCATCGTTTGCGGCGACAGCCATACCTCGACCCACGGCGCGTTCGGTGCGCTGGCGCACGGCATCGGCACCTCCGAGGTCGAGCATGTGCTGGCGACGCAAACGCTGATCCAGAAAAAGGCGAAGAACATGCGCGCCGTCGTCGACGGCAAATTGCCCGACGGCGTCACCGGCAAGGACATCATTCTCGCGATCATCGGCGAGATCGGCACCGCCGGCGGCACCGGCTATGTGCTGGAATATGCCGGCGAGGCCATCCGCGCGCTGTCCATGGAAGGCCGCATGACCGTCTGCAACATGTCGATCGAAGGCGGCGCCCGCGCCGGCATGATCGCGCCGGACGAAAAGGCCTATGAGTTTCTGAAAGGCCGTCCGAAGTCTCCGAAGGGCGAAGCCTGGGATGCCGCCGTGCGCTATTGGGAGAGCCTGCGCAGCGATGAGGGCGCGCATTTCGACCATGAGATCAGGCTCGATGCCGCCACGCTGCCGCCGATCGTCACCTGGGGCACCTCGCCGGAAGATGTGATCTCCATCACCGGCGCCGTGCCCGATCCCGACAAGATCGAGGACGAGGCCAAGCGGATCTCGAAGCACCGGGCGCTGAGTTACATGGGGCTGCGCGCGGGGACGAAAATCACCGACATCAAGCTGGACCGCGTCTTCATCGGCTCCTGTACCAATGGCCGGATCGAGGATTTACGCGCGGCCGCGAAAATCGCGGACGGCAAAACGGTCAACGCCAATGTCAACGCGATGATCGTGCCGGGCTCCGGTATCGTGAAGGAGCAGGCGGAAGCCGAAGGCCTCGACAAGATTTTCATCAAGGCCGGCTTCGAGTGGCGTGAGCCGGGCTGCTCGATGTGCCTTGCCATGAACCCGGACAAGCTCAAGCCCGAGGAGCGTTGCGCCTCGACCTCGAACCGCAACTTCGAGGGCCGTCAGGGCTTCAAGGGCCGCACCCATCTCGTCTCGCCCGCCATGGCAGCAGCAGCGGCGATCGCCGGGCACTTCGTTGATGTCAGGGAGTGGCGGTAAATCGCCCCTCGTTTCGAAATCGAGATATGAACGAAGGACATCGTTAACCGGGCGGGCGCAGACTTGTCGGCGGTGAAGAGCCATTCGCGTGTTGCGAGGGGAGCCCGTCATGGCCGACAAGCCCGAATTCGTCGATATGATCAGCGAGGCGACCCGGCAAGTCCGGCGGCGCGTTGTCACGCGTGCCAAGGAGCCGGTCGCGAAGGAAAGACCGCGGGTGGGCCACTGGCCACCGGAGCATCTCGAGCAATGGCGGATGCAAAATCTCATGCCATGGAAGATCAAGTCCTGGAAGATCAAGGACTGGGTTTGAAAAGGCGCGCGAGCGCCATCCTCAAAAGATAAATAGCCCCATCACATAAGGATCAGGCGCCCTTAAGGGCGCCTGACTCACCTCACCTCACGTGTCTCGAACCTCAACGTTAGGCGTGATGATGGTGGCGGCGATGGTGGCGCCGATAGATACGATGATGGCGCACGACGCGATGATGGCAGACGACGCGCGGGCCATGCACGGTCATCACCCTGCGGCAACCTCCGCCAGCGACAAAGGCGGGATAGGCGGCGGGATAGTTGTAGTAATCTGGATCATCGTAGGGATAGTCGTCGTAATAGACGCCACCGACAAAAGCTCCGCCGAAGTGACGCCGATGAGCGAATGCGCGCCCGGCAAATCGAGGACTTCCCGCCACGACTGCCGCTCCCGCGCCGATCGCACCGCCGCCAACGATCGCACCGCCGACACTACGGCCCGCGCTCAACCCGCCGCTGCTGCGGCCACCACCGCTGCTACCGCCTCCAGCACCATGTCCGCGGACTTCAATCGTCAGCCCATCGGCAGCCGCCTTGCTTGTGCCTGCCATTCCCGGGTTGGCCGGTGACAGCGCCTCGGCACGCTGGCTGGCAAAAGTCGACGCCATCAGCAATGCCGCCACCGCGCCCCACCCGCGCAACGAACGTCGCGCAAGAACTGAAGTCTTCATCACACGCATAGTCCTTTTGGTTTCGGAAGCCATGACAATGCTCCGCATCGGCGCATTCAATACGTCGTTCCGGCCTCATGTTTTCGCTGGATGGCGTTCTTGATCTGAAATTAGAGAGCACAACCTGAATGCGCCATGAATGCGCGAGCCATCGTTTCGAACAAAACTCATGCGCAGCCCTCACGAAAAAGCACATGATCGTCATCATGAGCGACGACCGGGAACTCAGTGCTGCGCGCCGACAAAAAACGGGCCCGCGATGCGGGCCCGTTAAACTCGGTTTTTCTCAAATCATCAGCGGCAGTGCCAGCAACGGTGATGATGCCAGTGGTGATGCCAACGGACTTCAGTCGTCGAAGCCTTCGAGCCTTCCTGGATCGCAGTGGCGCTGGAAGGATTGGCCAACGATACCGCCTGGGCTTGCTGGGCCGGAGCGGCAAGGACCAATACCGCACCAATTGCAGCGAGGCCCAGAATTCTCGTCATCTTCATCGATAGCTCCCCTTTCGGTGATCGGACATTGTGCCAGCGGGCCACGCAACCGACCTAAATAGCCGCTCACCGCAGCGCAGACCGAAAGCTGGAGGGAGCGACATCAATTGGAAGTTATTAACTGCGCCAGTTACACCAATGCATGACATGCGTTCGGGTTCCACAGGCCGCGCGATTTAAGATTTGGTGCGTCGCCTGAAAACTTACACGGCCACAAGTCGTGGCTGGTGGCACAGAGGCGAAAGTTTCTAAAGCAGCACTCAGCCGCGGCGCCAAACGCACGTCATATGCGGCACGATCACCGTGCCGCTCGGCCGGTATTCCTGCACATAGGATGCATTGCAGACGCGAACGGCGTTCGGGCCGGGGTTATAGCGCGGATAGACCCCATCAGGTTCGACCTGGGCGCGGGGATAGACGCGAATCCGCCGCGGCGGACGAACCGGATGCGCAGCCAGGTCTTCGGGCGTCAACGCCTGCGCAACCCGCGTGCCTTGCGGCGCTGTCTGCGCTTCAGCGCCTGCGGCGAGCAGCGAAAATGCGCCCGCAAGGACCCCCAATAGTGCCCACTTTCCGATACTCATGCTGACGCCCGCCCGCCATTGATTGTTGGACCGTACGGTCTCCGATTGCAGCCACAACGTCAACAATCAAGACTATCTTTTCTGGCCAAGTATGGCAGGGCGGCGCGCTCGTTTCCGTCTGGTTCAACCGCAAATCCGGTGCCCGCGCCTGGCGCGTCTATTCTAATCAGCGCTGTATGCCCGGCATACGGGCAGCCAAGAGATGGCTGCCATCGAGGCCTCACTCGATTGAAGCGGCTTTTTGCCCTTTTATGCAGCCCGTATTCGCGATAAACCGATGGCTCCCAAATTGCTTTTCGTCCATTCCAACCAAGAAGTGCACCGATGGAAAAGTTCACCACGCTGGAAGGCGTCGCGGCGCCGCTGAAGATCATCAATGTCGATACCGACATGATCATCCCCAAGCAGTATCTGAAGACCATCAAGCGCACCGGCCTTGGCAAGGGGCTTTTCTCGGAGCAGCGCTACAAGGACGACGGCAGCGAAAATCTGGATTTCATCCTCAACAAGGCCGCCTATCGCAACGCCAAGGTTCTGGTTGCCGGCGACAACTTCGGCTGCGGTTCCAGCCGGGAGCATGCGCCGTGGGCGTTGCTCGATTTCGGCATCCGCTGCGTGATCTCGACCTCGTTCGGCGACATCTTCTACAACAACTGTTTCAAGAACGGCATTCTGCCGATCCGCGTTGCCCAGGAGGACCTCGACAAGCTGTTCGACGATGCCGAACGCGGCGCCAATGCGACCTTGACCATCGATCTTGCCAATCAGGAAATCCGTGGCCCCGATGGCGGCACGGTGAAATTCGAGATCGATCCGTTCCGCAAGCATTGCCTGATGAACGGCCTCGACGATATCGGCCTGACCATGGAGAAGAAGGCCTCGATCGATTCCTACGAGGCCAAGCTGAAAGAGCGCGCCTGGGCTTGAGACCTTTGGCCTGACGCGTTTTCTCCAACCGACATCCTTCTTGAAAACCCCATGCGGGTGATGCTTGCGGCCTGAGATCGTCACCTTCTGGCACGGCCCGCTCGATGGCTTGCGAAGGCTGTGCCTGCGTTCGCAAGTGGCCGCCGGCCACAAGGTCACCGTCTATAGTTTTGAGCCGCTCGCGCAATTGCCTGAGGGCGTCGGCAACGCGGAAGCCGAAGCGATTCTGCCGCATACGTTTGCCGAACGCTTGCGTCCCGCAAGGCCCGATGGAGTCTGGATCGACCGCACCATGCTGCAGTTTTCGGATTTCTTCCGGATGCGGCTGATGGCGAGAAACACCGGCCTCTGGCTCGACGCCGATGTGCTCTTGCTCAAGGCAGCCGAGATCGATCCCGCAAAACCTTATTTCGCCTGGGAACGGCCGCATCAGCTCGGCAATTCGGTTTTGTATCTGCCGTCAAGCGATCCGATCGTATCAGCCTTCGAAGCGTTGATGGCGCAGGACGAGTTGACGCCGGATTGGTTGTCGCTCCGGCACCGCTTCACGTTTCTGATGCACCGGCTGCGCGGGACGAAGCGCATCTCAGAGGTGCGTTTGGCGATCTATGGCCCCGCCGCACTCACCGCGCTCGCCCGCCGCGCCGGCGAACTCAGCCACGCGCTGCCGAAGAAATCGTTCTATGCGGTGCACGCCGAGCCAAAGCTTTTTTTTGAGCCGCGCGATTTTTCAGCCCTGATCGCCGACCCCGAAATTATCGGCTTTCACATCTCGCCCAAGGGACGCGGCAACCAGCAACCGGTGCCGGGCAGCCTGCACGCCTGGGCGGCGGAACGGTTTAAATAAGCCGTCGCCCCCGCGCACGCGGGGGCCCATAGCCACCGGCCTTTGCGCTTTAGCGAGCTGTCGATCCAGCTTATGGATCCCGGCTCTGCGCTCGCAAGAGCTCGCTTGGCCGGGACGACGAGAGATGGATGTCTAATGCGCCATCGCCGCGATCGAATCCGCGATCGCAATCGTCCGGCGCGCCATATCGGCGTGAAGCCGTTCCACCATCTGACCATCGAGCGAGATCGCGCCGCGCGCGGCGTTCTCCGGCAATTCGAAGGCCGCGATAATCTTGCGCGCGCGCGCCACTTCGTCCTCCGGCGGCGTGAAGATGACATTGCAGGCTTCGATCTGGCCGGGATGGATCAGCGTCTTGCCGTCGAAGCCGAGATCGCGCGCTTGCGTGCATTCCTGATTGAAGCCGTCGACATTGCTGAAATCGCTGTAGGGCCCATCGAGGATTTCGAGGCCGTAAGCGCGGGCGGCGAGAATGCAGTGAATGAACATCGGCAGCATGATCGCCCGGCCCGGCTGCATGCGGATTCGTGTTTCACGCGAGATATCGTTCGGTCCGAATGCAAAACCGGCCAGCCGCGGCTCGACATCGCGCGAGGCTGCCGCGAGCTCTTCGGCATGCAGCACCGCACGCGCGGTCTCGATCATGGCCCAGAGACGGATCGAGGGATCGGCCTTCGCCTCGCGCAGGGAAGTGGCGATGATGGCAAGGTCGTCCACACTGGACACTTTTGGAACCAGGATGGCGTGAGGCCCCGCCTTGGCCGCCATCTTCACGTCATCGGCCCAAAAGGACGTGTCCAGCGCGTTGGTCCGGATCCAGACCTCGCGCTTGCCAAAGCCGCCGGCCGCGATCGCCTTGGCAATCTGGTCCCGCGCCAACCCTTTGGCCTCGGGCGCCACCGAATCCTCAAGGTCGAGGATGACGACATCCGCGGCAAGGACACGCGCCTTTTCCAGCGCCCGCGCGTTCGACCCGGGCATGAACAGAAGGCTGCGGCGCGGATGGGTCATGTTTCTGTTCCTCCTGATGACGAGCTCGTGACGGAGCTGTCGGCGGCCTATTGTTTAAGCGTGATATTTTCGGGCCACGGCTTAACATTTCGACCCGGCGTTCGAAAGCCTTGTTCCAGCCTGCGGCATATGGTTAGCAATCAGCATGGTCCCGTTCCCGCAACAACTCCTTGACGGCTACCGCACGTTCCGGACACAGCGGCTTCCGACCGAGCAATCGCGTTATCGCGAATTGTCCGAACGCGGTCAGTCTCCGGAAGTGATGGTGATCGGCTGCTGCGATTCCCGCGTCTCGCCGGAAGTGATCTTCGATGCGGGTCCAGGCGAATTGTTCGTGGTGCGTAACGTCGCCAATCTGGTGCCGGTCTATGCGCCCGACAGCGGCACCCACGGCGTTTCGGCGGCGCTCGAATATGCCGTCAATGCGCTGCGGGTAAAGCACGTCGTAGTGGTCGGCCACGCCCAATGCGGCGGCATTCGCGCGTTCATCGACAAGACCGCACCATTATCGCCCGGCGACTTCATCGGCCGCTGGATGTCGATGTTCATCAAGCCTGGTGAGATTGTCGAGCAACGCGACCAGGAGAGTATGACCGATTTCACGGTTCGGATTGAAAAGGCCGCGGTATTCCGCAGCCTGGAAAACCTGATGACGTTTCCTTTCGTGAAGAGCGCGGTCGAGCGCGGCGACATGCGTTTGCACGGCGCCTATTTCGGCGTGGCCGAGGGATCATTGTTCGTCCTCGATCAGGCGACGAAGGAATTTCGCAGCGTCAAGGACGCGCTGTAAGCAGGCGAGTGGCGAATAGCGAATAGAAAAACACCATTCGCCATTCGCTAATCTCCGCCATGATCGCCGCCCCACCGGTCGGACAATGCCAGCATAACGGCCGAGAGCACAAACACCAGATGCACGCCGACAAGCCACGCCAGTTTCTGGGGTTCGAAGATCGTGTCGATGCTCATGAACGCCTTCAACACCTGGATCGCCGAAATCGCCACGATGGACGCAAGCACCTTTTGCTTCAGGCCCGCAAAATTGACCTTGGTCATCCATTCCGGCCAGTCCGGGTGGTTGCCGGGATCGATCCGCGAGACGAAATTCTCGTAACCCGAGAACACCACGATGAGTATCAGATTGCCGACCAGCGAGACGTCGATCAGGCTGAGCGCACCGAGGATGATATCGGCTTCTGTGGCAACCGGCGCATGGATGATGAACTCCCACAGCTTCACGAAGAATTTGAACAACATTACCGCGAGACAGATGACAAGGCCGAAATAGAACGGCGCCATCAGCCAGCGGCTGTTGAACAAGATGCTTTCGAAGGCGTGCTCGACGCGCTTGAGTGCTGGATTTGGCCGATAGGGCGCGGGTTGTTCGGTCATCGCGATCGCCCCCTTATCCCGTGCGGCCAGCTCTATGCCGCCTTTTACGCTGCTTTTTTCTTGGCGCTGAGCAGTTTGCGGTTGATCAAGACTTCCGCGATCTGGATCGCATTCAGCGCGGCGCCCTTGCGCAAGTTGTCCGACACGCACCACAGCACGATTCCGTTGTCCACCGTCGGATCGGCGCGGATGCGGCTGATATAGGTGGCGTCCTCACCGGCCGCCTCGTAGGGCGTGACATAGCCGCCGGGCTCCTGCTTGTCGATGACGAGGCATCCCGGCGAACGGCGCAGGATGTTGCGCGCCTCGTCCGGCGAGATCGGATTCTCGAACTCGATGGTGACGGCTTCCGAATGGCCGACAAAAACCGGTACGCGCACGCAAGTGGCGGTCAGCTTGATTTTGGGATCAAGAATCTTCTTGGTCTCCATCATCATCTTCCACTCTTCCTTGGTGTAGCCGTCCTCCATGAACACGTCGATCTCGGGGATGACGTTGAAAGCGATACGCTTGGGGAATTTCTTGTTGACCAGTTCGCTGTTGGTGTAGACGGCCTTGGTCTGCGTGAACAATTCGTCCATCGCATCCTTGCCGGCGCCGGACACCGACTGGTAGGTCGAAACCACGACGCGCTTGATCACGGCCGCATCGTGCAGCGGCTTGAGCGCCACCACGAGCTGCGCGGTCGAGCAATTCGGATTGGCGATGATGTTCTTCTTGGCGAAGCCGGCGACCGCGTCCGCATTGACCTCCGGCACGATCAGCGGCACGTCCGGATCCATCCGCCAGGCCGAAGAATTGTCGATGACGACTGTGCCGGCGGCGGCGATCTTCGGCGACCATTCCTTCGACACCGAACCGCCCGCCGACATCAGGCAGATATCGACGTCCGAGAAGTCGTAATGCTCGAGGGCTTTGACTTTCAGGGTCCGGTCGCCATAGGAGACTTCAACGCCCATGCTGCGGCGTGACGCCAGCGCCACGACCTCATCAGCAGGGAATTTGCGCTCGTCCAGAATGTTGAGCATTTCCCGCCCGACATTGCCGGTCGCGCCGACCACTGCGACTTTGTAACCCATCGTTCACTCTCCGAAGAAAAATGCCCGCCCCGCGCGCGAGGCGGAAAGGGAAGAGCCAGCGCTTCTATGCGAGAAACGCCGTTAAGACAACGTTAGACCGGGCACGTTTCCGGCGCGCGGCGGCGCTTGGACCTTGATGCAATCGAATTCACAATATTCCGGCATTCATCCGGCGCTGACCAGCTTTGCCGACGAATGCTGCGCGACGCTTGCGCGCCTGATTGCCTATGTAGGCGCGCTCGCGCTGTTTGGCATCGTGGCGTTGTATTTTTGGGACCAATTGCAATTTGTCACAGTCGCCGAGCCAGCCGACCAGCCAAGCTTCATCCTGGCGCAGCGCTCGCGTCCGGCTTTTGCCGTGAGCTCGCTCGAAATTCCAGAAAAGTCAGAGGTTTACGAGATATTCCGGCATCCGGAAGGCGGTCGCAAGGACATTTTCCACTGGGGTTCGCCCGGGGAAAAGCCGGTGGCCGAGCTTGAAATCTACCGCCCCGGCGGTGAATTCGACCCATCCGAACCGCCAACAGCTGATCTTGCGGCACGCTTGGCGCCGGAAGCGCTCCAAGACGGCCAACCCGCGTTAGAGACTGCCGGCGTCATCGACAGCAAATTCGGCACTGTCGCACTGCTTCGCCGTCCCGGCCGTTTTGACGCAGCAAAGTCCTGCCTCGGTTTCATCAGGCGTTTTGGTGATCCGGCATTGCAGATCTCCGGATGGTCGTGCCAGGGAACCACGCTGGCCGCGCGGCAGTCCGCGATCGGCTGCATGCTCGATCGATTGACCCTGTTGGCGTCTGGAAACGAGCCCAAATTGGCCGAGCTATTCGCCCGCGCCGACCTGAAACGCGGCGGCTGTGGGCCTGCCAAGGCCGTCTCGGTGGATTGGGTCACGGGCGCCGAAAACCCCCGTTTGCGCGGCACGCTCTGACAAATATTCCGGCAACATACTGGTTTTAATGCGACTTTTTCAGCTTCGCGCGCATTATATGTCCAAGTGTGGCCCGTTTGACCTTGTGACGGCAGGCGCCGCCGCTAGAATGGCCCCCGAAACAAGGCCTGCTTGCCTGAAGAGGACCCGATGACCCCAAGAATTCCAGCCGCGAACAAAATTGCGGTGTTGTTTGCCGCTGTCGCCATTGGCGCGATCGGTTTCGCCGCCTCTCCGGCCGGCGCGCAGACGCCCACCCCGGCGCAGAAAAAAGAAGCCAAGCGACAATATGACAATCGCGGCCGCATCGACTACGGACCGAACGGGCCGAACGTGTCCTACCAGCAGGGACCGCACACCCGCATCTACGTCACCAAGCGCTCATGGCTTGATGCCGGTGTCGAGGTGCTGCCCGGCGACCGCAAGTTCACCGATTACGCCTTCCCGCCGGAACTTGGCTATCCGTCATTTGCGCGTGAGAACAATAACCGCACGATCGATCGCGGACCGGTCAACCCGCCTTCGGACATGGGCGGCTATCCGGCGCGGATCCCGCTGCCTTACTGAGCTGAAGCTTGATGCATGCCGTCCCTGCAAATGCCGGGACGGCTTCTTGACTTATGTTCAGGCGTGCAGGGCCTGCAATTCCTTCAGGATCGCCTCGCCCATTTGGGTGGTCGACACCGCGGTCGTGCCTTCCGATTTGATGTCGGCGGTGCGCATTCCCTTGGCGAGCACGGCCGCAATCGCGGCATCGACCTTGTCGGCGAGCGCACCGAGTTCGAAGGAATAGCGCAGCGCCATGCCGAATGACGAGATCATCGCGATCGGATTGGCGAGCCCCTTGCCTGCGATATCGGGCGCCGAACCGTGCACGGGCTCGAACAGCGACCGCCGCTTTTTGCTCTTGGCATCGATCTCGCCGAGCGAAGCCGACGGCAGCATGCCGAGCGAGCCCGTCAGCATCGCCGCGATATCCGACAGCATGTCCCCGAACAGATTGTCTGTCACGATGACGTCGAACTGCTTCGGCGCTTTCACCAGATTCATGCCGCCGGAATCGGCGAGCTGGTGCTCGAGCTGCACATCCTTGTATTCGCGGCTGTGAACCTGGGTGACGACCTCGTTCCAGAGCACGCCGGATTTCATCACGTTGCGCTTTTCCATCGAGGTCACCTTGTTGCGGCGCTTGCGCGCGAGATCAAAGGCGACGCGTGCGATGCGCTCGATCTCGTAGGTGTCGTAGACTTGTGTATCGACGGCACGCTTCTGGCCATTACCAAGGTCCGTAATAGTCTTGGGCTCGCCGAAATAGACCCCGCCGGTAAGTTCGCGCACGATCATGATGTCGAGACCCTCGACGATCTCGCGCTTCAGGCTCGAGGCTTCCGCCAGCGCCGGATAGCAGACCGCCGGCCGCAGGTTGGCAAATAGCCCGAGATCCTTGCGCAGCCGCAACAGCCCGGCCTCGGGGCGCGCCTCGTAGGGAACGCTGTCCCATTTCGGCCCGCCGACCGCGCCGAAGATCACGGCATCGGCGGCAGCGGCCTGCGCCATGGTCGCATCGGTGATGCTTTGCTGGCTCGCATCATAGGCGGCACCACCGACCAGCCCGTCCTCGGTCGTAAAATGCGCAATCCCTTGCGCATCGATCCAGGCGATCAGGCGCTTCACCTCCGCCATCACTTCGGGGCCGATGCCGTCGCCGGGAAGAAGCAGCAGTTTATGGGTCGCCATGATCGCATTGCCTTTTGAGATACAGCCAATGCGCGGAGTGCTAATGCGGCGTTGCGCCGATGGCAAGACACCGTTGCCATCCGGATGTCTATGCAACGGCAGCCGGGCTTGCCACCATAAAGGCCGTTGGAGGCTAACGTGACCGTTTCCGAACCTTCCCCCCGGCAGGCGCATCCGGCCCGGCTGATCCTGATTCTCTCGCTGGCGCCCATTATCGGGCTGGGCATCGGCCGCTTCGCCTATTCGCTGGTGCTGCCGGACATGCGCGACACGCTGGGCTGGTCGTATTCCGTGGCCGGCTTCATGAATACGATCAACGCGGCCGGGTATCTCGGTGGCGCCCTGGTGGCCGCCCGGCTGATCCGGCGGTTTGGGCTGTCCGCTTCCATCCGTTGGGGGACGCTCGCCTGTGTGCTTGCGCTGGCGTTAAGCGCTATCTCGGGCAATCTCGTCGTCTTGAGCTTTGCCCGTCTCCTGGTAGGCATCGGAGCCGCGCTCACTTTCGTCGCAGGCGCCGCTTTGGCGGCGCGGATCGCGCAATCGCATCCGGCGCGGGCCAGTTTCCTGCTGAGCCTGTTTTATGCCGGGCCCGGATTCGGCATCCTGACATCCGGCTTGATCGCACCGTTCGTGTTGCAGGTCTTCGGCCCGGGATCGTGGCGGATCGTGTGGTGGGCCATGACGCTGCTCTCAGCCGCGCTCGCGATCCCGTTGCTGACAACGCCGATCGAGGCTGACAGCGGTCTCGATGCTGCCACGCCCGCGCGCTTTGCGGTCAGACCGACCCTGATTTACCTCGCCGGCTATTTCCTGTTTGGCGCGGGATATATCGCCTACATGACCTTCATGATCGCCTATGTCCGCGACGCCGGCGGCGGCGCGGCGGCGCAAAGCGGCTTTTGGTGCCTGATCGGCCTCAGCGCGTTCGTCACGCCCTGGGTGTGGCAGCGTTTGCTGGCGCGCGACAATGGCGGGCTCTCCACCGCGATCATCCTCGGCGTCAACGCCGTGGGCGCGGCACTGCCGCTGTTCGGCCATTCGGTGTTGCTGCTGACCGTATCGGCGCTGGTGTTCGGCGTTTCCTTCTTTGCGATCGTGGGATCGACCACCGCTTTCGTGCGCTTCAACTCGCCGCCGTCGGCGTGGCCCAAGGGGATCGCGGCCATGACCATCGCATTTGGAATAGGCCAGACGCTGGGGCCGACCGCGGTCGGCGCCGTCACCGACCTCTTTGGCAACCTGTCCTATGCGCTGAATGCGTCGGCCTTGTTGCTCGCACTCGGAGCGGTGGCCGCGGCGTTTCAGCGAAGGCTCGCGAAAGCCTGATCCCGTCATTCCGGGGCGGTCCGCCAGGGCCGAACTTTGATGTGCTCTTGCACATCAAAGAATCTCGAGATTCCCCGATGCGCAATTGCGCATCTGTGGTCTGCGCCTGTCGGCGCATCCCGGAATGACCTTGCGGTCAGCTTCCGCTGAACGAATTATAGCCCTGGTCTTCCCAGAAGCCGCCCTTGTAGTCGTTGGTGACCTCCATCGAGATCACGTACTTCGGATTCTTGAAGCCGAGCTTGGTGGGAACGCGGATCTTCATGGGGAAGCCGTAGGCGCGCGGCAGGATTTCGTCAGCGAATTTGAACGTCATCTGGGTTTGCGGATGCAGCGCGGTGCGCATGTCGAGCGGCGAGTTGTAGCCTTCCCTGTCGGCGCACTGGAACCAGCAATATTTGGCGCTTGTATCCGCACCGATCAGCTTGAGGAAATAGCTCAACGGCGTTCCGGTCCAGCTTCCGATCGCGCTCCACCCTTCGACGCAGATATGGCGCGTCACCTGCTTGACCTGCGGCAGCTTGTAGAGCTCCTCCAGCGTCCAGGATTTCTTGTTGTCGACCAGCCCGCTCACCTCGAGCTTCCAGTCGTTGCCATCGACTTCGGGCGCGTCGTCGATGTCGTAATAGGCGTTGAACGGGAACGGCTTGGTGATCGCGCTTTCCGGGAAGGTCGGCGCCAGCGCGTCGGGATTGAAGATAAACGCCTGCACGGCGTCGTTGAACTTCGAAACCTTCTTGAGCATCTCCTCGGCCGAGGAAGAGTCCCAAACATCGCAGCCGGTCAGGAGCGTCAACGCACCCAGGCTCGCGCCGCCGGAGATGAAGCGCCGGCGCGCCAGATCCGGCATCACCTTTGTCGCATCCTTGATCAACAATTTCTGGTCGACACCCGGGATCAAAAGCTTGCGAAGGCGGCCCATGACCTCTCTCCCTTGGCTCTACTCAACGTCCGATAATCATGGCGCGCAGGCTCTTCGGCACCAGAAGCGCCAGAAGCACATGGATCGCGAGAAACGCCACGATCGCCGACATGCAAAAGAAGTGCACATATCGCGCGATATCGTATCCGCCGAACAGCGCCACCAGATAGTGGAGCTGCACCGGCTTCCACATCGACAGGCCCGAAAGCACAATGACGATGCCGACGGCAATGATGCCGGCGTAGAGCACTTTCTGCACCTGATTGTACTTGCTGAGGTCGTCGTGCGACAGCTTGAAAGTCATCGCCGCGAAGGCATCGGAAATCACGCCGCGCGGCGAGATCGGGAACAGCTTATTTTTGAAGCGCCCGGTTGCAAAACCCGTGATGAGATAAGCGAGGCCGTTGATCATCAGCAGCCACATCGCGGCGAAATGCCAGAGCAGCGCGCCGCCAAGCCAGTCACCCAGTGTGATCGTCTTCGAAAATGTGAGCGAGCGGAACAACGGCGAGGCGTTGTAGACCTGCAATCCCGACATGATCATCAGGATGATCGCGACCGCATTGATCCAATGCATCACCCGCACCCAGGCCGGTTGAATGACCTTCGAGGTGGGTGGGGTGGTAGCGATGCGTCGCTCGGTGGCTGCAAGGCTGGACATGATGTTCCCGTCGGTTAAAGCCCGCGTTCCTGTATATGCCATACGCCGAAAACCGGAATTTTGTTACTGCCAGAACACTCTCGCGCTGCCAAGGCACGCATGACGTGCACGGGCCACCTGTGGTCACAAAAAAGCGAGCCGGGCTTCCCCGGCTCGCCGTGCTCATCCCGACGGGAAGGGTATCGGGACGGGCGTCCGCGCTGGACCTCAGGACGCCGGCAGCAGCACGGTGTCGATCACATGGATCACGCCGTTCGACTGGTTGACGTTCGTGATGGTGATGGCGGCGGTGTCGCCCTTGGCATCGACGATCCAGGTCTTGCCGTCCGACTTCTTCACCGTCAGCTCTTCACCTTCAACGGTCTTGAGCATCTTGCCGTCGGTCAGGTCGGAAGCTTCGAGTTTGCCGGCGACGACATGGTAGGTGAGGATCTTGGTCAGGGTCGCCTTGTTCTCAGGCTTCACGAGGGTCTCGACCGTGCCTGCCGGCAGCTTGCCGAAGGCAGCGTTGGTCGGCGCGAAGACCGTGAACGGTCCCTTGCCTTCCAGGGTCTCCACGAGGCCGGCGGCCTTCACGGCTGCGACGAGCGTGGTGTGGTCCTTCGAATTCACGGCGTTCTGGATGATGTTCTTGGAGGGGAACATCGCGGCGCCGCCAACCATGACGGTCTTTTCCTGAGCGCTGACCGGCGCAACGAACGTCGCCGTCAGGGCAAGAGCGCCGAAGGCAGCAGCAGAAAGCAAAGCAATACGCTTGGACATGGAAACATCTCCCGAATGACTGATGTGGCGCGCGGACATCCGCGGCCGGTGAGGGGTAACGGCAACGACAGCAATGCGTTGACTTCGTCGTCGTTGACCCGAGCTACGGGAGGTTTTTGGGGTCGGTTTCGAAGAAAATTCTTTGGGATTCTTGAAACTATCCGCCGGCAGAAACGTGACCCGCTTTTTCCGGCTGCGCGCCTCAAAACTCGCGCGGAATTTCCATCAGAGCGTTTTCGAGCGAAGCCGCCTTTGCTAAAGCTCCGGCGGCCGGGCGGGCTAGTGGCCCGGCGAAGCCTTGGCGGAGACGGGTGGGAGCCGGTTCACGTGAAGAAAACACGTCAAACCAAAAACGAGAGCTCGGTTTTGATTCAGTCAAAACCGAGCTCTGATATGACCGTTTGGTTAATCCCGATTGGCCGGCGTCTGGATAAAACCCCGGTTCCAGGTCGGGCTGATCAGGATCTCGTTGACGCAGACTCGCGGCGGCAGGCTTGCGACGAAGGCGATGGTGCGTCCGAGATCTTCTACTTGCAGCATCTTCGCCTGCTCATCCGCGGAAGGCACCACCGGACGCTGGTTCAGAATCGGCGTTGCCACCTCGCCCGGCGACAGGCAGCAGGCCCGCAACCCATTGACGCATTCGTCCATGTTGAAGGAGTGGGTCAGCGCCAGCACGGCATGTTTGGTGGTGGTGTAGGCCGGGCCCGGCATCTTCGAGACATGGCGGCCTGCCCACGAGGCGACATTGATGATGCAGCCGTCCTTTTGCGCCCGCATCGCCGGCAGCACCGCGCGCATGCAATACAGAACGCCATTGAGGTTGATATCGACCAGCCTGTTCCAGCCCTCGAGCTCCATGTCGGCCCATCGCCGTTTCGGAACGTTGATGCCGGCGCTGTTCACAAGGAGGTCGATACGGCCGTACTCCGCCAGAATCTGGCTTGCGGCCTTTTCAACGTCGGCCGCGACGCTGACGTCGAGCGGGACCGCCTTCGCCATGCCGCCGCTTTTGCCGATTTTTGCGACCACCGCATCCAGGGCATCTTTGCGGCGTCCCGACACCACCACGCTCCAGCCGTCGGCGGCGAGTGCTTCCGCGCCGGCCTCGCCAATCCCGCTGCCACCGCCAGTTACCCAGGCTACGCGTTTCCCGCTATTTGACATGCAAACTGTCTCCGTTGCCCTGTGAAGGCCGTCTTTGCTATTGAAAAACCTAACGATCCGGCTAATGCGAAGCACGCATTTCCCCGGAATCATGCACCAATGCGCGTGGCAAGACCATCATGAACGCCAACCTGTTTTCCCGTCTGTTTGACGGCCTCGACGATGCGAACCGCTTGGCGATCGAAACCCTCGACGGCAAGCATATCAGCTACGGCGATTTGATCGCGCGCGCCGGACAACTCGCCAATGTGCTGGTCGATCGCGGCGTGAAGCCGGGCGACCGGGTCGCTGCCCAGACCGAAAAATCGGTGACGGGGCTCGTGCTCTATCTTGCAACGGTGCGCGCCGGCGCGGTCTATCTGCCGCTCAACACCGCCTATACGCTCAACGAACTCGAATATTTCATCACCGATGCCGAGCCGTCGCTCGTGGTGTGCGACCCGTCGAAAACCGCAGGGATCAGTGCGATCGCGGCCAAGGTCGGCGCCAAAGTGGAAACGCTCGGCCTCGACGGCAAGGGATCGCTGACAGAGGCCGCAGACAAGGCCTCATCGGCGTTTACGACTGTGTCGCGAGCCGACGACGATCTCGCTGCCATCCTTTACACCTCCGGAACCACGGGCAGATCCAAGGGCGCGATGCTGACACACGATAATCTCGCGTCGAATTCGCTGACGCTGGTCGACTACTGGGGCTTCACGGACAAGGACATCCTGATCCACGCGCTGCCGATCTATCATACCCACGGCCTGTTCGTGGCGAGCAACGTCACGCTGTTTGCACGCGCTGCGATGATCTTCCTGCCGAAATTCGACCCTGAGCTGATCATCAAGCTGATGGCGCGCTCGACCGTGATGATGGGCGTACCGACGTTCTATACGCGGCTGCTACAGAACCCCGCGCTGAACAAGGAAACCACCCAACATATGCGGCTGTTCGTGTCGGGCTCGGCGCCGCTGCTTGCCGATACCCATCGCGAATGGTTTGCCCGCACTGGACACGCCGTGCTCGAGCGCTATGGCATGACCGAAACCAACATGAACACATCCAACCCCTACGATGGCGAGCGCGTCGCCGGCGCGGTCGGCCCTGCTCTGCCGGGCGTTTCGGCCCGCGTCACCGATCCCGAAACCGGCAAAGTTCTGGGCCCTGACGAAATCGGCATGATCGAGGTCAAGGGGCCGAACGTCTTCAAGGGTTATTGGCGGATGCCGGAAAAGACCAAAGCCGAATTTCGCAGCGACGGTTTCTTTATCACCGGCGACCTCGGCAAGATCGACGCCAAGGGCTATGTGCACATTCTCGGCCGCGGCAAGGATCTCGTGATTTCCGGCGGGTTCAATGTCTACCCCAAGGAGATCGAGAGCGAGATTGACGCCATGCCGGGCGTGATCGAATCCGCCGTGATCGGCGTGCCGCACGCCGACTTCGGAGAGGGTGTCACGGCCGTGCTGGTCTGCGACAAGGGCGCCAAAATCGACGAAGCATCGGTCTTGCACGCGCTCGACGGGCGGCTTGCCAAATTCAAAATGCCGAAGCGCGTGTTCGTGGTCGACGAATTGCCGCGCAACGCCATGGGCAAGGTGCAGAAGAACATTCTGCGCGAGACGTATAAGGATATCTACGCCAAATAGTCTGAACGATCGCCGGCCTTCTCTTGCCGCGGTCGTCATGCTGCCAGAAATGGGCAGCAGGAGGTGCTAGGGTCCCGGAAAGGGATTCGGCATGTCGCGCGCGCAACGTCTTCTCGACCTGATCCAGATTCTGCGCTGTCACCGGTTTCCGGTGGCGGGAACCTCGCTGGCCGATGAATTGGGCATCTCGCTTCGGACGCTCTATCGCGACATCGATACGCTGAAGACCCAGGGCGCCCATATCGATGGCGAGCCGGGTATTGGCTACATCCTGCGGCCCGGCTTTATGTTGCCGCCTCTGATGTTTTCGGAAGAGGAGATCGAGGCATTGGTGCTCGGTGGCCGCTGGGTTGCCGCCCAAACCGATGAACCGCTTGGCAAGGCGGCCCGCAATGCGCTGTCGAAGATCGCAGCGGTTTTGCCTGACGATCTGCAAAGGAGCCTGGAAACCTCGAGCCTGCTGGTGCCGTTTCAGCGCCCGGCCGCCGGCGACACCGAACTGCCGACGATTCGCGAGGCCATCCGGACCGAACGCAAGTTGCGCATCACCTACAGCGACGAACAGGAAAATCGCACCAGCCGCACCATCTGGCCGTTTGCGCTCGGCTTTTTCGAACGCGTCCGCATGGTCGCGGCATGGTGCGAAATGCGGCAGGATTATCGGCATTTCCGCACCGACCGGATCAGGTCGCTGAAAATCACCGATAGCCGCTATCCCCGCCGCCGGCTGGCGATGCTCCGGGAATGGCGCGCCCGGGAAGGTCTGCAAAAGCCTTCGGAATCATACTGACAGAAATTGGCAGGATGACCCTGTATGGGTTGGCAATGGACGCGCCAGACCGCCCGTCCCCAACCCGGACCGAAGGAGACTTCCCGTGACCGATTTCAATCTCGTGGTGCTCTATGTCAACGATTCCGGCGCCAGCTCGGCCTTCTACGAGGAATTGCTGGAGCGGCCCATTGTGCAGGCCTCACCCAAATTCGCGATGTTGCCGCTTGGCAAGGAAACCATGCTCGGGCTTTGGCAGCGGGAGGCCGTCGAGCCTCGCGCCAGCCATGAGATCGGCGGAACGGAAGTTGTGTTCAACGTTGCCAATGCCGATGCGGTCCGCACCACCCATGAGGCCTGGAAAGCGCGCGGCCTGAAAATCGCGCAGGCGCCGACGGCGACGGCGTTCGGGCAGACATTCGTCGCGCTTGACCCGGATGGTCATCGCTTGCGCGTGCTTGCGCCTGCGGCCTGACCGCGCGCCACTATCCGCCGTTCCACAGGCTGATCGCAAAGCGCGTGCCTACGATGAAGAGATAGCTCCCGTAGGCACGCTCCAGCGTCTTCTTCGATAGCGCGTGCGCAACCCTGACCCCGAGCGGCGCGGTCAGAAGGCTCGTCGGCATCACCAACACCGCACCGATCAGCGAGACATAACCGAGTGCAAACGGAAATTGCAGCGCCAGCACGTCAGGATAATGCGCGGACGCCGGCCAGCCGGCATAGATGTAACCAAGCGCACCGGGAATCGAGACCAGCACCGCGATGGCCGATGAGGTCGCAACGCCCTGATGAATGGGGCGCCCATAGAAGGTCATCAGCAGGTTGGCAAACAGCCCGCCACCGACGCCCATCAGCGTCGCCAGGAGCCCGACAAACAGGCCGAAGACGCGCATCAGCCGTCCCTTCGGGAGGTCGTCGCCGAGCTTCCAACCCTCCTTGGCTGACAACAGCCGCGCGGCGGCGAACCAGGCCACCATGACGAACACGATTTTGAACAGGCGTTCGGGCGCGTAGCGCGCGACCACGCTTCCGGCGATTACGCCGATCAACACCGGTAGCCACCAGACTTTCAGGATGCTCATGTCGATGGCGCCGCGGGCGTTATGGGCGCGATAGGAACTGATCGAGGTCGGAATGATGATGGCAAGCGAGGTGCCGACGCAGAGCGGCATCCGCACCTCGAGCGGGACACCGGCGAGGCGAAAACACTCGTAAAACACCGGCACGAGAATAGCGCCGCCGCCGATTCCGAACACACCGGCGAGAAACCCCGATAGCGCCCCAACCGCCACCAGCAAAATGGCCAGTTCAAGAACTTCCGAGACATCGAGTCCCGCGATGGTCATGCCTCGCCCTGCCCTGTCGCCGTGTTCATGAATCGTGCTTCAGGTATACCAGCCATCACAGGCTCTCCATCAAATCAACCCAGCGAGATTGCAGGCCTCGTCTGAAGCGATGAACTGGCATTCGCAAACAGGGGGATTTCGCCATTGCACTGGCTGTTTCGACTTCGTAAATAGAATCGTCTACCGCGATCCCAAAGAAGGGCCCCTCACGGAGGTCCGCCAACCCCTCAAAGCCCACCGATGACCGCCAGGATCGAAAGACCGCTTTCACCCCACGTGCAGACCTACCGCTGGACCCTGACGATGGCGCTCTCCATCGTCCATCGCGCCACTGGTATTGCGCTGTATTTCGGTACGTTGCTTTTGGCCTGGTGGCTGATCGCAGCCGCCTCGGGCCCGGCGCCTTACGCTTATGTCCATGCCTTTGTCGCCAGCATCTTCGGCCGTCTGATCGTGTTCGGCTATACGTGGGCCCTGCTGCACCACCTGTTCAGCGGCATCCGTCATTTGGTCTGGGACCTCGGCTATGGCTTCAAGGCCAATGAACGCGAAACCATGACCTGGGGCGCCTTGATCGCCGGCATTTCGGCAACCGTGCTGCTATGGATCGTCGCCTATATGATCGGAGGCGGCCAATGAGCGCGCCCGAGACCGTGAAATCGATGCGCACGCCGCTGGGCCGCGTTCGCAATCTCGGCGCCTCGCATTCGGGGACCACCGACTTCTGGCGCCAGCGCATCACTGCGGTCGCCATGGTGCTCCTGATGGTGCCTGTTATCGTGGTGGTGATGATGCTTTTGGGCAGCAACCACGCCGGTGCGACGCAGATGCTCGGCTCGCCGCTGGTCGCTATCATCCTGTTGCTGTTCATCATCGCAAGTACCTGGCACATGAAGATCGGGATGCAGGTGGTCATCGAGGATTACGCGCACCACGAGGCGCTGAAGATCGCATTGATCATGGCCAATAACTTCTTCTGCTTCGCGGTCGCGCTGGCCTCGATCTACGCCATCCTCAAACTGTCATCCGGAGTGTAACGATGGCCGCGGGCGGAAACGGCACGGCAAATGGCAAAGGTGGCCCGGCCACCAATGGCAAAGCCTATCCGATAGAAGACCACAGCTATGACGTCGTGGTGGTGGGCGCCGGCGGCGCGGGCCTGCGCGCAGTGGTCGGTTGCGGCGAGGCGGGACTTCGCACCGCCTGCATCACCAAGGTGTTTCCGACCCGCTCGCACACGGTTGCGGCCCAGGGCGGCATCTCCGCCTCGCTCGGCAACATGCATCCGGACGACTGGCGCTGGCATATGTACGACACCGTCAAGGGCTCGGACTGGCTCGGCGACCAGGACGCGATCGAATACATGGTGCGCAATGCGCCCGAGGCGGTTTACGAGTTGGAACATTGGGGCGTGCCGTTCTCGCGCACCGAGGACGGCAAGATCTATCAGCGGCCCTTCGGCGGCATGACGCTGGACTATGGCAAGGGCCAAGCGCAACGCACCTGCGCCGCCGCCGACCGCACCGGCCACGCCATGCTGCACACCATGTACGGCCAGGCGCTACGCCATTCGGCCGAATTCTACATCGAGTTCTTCGCGATCGACCTGATCATGGACGACCAGGGCGTCTGCCGCGGCGTGATTGCGCTGAAACTCGACGACGGCACGCTGCATCGCTTCCGCGCCCAGACCACGATTCTCGCGACCGGCGGTTACGGCCGCGCTTACGCCTCATGTACCTCGGCGCATACCTGCACCGGCGACGGCGGCGGCATGACGCTGCGGGCCGGGCTGCCGCTGCAGGACATGGAGTTCGTGCAATTCCACCCGACCGGGATTTACGGCTCGGGATGCCTTGTCACCGAAGGCGCGCGCGGCGAAGGCGGCTATCTCGTCAATTCGGAAGGCGAGCGCTTCATGGAGCGCTATGCGCCTTCTGCCAAGGACCTCGCCTCCCGCGACGTGGTTTCCCGCGCGATGACCATCGAAATCCGCGAAGGCCGCGGCGTCGGCAAGAAGAAAGATCACATCTTCCTGCACCTTGATCATCTCGATCCCAAGGTTTTGCACGAACGCCTGCCCGGCATTTCCGAATCGGCCAAGATATTCGCCAATGTCGACGTCACGCGCGAGCCGATCCCGATCCTGCCGACGGTGCATTACAACATGGGCGGGATCCCGACCAATTATCACGCCGAGGTGCTGACCAAGAAGAACGGCGACGACAATGCCATCGTGCCCGGCCTGATGGCGCTTGGCGAAGCGGCTTGCGTCTCGGTGCATGGGGCCAACCGGCTCGGCTCGAACTCGCTGATTGATCTCGTGGTGTTCGGCCGCGCGGCTGCGCTTCGCTGCGCGGAGAAGCTGACGCCAAACGGCAAGCAGCCGGACTTGCCCGCCGACTCCGCCGACAAGGCGCTCGGCCGGCTCGATCATTATCGCTACGCCGCAGGCGGCACGCCGACCGCGAAGCTGCGCGAAAACATGCAGCATGTGATGCAGAACAATTGCGCCGTGTTCCGCACCGGCGAAGTGCTGCACGAAGGGCAAAACCTGATTAACAAGGTGCATGGCGGGATCGGCGACATCTCGGTCAGCGACCGCTCGCTGACCTGGAATTCTGACCTGATCGAGACGCTGGAATTCGATAATCTGATCGTGCAGGCGATGGTGACGATGGATTCGGCGGCCAACCGCACCGAGAGCCGCGGCGCGCATGCGCGGGAGGATTTTTCCACGCGCGACGACAAGAACTGGATGAAGCACACGCTGGCCTGGATCGACGAACAGGGCAAAACCGCGATCGACTACCGTCCGGTGCACGACTACACCATGACCAACGACGTTCAATACATCCCACCGAAGGCGCGGGTGTACTAATCAGGCGGTACAGATGGTTGAATTCGCACTTCCGAAGAATTCGAAAATAACAGGCGGCAAGACCTGGCCGAAGCCGACTGGGGCCACCGAGACGCGCGAATTCAGGATTTATCGCTGGAATCCGGACGACGGCAAGAATCCGAGCGTCGATACCTATTACGTCGATACGCATGATTGCGGGCCGATGGTGCTCGACGGACTGATCTGGATCAAGAACCACATCGACCCGACGCTGACCTTCCGCCGCTCCTGCCGCGAAGGCGTCTGCGGCTCCTGCGCGATGAATATCGACGGCCAGAACACGCTCGCCTGCACCAGATCGATGCACGACGTGAAGGATGGCGCGGTGAAGATCAATCCGCTGCCGCATCAGCCCGTAGTGAAAGATCTGGTGCCCGACCTCACCAACTTCTATGCGCAATATGCCTCGATCGAGCCGTGGCTGAAGACGACCACGCCGACGCCGCAGAAAGAATGGAAACAGAGCCACGAGGATCGCGAAAAACTCGACGGGCTTTACGAGTGCATTCTCTGCGCCTGCTGCTCGACCTCTTGCCCGAGCTATTGGTGGAACAGCGAGCGCTTCCTGGGTCCCGCCGCGCTCTTGCAGGCGACGCGGTGGGTGAAGGACTCCCGCGACGAGGCGACCGGTGAGCGGCTCGACAATCTCGAAGATCCGTTCCGGCTTTATCGCTGCCACACCATCATGAACTGCGCCAAGGCCTGCCCCAAGGGACTGAATCCCTCCGAGGCCATCGCCGAACTCAAGCTGACGCTGGTCGAACGGCAGGTCTGAGTCGGCCGCTCTATTGTGAGGCGAGTCGCCGTTTTCCGAAAAGATCCGCGTGATCTTCGGATTTAAGAAGCTCGACTGGACGTCGCGGATCATGCCGCGTCCCGACCTGACGCGGATGACCGGCGGGAACCGGCGCACGCCGGTGATGCAGATCGGGGCCGACACCTAACAGTGTCAGCTGAGACACCACCATACGTCTTTGTCGCTGCAACTTAATGTTGGACACGATCCAAGGGCAGCCGCGCCTGGTCCGATTTCACGCAAAGACTGGCGGAAACCGAATACGATCACCGCACGACCGGCAGGCGCCAGCCATCCGGTCACCTTAAAAACTCTTCTGTATTTCCGAACTCTGCCCCCCCCGGGTTATGCTCCCTGAAGAACTAGGCACCCATTCCATGAAGAACTCGGCGCTCATATCAGCTGTCCTCGCGAGCCTCGTTGCACTAACGACGGCGCCTTCACATGCCATCGTCAACGGTGAAGTCGACATCACCAATGCGTTCGAATTTGTCGTCCAATTGACGCTCGAAGACGACAGTGGCGAAAGTTACGGTTGCTCGGGACCTGCGATATCGAAACGCGTGATCCTGATGTCGGCACATTGCGGTTACAATCACGATGAAAATGACCGGACCAGTCCGCGCGCATACCGAACACCGACCCGGGTCGAAGTCCGGACGGCAAAGGGATATTTCGTTCACACCAAATTCCTGAAGATGGACGTAAGCAAAAAATACGTCGCCGTCTTTTCGGACCGAACACACGACGACGGCTGGAAAACTGTCGAATACCTTCAGCATGACGTTGCCGTTCTCGTCATGGCTGAAGACCTGGAGATAGAGCATTTTCCGACCACCATCGTCGACGCCATCGGAAAACAAGTGATCGACGCCCTGATGGACAGCAACGGCGGCATCGACAAGCAACAACTCGCCGTCGAACGCTTTCTCCAAAACAAGGTGGCGCTGGTCGGCCGTGACCCCAAAACCTACATCGCAGGATTTGGTATCAGTTCATGCGGAGGAACCTACCATTACAAGGGCACCGACCGGGAGGCATGGCTGGACTGCACGGACAGCCGAGACAATTTGCGCCGGTTTCTGCGCGGCCACCTCTCGCCGATTTCGATGTGCGGAGCTGAAAATCCGTATGGGCTGGGGCGTGGCGATTTCGGCGTCGAATTCTGGTGCACCATCGCATCCAAGACGCCCTATGCGGGAACGCTGCGGGGGGATAGCGGCGGCCCGGTCATGTTCGAGGGCCTCGACGGCAATTTGATCGTTGCCGGACTGATCAGTGGATGGGATCCCCGTGCCGAGATCGACAAGGGCGTCCAGGAAATATCCGCCTCGTTGCTTGGAAACCTGGACCTGCTGGCGCCTTACCTCAACCTGCAGACGGCGGCACCGTCGGCCACACCTGCGGCGTCTGGAAACGCATCCGGTGATGCCGCCAACCCACTCCCGCTGACCAACAAGGCCGGCCCCGATGGGCGCTGCGTCTTTGTCGCCCACCTCGGACAATGGGGCCTCGACGTCGATCCCGAGATCGCACGCCTCTGGATATTGAAACCGCTCAATATGACGGTCAATTCCGCTGACAAGAGCATACCGTTTGCAATGGACATCTACGCGACGATTGACCAGAAGGGGCATCTTCCGAACGGCACGCGCGGGCTGTATCAAAAATTTATCATGCGCTTCCACAAGGCCGACAACCTGAATTCACTGGTCGATCAGGACACCAAGAACATACTTCTGGCGGGAATTCGCGAATTCACCGTCACGGTCGACGGACAGCAGCAATCCCGGGAAACCTCGTTCAGAACGGCAGACCTGCCCGACCTTGCCGCCTACGCCAGATCCGGCAAGGATATCGAAATACGGGTCCGTTTCGATGCCGAGACCGCCGTATGGAAATTCCATGACAACGAATTCGCACAAGCGCTGCAGGCGTCCGAAGCGCTGAGAAAGGAAAGCGCGACATCACCCAACCGAGCCGGGCCCTCCCAATGCATCAACCCGGTCAAGGTCGACACATCGGAACGCATCTGGGAGAACAACTGATGTCGAAAACCGGTCGTATCCTCGTGAAATTGCAGATATCTGCACTAGCCTGCTTGCTGGGCGGAGAACTCGCGTGGGCCGACGACTATCAGGCCTGCATGGGTCCCAGCCACGAACAATCTGCAATCGATTCCTGCACCGCCTTGATCGCAAAAGGCGGATTCACCAATGACGATTTGTCCGCAATCTACAATAATCGCGGCGCGAAGTTTTTCTCGACCGAACGGCACGAACAGGCCTTCGCAGATTTCGAAATGGCCGTCAGGCTAAATCCAGCCAGCGCCACCGCCATCGACAATCGCGGTATGGGATTCGAAGAGCATCACCAAAAGAACAAAGCCCTCTCTTATTACAACAAGGCGATCGAGATCGATCCCAAATTGCCGCGGCCATACGCCAACAGGAGCTCGATCAGTTTCTCGAAACACGATTATGCTGGCGCCCTGGCCGACGTGGACCGAGCCATCAGGCTTGCTCCGGGACAGGCCGAGTTTCTTGTCACACGCTGCGAATTTCACCTGGCGGCCATTCAGTTGAACGAAGCGATCAAGGACTGCTCGATGGCGGTAATGGAAAATGACAAAAGCGCCCGCGCCCACCAATCTCGCGGATCGGCATACTATCTGAGTGGTGATTATGGCAAAGCGATAGAGGACTTCACGGCCGCCATCACGATCAATCCATCCAATCCCCGATATTACAACCAGCGGGGCGACGCCTATACCGACAGCGGCGATACCGCCCGCGCCGAGGCCGATTACAAATCCGCTATTGCCCTCAAAAAAGCAAAAGATCTGCAGTCGAAAAACTGAGAAGCGTTCGCTAAACCTTGCCGATGGACCACATGACGAGCCCTTATCCCATCATCCTGCATCATTTCGAAGAGTCGCCGTTTTCCGAAAAGATCCGTGTGATCTTCGGATTGAAGAAGCTCGACTGGACGTCGGTCGTCATCTCGCGAATCATGCCGCGTCCCGACCTGATGCCGATGACCGGCGGTTACCGGCGCACGCCGGTAATGCAGATCGGCGCCGATATCTATTGCGATACGCAATGCATCATCCGCGAACTGGAACGGCGGTTTCCCGAGCCGGCCCTGTTCCCCGATGGTAATGAGGGTCTCGCCCGGGCAAGTGCGATGTGGACCGACCGCTCGTTCTTTCAGAACACCGTGAACCTCGTGTTCGGAACGCTGGCCGATCGCGTGCCGCAGGATTTCATCGCCGACCGCGAGAAACTGCGTGGCGCCAAATTCGACGTCGCCGCGATGACGGCTGCGATCCCCCAGATGCGCGATCAACTTCGCACCCACGTCCATTGGATCGAGACCCAGCTCAGTGACGGCCGGACATGGCTGGGTGGCGGGCATGTGAGCCTTTGGGACGTCAACGCCTATATGAACGTCTGGTATCTGCGCGAGAATCTTTCAAACACCGACGAGATGCTGGCCGAATTTGGCCATGTGCGGGCCTGGGAGACGCGCATGCGCAACGTCGGTCATGGCCGGCGGATCGACATGTCGACCGCTGAAGCGCTTGAGCTCGCCACCCGTGCCACGCCGCAGACGACCGAGCTGTCCGATCCCGCCGACCCGAATGGCCGCAAGCCCGGCGACCTCGTTGACGTCGTCCCCGACGATTACGGCAAGGTCGCTGTGCGCGGCGAGATCGTTGCGCTATCTCCGCAGCATATTGCGATCCGCAGGCATGATCCGCACGCCGGTGAAGTGGTCGTCCATTTCCCGCGCGCGGGCTTTTTGGTGCGTCAGGCAGGATAACCGGAACATCGCCCTACCGGCACCGTTAGCTCTTCAGTCAATGGCTGAAGAAAGCAGCGATGCGATGCCGATCGATCCGCTCGAAGATCCGCCGATCAAGCCAGGACAACCGGCGGAGCCGCCGCAGGAAAGCCCGCCTGGAAATCCGAGGCCCGAGATTCCTCCGCCGGTGCGAGAGCCGGGCGAGCCGCGAGCGCCCGATGAATTACCCGGCCACACGCCCGATGAATTGCCGGTGCGCGGGCCACAAACGCCACCCCCGCAAGCGCCCACCGATATCTGAAGTGCCGGATGTCCCTCGCTCCAGCGATTCAATTTCCGATTTTGAAATGACCTTCTGAATGCGTCATGAACAGCCGCGCGGCCGAATTGTGTCCGAGCCGAAATAAATACGCGTTCCCGTTCGAAAGCCGCCACAATCCGGCCTAACGCCTGTTTGTTGATCGCGGGCGTTTGTTTGTTGAGCCAAGCCGAAGATTTCGTCACCCCCTTCAGATTTCCCCAGGACCCAAAGCACATGAGAACACTACGACTAGCGCTGCTGGCCACGACCGCTCTGACCGCCATGCAACTGGTGACCACTCCATCGCACGCGCAGTCGGCGCCGATCGTCGTCGCACAGGCCAGGGAAGAACTCGGTCCTGATGGAAAACCCAAGCAGCCGCCCAAGGAAGCACCGAAGGGAGCCCCGCCGGCACGACCGGGAACGCCGCAGCCTCCGCAACATCAGGCTCCGCCGCCACCGCCGCCTCCGCCACCACCCCAGCGCCCGTCGGCTCCGCCGCCGCCGCCACCGGCTGCGCCTCATGCCGCGCCGCCAGCAGCAGCCCCTGCGCCTGCCGCCCCGAAAGCCCCGGCAGGACCTGCCGTGCAACCGCAGGAGCGGGAACGGGAGCGGCAACAGAAGGCCGCGCCACCGCCACAGCCGCCTGCTGCGCCGCCTGCGACAACCCCGCAGCCTCCGCGCGCGGGCCAGCCGCCGGCACCCCCTCCCGCAGCGGCACCGGCGACCCAGGCTCCGCGTCCCACTCCCGGTGCTGCGCCGGGAGGCCAGACCTCTTTGCCGCCAGCCGCCCCGATGGCCCGTCGTCCGCCGCCGTCCGTCACCGCACCGATTCCGGTCGTTCCGCGGCAGACGCAAGCATTGACGCCAATTGCGCCGGGCGCCGCAGCCCCGGGCCCACGACGGCTCGAGGATTTCCGCGCTCAGCGGCAGGAAAGCGATCAAGGCGGCCGCAAGGTGTTCACCGAACCCGGACGCGTGATCGTGGTCGATCCGAGCGGCCAGTCCTTTATTCGCCACAACGAAGAGGAGCGCTTCCGCTTCGGCGCGCGGGATATCCAGACCCAGCAGGTGGGCGGAGAAACCCGCACCATCGTGATCCGCCCCGACGGCTCGCAGATCATCACCGTCGTCGGTCCCGATGGGGGATTGCTGCGCCGGATTCGCCGGGATCGCGACGGCCGCGAGATCATCATCATCGACAACGGCTTCCGCGATCCGGCCGCCGGCGGCAGTTTCTATGTCGACCTGCCGTTCCCGGAAATCCGAATTCCCCGCGATCGCTACATCGTCGAAGCCGACGTCGCAGCACCGGAGCTGATCTACGAGACGCTTGAGGCGCCGCCGGTGGACCGGATCGAAAGGCGATTTACGCTCGACGAAATCCGCTACAGCCCGTCGGTGCGGATGCTGATGCCGAGCATCGATCTCAACACCATCAACTTCGAAACCGGGTCATGGGACATTCCGGCTGACCAGGCGGCGAGGTTGCAGGTGATTGCGGACGGCCTCAACCGGGCGATCGCGCGCAACCCGCGCGAGGTGTTCCTGATCGAGGGCCATACCGACGCGGTCGGCAACCCCGTCGACAACCTGTCGCTGTCGGATCGCCGCGCCGAATCCGCCGCCGAATTGCTGACCCAGCAATTCGGGGTGCCCGCGGAAAACCTGACCTCGCAAGGGTACGGCGCGCAATACCCGAAGGAGCAGACCGACGGGCCGAGCCGCATCAACCGGCGCGTCACCGTCCGCCGCATCACGCCGCTGCTCAACGGCGGTGTCGCGGCGCTGCCGCCGCCGCGCTGAGCGACACGCATCACTGCAAATGGCCGGGAAAAATCCCGGCCATTTTTGTTTCACTCGCGTGCCCCGGACGCAGCGCAGCACTCAGTGATGCGCTACAGAGCAGGGCCCAATTGTGTTTTTCCGCTTCAAGAAAGACGGGTCCCAGCCCTGCGCCGCACCACTGCGCGCTGCGTCGCATCCGGGACACGAGAGTGGTTTGAGGCAGATCAACCCTTATCGCTCTCGATCCGGGGAATCGGCGAGCCCTCACCGATCGAGATCAGGCCTGTCTTGGCGTAGACTTCCAGCTTGGCGCGGGTGTCGACGATGTCGAGGTTACGCATGGTCAATTGGCCGATGCGGTCCGCAGGCGTGAACGCCGCATCCTCCACCTTCTCCATGCTCAACCGCTCCGGCTGATAGGTTAGGTTGGGGCTCTCGGTGTTCAGGATCGAGTAGTCATTGCCGCGGCGAAGCTCCAGCGTCACCTCGCCGGTGATGGCGCGCGCCACCCACTGAGCCGTTTCGCGCAGCATCAGCGCCTGGGAATCGAACCATCGCCCCTGATAGAGCAACCGGCCAAGACGCAGACCGTTGATGCGGTATTGCTCGATGGTGTCTTCGTTGTGAATGCCGGTGACCAGGCGTTCGTAAGCGATGTGCAACAGCGCCATGCCGGGCGCTTCGTAGATGCCGCGGCTCTTGGCCTCGATGATCCGGTTTTCGATCTGGTCGCTCATGCCAAGGCCATGCCGCCCGCCGATGGCGTTGGCCTCAAGGAACAGCGAGACCGGATCGGCAAAGGTCTTTCCGTTCAACGCAACTGGCTGGCCTTCATCGAAGCGCACCACGACCTTCTCCGCCTTGACGGCGCAGTCGTCGCGCCAGAACGGCACGCCCATGATCGGGTTGACGATCTTGATACCACTGTCGAGGCTCTCGAGATCCTTGGCCTCATGGGTGGCGCCGAGCAGGTTGCTGTCGGTCGAGTAGGCTTTTTCGGCGCTCATCTTGTAGGCGAAGCCGCTCGCCGTCATGAACGCCGACATCTCGGCGCGGCCGCCGAGCTCGTCGATGAACTGCTGGTCGAGCCAGGGCTTGTAGATTTTCAGGCCCGGATTGGTCAGCAGGCCGTAGCGGTAGAACCGCTCGATGTCGTTGCCCTTGAAGGTCGAGCCGTCGCCCCAGATGTTGACGCCGTCTTCCTTCATGGCCGACACCAGCATCGTGCCGGTCACGGCGCGCCCCAACGGCGTGGTATTGAAGTAGGAGATACCACCGGTCGAGATGTGGAAAGCGCCCGACTGGATCGCGGCAATGCCTTCGTGGACCAGTTGCGTGCGGCAGTCGACGAGGCGCGCTTTCTCCGCGCCGAATTCCAGCGCCTTGCGCGGAATCTCGTCGTAATCGGCCTCGTCAGGCTGGCCCAGATTTGCCGTATAGGCAAAGACGCGGGCGCCCTTTTGCTTCATCCACAACAGCGCCGCGCTGGTGTCGAGACCGCCCGAGAAAGCGATACCGACTTTCTCGCCTGTGGGCAGGCTTTTCAGGATCGTACTCATCAAGCTTCCAATCGGTCGAAATGGCTGATGTCGTTTGAATGCCGCGAATATCAAATTTCGGCACGCGTTAATAGCGGTTGGCGTAAATGAAGCCGTTCAAACCGACGGCGCCGGACCCACTTCCTGACCCAGCCAGCGGCGGCGGAGGCGATAGCCCGGCCAGGCGAGCCGCGTCAGCGCGGCGTCGACCCGCGCATCCGACAGGCGCGTGCGGGACCAACGGTAAATATATCCATGCGCGAGCCAGATCACCAGAAACGTCACTAATCCGGCTATGGCGACATCGGTAAAGAAGTGCCCGCCGAACGCCATCCGCAGCCCGCTCGTCGTGACGCCGAACACGGTCGCGGCGGCATAGGCGAGCGGCCGCCATGCCGGCGGCGCAAGCGCCGCTGGCGCATAGGTCCAGAAAGCGGTCGCGCCTTCGCCGGAGAAGAACGAGCAATTGCGCGCGCAAGTCCCGCGCGGATCCCACCATGCCACGAACGGCTGATCGCCGTTGAACTGCGTCACGGTGACCGGACGCGGCCGGCCCCAATAGCTCTTGAAGGTGAGATTGGTCAGCACGCCGGCGGAGAGAATGAGCGTGACCAGAAGAAAGACAATCGCCCGCCCCGACATCAGCAGCGGACGATCCGGCCGCGCCAGTTTCACAGCCAGAGAAATAATCGCCGGCACCGCAAAGACCCAGGCGATCACCATCGCGCCGTCACGGGCTATTGCGGCGAGCGCATTGAACTTCAACGGGAATGCTCGGGTGGTCTCGTCGTAAAACCACGACGCGAATTTCAGATCGAGTTCGGGATAGATTCCGAACAGCAATCCGACAACAACCGCCAAGGCCAGCGCGACAATCAATCCGGTCCGGTTCATGGCGCGCGGTTTAGCCGAGACGGCGGATGATGAAAAGGCACCTTCACGGCGGCGGGGGCGATTGCGATGGCATTGGCGGGGGCGGCCGAAGCACCGGCCGTGGAACACGCCAGGCGCCGGCATTGCGGCCCGCGATCATCCAGTAGACCACGCCGGCGATGATTCCGGCCGCCGTCATGATTTCGAGATGCCGCCGCACGACGCCCTCGAAGCGAAGCTGCTCGGTGTCGAAGGGAACAAGCCCCAGATAGCAGGCAAGGCCAACCAGCGCGCCGCCGACGGCATAAGTCAGCGCACTGCGGATGTAGAAGGCTTCCGTGATCGCCACCACGACCATCGCCGGCACCAGCGCAAATCCGCTGACGAAGATGAAGCCGAAACCGAGCATGACGTGCAGCACGCCGGGATCGACCGGTCCCGCTCCGAGATCGGAGAATTCGGGAAACATGATCGCGCCGACCACGACCATGCCCGCCACAAAGCACGCGGCAAGAAACGCAAATAAGACGACGAACAGCCGGCCGAGCAGCGCCATAAAGACTTCAATCCGTCATGGCCATCGCGCGCAACGCCTGCCGCTCGCGCGCCGACAGCTTCTCGGTCTCCGATTTCAACTGACCGCAGGCGGCCAGGATATCGCGGCCGCGCGGCGTGCGGACCGGCGACGAATAACCGGCGTTGAAGATGTATTCGGAGAATTTCTCGATTCTCTCCCAGTCCGAACATTCGTAAGAAGTGCCCGGCCAGGGGTTGAACGGAATGAGATTGATCTTGGCCGGAATGCCCTTCAACAGCTTCACCAAAAGCTTGGCGTCATCGAGGGAATCGTTGACGCCCTTGAGCATCACATATTCGAAGGTGATGCGCCGTGCGTTGGAGGCACCGGGATAATCGCGGCAGGCCTGCAACAACTCTGCAATCGGATATTTGCGATTGAGCGGGACCAGCTCATTACGCAACTCATCGCGCACCGCATGTAGCGAGATCGCGAGCATCACGCCGATTTCCTCGCCGGTCCGCTTGATGTTGGGCACCACGCCCGAGGTCGACAGCGTGATGCGGCGGCGGGCGATGCCGATGCCTTCATTGTCGGCCACGATCAGCAGCGCGTCGCGCACGGCGTCGAAATTGTACAACGGCTCGCCCATGCCCATCATCACCACATTGGTGATGAGGCGGTTGCCATTGGGCGTCTCGCGGTCGATCCAGTCATTCAAGCGATCACGCGCCACCATGATCTGGCCGACGATCTCGCCTGAGGTGAGATTACGCACCAGACGCTGGGTGCCGGTATGGCAGAACGAGCAATTCAGCGTGCAGCCGACCTGCGACGAGACGCATAGCGTGCCGCGATCCGTCTCCGGAATATAGACGCACTCGACTTCATGCGCCTTCTCGAGTTTGTCGCCGCTCGGCAGGCGCAACAGCCATTTGCGGGTGCCGTCGTTGGAAATCTGCTCGGCCACCACTTCGGGCCGCGCGACGGTGAAATGCTGTTCGAGCTGCTTGCGCATGTCCTTGGAGATCGAGGTCATCGCCTCGAAGCTTTGCGCGCCGCGGACATACATCCAGTGCCAGAGCTGCTGCACGCGCATCTTGCGCTGCGGGGCGGCGACGCCGATCTCGCCGAGTTTGGCTGCGAGCTCTTCGCGGGAAAATCCGATCAGCGAGGGTTTTGCCGGCGGCACATAGGATTCGAGCGCGACCTTTTCCAGAGGTGCGTTGGCCGCGGCAATGGTCTCGGTCAAATTGGCAGTCATTTCCGTTCTTGCGAGGTATTTGACCTCATCCTGAGGAGCGGCGCTTGCGTCGCGTCTCGAAGGATGACAGCCGGGCCTCATGGTTCGAGACGGCGCTGGAGGCGCCTCCTCACCATGAGGGATAACGTCCATCAGATAGGCCTTCTTGATCCCCCAAACAACGCCATTTTGGCGTTAGCGCCGGCAGTCCTGCGCGACCCGATCAAGGGCCTGGGAAAGCCCCTTCAGAGAGAAAACGTCGATGGTCTCGGTGCCCTTGGCCGAGACGCCCTTGATCGTGACGTCGGCGGCCTTGCGCATGGCATCGACCATCCGCTCCTCCTCGGCCGCATTCTTGATCCAGAGGCCGTCGCCTTGCGTGTACATGGCATAGGACGCACCGCCGACCTCGAGCGTCGATTCCGAACCCGGCTTCAAGGCGTAGCCGATCATGATCGAGACTTCGTTGGCGACTTTCTCGGCCGGGCGCGTGGAGATGAAAGCGTAGGCCGGATCGCGCGGACGGTTCGGCGGATTGGTTTTTGACGAGGAAGGCTTGGCGAGCGCGAAGCAGACTTTCTTGCCGTTCGGCGTCGCGGAATAAGCTCCCCAGGTGCCAAATTGGCCGACCAGTGTCGGCTCGCTTCCGCCGGCAACCGCGGCGGCTTCCGACTTGGCCGCCGCTGGCTTCGCGGCGCCCTTGGAAGTCGCCTGCGCCAGCGCATGACTAGAGGCGGCGCACAAAAGCGCTGCTGCAATCGAAGCTGTCAGCATTCCCCGCACGGTCATCGCCGAATCTGGTCCCTTAAGCATTCTGGTCACTCATCATTGTGACTGGAAGATGGCTCGGAATCAGCTGCACCAGCTGCAATGGATAAAGGGTAAACGCCTGATTGAAAAGGCGTTGGCTGGCCCCCCAGGCTCACCTCTCGCCCTTTGAACGCGCCGCTCTCTGAGCTTCCCATTGCGCCTCCGTCCAGGCCAGCAGGTCTTCCGCACCGGAGGAGCGCAAATGCGCGCCGCCATCCTGCACGACCATTTCGCCGTTGATGTAGGCGCCCGCATCGGAAATCAGGAAGCTTGCGAGATCGGCGAGTTCGCGATGTTCACCGGTACGGCCGAGCGGAATGCGTGCGGCCCAATTCGGATCGCGCCCCTCGGGCCGAAGCTGGCCCGTTGCGCCCTGGGTCGGAAACGCGCCCGGCGCGATCGCGACGGTGCGAATACCCTTGGGGCCCCACTCGACCGCAAGACTCTTCGTCATCGCCAGCACGGCCGATTTCGCCATCGCGGACGGCACCGTGAAGGCACGGCCGGTGATGGTCGAGGTGGAGAGGATGCTGAGCACCACGCCCTTGCGCCCGGCCTCGATCCAGCGTTTGCCGGCCGCCAGCGTGCAGTACATCGTACCATGCAGCGTGGGACCAAGGATCGCGTCCGCGGCCCGAAACGACAACTGCTCGGTTCGCGCGATGAAGGTCGCTGCCGCATTGTTGACGAGAATATCGAGCGGGGCCTCGCGCCAGATGGTGTCCATCATGGCCTCGACGGCCGCACCGTCGCGAATATCGCACGGGATCGCGTGAGCCTGGGCCGCGAACTCTTCACGGATCGCGGCTGCGGTCGCCTCCAAGACCTCCAGCCTGCGACCACAAATGATCAGTTCAGCGCCGAGTTCGGCGAACCGGCGACCCATCGCCGCACCCAGTCCGGAGCCGCCGCCGGTGACCAGGATGCGCTTTCCCGCCAGTAGTCCTTTTTCAAACATCGTTTGAACCCTTTCGGCTACAGCTGCTGATCCTCATCCTGAGAAGCGCTTGGCGCGTCTCGAAGGATGAGGCCTCATGGTTCGAGACGGCGCAATAGCGCCTCCTCACCATGAAGGACCGGCAATTAATCCAATTGTCGGGTGGCGCTAAATCCGGCATGAAGCGTATCGCCTCCAGGATTTAGGTGAAGTCATGAAAGCCATTCTCTGCTCGCAATATTGCGGCCCCGACGATCTCGTGCTGACGGAAGTGCCCGACCCCGTGGCCGGGCCCGGCGAAGCTGTGATTGCGATCAAGTCCGCCGCGCTGAATTTCTTCGACCTGCTCATGATCCAGGGCAAATACCAGATCAAGCCGCCATTCCCGTTCTCACCGGCCGCCGAAGTGGCTGGCGTGATCGAAAGCATCGGCGGCGGTGTGACCGACCTGAAGCCCGGCGACCGCGTTATCGCCTCCTGTGGCTACAACGGGGCGCGGGAAAAGATCGCGCTGCCGGTGACTTCGATGGTCAAGATTCCGGCGGATCTCGACTTCGACCGCGCCGCAGGGGTCATCATCACCTACGGCACCGCACTGCACGCGCTGGAAGATCGCGCCAGCCTCAAGCCTGGTGAGACACTCGCCGTATTGGGCGCGGCCGGCGGCACCGGTCTTGCCGCCTGCGAACTCGGCAAGCTGCTTGGGCTGAAGGTGATCGCCTGCGCCTCGTCCGAGGAGAAGCTTGAGTTCGCCAAGGCGCACGGCGCCGAACTCGGCTTGAACTACGCAAGCGAGGATCTCAAGGAAGGCCTGCGCCGTCTCACAGGCGGCAAGGGTGTCGACATTATCTTCGACCCCGTCGGCAGCCACTATGCCGAGGCTGCGCTGCGCTCGATCGCATGGGAAGGCCGTTTCCTGGTGATCGGGTTTGCGGCCGGCGATATTCCGAAAATGCCGCTCAACCTCGCGCTGTTGAAGGGCTGCGATATCAGAGGCGTGTTCTGGGGCGCCTGGGCGAGAATCAATCCCGACAAGAATCGCGCCAATCTCCAGCGGCTCGTGCAATGGACGGCGGAGGGCAAGATCTCGTCCCATGTCGATCGCACCTTCCCGCTGGCGCAAACCGCCGACGCGTTGAAAGTGCTCGCCGGCCGCAAGGCCATGGGCAAGGTGATCCTGCATCCCTAGTGCCGCCTGGACGCTGCCCACGTCCATGATGCTTCCGTGACGTCATTGATGATGGTTACATGACGCGGCCGGGTTTCGACGGCCATTGCTGGCGCAAGTTGTGTCATCTTGTGTCACTTGCGTAACTTGCCACAGCTTTTCCTCATTGATGCCGCGGATAGGCCGCGAGGTATTCGTCGTGCTGCACCCAAATGCCTAAATGAAATCAAGATATCTCCCAAATCGAGATCGTGAATGTCGCTTTTTGGACGGATTCAAAATGCGTTTTAGAGGCCTCAGTAACGGGTAGAGACCGAGTAACTGATGCCGGCCTGCCCGATGTTGCGTGAGTTGCGGGAGGCATCACCATGGCGCAGGGGACACGGTACAGTCCGTATGACACTTCGTATGAACAGGACTACGCTTCATATGACGACCGTTATGCAGAACCAGTCGACCTCGATACTTTCGGTTCGCAGCTGAGGTCAAATCATCCCGCGCGATCGCTCGCGACACGCGAGGAATTCCTGCCTGAAGATTCCGTTCCACTCTTTCTGTCTGGCGCGGACGAGGAACGGCGATCGCCGAAATTCGCGCGTCCACGAAAGCGCGGATCGCGGCTATTGAAGGCCGGCGCGCTTGCGGCTGCGGCGTTGGTAGCCACTTTCGTGGCCGTCAAAAATCCTTTCGCCGTCTTTGCCAACGCGACAGCGGCGCTGATGGGCACCTCAGACGTCCGAACGGCGCAAGCGCCAGTAGCACCGCCGCGTCAGATTGCAACAGCGGCTGTGGCCAGCACGCCGGCCATGGCAGCCGGCCCGGCGCTGGCGACGACCGCAGCTCCACTGCCATCGCGTGATGAAATCGCGCTCGCGCTCAGAACGGCGCATCAGAACCAGCCGCCGCTGGAAATCGAACAGCCGGCCGCTGCAGCCGCTGTGGTGGCCGCACCCGTCGCCGCCGCGGCACCGCCGGCCCGGCGGATGGATGCCGACGAACTCGCTGCGCTGATGGCCCGCGCAAAAGCGTTTCTCGCCTCAGGCGACATCCCGCCCGCCCGCCTGCTGCTGGAGCGCGCGGCGGAAGCGCAGGAGGCCGGCGCGGCGTTGATGCTGGCGCAAACCTACGATCCCACGGTGCTGGGAACGCAGGATATCCGCAACATCACACCAGATCCGGCGCTGGCGCGCAGCTGGTATCAGCGCGCCGCCCAGCTCGGCTCGCCCGACGCACAGCGGCGGCTCAGTCAACTACAATAATTGAATTGCAATAATTGAACCGTTTTCATTCAGGGGCAGGAATAAAATGCGACGTTTGATTGGTATGGCACTCGTTGCCACGATGATGGCGTTTGGCTTTGCGGCCCGCGCCGAGGAAAGCGTGGTCGATCCGGCCAAGGTCTCCGACAGTCTCAAGGCCATCTTCCAGTTCGGCTCGGCGCAGACCAAGCAGGCGCTGAATCAGAACACGGTGACGCTGATCACCGGGACCATCGGCGGCACCTACGTGCAATTCGGCGCCGACCTAGCCTCCGTGCTCGACGACGGAAACAAGTTACGCGTACTTCCGATCGTCGGGCGCGGCTCCGTCCAGAGCGTCGCCGACATCCTGTTCCTGCAAGGTGTGGATATCGGCATCGTGCGCGCCGACACGCTCGATTATCTCGAGCGCAAGGGCTTCGCCAAAGACATCAAGAAGCAGTTCACCTATGTGACCAAGCTCTACAACGAGGAAATGCAGATCATCGCGCCCAAGTCCATCAACAGCCTGAAAGATCTTGAAGGCAAGACGGTCAGCGTGGACTTGCCGAACGGCTCTACCTTCGTCACCGTGCTGACGGTAGCCGACCGGCTCGGGATGAAGGCGAACTGGGTCTACATCGAGCAGCGTATCGCGATGGAGAAGCTGAAGACCGGCGAGGTCGACGCCGTGATCGTGGTCGGCGGCAAACCCTACAAGTCGGTTTCGAACTTCGGCAATGACGGCCGCTTCCACCTCGTGAAGGTGGACTATGAAAAGCCGCTGCAAGGCGACTATCTGCCGGCCACCCTGACCTCGAAAGACTATCCGAACCTGATCGCGGACGGCGAGAAGGTCGACACCATCGCAGTACCGGCGCTGCTCGCGGCCTATAATTGGGCGCCCAATACCGACCGCTACCGCAAGCTCGCGGTGTTCGTGGATGCCTTCTTCACGAAATTCCCGCAGTTCCAGAATCCGCCCTTCCACCCGAAGTGGAAGGAAGTCTCGCTCGCGGCGCCGCTGGCCGGCTGGACGCGACTACCCGCGGCCCAGCAGTGGCTCGATACCCACGGGATCGAACCGCTCTCCCGCGGCAAGTTTGACGATTTCCTCAAGCAGACCTCGGCGGCCGGCAAGCTGCCGGCCGACACCGACAAGGAAGCGCTGTTCAAGCAGTTCAAGGCCTGGGAGGCCGATCAGAACGCCCGCGCCCAGGCACCCGCTCCGGCGGCGCCAGCAAAACCGAAAGCGCAATAGCGCTAAAAAAGACAAGACAGGGAGAGCGACCAAGGGCCTGACGTTACGCCAGGCCCTTGCCGTTTGATCCATCCCGTCGGCTCTCCAAGATCACAGCCGCCGATCCGATCAAGCGATCCCGAGTTGGGCGGCGATGGCATTCATAGCCTTGGCCAGTTCGATGTCGCGAGCAGTCACGCCGCCGGCATCATGGGTGGCGAGGACCACCTCGACCGTCTTGTAGACATTGCGCCATTCCGGGTGATGGTCGCTCTTTTCAGCCACCAGGGCCGCGCGGCTCATGAAGCCGAACGCCTCGTTGAAATCCCTGAACACAAAAGTGCGCTCGATCGCCTCCCGACCCTGGACTTCTTTCCAGCCCGGCAAACCCTTCAGCGCCGATTTCCGTACCTCTTCCGACAATCGGTCCACCATGACGGCCTCCCTGTTTCCAACCGCTCACTGTCTAACACCGATCGCCCGAGCATGATCCGTAGGAGCTCGAAAACGGAATTTTCAAAAAAGCTCTACACAAACAAAGGCATGCGCCATGGTTATCGCTCGCAATTCCGACCTGCCGGTAACCATGACGGCGAAGTAACTCGGGAAAGGCGCGAAATTTGCTACATTTCTGGCTTAGGCGTATCGGCTCCTTCTTGGAGCTGAATCTTGGAGCTGAATTTTTCCAGATCAATGGCAAGCGGTCTCGACACAGCGCCGGCAAATCAAGCGGAGCCCTCAACAACGGGATCTCCCCGCTCCCCGCGGCGGGGCGTAGTCTTTATCATGCTGGCCGGACTTCTGGCTGCTGTCGGCGCGTTGACGGCCGGCTATTACCTCGCGGTGGGCCCGGCCAACTTGCGGATCGCGGTTGGGCCCGCCAACAGCGACGATCTTAAAGTCGTTCAGGCCTTGGGCCAGGCCTTTCTCCAGGCCCATAGCCAGATCCGCTTGCGGCCGATCCAGACCGAGGGCGCCACGGCGAGCGCCCAAATGATCGCGGACGGAAGAGCCGACCTCGCCATCGTCCGCGGCGATCTGAATGTGCCGAAAAATGCCCAGGCCGTGGCCACGCTGCGCAAGAACGTCGCGGTGTTGTGGGTGCCGCCCGCGATGAAGGGCAAGAAAGGGCCTGCGAAAATCACCAAGATTGGGCAGCTTGCCGGACACCGCATCGGCGTCGTCGGCCGCACGCCAGCCAATGTCGAACTGCTCAAGGTGATCCTGCAACAATACGGCATAGACCCGAGCAAGGTCGAGATCATCCAGTTCCCGGCCAGCGAGGCGGCTGATGCGATCCGCAACCAGAAGGCCGATGCCTATCTCGCCGCGGGTCCGGTCAACAGCAAGATTACGTCGGAGGCGATTGCAGCCTCGACGCGCGATGGCACCGCGCCCACCTTCCTGGCGATCGATTCGGCGGAAGCGATCGCGCAGAACCATCCGATGTATGAGGCATCCGAAATTCCTGCCGGCACGTTTGGCGGCTCCCCGGACCGCCCCGAGGATGAAGTCAAGACGATCAGCTTCTCGCACCACATTGTCGCCCGCAGGGACCTTTCGGAAACCACGGTTGCTGCCTTCACGCGGCAACTCTTCGCCATCCGGCAGACGTTGGTGACCGAATTTCCGCAGGCGGCGAAGCTCGAGACGCCCGATACCGACAAGGATGCGTTTATCCCGGTACATCCGGGAGCCGCGGCCTTTGTCGATGACGGGGAAAAGACCTTCCTGGACCGCTACAGCGATATCATGTGGTGGAGCCTGATGGCGCTGTCGGCCATGGGTTCGATCGGCGCATGGTTTGCCGGCTACCTGAAGAAGGACGTGCGCAGCAACAACTCAACGCATCGCACGCGGCTTCTGGACATGATCGCGACCGCGCGCCGGAGCGATTCGACCGAAGAGCTCGACCGCATGCAGGCGGAAGCGGACGATATCCTGCGCGATACGCTGCAACGATTCGAACACGGCGCCATCGAGGAAGTTGCGTTGACCTCCTTCAACATTGCATTGTCGCAATTCCATCACGCGGTGGCCGACCGCAAGGCGTTGCTCATGAGCATTCCGCAGAACCTGCAACGGACCGGCGCTGCGTTGCGGGTGACCGGAACCTGAGCCGCGATCCAACACACGAATATCCCATCACACGAAGGTGTGCGGGCGAGCGGAACGGAGTTCCGCGCGACCGGTTTTCTCGTCATGGCGGAAACGAGGAGACGATCATGCGATTGAAACTTGTAATCCCGGCGCTGGCCGTTTTGGCAACGACGCTGGCTGCCCCGGCCTATGCCCAGTCTGAACGCGTATATGCCCAGTCTGAACGCGTATACGGCCCCGGCTATTCCGGACCGGCCTATTATGGCCCGGCCTATCAAACAAGGACGTTCCACCGCGCCTACAACCGGGCGCCGATGGATGAGCCCTTCTACAATGACGGCTGGGTCCCGGAGAGCATTTACGACCATTCGAGACCGGGCGGCATGGACCCGAACATCAACCCGCCCGGCTAAGTCGTAAATTTCTGTCTAATTTGAATCGGCAGGCCGCCTTGCGGCCTGCCGATTTCATTGCGCGTTCGCATGTGATGCACTGATGCGGCAATGCCGGCGTCACATTGTCTACGTAAGTTTCATGCGCGATAACATGCATGATCGATATGAGGCGCGCATGAAGACAGGTCTTTCCCGCGGGATCTCCCGCCGACAGCTCATCAAATATGGCGCAAGCACAGCAGGCGTCGTCGCGATGCCTTATCTGTCCCGCGCCGCCGACCGGCCGGCCGTTACCCACGGCGTGCAATCCGGCGACGTCAGCACCGACGGCGGCGTGGTATGGGCACGCGCCGACCGCCCTTCGCAAATGCTGGTGGAAGTCTCCACCACCGAGTCCTTCACGGACGCGCGCGCGCTGCAGCCGATCGCCGCACTGCCGGAAAGCGATCTCACCGCGAAGATGCTGCTGGAAAATCTCCCTGCGGGGCAGGATATTTTCTATCGCATCAAATTCCGCGACCTGTCGCACCCCGACGTTTCCGGCGAAGCGGTGACCGGGCGCTTCCGCACCGCGCCCACCGAGCGACGCGACGTTAGTTTCGTGTGGGGCGGCGATGTCGCGGGCCAGGGCTGGGGCATCAACCCCGACGATGGCGGCATGGTGAGTTTTGCAACCATGCTCAAGCATCGCCCGGATTTCCTGATCCATTCCGGCGACACCATCTATGCCGATGGCGTCTTCCCGGCCGAGGTGAAACTCGCCGACGGAAAAATCTGGAAGAATCTGATGATCCCGGAAAAGACCAAGGTCGCCGAAACGCTCGAGGAGTTCCGCGCCGCGCACAAGTACAATCTTCTCGACGACAACGTGCGTGCCTTCAACGCCGAGGTGCCGATCTTCGTGCAATGGGACGATCACGAGGTCACCAACAACTGGTCGGCTTCGAAGCAACTTCCACCCGCCTACAAAGTGCGCGACATCGATCTTCTGGCGGCGCGCGCATCGCGCGCCTTCCACGACATGTATCCGCTGCGTGAGAGCATCGTCGAACCCGGACGGGTCTATCGCACGATCAATCACGGGCCGCATCTCGACGTCTTCATGCTGGATGAGCGCAGCTATCGCGGGCCCAACGGTCCGAACTTGCAGGACACCTACGGCCCCGATGCCTACTTCCTCGGGCCCGATCAGTTGGCCTGGCTCAAGCGGAGCTTGGCGGCCTCAAAAGCCACCTGGAAGGTGATCGCCTCCGACATGCCGCTCAGCCTGATCGTGTATGACGATTACGCCAGCAAAAAAGGCTCGGAAGCGTTTGCGCAAGGTGACGGCCCGCCACGCGGACGCGAGCTCGAGATCGCCGATCTCCTGCGCTTCATCCGCGACAAAGGCGTCGCCAACACCGTGTGGCTGACGGCCGATGTGCATTACGCGGCCGCGCACTTCTACAATCCCGATCACGCGCAGTTTCAGGATTTCATGCCGTTCTGGGAATTCGTCGCCGGCCCCTTGCATGCCGGAACGGGCTGGCAGAATGAACTCGACAATACGTTCGGGCCCGAGGTGAGATTCGCCAAGGCGGCGCCGGCCGGCGTGATCCTGTCACCGTCGGACAACATGCAGTTTTTCGGTCATGTCAAAATCGAAGGCGCGACCGGGCAGATGACGGTGACCTTGCGCGACCGCACTGACGCGGCACTGTGGTCGACGACGCTCGATCCGAAGCAAGGATAGAGCGGGACCAGATCAAACTGTATCCGCAACACAGGTGTGCTCCCTCTCCCCTTGTGGGAGAGGTGAAGCGAGTCAGAACGTCAGCGCGCGGCGCAGCCGGCCGAAGCACCTTTCAAGACAGCCTCCAGCGCGCTGGACGTGCATGGCTTCGGCAATCTCGGCTTTTGGACGAAAGCGGGGGGAAGACCGGCGTCGGCGCCGTATCCGCTGACAAAAGCAAAGGGAATGCCGAGCGCCTCCAGGCGTTCGGCGATCGCAAAACTCTTCTCCCGCATGAGGCCAATATCCAGCAACGCAAAATCCGGCGCGCGCTCGGCGATCAGCTGAAGCGCACGGCTGACATTGGCCGCGACGCGAACTGTCTTCGCCCCGAAACCCAGAATGGTGTCCTCGAAATCCATGGCGATGATCGCATCGTCCTCGACAACAAGGACATCGCCGGGGATTCCGCCACTCGCAACACTGGCCATCACGCTAACAAAAGTTCCAGCTTGGGGGCATAAGTTACGGCAGGACAGTTCTGCCGGAATGCGTTTGGGAGGCTGCCCCTTGTTCCCCGCATGAAACCATCACATCGCGCGACCGTTGTCTGTGCACTTGTGCACGGAACGACGGAACCCTCATGAGTATTGTGGGAGGCCATGAGGAAATGGAACAGCGAAGGGCGGTTGCGCATGATCTCACAGGGAAGGCCCAACAGCGACCGGCCGAATAACAATCTGTTGCGGCGGCTGAGTGAGCCGGACTTCGCGTTGATCGCGCCGCACTTGTCGACGGATGAATCCGCGCCCGACGCGTTGCTCTATGATCCGGGTGACGACGTTGACACCGTACATTTTCCGTGCGGCGCAAGCCTTGCGTCCTATCTCGTTGCCAATGAAGACGGCCGCGACGTCGAGACCATTCTGGTCGGACGCGAGGGCGCGGTCGGCGGGATCGTGAGTCTCGGTTACCTGCCGGCTTACACGCGGATCACGGTCAAGTTCGGCGGACCGTTCGTCCATCTGCCGGTCAGCAAACTGGACGCGGCCAAGACGGCTTCTGTTTCGCTCCGCAACGTGTTCGCCCGCTACGCCGACTGCCTGCTCGCGCAGATGTTTCAGTCGACCGCCTGCAATGCCATTCATTCGATCGAGCAGCGCACCGCGAAATGGATCATCTCGGCGATGGAGCGCACCGAGGGCGACAATATCGTACCGCTGACCCATGAGCAGCTTTCGACGCTACTCGGCGTCGGCCGCAGCTATGCCAGCCGGGTGATCCAGACCTTCAAGGCCGAGGGCATCGTGGAGACCCGCCGCGGCTCGATCGTGGTGAGCGACCCCGAGAGGCTACGGTCGCGGGCCTGCCAGTGTAATGAATCTGTCAAAAACCACTTCGAAGAGGTCCTGCGGGGGGTCTATCCGAGCGAGGCCCCGCCCAGCGGCTGAAACCAGCCGATATTTGCGCCATTTTGGCTAACCAAAAGCTCAACAAGTCATTGTTTTTTGACCTTTCCTGACTATATTGCGCCGCAACGAGTAGAGCGTGCCCGGCCCTTTTGGCCGGGCATCCTTTTTGGGCGCTCAAGCGCCCACATCAACGGTTTTCGAGCGTGGTCCGGAAAAGTGGGTCCCGGTTTTCCGGTGAGATCGCGCTCCCTCATTGTCTGACGCAGAAGAAGCTAAAATGAACCTTCGTAACGTCGCCATCATCGCCCACGTCGACCACGGCAAAACCACACTGGTCGATCGCCTGTTGCAGCAGTCCGGCACCTATCGTGAAAACCAGCGCGTGGTTGAGCGCGCGATGGATTCCAACGACCTGGAACGCGAGCGCGGCATCACCATTCTTGCCAAGGCCGCTTCGGTGCAGTGGAAGGATACCCGCATCAACATCGTCGATACGCCGGGCCACGCCGATTTCGGCGGTGAGGTCGAGCGCATCCTGAACATGGTGGACGGCGCGCTGGTGCTGGTGGATGCGGCCGAAGGCCCGCTGCCGCAAACCAAGTTCGTGGTATCGAAGGCGCTCAAGGTCGGTCTGAAGCCGATCGTCGTCATCAACAAGGTCGACCGGCCTGACGCACGGCCGACCGAAGTCATCAACGAGGTGTTCGACCTGTTCGCAGCACTTGATGCGAGCGAAGAGCAGCTTGATTTCCCGATTCTCTACGGATCGGCCAAGCAAGGCTGGATGGCCACGAGTCCCGAGGGTCCGAAGGATCAGGGCATGCAGCCGCTGTTCGACCTGATTCTGCGCCACGTCGCAGCCCCGACCGTCGAGCAAGGGCCGTTCCGCATGATCGGCACTATTCTCGAGGCCAACCCCTATCTCGGCCGCATCATCACCGGCCGCATCACGTCAGGCACCATCAAGCCCAACCAGGCCGTCAAGGTGCTGGGCGGCGACGGCAAGCTGATCGAGAGCGGGCGCATCACCAAGATCATTGCCTTCCGCGGCATCGAGCGCACGCCGCTGGAAGAAGCCGAAGCCGGCGACATCGTCGCCATCGCGGGTCTCACCAAGGGTACGGTGGCCGATACCTTCTGCGACCCTTCCGTCGAGACGCCGCTGACGGCGCAGCCGATTGATCCGCCGACCGTGTCGATGTCGTTCATCGTCAACAACTCGCCGCTCGCGGGAACCGAAGGCGACAAGGTGACGAGCCGCATGATTCGCGACCGCCTGCTGCGCGAAGCCGAAGGCAATGTGGCGCTGCGCGTCACCGAGGCCGACGACAAGGATTCCATGGAAGTGTCGGGCCGCGGCGAATTGCAGCTCGCGATCCTGATCGAAACCATGCGCCGCGAAGGCTTTGAACTCTCGGTGTCGCGCCCGCGTGTCGTCCTGAAAAAGGACGATGCAACCGGCGATTGGCAGGAGCCGATCGAGGAAGTCGTGATCGACGTCGACGAGGAACATTCCGGCGTCGTCGTGCAGAAGATGAGCGAGCGCAAGGCCGAGATGATCGAGATGCGCCCTTCCGGCGGCAACCGGTTGCGGCTGGTGTTTTACGCGCCGACCCGCGGCCTGATCGGCTATCAGGGCGAACTGCTCACCGATACCCGCGGCACCGCGATCATGAATCGCCTGTTCCACGGCTATGCGGCTTACAAGGGCGAAATCCAGGGCCGGCGCAACGGCGTCTTGATCTCCAACGACCAGGGCGAAGCGGTGGCGTATGCGATGTTCAAGCTGGAAGACCGCGGGCCGATGATGATCGAGCCGGGCTGGAAGGTCTACAAGGGCATGATCGTCGGCGAGCATACCCGCGAAAACGATCTCGAGATCAACGTGCTCAAGGGCAAGCAGCTCACCAACATCCGCACCACGTCCAAGGACGAGGCGGTGCGCCTGACCCCGCCGATCCGGATGACGCTGGAAAAGGCGCTGGCCTATATCGAGGACGACGAACTGGTCGAGGTGACGCCGAAGTCGATCCGCCTGCGCAAGAAGTTCCTCGACGCCAACGACCGCAAGCGCGCGGAAAAGGCCAAGCAGGCGGTGGCGTAAAGGTGCGAGTAGTGAATAGCGAGTAGCGAATAGAGTCCTTCCTGCCTATATTCTATTCGCTACTCCCTATTCGCTATTCGCTACACACATGTCCTTCCCCTCGGAGATAAATGTCGCCATCATCGGCGCGGGTGCCGCGGGCCTTGGCGCCGCGCATGCGCTGAAGCGCTCCGGCCTTTCCGTGATCGTGCTGGAAGCACGCGACCGTGTCGGTGGCCGCGGGCATACCGTTATGGCTTCGCCCAACGTCACCTTCGACCTCGGTTGCGGCTGGCTGCATTCGGCCGACCACAACGCGTTCGTTAAAATCGCCGAAGCGCTCGATTTCGAGATCGACCGGAAGCTGCCGCCATGGCGCGAGCGCGCCTGGGGCAAGGCGTTCCCGCCGGAAGACCGCGGTGATTTCATGCGCTCGCTCGACGAATTTTTCGAGCGGATCGAGCAGGCGGCCAAGGGCGGCGTCGACCATCCCGCCAATCTGTATCTGGAAGCCGGCAACCGCTGGAACCCCATGATCGATGCGATTTCCAGCTACATCAACGGCTGCGAGACCGATTCCCTTTCGATCCTCGATTTCGATGCCTATGAAGACACTAGCATCAACTGGCGGGTCCGCCGCGGTTACGGCGCGCTGATGGCGGCCTATGGTGCGTCGCTGCCGCTCGCGCTCAACTGCCAGGTCGCGCTGATCGACCACTCCGCAAAACGCCTGCGCATCGAGACCTCGCAAGGAACGCTCACCGCGGACAGGGTGATCGTCACCGTGCCGACCAATCTGATCGCGGATGAAGCGATCCGCTTTTTTCCGGCGCTGCCTGAAAAGGTCGACGCTGCGCGCGGTCTGCCGCTGGGGCTTGCCGACAAGGTGATGCTGGCGCTCGACGAGCCCGACCTGTTGCCGGTTGACGGAAACCTGCGCGGCGCGACCATGCGCACCGAGATGGGGACCTATCATCTGCGCCCGTTCGGCCAGCCCTGCATTGAAGGCTTTTTCGGCGGCCGGTTTGCGCAAGCGCTGGAAGATGCGGGCGACGGCGCGATCGCGGCGCATTCGATCGATGAAATCGTCTCGTTTCTCGGTAGCGATTTTCGCCGCAAGCTAAGGCCGCTGACAGAATCGCGCTGGGCGCATGATCCGTTTGCTCGCGGCTCCTATTCGCACGCGCTGCCGGGACACGCGGGAAAGCGCGCCGTGCTCGCCGCGCCTGTCGACGGCCGCCTGTTCTTTGCTGGTGAGGCGACCTCGCCGAATTTTTTCTCGACCGCCCACGGCGCCCATGATTCCGGGGAACGGGCGGCGCGAGAGGTGATGGCGACGGGTACAAAGCGCTAGCCTCTCCGTCATGGCCGGGCTTGACCCGGCCATCCACGTCTTTGCTCCGTGGAAGTAGGCTTAAGACGTGGATCACCGCGACAAGCGCGGTGATGACACCTGATATGAAGATGCAGCCTGGATTGCTTCGTCGCTTGCGCTCCTCGCAATGACGAATTCACTCCAACACTCTCGCCCGCATCGCCTCATCCGGCACAAAGCACGCGTCATACTTCCCGAAAATCCGGTAGCGGTTTTTCGCGACGAGATTGTAGACGGCGTTACGCAACGGTTTAGGCACGGCGAACAGCACATGTGTCCAACGCCAGCCCGGCAAATTCGAAAGCACAGTCAAGGCCGCGTCGGATTTGAACCAGGCCACACCGCCATGAACAACCGCATTGGTGTCGGGATCATCGGGATCGATGCCGAGCGCCTTTGCCATTCGCGCGCCATAGGCTGACTGGATCTGCGTGATACGAAAGCGCTTCGCTTTGTCGTGGGCCGCAATGAAACGAATCCAGCGCGAGCAGAAGATGCAGACGCCGTCATAGAGGATCACGTCGTCGTCGGGCCACCTCCGCATTAGCGATTGTCCAGTATCGCCAGCGCCACCAGCATCAACACGATCGCCGGACCCGTCTTGACGAGCGCGCCGAGCGGCTCGATCCAGAGGTCCGGAGTCAGGATCGCGGCTCCCGCCATATAGCCAAGCGAGGCCACGATCCCCCAAATCAATCCGACAGCGCAAGTGCGGCGGAATGCGGTCAACACACCCACGCTGATATCCATCAGGCTGGTGAGAACCGTGATTGGCGCGACCAAAGAAGGCGGAAAATGGTGCGAACTCAAAATGCCGGCGGCGGCGTCATAGGAGACAAACAGCGCGATGAAGCCGGAAAGGCTCCAGAACACGACAAGGCTGGCGAGTATCAGCGCCTTGATCAGATAAAGCCGCGCAAACCATTTGTCCTGAACGGTCGCCGCGCGTCCCGCGCGCTCCAGATCGACCGGTACGATTCCGGTTGCGCCGATCCACGCCGAGGGATCACCCGTCACGCCACGGCGCAATTCGATCATGGCGGTGCTTCGCATCGGTGACTGCCAGTCCAGCCAGCCCACGAGGTCGGCCAACCTCACCCCGAACTCGAGCAGGAAGGCCGGCAGGGGGATACGCGGCCAATCGCTGGTGCCGAACGCGCGGCGAAACGAAGCGATGACTTCGCCCAAGGCAATCGGCTGCTGTTGCATCAGATCCCAGGTCACGGCATTCGTCGCGGCCTCATCAAGGTCGCGAACGGCAAGCCACGCCACGGTGGCAGCAATGTCTTCCACGGCAATCGGCTGGAACGGTACGTTTGAGTCGGCTTTCGAAAGCTGAAAAGGCAACGCGGCGAGCGCGCGCACCATGGCGCTGCCGCCAAAGGCCGCAGGCGCGATCACAAAGCCGGGCCGCAGGATCGCATACGGGACGCCGGACGCAGCAATCAACCGCTCGGCTTCGCGCTTGGTGGTGCTGAAAGCGGTCTTGTCATCCTTCGCAGCACCTGGGATCGACACGTGGATCAATCGAATGGCGCAACCGCTCTTCGTGATCGCCTGCAACAGGCGCTCGACAAAATCGCGATGCACGGCGCTTGTGTCGCTGCCGGGACCATCTTGCAGCACACCAAGGCAATTGACCACAATATCGACGGTCCGTTCGCGCAGCAATTGCGCGAGCGCGGCCACATCCATCGTCATGACAGGTAATTCCAGATCAAGCGCACTCAACTTCTGGCCTGCGGCGAATTTTCGCGCCGCGCCGATGGTTTGAAAGCCGCGTTGACGCAAATCCTCGGTGAGGAAGCGCCCGATTAGGCCGGAAGCGCCGAGCACGAGGATGTTGGGCGATACGGTCATGCCGCCTCAAAAAGGTTTTGCAATCATCAACCAGAGAATGATCATGACAGAACCGAAGCCGGGAATGCCGAACAGGAACCAGCGTTGAAACAGCTTGAAATAACGTTCCGGCAAGGGCTCCTGACGTTCCACGGCCGCGCGCGCCAGGTTGCGCATCTCGATCTGCATGAACACCACCGGAATCCAGAACAGGCCGGCAAAAACATAAAGCCCGAGCGAGGCCAGCAGCCATTGCTCGGCGTAGCCTGTCGCGGTCAGCATCATCAACAGCCCGCCGCTGACCGGTTGCAGGATCACCGCGCTCAGCGTGAAGATCGTATCGGCAAGCACGACGACCGCGGCCGTGCGCGCGATAAAAGCGGCATCCCGGCTGCGATGCGCCATCAGCATGAAAAACGCAATTCCCGTACCTGTGCCGAGGATCACGATCGCTCCGAGGACGTGCAGATACTTGACGACCAAGTAGATCGTCATGGCTTTTTCGCCCGCGCAGGCGGTTGCGGCGGCGACCCTTTCAGCGCGCGGTCGAGTTCGGCAGCCGCCAGTTTGACGCCGTTCTCGGTCTCGGCCATCCAGTGGCCTTCGCCGTCATAGGCCGGCAGCACGCGGAAGTCTGCGCTGCCGCCACCGGCGCGAAAGGCATCCGCGAGCTTCCGCGAAAAGTCCGGCGAGAAGTAGCTGTCATTGGCCGCAACCAACCAGCTGACCGGGACGCGCGCGCCATGGCCGAATTCATCCGCGGCCATCAGCAGCGTATGCGGCGCGCAAATCTGATTGGAGTCATTGGCGTGGCCGCCCCGGCCGGCCGCAAAAACGATGATGGCCGCGATCTCGGCCGGATCGGCATTGGCGAGCGCCAGCGCCCCCCATCCGCCGGCGGAATGCCCGACGACCACCGCGCCGTCGCGCCGGATGAAGGGTTGCCCACGCAAATAGGTGACAGCTGCGGATATTTCTTCGGCGGTGGCCCGCCCCGAGCGCGCATAGTCGGCCTCGTCGCAGCCGCGCTGGTCTTCCAGATATGGGCCGCCGGTGACGCCGTGGCCGGGACGCTCCGGCACCAGCACGGCAAAGCCCCGCGCCACCAGCAGCGCGGCCAGCGGCCGGTATTGGGGCTGCGGCATTTGCGCGCGAAGCAACACATTCTGGGTGGAAGCATGCGCAATTACCGCCAGGCGGAAAGGACCTTCGCCGGAGGGGCGAAACAGCACGGCGTGCGAGGCGACGCCCGGAACGGGCGACGGCACCAGCCAGGCTTGCGCGCGGTTGGGCTCCCCTTCCGCACCCTGCGGGCCGAAGACCTCCTCTCCGGTTGCAGTTGCCGCCGACAGCGCGGCTAAAAGCATCGGCATCAAAAACATCTTAAACGACGGCATCTAACACCCATGACCGCGTTGCAGGACAGATATCCGGTGCTCGCTCGCGGCGAATCAAATCACGTGCACCGCCCGTGATGACAGAGTTTAAAACCTCCGGCAGACCCGTCCATTCCGCCAAATCCGGCCCCAAAAGCCTTTACCTGTCCGCTTTCGGCACAGGGAGCGCGCCAACTGATGCAGAAAATCCACAGGTTAACTGATAATTAACGATAGACCTTGAAGCCAGCCCGCTGACTTGCTTTGATTGGGTCATGAGCACAACCCTGATCGAGGTCCGACCGGCCAAGGCTGCTGATGCGGCGGCGGTGGCCTCCACCCATGACGAAGCCTGGCGCGCGGCCTATCAGGGAATCATCCCCGGCGCGGAGCTTGAAAAGCTGATCAATCGCCGTGGCCCGCACTGGTGGGATTCGGCGATCCGCAAAGGCAGCCGTGTCAGCGTGCTGGTGTTCGGCGACAAGGTCGCCGGATACGCCAACTACGGACGCAACCGGGCCCGCAGCCTGCATTTCGAAGGCGAAATCTACGAGCTTTATCTGCGCCCGGAATTTCAGGGGCTCGGCTTCGGCCGCCGCCTGTTTTCGGCCGCGCGGCGTGACTTGGGGCAGAGCGGCCTGAAGAGCATGGTGATCTGGGCGCTTTCCGACAACGAAGCGGCGACAGAATTCTACCGCGCTTTGGGCGGCCGCATGGTGGCACGCTCTTCGGAGAAGTTCGGGCCCAAGTCGCTCGACAAGGTCGCCTTCGCCTGGACCAATTGAATTACAGCCCTTGAGCTTTGCAGCGCCAGCAGGCTAGCGGCTCGCCGCGCGCATCTCGATAGATTTTGCCCAAACAATCAGCTCAAGTGCCGCCGCTAGCTGGCCTAGATTAGCGTACGTTATTTGAGCATGATCTCTTCGGAAAACCGGATATCACTTTTCCGGATCATGCCTGCGCCAAAGCCATTCGGAGCCATTCATGCGTGTTGAAGCGATCTCGATCGGCATTGATCCCCCGCGCGAGGTCAATGTCATCATTGAAGTGCCGGTCGGCGGCGAGCCGATCAAATACGAGCTCGACAAGAAGGCCGGCACGCTGGTCGTCGATCGATTCCTGTATACGGCGATGCGCTATCCCGGCAATTACGGCTTCATTCCGCACACGCTCTCCAACGACGGCGATCCCTGCGACGTGCTCGTCGCCAACACGCGGGCCATCGTTCCGGGCGCTGTCATGAGCGTGCGGCCGGTCGGCGTGCTCCTGATGGAAGACGAAGCCGGCGGCGACGAGAAGATCATCGCGGTGCCGTCGTCGAAACTGACGCAGCGCTACGACAAGGTGAAGACGTATAGCGACCTGCCCGACATCACCTTGCAGCAGATCCAGCACTTCTTCGAGCACTACAAGGATCTCGAACCCGGCAAATGGGTGAAAGTGTTGCGCTGGGGCGGCGCCGAAGACGCGCACCAGTTGATCTCCGAGGGAATCGAGCGCGCGAAAAAGAAATAGCGCGGGACTTTCCCTCTCCCGCTTGCGGGGGAGGGTGAAGTAAGTCACACCCCGGGCTTCGGCAGGCCCGCGATCGCGCAGGCCGCGCGCAAGGTGTTGACCAGAAGACAGGCCACGGTCATTTGGCCGACGCCGCCCGGCACCGGCGTGATGGCGCCCGCGACTTCCGAGACTTCGGCAAAGGCGACGTCGCCCACAAGTCGGGTTTTGCCGTCGGCATCAGACAGCCGGTTGATCCCGACATCGATGACGGTCGCGCCAGGTTTGATCCAGTCGGCGCGCACCATCTCGGGCCGGCCCACGGCCGCGTAAACCAGATCGGCGCGGGCACTCAAGCGTTTGAGGTCGCGTGAGCGCGAATGCGCGATCGTCACCGTGGCATTCTCATTGAGCAGCAATTGCACCAGCGGACGGCCGACCAGGTTGGAGCGGCCGATCACGATCGCATTCATCCCCTCAAGCGAGGCATGCACGCTCTTGCTCAGGATGATGCAGCCAAGGGGCGTGCAGGGCGAAAGCGCGGCAAATCCGCCGGCGAGCCGGCCGGCGTTGTTCGGGTGCAGCCCGTCAACATCCTTGGCCGGATCGATGGCATTGATGACCGCTTCGGTATCAAGGGTTTTCGGCAATGGCAGTTGCACGAGAATGCCGTGCACCAGCGGGTCGCTGTTCAGACGCGCAATCAGCGCCAGCAGATCGGCCTGTCCGACATCCTCAGGCAGCACGTGTTCGAAGGAAGCCATGCCGGCCTCCTGCGTCTGCTTATGCTTGGAGCGGACATAGACCTGGCTCGCGGGATCGTGGCCGACCAGCACCACCGCCAGCCCTGGCGTCAGCGAATTTTCACGCTTGACCCTCGCCACCTCGCCGGCCACGCGGGCGCGCAGTTCGGAGGCGATGCGTTTCCCATCGATGATCTGCGCTGCCAACGTTGGATCACCTGATAAAAATCGGCGGCGCGATGAGGTCCTTCAGTTCCGGAATGATGACCGCCATAACGAGCTGGATCAGGATAAAGAGTACGAGAAAGGACAAATCGAGCCCGCCCACGGGAGGCACAAACCGCCTGATCGGCCGCAGCGCCGGCTCCGTCAACAAATCCAGGGTGTAAAGCAGCTGTCTGACGAGATCGTTCCTGACGTTGATCACGTTAAACGCGACCAGCCACGACATGACCGCAGTGACAATCAGGATGAACACGTAGAGGCCGAGAAGCCAGTCTATGAAATCTAGGAGCCGTATCATCAGGATGACTTGTGCTAGGGGGATCGGAGGGTCGCGGGAAGCGAAAGATCGCTCCGAACTAAATATCGGTTCCGTCAGGGGCAAACAAGGGAAGTTCCCGGCAAAACAACGATTTCGCCGTTCTTGACTTGGCCTTGGCGCGGCCTGTAAATGACGCCGATTGCTGGCGGTTTCGAGGCTTTTCGACCGCTGGCTGAATGGGGCCATAGCTCAGCTGGGAGAGCGCGTCGTTCGCAATGACGAGGTCGGCGGTTCGATCCCGCCTGGCTCCACCACGCTTCGCCCTTCGGGCTTCGCGTGGCGCAGCCACAAGATGCCCGAACAGCGAAGCGTGGTGCCCGGCGTAGCCCACCGGGCGACGACGGGCTGATTATTTTGTCCTCGGGCCCGCCCTACTCCGCCGCTTCCGCCATCATCACTTCCGGCACACGGTTCAGCCAGCCATCGAGAAAATGTTTCAGCCAGGCGCGCTCGGCGACGTCGTGGCAGGCGCGTCCGGCAAAATGCCGCTGGCGAGGTTGCGCGCCCGGCATGTCGAGGCGCTCGGCGCCCCACGTGGTCCAGCGGCACATCATCGCGGTGGTCACGTCGGGATGAAATTGAAAGCCGAAGGCATGACCAAACCGAATGGCCTGCACCGGAAAATCACCGCCTTCAGCGAGAAGTTCACAGCAAGCAGGAAGTTCAAACCCTTCGCGGTGCCAGTGATAGACCTCGCTCGGCCAGCGCGGTGAGATTTTCAATCCGGCCAATGTGGGGCGGATCGGATAATAGCCCGCCTCGACGCGACCTTCGGCATGCGGCGCCACGCGGGCGCCGAGGTGCATCGCGAGCATCTGCGCTCCGAGGCAAATTCCGAGATACGGCCGCTGTTCGGCCAGCGGGACCGCGATCCAGTCGATCTCGCGGCGAACATAGTCATCGGGATCGTTGGCGCTCATCGGGCCGCCGAAAATGACGGCGCCGGCATGCGCTGATAGCGTCTCCGGCAACGCATCGCCAAAGCGCGGGCGCCGGATGTCGAGTGGATAGCCGAGCGCCCGCAGCGCGTTGCCGATACGGCCCGGCGTCGAGGTTGGCTGGTGCAGGACAATCAGGACTGGCAGAAGAGAGGAGACCGCCGGCCAATGTCCCGCCGGGACTGGCGCGGCATCAGGCACAAGACCGATTTTGGCGGAAGGCGACATCGATCCTTCTTCGCAGATATCCAGCCTGCGATGATACCCAACAGATCGTTAATTTCGGGTGAGTTGAGGCAGCTCGCTTCTCAACGCTCGCGCGTCTGAAGGCGGGTCACGGCCGCCAGGATGAATCCGCGCGGGAAAAACCGCAACATGAACGGCACGATCTTGATCCCGAGGCCGGGCAGCACCGCGCGCTTGTTGGCCATCAGGCCGCGATAGGCTTCGTCTGCGACTTTCGCGGAGGAAACATTGAGCACGGCAGAATCAAGTCCGGGCTCGAAGCCTGCCCGGATCTGAAATTCAGACGGTACCGGACCCGGGCAGAGCGCGGTGACGCGGACGCCGCGAGGACTGAGCTCCCCGCGCAAGGCCTCCGTGAACGACAGCACATAGGCTTTGGAAGCGTAATACACCGCCATGCCCGGTCCCGGCAGAAAGCCGGCGATGGATGCGACGTTGAGGATGCCGCCGCGGTTTCGAATCAATTGATCGGCGAACCTCAGCGACAGATCGGTCAGTGCACGGATATTCACCGCAATCATCCCAAGCTGCTCGTTGCGGTCGAGCTCGACGGCCCGGCCGAACATGCCGAAGCCCGCATTGTTGACGACGAATTCGACTTCGACCCCGGCTGCGGCCAAAGCGGCGCCGACCTTTTCGCCGGCGTCCGCCTGTTCAAGATCGCAGGGGATGACGATCGGGGCGAGAGAGCCTTTGGCCGAGATTTCCGCGGCCAGCGTCTCCAGCCGATCCGACCGTCGCGCCACCATCGCCACGCGATGGCCGTTGGAAGCAAAGACGCGCACCAGTTCGGTGCCAATCCCCGCCGAGGCGCCCGTAATCAGCGTCACACGCTCAGTCACGATTTTCTTGCCCGCAGATAAATACCAACCCAATGCTGGATAGGGCTTAGGCGGGATACAGGCGGCCTGCAAGTATTTCGAGCCTTCCGCGGGCTACCAACCATGCGGAAAAATAAGCAGCCGCGCAGAAGCGCGCTGCAATGCCGCACCGGCAACATTAAAAATTTTTCATGTGCCGGCGGGAATAAGGCCGGACCAATGGTGACGCAGAGCGCCGCTCAACTGCCCGAGACCGGCGCGGACTGTTTGGCAGCGACGCGGTGCTTGAGATCGATCCGGTCGCGCGAGGATACACCCAATAAGTCGGCGGCGCGCCAGACCACATTGTCCTCGAACTCGCTGACCTGACCGTCGGCGTAAACCAGCTCCCACATCATCTCGACGATACGCAAGCGTCCGGCTTCGTCGACCGAACGCATGATGACGCTGGTGAAATGATAGAGGTCGACGGCCTCGCCTTCGACCAGCGTCGCGGAAGCAATCAATTTGTCGGCACTTCCCCGATCGAGCCCAAAACTGCTTTCGATCAGGCCGTGAAGCTTGCGCTTTTCCGCCTCGGAGGGTTCGCCGGCGAGCGAAATGACGTGAATCAGCAGCGCGGTCGCGGCCAGGCGATAGCCGGTATCGTCGAGGTCGCGCGTTTCATGGGCGGGAGAAACAACGTCTGCGATGAATTGGCGTAGTCCGTCGAGCATCAATGGTCTCTAAATGGCTTTGCTTGAGGTCTATATGGCGTGGAACGTGAACTCGTGCAATCGGCGCGCGTTCCGGCCACGGGTTACCTTTTGGCAATATTGCGCGTATTTTTCAGGGTATTTCGTACACCAGAACCTTGTCAGCGATGCCGCGCAACGCCGCCTGTTTCTGAATCGGCGCGATTGCCTGTTTTCGCAGCATCGCCGATACCTCGGGCGTATCGACCACGCCGCCGGTCACGTGGATGGCCTGCGAGGTCGCAAGCCCCTGAACCCGCGCCGCGATATTCACGGTCTGGCCGAAATAATCCTGCCGTTCGTTGAGCATGACCGCCAGGCACGGGCCCTCATGAATGCCGATCTTGACCACGAGATCGCCGGTGCCCCGCTCGGCATTGAGCGCATCCATCGCCGCACGCATCCGCAGCCCCGCGGCAATCGCATGCTCCGGCTTGACGAAGGTCGCCATCACGGCATCGCCGATGGTCTTCACCACCGCGCCCTTCTCCGATGCAATGATCTCAAGCAGCGCCCGGAAATGCGCGCGCACCAGGTCGAAGGCGACGAGATCGCCGACGCGTTCATAGAGCGCGGTCGAACCTTTCAGGTCGGTGAACAGGAAGGTGAGCGAGGTGATTTTCAGGCGCTGATCGATGTTGAGACTGTCGGCCTTGAACACGTCGCGAAAGGTCTGGTTGGACAGTATCCGCTTGGCGGTCAGAAACGGCCGGCGCCGGCCGAGCATGGCATGAAGCCCATCCGCCGCAATGAATACCGTCGGCAGCGTCCGCACACCGGCCTGATTTTCGAGCGAAAGCCGTAGCGGCCCCGGACGCATCGTGATGGATCCGGTCGGCGGGTGCGATTTGTTGTAGATCAGCGAAAGCTGCTGGCGCTCTTTGGTCGGCTCGCCCTGAACGTCGATGAAGTGCGCCGAGTGCGTCACCGGCTCGAACGCGATGATGAATTGCGGCGGCAGTTGCAATGACAGCACGGCCCGCTCGCCCGCCGGCAATTCCAGTGCATCGAGCGCGACTTCCTCGGTCAGCGCCGCAAATGATCGCCTGTCGAGATCGATGCCCGAACTCCAGAACACCTGCTTGTAGTATTCCCAGAGCGGCAACGTATTGGGATCGTGGGCAGCGATGCGTCTGATCTTGGGGCTGACGGTAAAGGCGACTTCCACCTGTTCGTCGACGGAAGGCTCGTAGCCGCAGGCGCATAAGCCGCAATGATAGTCTTCGCTGCGCAGCGATTTCAGCGTGTCATAGGCATCGAGCACCCCGCTACAGCCGGGGCAAAGCACGTTCCAGGTCAGATCGAACAGGCCGAGCCGCGAGGCGTGCAGGAAGCCTGAGATCGCCCGCTCCTCATCGAGGCCGTTGACCTTGGCAAAATCCAGAACGTTGACCCGGTTGAGTTCGTGATCTTCGCCGCTCTCGATGAGACGCGCGATCGCGTCTGCGACCGCCGGATCGGCGGTCTGCTTCAATACCGAAAACTGGGCCTTCAGTTCGCTCATGATCCGGCCCTATCTAGGTTTTCCGGACGGGCGCGCAAGCCGCGCCGGTATGGCGGCCTAGCGCGGCGTGATCTGGAACATCGGCGAGCGGTCCGGCTGGGTCGTGACCACGCCCATCGGCATGACCGGCGCCTTGTCCAGCAGCGTGACGCGAAACGCCGCGATGATCCGTGCCAGCGCCAATGTCGCCTCCACCAGCGCGAAATGCGCGCCGATGCACACCCGCGGGCCAACACCGAACGGCAAATAAGCGAAGCGATCGGGCGGCGGCGCCGGGGCCAGGAAGCGTTCGGGCACGAACGCGTTCGGATCGCGCCAGAGTTTTTCATGACGGTGCAGCAGCCAAGGCGCAATCAGGATCACGTCATTTTTGGTGACCGGTATGCCCGCGACCTCATCGGCGCCGAGCGCCGCGCGCGCGATCAGGAACGCTGGCGGATAAAGCCGCATGGTTTCGTCGACCACGGCGCGGGTGAACTTCAGCCGCTCCAGATCAGGCTCGCTATTCGCGCCCACCTGCCGCGCCTCCGTTGCCAATTGCTCCTGCGCAACCGGATCAAGCGCCAGCAGATACAGCGACCAGAACAGCGCCGTGGCGGTGGTCTCGTGACCGGCGAGAATCATGGTCGCGACCTGATCACCGAGCTGCGCGTCGCTGAAGGCCTCATTGGTTTCCGGGTCGCGCGCGGTATCCATCAGGTCGAACAAATCGCGCGCCGGAGCGCCCTCGGCCTTGCCGGCGGCGCGGCGCTCCGCCATCAACTGGCCGACAAAGCGGGTCCATCGCTTGCGGAAACGCGCCCGCGAAAAATCCCGTGGCGCGGGCCAATTCAGCGGCAATACCAGATCGAGAAAATGCGGCCGCGCCAGCCGCTCGCCATATTCCATCACGAAGTCGCGCAAGGCCGCGCCGTGACGTTCCATGCCGAATGAAAACATCGTGCGGCCGGCGATCTCGAGCGTCATGCGCTGCATGGCCTCGCGCAGATCGACCGGACCGTTGCTGATGCGCCGCAGGTTCGCGATCGTCTCATCGGTCGCCGCGACCATGTGCGGAACGAGCGTTCCAACGGCACGCGGCGTAAACGCCGGCGCCAGCGTGCGCCGCTGATGTTTCCAGGCCCGGCCTTCGGCGATCAGAATGCCTTCGCCCAGCATCGGGCGCAGCACACGGAAGCCGGCCGGCGTCCGGGAGTAATTCTCGTAATTGTCGACCAGCACATGGCGAATCGCATCCGGCGTATTGAGGATGAAGCTCGAATGCAGAAAGAAGCGGCCGCGGACGATATCGTCCTCATAGGCACGCTGGCCCCAGGTTCCGATCGCACTTTCGCGCATCGCCGCCAGCCGCTGAAACGCCGTCATGCTTTCGGGCGCCCGCGGCGGACTCGGAGGAACCAGTCGCCGGCGCGTGGCCGGGATATCCCAGGCTTCGGCTATGCTCACGGGTGTCGTCCTCGCAGCTATCGCAGATGGGTAAAACAACCTGCGGATCCGATCCTATCAGCTTCAGAAACCGGGCGCCATGAAGGCACCCTCGGTTGGCCGCGACGCTCCGCGGATTGTGACGGCGCTCATTTGTCCCACGCATTTTGCCCGACAAAACACGGCCTTACCCGGCTGCCTACTGGACAGGCACGGAGCAGAGCGGGCATCAATGTTTTTCCAGGGAATCAAGCCATCATGACCGAACGGCCCAAGCGAGCGATGTTTGCCAGCGACGGTGTCGCCGCGCCCTTACGCCACACCGTGTTCCGGCGGATCTGGCTCGCGAGCCTGTTGTCCAATCTCGGCCTGTTGATTCAGGCGGTCGGCGCGGCCTGGGCGATGACCCAGATGACGTCGTCCGCCGACAAGGTGGCGCTGGTGCAGACCGCGCTGATGCTGCCGGTGATGCTGATCTCGATGCCGGCCGGCGCCATCGCCGATATGTATGATCGCCGGATCGTTGCCATGGCCTCGCTCTCGATTGCGCTCGTGGGCGCCACCGCGCTGACGGTGCTGGCGTGGCTTGGCCTGATCACGCCGACGACGCTGCTGGTTTTTTGCTTCATCGTGGGCAGCGGCATGGCGCTGTTCGGCCCTGCCTGGCAATCCTCGGTCAGCGAACAGGTGCCCACGGAAACCCTTCCCTCGGCCGTGGCGCTGAACGGCATCAGCTACAACATCGCGCGCAGTTTTGGACCGGCGATCGGCGGCATCGTCGTCGCCACCGCCGGCGCGGTCGCGGCCTTCGCTGCCAATGCGGTGCTGTATATTCCGCTGCTGGTGGTGCTGTTTCTCTGGCGCCGCGCCAACGAGCCGTCACGGCTGCCGCGCGAACGTCTCAATCGCGCGATTGTCTCGGGCGTGCGCTACATCGCCAATTCTCCGTCGATCAAGATCGTGCTGGCACGCACCCTGATCACCGGCCTGATCGGTGGTTCGGTCTCGGCCCTGATGCCGCTCGTCACCCGCGATCTTCTGCATGGTGGCGCGCAGACCTACGGCATCATGCTGGGGGCGTTCGGCATGGGCGCGGTGATCGGCGCGCTCAACATCAGCGAAGTGCGCAAACGCTTGGGCGGCGAGGCCGCGATCCGCGCCTGCGCGATTTCCATGGGCGGCGCCATCGCCGCAGTGGCGTTGAGCCATGAACCGGTGCTGACCGCGGCCGCGCTCGTGGTGGCCGGGGCAGCCTGGATGCTCGCGGTCGCGCTGTTCAATATCGGCGTGCAGCTGTCGGCGCCGCGCTGGGTGGCGGGCCGTTCGCTCGCGGCCTTTCAGGCATCGATCTCCGGCGGCATTGCGATCGGAAGCTGGGGCTGGGGCCACCTGACGGACGCCGCCGGCGTCGAAGCAGCTCTGCTGGTTTCCGCCGTCTTGATGCTGCTCTCGCCGCTGCTCGGCTTTTGGCTGAAAATGCCGCGGGTCGGCGCGCGCAATGAGGATGCGGAAGTCCTGGCCGATCCCGAAGTGCAGCTGTCGTTGACCGGGCGCAGCGGGCCACTGGTGGTCGAGATCGAATACCGCATCGCGCAGGACAACGCCCGGGCCTTTCACAACGTCATGCAGGAGGTCCAGCTCTCCAGGCAGCGCAACGGCGCCTATGGCTGGTCGATCGCACGCGACATTGCCGATCCGGAGCTATGGACCGAGCGCTACCATTGCCCGACCTGGTTCGATTACCTGCGCCAGCGCAACCGCTCCACGCAATCCGAACGCGCGTTGCATCAACGCGCGATCGATTTTCATCTCGGACCCGATCCGGTGCGCGTCCGTCGCATGCTGGAGCGTCCGTTCGGCTCGGTTCGCTGGAAGGAAGAAACGCCCGACCGCGCGACCCGCGAGGTGCTGCCGGTGGCATCCGCAGCCGCGGGCAGCAGCACATAGCGTCAGGATCACTGCCCGTTGTCGGTCAGGACCTTGTCGCAGGCCCTGCTGAGCCGGGCGCGGTGTTGCTGCAAGCACGCCAGGATGACTGAATCGCCGTCATTCATCTGGGCGCGGCAGAAACGCGACACATCGCGTGCGCAGGCATCGTGACCCCTTTGTGCCGAAGCTTGCACCGTCGTGAATACTTGCGCCACTATCAGCGCCGACAAAAATACAAAAGAAATTCTGAACATTTGACCAAACCTTCATCCCTGAAATCGTTGGGATAAAAGTCCGCACGGGCCGCGATGTCAATGCGTGATCGGCGTTTGAATTGACGCATCACGTCGGGCCACGGACGCGTGAGACCCCGCATAGGGCGCAGTCGAATCCATCCGTCATCGGTACGAGTTTGTGACCGATTGAACGCCTCATCCCTCGCCGCCAGGGCCGGTGCGAGATCACGAAATGACCGGCGTTGGGGGAGCGTTAACAACTCTTTCTCATAAGAAGGTGGGGCGAATTTTAGTTTTGGTATTAACGAAAGAGTAACCATGCGTAACGCGTTCGGCCTGATGCTGATGAGTGTTGTGGCGGCCACGTTGATTGCCGCCGGCGGTTGGTTCTGGACTTCGCATCGAAGCACGGCCGCGCCGCAGACGGTCGCCGCCGCGCCAGCCGCGCCCGTACCTGCCCCGACAAAACCCGCCGCAAGCCGCGACCCGATCGAGGTCACCGGCAGCATCTCGGACAAACCGCGCGCCGCACCGGCCCCCATTCTCGCGCCGCCCAAACAGACCTGCGCCAACCCGGATGCGCTCGGCGTCTCCCGCGTCGTCGAAATCGACACCACGGGCGGACCGGGCTTCGGCTTCGAACATTTCAAGCAGATCGATTTTCTGGCCGACAAGGAAGTCGTGCTAACCTTCGATGACGGTCCCTGGCCCGGCAACACGCCCGCCGTGCTCAAGGCGCTGGCCGACGAGTGCACCAAGGCGGTGTTCTTCTCGATCGGCAAGCACGCCACCTATCATCCCGAGATTCTCAAGCAGGTCGCGGCTGCCGGCCACACCGTCGGCACGCATACCTGGTCGCATGCCAATCTGAATTCGAAGAAACTGACCGAGCAGCTCGTCAAGGACGAAATCGAAAAAGGCAACAGCGCGGTGAAGTTTGCGCTGGGCGCCGCGCCCTCGCCGTTCTTCCGCTTCCCCGAGTTGCAGCATAACCCGGCGGCGATGGCCTATCTCGGCACGCGCAACATCGCGATGTTTTCCTGCGATCTCGACTCCTTCGACTTCCGCGCCAAGAACGCCGAGCAGATCATCACGACCGTCATGACCAAGCTCGACAAGCAAGGCAAGGGCATCATCCTGATGCACGACTTCCAGAAGCACACCGCGGAAGCGATGCCCGAATTGCTTCACCGCCTGAAGGCCGGCGGTTACAAGGTCGTGCTGATGAAGGCCAAGGCGCCGATGCAGACGCTCGCCGAATATGACGACGCGCTGATCAAGGATCTGAAGCTGCCGGTCGCGGGCAACCGCCCGGTCAACACGATCGTCCAGACGGTGTCGCAGTAAGCAATCGCCTCAGGCGCTGCGGCCGCAGGGCGGGTGGCCCTTGACCGCCTGGAGCGACGGCTGGCCTGTGGCCATGAATTCGGACATGGCGACATCCGACGACCAGTTCAGATAGTAGACAAGCCCGACCGCCAGCGCGAGCAGCAGCAGAATTTCCAGAACGATCATCCGGACGAGGGACGGCCAGGAGCCTTGGTAGAAATTCTGGCGCGAATGCTGATTTGACCGGCCGTTATTGGCTGACGAGAACATGGGCGCCTCCCGCAAAGAGGTTTGCGTCCCTCTTTTAGGAGCTGTGGAAAAAGTCCACTGTGAACGACGTCACAGATCGGGACGAATATTTCAGGGCTTCGCCGGACCTGATCCGGCGCGCTCCCCTCATCCAGAGAAGCCGCGCAAGCGGCGTCTCGAAGGGTGCGGCCTCATGATTCTCCCGGCGATGCAACGCATCGTCCGGCAATGCGCAGGTTTATGGCGCCGTTCGCTGACGGCCTCGCTGTCGCTCGGCCTGCGCGGGCGCTCCTCACCATGAGGGTCTGACGAACCTAGGGCTTCGGCGCCATCAGGCATTCCGCCACGACCAGCTCTTTCACCTTCTTGTCCGACAACCGCCGCCGCGACACATCCACCATCTCATAGCCGTCCTTGTTGCAGGAGATCGTGATCTGGTCGGCTGTGATGTCACTGCCGAAAGTCGGATACAGCTTGTAGACGCCTTCGGTGTTGGTGCGGACCATGATCCGCCATTTGCCCATCTCCGCCTTGACCTGAACGCCGGGGATCGGCTTCAGGCTTCCGGTCTCACGGACGGAACCGACGAATGCGATATCAAAGTCTTCGTCGCGCTCGGAATCGATTTCTCCCGCATAAGACGGCCAGCATGAGATCGCGATGGCCGCAACGGCCATGAGGCCGGTGACGCGCGTAATCACGTGGAGCTGCGTGGAGATGCGTGGCGGCATTGTTTCCAACGTGTGAGGCCCTATACGAAAGACCTTTTAGCAAAGGGGTCCCTTGATGGCCGGTCGCTTTTTCGTGACTTCAGCGCAGAAACCAGTCGCGGAAGAGGTAGAAGACGCTGATGATGACGAGAAGAGGGACGATCCAGCCGAGCCAGTATTGCGTCGGCCGGCCTTTCAAAAAAGGCAACGCGAGCGCGCTCGCCGCCGCGGCCCCAAGCGTCGAGGTCACAAGCCAGCCATACCAGTACATCGGCGAACCGTCTCGCGACGGCTCAACCAGCCAGCCCCATTGTCCGATTTTCGGATGATAGGTGAACAGCGCCCAGTTCAGTTCGACCGAGACGATATAGATGACCGCAAACGCGGCCGAGAACACCGGGATAATCTTTTCAAGATTGCTGTTGTTCATAGCCCGAAGAAACCCCGGATGTTGTTGAGGATGTGGCCGACGATAAAGGCGAACCAGACGATGAAGCAGAGGATAAGCGTCACCGCGATGCGCGCCGATTGTCCGGCAGGTTCGGGGCGTCGCCATACCAGCCAATACAGCGGAAGCAGGCCGAGCCCGATCGCAATGAACTGCTCCTTGATCTCGAACGAGCCGACGGCCGGATACAGCCGCGCGTTTTCCATATAGGTCCGCACCCAGACTCGATAGATCGGATAAATGTAGGCACCGAGAGCCGCGACGACCAGGAACATCACGATGTTGGCGTTGACGTAGAGGCGGCTCGACACGGAGCGATAGGCGTTGACGAATCCGGCCTTGTTTCGCGCGGGCCAGACCACGGCCACGGCCTGATGCGTGATGCTGCCGAGCAATGCGACGGCCAGAAGGCCGTGCAGGATAACCAGAAACGTCGACATGCTTCTCCCTCAGGACCTCTGACACCAAGGTCTCTTCATGCAAGTCTTGTCGTATAAGGCCGCGACCTTAGGCGCGATCATTTCGGGAGGGAATGCTGGCGCGCTTATTTTTGGTCTAATTCGAAACTGAACGAGGGAAGCGTCAGCGACGCGGCGATTCAAGGCCGGAAAAGGAACCTGACGCATAGACGATTTCGCCACCGACGATCGTCAGCAGGGATTTGATTTTCGCAATGTCGGAAATGGATGCGGTAAGATAGTCATCGCTCAGCACGGCAAGATCGGCCAGCATTCCCGGCATCAGGCGGCCGCGGCGATTTTCATCATGTGCAAACCAGGCGCTTCCTTCGGTGTAGATGCGAAGCGCTTCCTCGCGGCCGGGCAGTTCCGCCGGCCCGCGGGTTTCAACGCGATCGACGGTGAGGCCATCGAGCATCCAGCGCAGCGAGACAAAGGGATTTTCGATCATGACCCTGTTGGCATCGGTGCCGCCGCCGATGGTGAGGCCGAGCTTGCGCGCCGAGACGATCGGCGGCGACCGCAGCATTTGGTCTGGTCCGCGTTCTGCGATGTAGGAAGGCGCAGCGAAATAAAGCCCGTCCTGCACCAGCCAGCCGACGCCAATCGCTTTCATGCGCTGTAGCGACGCGTCGGACGCATCGTGCAGGTGCGCGATTGACCAGCGCAACGGCGCAATCGGCACTTCGCGATTCACGCGCTCCAAAACATCCAGCAGATGGTGAGCGGAACGGTCGTTGTTCCAGTGCACCGTCAGCGTCATGCCTTGATCGGCGGCCCAGCGCGCCACGCGGTAGAACGCTTCCTTGTCGGCGTCGCTGGGCGTCTCGTTGTTGTACATGCCCCAGGTGACGCATTCGCCGATGCCGTTGAAGCGCAACCAATCGTCGCCCGTGCCCATCGGCAGGAATTGCGTGGCAGCCTGAAAATCCTCGAGCTCCGTTCCCGGACGGGCTGCGAAGATGCTGTAGACCACGCGAAGTGGCAATTCGTGATGGCGCCACAGATGAAACAGCGCGGTGTAATCTGCCGGCGCCAGATTGTGTCCGCCCGGATCGATCACGCCGGTCAATCCAAAACTCGACAGCTCGCGCAGGAAGTTCCGCATGCCGTCGATCGCCTCGCTCGTCGCCGGCTTGGGCAAGCGCGAATACAGCGAAATGATCGCAGGCCCGGGGCCTGTGATCCATCCGGTCGCGTTGCCTTCCTTGTCGTGTTCGAACTTCGCGCCATCGGGCAGATCGCCGTCAGCTTTCAGCCCGAGTTTTTCGCGACCCTCGGCATTGATCAGCGCGTAGCCATAGAACAGCTGGATGTAGACGGGATGGCCCGACGATGCACTCGCGATCTCGGCCTCGGTCGGCCGCCGGTTCTCGTCGAACTGGCGCGGCGTCCATCCGCCGGCGACGGTCAACCACGCATCCGGCTTTTCGCGAGCCGCGGCCGACCGAAGCCGCTCCAGCGCCTCGTCAAGGCTCGCCGCGCCCTCCCAGTTCACCTCGGTCGCATAACGAAAGCCGGCACGAATGGCGTGAATGTGGGAATCGATCAGGCCGGGAATGACCGTATGCCCGCCGAGATCGATGATTTTGGTGGAGGGACCGGCGAGCTTGCGAAGTTCGTCCGTGCTGCCAGTAGCCGTGATATGGCCGCCCTCGATCGCCAGCGCCTGCTTCACCGACGAGGCGGCATCGAGGGTGATGATCTTGCCGTTGAGCAGCAGGAGATCGGCGGGGTTGGCCGAGGCGGGCGTGGTGCAGCCCGCGCCCCACATCCAGATCACGAAAACGCAAAACAATCGGCTTGATGTTTTATTCGGACGCATTTGGAGACCCGCGCAGCGACTCTCTCGGCTATCGTTTCTTGGTTTTCCGCGCGGCGTAGCGCGCGTCGCGCGCAGCTTTCTGCTCGGCTTCGAGGGCTGCTTCCCGTGCGGCGGCCTCTTCTTTTTCGCGCAAGGCCTGGGCCGCGGCAGCTATAGCCGCCTCTTCCTCGAGACGCTTCTGCTCGGCCCTGGCGGCCTCGCGCGCCAGCTTGGCGTTGGCACGCTCAATGGCCAGCGCTTCGCGCTTCGCCTGCCGCGCCTTGACCGCGGGATCGTCAGGACCCGGCTGGCTGCGAAACTTGTTCAGGATGTTTTTCCTGGCTTCCTGCGCCGCCTTCTGCCGGTCCGCGAAGCCAGGTTCCTTGAATCCACTCATTGATGAAGCCTTGTCGTTTCTTGTTGTGATGAAGCCATCGCCTTTACGCCGACCTGCCGGCCGGGACAACTGCGCCGCCGAAAGCCGTCAAGAAAATCGCCACGCTGTTTCGGTTGAAGGTGCAAGCGGGAGGTGGTGCCGCAAACAGGACTCGAACCTGTGACCCCGTCATTACGAATGACGTGCTCTACCAACTGAGCTATTGCGGCGAACCATTAGTCCCGCATCAAAGCGTCTTCCCGGCTCGGGATATGGCCCTTGCCGTCGGGTTGGCTTGAAAACGCCCGCACCTGATATCGGGCAGCGCCTCGCTTGGCAAGAAAAACGCAAGGCCCGCCCGGCATTTCGTTCTCGACCGGCCGCCATCCCTTTGTTTGGGCGTGATCTTTCGAAAACCTGGGGGGTCTCCCCGCGCGTCACGCAAGGCAGGGATAAGAAGCACCCTCGAATCAGCTGCGCATGCGGGAGAGAAAGCCGAGCCAGCCCCCGGCCTGGCCGCGCGAAGGCGGCAGCGGACCTGCGAATTCGTCGCCATCGGTTCCGTCATCGACGCCGGGGTCGTCGGGGGCCCGCACGATCGGAATCACAGCCGGAATCACCGGCGCGGGCTTTTCGCTGGCGGCCGGAATATCGGTGCGCGCGCGAAACAGCGGCGGGGCGGCGGCTGGCGCAACAGCGGCAGGCGGCGGCGAAGGGGCGATATCGATCGCCGGCGGATCGGCGGGCGCATTGTCCTGCGCGACCAGGTCTTGCGCCACCAGATCCTGAGCGACTTGCGGCGTCTCCGGCGGTGGGCTCACCGGCACCGCGCGTTCCGGGCTGGCCGCCAGCATCGCCTGCTCGAACGGCGAAGGCCCGATCGCGCCGTTAGCGGATGGCAGCGCCGATAACGGCATCTGCCATTGAAAGGCATCGAGCCGCCCGGACACCGGCGACACCGGCCGCCAGCGGTCCGAGACATAGCCGTCCGCGGTCCAGACCGGATCGTGGAGCGCGCGCACCGCCCGCAGCGTCCAGGCCCGCGCCTTGCCGCTGTCGCCATGTTCGGTGCGCTCGATCTCGGCCATCAGCATCGCCACGCGCTGCGTCGGCGCCTCGACGAACGGCGCCAGGGCCGCGCGCGCCTTGCCAAACTCGGTGGCGTCGATCGCGGCGCGTGCCACGGCGAGCGCGCTTTCGAGATGACCCGGCGCTTTGGCCGCCAGCGTCTCGACCCGCACCAGACGCTGACGCGCGGAATCACCCAGCTTCACATGGGCGTAGGCATCGGCCAAATCAGGATGCGGCTGCGCCAGCCACGCCGCCTCCACGAGGCGCATGGCGCGGCGGATCTGATGCGCCTCGCTCTGAAATTTGGCGGCCAGTACCGCGGCGGGCACCAGCGTCGGCGCGAGTTTGACCGCTTCCATCACGACATCGCGCGACTGATCGCGATCGGTCGTCTCCAGCTCCAGCGCACGCGCCGTCAAGAGCACGCCGCGCTGGCGGCGATAGGTTTGCTTGTCGATCAGGCCGGAGGAAAGATTATTGTCGAGGATGGACAACGCGCCGCTCCAGTCGGCCCTCGCGCAGCGGAAGCCGAGCACGGCCTGCGAGGCCCAGGTCGACGACGGCGAGGTTTTCAGCACCTCCTCCGCGATCGCGACCGCCGCAACCACATCATCGGCGCGCTGCGCCTCGATGAACAATCCGCGCAGACCCAATAGCCGCGTGTCCTCGCGCGCCGCCATGGCCTGGAACGCCTCGCGCGCGGCGTGACGGTTGCCGTCGAGCTGCGCGGACTGGGCGTGCAACAATAACGTCAGCGGATCGCCCACGGCGTGGCGGCGCGCGACATCGGCATGCAAGCGCGCGGCGGCCGAATCGCCGTGGCCGATCGCGAGCAGCCCTTGCGTGATCGCATGACGGCCGCGCGCATGACGTCTTTCACGATTGGACTTTCGGATTTTTTCCGGCAATCGCCACAAGGCGCCCAAGACGGTCCAGACCATCATCGCGGCGACGATGGCAATGCCGAGCGCGAGCGCGAAGACCGGCAGCGTGGCATTCACCCGCCAGCCGTCCCATGACAGCACGACATCGCCCGGCTGATCGGCGATCCATGCCGCGCCGGCGGCTGCGAGCGCGATCAGCAACAGGAAAAGGATGATCCGGTACATCGTTTTTTCGTCTATGGCGCTGGCTTGGCGAGCACCGCCATCGCCTCAGTGGAGAAATGGCGCGAAGCCGCGAGCGCAGCATCTCGCTCGCCGGCCTTGTCGAGCCATTCTTGCGCCGGCGCGCGGTCGGCGGGACTGAGCGAATTCAGTTCTCGCCGCGCCTCGGAGAGGTCGTTGCGCAAGGCGGCGGCCGTGACGCGCGTGACAATGGCGCCGCGGTCATTGCCAACCGCATCCGTGCGCTCGATCCGCACAAGCTTGGCCGCGCCCGCCTGGAGGCGATCGACGATGCCGGTGCCGGTCGTGGCATTTCCCGCCGGCGGCTCCAGCTTCGGCACCAGCGTCAACAGCTCGCGGCAAAGGCTCGCGGGATTCGGCACGCCGGTGCCCGCGAAATTCTCGAGCGGCTTGAGCATTTGCGGATCCAGCGCCAACGCCTTCGCCGCGCCAAGGGCTTCGGTAAACGGTTCACCCTGGCGAACCGAAATCTCGAGCATCGATGCGACCACCAGCCGCCGCAGCGCCGTATCGTCGGCAGGCTGGCTCGCGGCTTGCGCGAGGCTCTCGTGCTCGGCGCGGCTGGCACGCTCGAGCTCGGCGAGACGCCCTTCAATCACCGAAAGATCCACGGCTGCCGGCGCAGCGGCGGAAGCAGGCGGCGCGGATTTTATCCCATCAAGCGCGGCGGCGAATTTCTCCGATCGGGCGCGGGCGTTGGCGGCATCAGCCTTCAGCGAAGCGAGCGATTTGTCGAGCGCTTCAAGCCGCGACGCGAGCGCCGGGTCCGCAGCCGCCGGCTTCGACACCCGCCCCTCGAGTTCCGTGATCCGCGATGACAGCGCCTCGATAGCGCCGGCATTGCTCTCCGCGATCGGCCGCGTTGTCTCACCCGGCCATCCCATAGCCCAGGCAATGGCGATCACCAGCACGGCCGTGATCGCGCCGGTGAGGGCCGCAACGAGAAACGGAGGAATCGCCGCAAGCGACAGGCGGGAGGATGGCCCGGCCGGGTTGTCGTGGCCGGCGTCCTCAGCCGGCTTCGTCACCTCGGAAGCCTCGAGGTCGATGGTCGGCGGCGCGCGCTTGGGCCGGCCCGGATCAGGCGAGGCTGCGGCGTCATCGGGCCTGTTGTCGTCCATGCGGTCAAATCCTCTTTGGCGGCGACTTGTAGCGCGATCACCGCGGCAAAGCACCATCCAGCGCCACAAATAAGGCGCCCTGGTCGGGCGATGACGCGACCACCACCCGGGCCGCCCCGGCATCGCGCAGGACGGTGGCGACGCCTGCGGAAATACAGCATTGCGGCAGCGAAAGCGCCGATACTTCAACGCCGGCCGCGCGAACCGCCTCGATGAAGGCCCGCGCGCTGCGCCTTGAATAGTGCAGCACGGCTTCGACCTCGTCGGCGGCGAAGGCCTTGCGGGTTTCCTCCGGCAGGCTCAGTACCGCAACCATGCGATAGGTGGTTTGGGTGACGACAGTAAAGCCACGCTCGCCGAGTTCGCCGGGCAGGTCGCGGGCCAGATCCGCACCGGCGAGATACAGCAGCGGACTTGTTTTTTTCAGCACCTTCGCCTTGACGCTGGCCACGATGCGCTCACGCAGGCCCGCGGCATCGCCGTTGGCCGAAATCACCTGGGTAAATCCCGCTGCCCGCGCCGCGGCCGCGGTATGTTCGCCGACCGCAAACAGCGGCAGTTTGAGCAAGGGGCCGCCTTGAAGTGTGGCTTCGATCGCCCGCAGCGCATTGGCGCTGGTGACGATGACCGCGCCGTACGGCGCGTCGGAATCGTCATGGAAAGCGACCGGCTCGAACCGCAGCATCGGCGCCAGCAGGACCGCAAAGCCCTTCGCGCGCAGCGCGGCGGCCGTGGTCGCGCCATCCGGCAACGGGCGCGTGACGAGAATGGCCATGCAATCGAACTTCCCAGGTGGAACCCGCAATGCTACCGAATAGGGAAACGCCGGAATAGGGAAACGCCGGATTAATTGAAAGCACAAGAGCGCATATTGGCTGACGACATTGGCTAGCGACATCAGAACATTGGTGCTGGGGATCGAGACCACCTGCGATGAAACCGCAGCCGCCGTGGTCGAGCGATCGAGCGACGGCACGGCCACGATCCTGTCCAACATCGTGCGCTCGCAGATCGAGGAGCACGCGATCTATGGCGGCGTGGTGCCGGAAATCGCCGCGCGCGCCCATGTCGATCTGCTCGACGGCATCGTGGACAGCGCGATGAAGGATGCGGGCCTGGGCTATGCGCAATTGTCGGCGGTGGCAGCGGCCGCCGGTCCCGGCCTGATCGGCGGCGTCATCGTCGGCCTCACCACGGCCAAGGCAATCGCGATGGTGCACAACACGCCGCTGATCGCGGTCAACCATCTCGAGGCCCATGCGCTGACGCCGCGGCTCACTTGCGCGCTCGCCTTTCCCTATTGCCTGTTTCTCGCCTCGGGCGGCCACACCCAGATCGTCGCCGTGATCGGCGTCGGCCAATATGTGCGGCTCGGCACCACGGTGGACGATGCGATTGGGGAAGCGTTCGACAAAGTGGCGAAGATGCTCAGACTGCCCTATCCCGGCGGCCCTGAGGTCGAACGCGCCGCGCGCGGTGGCGACGCGACGCGTTTTGCGTTGCCGAGGCCGATGCTCGGGCGCGACGATGCCAACTTCTCATTGTCGGGCTTGAAGACAGCGGTGCGCAATGAAGCATCCCGGCTGACAACGCCGGAGCCGCAGGACATCCGCGATCTCTGCGCGAGTTTTCAGGCCGCCGTGCTGGAATCCACCGCCGACCGGCTCAGTGTTGGCTTGCGGCTGTTCGAGGAGCGGTTCGGACCGCCGCGCGCGCTGGTCGCGGCGGGCGGGGTCGCCGCCAATCAGGCCATTCGCGGCGCGTTGCAGGAGGTCGCGGCAAAGGCCGAGACCACGCTCATCATCCCGCCGCCCGCGCTCTGCACCGATAATGGCGCGATGATCGCCTGGGCCGGCGCCGAACGGCTGGCGCTTGGCCTGACCGACACCATGGACACCGCGCCCCGCGCGCGCTGGCTGCTCGATCAAAACGCGACGTCTCCTACCGGTCACCGCAATTCACGCGCGGGGTTTTGAGGTCGGCCGATGAGCAGATCATGGCGCCGCGCGGCCACTCTTCACCTCTCCCCGCAAGTGCGGGGAGAGGGAGCCAACTGAGGCCTGATCATGACCGCATTCAACTCAGTGGCCGTTATCGGCGCGGGCGCGTGGGGAACGGCGCTGGCCGGCGTCGCCGCCCGCGCGGGGCGCGAGGTGATTCTTTGCGTACGCGGCGCAGAGACTGCCAAAGCCATCGCCTCGACGCGCAGCAACCCGAAACTTCCCGGCATCACCCTGCATGCCGGCATTCAGGTGACCGATGACGTCAAGCGCGCCGCCGCATCCGACATCGTTCTGATCGCGACGCCGGCGCAAGATCTTCGCGCTGCCGCATCCGCACTCGCCGCGCATTTGACCGACGGCACGCCGCTGGTCGCCTGCGCCAAGGGCATCGAGCGCGGCACGCATAAATTCATGACCGGGGTGATCGCGGAGGCCGCGCCATCGGCGCGCGCGGCGATCCTGTCGGGACCCGGTTTTGCCGATGATGTGGCGCGCGGCCTCCCGACCGCGGTGACGCTCGCCGCATCCGACGAGGAGCTCGCGAAGAACCTCGTGCAGGCGCTGGGCTCGGCGACGTTCCGGCCCTACCACACGTCCGACGTCCACGGCGTCGAGATCGGCGGCGCGGCCAAAAACGTGCTCGCGATCGCGGCCGGTATATCGGTAGGCAAGCGCCTCGGCGCCTCGGCACAGGCCGCGCTGATTACGCGCGGCTTTTCGGAGCTCGCCCGTTTCGGCCGCGCGCTCGGCGCGCGCTCGGAAACGCTGGTCGGCCTGTCCGGCCTCGGCGACCTGATCCTGACCTGCTCGACGCCGCAATCGCGCAATTTCGCGCTGGGGCAGGCGCTCGGGCGTGGCGAGGCCGCGCCAAGCGGTAAACTGGCCGAAGGCGCCTTCACGGCGCCGGTGTTGGTGGAGCTCGCAGCCGCCGAGGGCATCGACATGCCGGTCTCGCTTGCCGTTGCCGATATCTTGCGCGGTGCGGTCACGATCGACGATGCGGTCGAGGGCCTGCTGACGCGCCCCTTCAGGGCCGAGGGCTGAAGAGGCTCGGAAAACGCGACCGGCATCACCTGCCGAGGCCGGTCCCACCACTCCAGCCCCACGCAACCAGCCCATAAAAAACCCAATTTCGCTTGGCCGGCGGGGTTTTTGCACCCGGGAAACTGTGGTACGCAACAAGACACGCAAAGGAAGGGAACAGTTATGGCTACCGGTACGGTTAAGTGGTTCAACGGTCAAAAGGGCTTCGGATTTATTGCGCCGGATGACGGCGGGAACGACGTTTTCGTTCATATCAGCGCGGTCGAGCGCGCCGGCCTTTCTGGCCTGGCCGAAGGACAGAAGATCTCCTACGAGGTCAAGGTTGATACCAAGCGAGGCAAGAGCAGCGCGGAAAACCTGCGGGTCTGATGGCGCGCAACTCTGATCCATCGCCTGCGCAAACCGCGAGAGAAAACCGGTTGCGCCTTGCCAAAGAGGAAGGCGCGCGGGCGATGGAAGAGGCTCAAAAACAGGCTCTCGCCGTCCGTAAAAATATGGATCGGCTGCGCGAGCTGAGACTGGCGAAGGAAGCCGACGCGATCCGGCAACAAATCGCGACCGGAATTCCGCCAAAGGCGAAATCGAAGACGAAAGCGAAAAAGCAGCCGACGTGAGCGGGCTGCTTCCGCCTGCGCGCGAGAATGCTTCGGCGGACTCACAGCGCGTGGCAAAGCAAGCGGGTGCATTCACGCGACCCGTTGGCTCCCGGCATTGAAGAATCAGCCCAGCACAAACTTCACGAGATCGGCCATACCTGACCCGGCACCGTCCGGCACCGCGTCGAGTTCCTCGACAGGCGTCTGCGCGCGATTGACCCAGAAGGTCGGATAGCCGAACCATTTGGCGCCCGCCGCATCCCAGCCGGCAAACGCGGCAAACGCGATTTCCTCTTTCTTGAGCTTGAACGCATCAGGCCCCATCTGGTAGGCGCGCGGATCGGGCTTGAACGCCTTCACCCGGTCGGTCGACAGATGCGGCTCGAAAAAACCTTCGAGGGCGGAATTCTTCACCACGGCATCCAGCATCGTCTCGGTAAGGTTCGTGAGAAAAGCCATTCGGATGCCGGCGCCCTTCAATTCTTTCAGAGCCGGCGCGACATCGGGCCAGGCTTTCAAGCCGAGCCACGTCTGCATCAACACGTCGCGCTGCTCGGCGGCCAGATCGATGCCCGATGCCTTGGCGGCAAAGATCAGGGATTGCTCGGTGACATGCCAGAAGTCTGCATAACGTCCGCCCAACGTTCGCAGCCAGGTGTATTCGAACAGCCGCGTGCGCCAGGCCTCGCTCAGAGCGCGCCCTTTGCCGGGAAACATATCCTCGGCCCTGGCGAAAAACGGCCTGGCATCGATGATCGGAAAGCCGTCGAAGGCAATCGCCTTGAAGGGGCGTTCCGCCGCAAAACTTCGAACGGTTGGCGCGGCGAGCGTTGCGGCCCCCGCGAGCGCGACAAATTTCCGGCGATTGATCGGCATCCGGTTTTCCGTGACACGAATGGAGGAAGTGGCCCTTGACGGCGCTTATAGCTCTGTCGTGGTATGGCGAGATGTCACAAGCACGAGATGGGTTTACGTCGTCATGAATTACTGGCTGGTGAAATCCGAACCTTCCGCCTGGTCCTGGGATCAGCAGGTCGAAAAGGGCGCCAAGGGCGAAGCCTGGACCGGCGTGCGCAATTTCACCGCGCGGCAGAACCTCGTGAACATGAAGAAGGGCGATAGAGCGTTCTTCTACCACTCCAACGAAGGCAAGGAGATCGTCGGCATCGCCGAGATCATCAAGGAAGCCTATCCCGATCCCACCGACGAGACCGGCAAGTTCGTCTGCGTGGACATCAAGGCCGACAAACCCTTGAAGACGCCGGTGACCATGGCCGCGATCAAAGCCGACAAGAAACTCGCCGCCATGGCACTGGTGAAATACTCACGGCTGTCGGTGCAGCCGGTGACGGCGGAGGAGTGGAAATACGTCTGCAAGATGGGCGGGGTGTAAGAGCTAGGAGCTTCACGAGCTATGGTACGGCATGAATTATTGATAATTTTCGGCGTTGCGCTTTCACTGACGTTCCTGAGCTGCTCGAATGGCATTGCAGATCCTGTCGTCTATAAAGAGACCTGCGGGTACGACGCACACGACAATTGGAACCTGACCTGCAAGGTCGAGCGGAATACCGTCAAGGAATATCCCTTCGAAAGAACCAAATCGATCACGCTGTGCGCCGGCTTTGACAATCACGGTGGATTCAACTCGCCTGCGACCATTGTCCACAACGACAATGAGGGCAATCAATCCAAGCCCACGGATGCGTTTGATACCGTCAAGTTCCAGGGCAGCGAGGTGACCAACAGTGTAACCTGGGTCGGAACGGGCTCGCGCAGGACTCCAGGTTGGACCATGCGAGGCGAGTTTCGGCTAGCAGGTGCTGACAAAATCTCCGGCACCTACACTGAAACATTGTGGTTGGGTCAGCGGCAGATCGGAGAGATACGATCAACTTGCACTCAGATCCCTGAAGAACAGCGCGGAGACCCAGCAATCTCCCTTTTTAAAGATTGAAACTCACTTGGTCTTGACGGTGATGCCGAGCTTCTTGCAGGCATCGATATAGGCGGGGATGCTATCCGGGTCATCGTAGACTGCGGGATCTATCATGCGCTTAGCGTCCTGGCGGCAGACAGTTTTGAGATAGTCCTTACTTTCCGTCATATAGCACGAGGGAGCCGGGGCGCATGCCAGCGCCGACCGGGTGAGACAGATCAGCAAGACGCCCGCGACCAGAATTTTTTGCATGAGGACCTCTCTTGGTGTTTTTTGCTTGAAGATGCCTTTCTACAGCACGCGCCATTTTGACGAGGTAAACTGATTTGCCCGTCGTGCCAATCTGTCGCACACCATTTCACTTGTGACGTCGGGCAAATCACGGGCACTTCTCCGCGCGTCCTGTGCCCGCATGAGGGACGTTTCGCGATCGTCACAAAACGTTGGGCGCGGGATGCGGTGGACGCTTGTCGCGCACGAGACGAATGCACGGCCAGCGGACGGCGAAGTCGTGTGGGCCTGATATCCCGACGCTGGTATCAACCTGGCGATGAAGCTGGCGCTTCACGCCGGGGACGGAGACAACAAAGCCCGGTCTCCGGGGCGAGCACGAAGGAAGCCGTTAAAACCATTCGCGCGGGGAATGCCGGAACGTTTTCGGTGTGACCGTGGTGACTTACTCGGTGTGCTTTTTTATTTGCACCCGAGGCTGCGGGCGCAACGAGCGCCCGGCATTCCCTGCGCCCTCTGATGAGGAGGGGCGACGGTTTGGGATCACTCGGGCGGAATTCCGTCGCGGGAAGGTGGAAGTGTGTGCACCGTCATTCCGGGGCGATGCGAAGCATCGGGCCCGGAATCTCGAGATTCCGGGTCTGGTGCTAACGCACCATCCCGGAATGACCGCGTTGAATTGCTGTTTGAAATCCGAATCGGAAAGACGGCCGTGTCTACGCCGCGGCGGCCAGCACCACTTGCGCCAGAAGCTGCTCGCGCTTCTTCTGGGTGCGGTAGCCCTTCATGGTCGCGGCGAAGCGCTCGAGGATGCCGTCCTCGAACGCGGTGACGATGGTGTCGTGCACATAACTCTTGCGGCAGATCGCCGGCGTGTTGGAGAGCTGGTCGGCGGCGGCGCGGATCGCCTCCAGCACCTGACGTTTGCGGCCGCGCTCGCTCGTCGCCGGAGACATCAGCGACAGCGATTCCAGCACCACGGCGGAAGCCATCAGGGTGCGAAAATCCTTCAGCGAAATCTTGATGCCGGCGATCTCGCGCAAAAACGTGTTCACGGTCGCGGTGGAAACCGTGCGGACCGTGCCGGAAGCATCGCGATACTGGAACAGGCGCTTGCCCGGCAGCTGACGCAGGATCGGAATCGCGCGCACCAGCTTGGCCGCGTTGCATTCCTTGCGCACGGCCTTGCCACCCTTGGCCTTGAAGGAGAGCACAAAGGCATCGCCGTCCAGCGTGACGTTGGACTTGAGCAACGTGGTGGCCCCGCGGGTGCCGTTCAGCCGCGCATAGGATTCATTGCCCGGCCGGATGGCGGTGCGGGCGATCAGTTCGATCACGGCGGAGAGCGCGAATTCACGCGTCGGCTCCTCACCCGCCAGATGCATCGAGACGTGGCGGCGGATTTTCGGCAAGGCGCCGACGAGTTTGGCCAGCCGATGCGCCTTGCGGTGCTCGCGGACCTTTTCCCAATCGGCGTGATAACGGTATTGCAGCCGGCCGGCGGCGTCGCGCCCCACGGCCTGCAAATGCGAATTCGGATCCGGCGAATAGCGCACTTCGGCATAGGCCGGCGGCACCGCCATCTTGTGCAGGCGGCGGACGGTTCTGACGTCGCGGATATGCGAGCCGTTGGCGCGCACGAAGGAATAGCTTTTTCCGCGCTTGATGCGGCGGATGGTGAGCTGGGTCTGTTCGCCGAGGGTCAGGCCCAATTCCTTGGCCAAAATTTCGACCGAGGGGGCACTCGTCAGCGCCACTTTTTGGGTCGACGCCTCCGGCCTGGCCGGTACCGGCTTGTCGCTGGACTTGTCTCCACCCTCGTCTCTGGGCTTGGGCCATTGCCCCAAGGCCTTTGCCAAAGCCACCTCAGGATCAGCGACGCCACGCGTCGCTTCAAAATTCGGTTGATCCATCATGACTTTAGACGCCTTGCTCCAATGCTTACCCTGCTAATGCCGGTTGATTTGCTTTGTTCCGGCATGGGACCTTGAGCCCCGGCGAGGCCATCTCCGGCCCCGACCCGGCCATTTAGGAGCTATTGGCCGCGCCGACTAGCCCCCGGTCCGGCGGTCATCGGTTCCTAATTACCGTTTGGCTGGGATGCAGCCCTGCCCTGCGGCCTTATGTCCGGTCGGGAAAAGCGCCCCCAAGGGTCAGTTGAGGACGAAAGTGGTCCGTCGCGAATTGATCCATCACAAGACAAAAAAGCTCGCCGAAGGTCGTAGTCGTTGTGCTTGTCGGCGACATCGGCGCGAGCGCATAATCGATTTAAACAATAAACGGCGGCCGTTCGCTTCCGCGGGCCACAATCGGGTGGAGGGATCAACATGTCCGAAAAAATTTACGACGTACCGGCCGACTGGACGAAGCGCGCCTGGATCGACGATGCCAAGTACCGCGACATGTATGCGCGATCGGTCAAGGATCCCAACGCCTTCTGGGCCGAAGAGGCCAAGCGCGTCGGCTGGATCAAGCCTTTCACCAAGGTCGAGAACACCTCCTACGAGCCCGGCCACATCTCGATCAAGTGGTTCGAGGACGGCGTGCTCAACGTCGCCTGGAACTGCATCGACCGGCATCTGGAGAAGCGCGCCAACCAGACCGCGATCATCTGGGAGGGCGACGACCCCTCCGAGGCCAAGCACATCACCTACCAAGAACTCCATGACGAGGTCTGCAAGTTCGCCAACATCCTGCGCACCCGCAATGTGAAGAAAGGCGACCGCGTCACCATCTACCTGCCGATGATCCCGGAAGCGGCTTACGCGATGCTCGCCTGCGCGCGGATCGGGGCGATCCACTCGGTGGTGTTTGCGGGCTTCTCACCCGACAGCCTCGCGCAACGCATCAACGACTGCCAGTCCAGGATCGTAATCACGGCCGATGAGGGCCTGCGCGGCGGCAAGAAAGTCGCGCTGAAGGCCAATGTCGACGCCGCGCTCGCCAAGACCACCGGCGTCGACTGGGTCGTCGTGGTCAAGCGCACCGGAGCCAAGGTCGACATGAACCCCTCGCGCGACTTCTGGTATCACGAGGCGGCCGAGATGGTGACGACCGAGTGCCCGGTCGAGCACATGCACGCCGAAGATCCGCTGTTCATTCTCTATACCTCGGGCTCGACCGGCCAGCCCAAGGGCGTGCTGCATACCTCGGGCGGCTATCTCGTCTTCGCCGCGATGACCCACCAATATGTGTTCGATTATCACGACGGCGACATCTATTGGTGCACGGCGGACGTCGGCTGGGTCACCGGCCACAGCTACATTCTCTACGGGCCGCTGGCGAACGGCGCGACCACCCTGATGTTCGAAGGCGTGCCGAATTACCCGGATAATTCACGGTTTTGGAATGTCATCGACAAACACAAGGTCAATATTTTCTACACCGCGCCGACCGCGATCCGCGCGCTGATGCAGGCCGGCGATGCGCCGGTGACCAAAACTTCGCGCGCCTCGCTGAGGCTGCTCGGCTCCGTCGGTGAACCGATCAATCCCGAAGCGTGGGAGTGGTATCACCGCGTGATCGGCGACAACCGTTGCCCGATCGTCGATACCTGGTGGCAGACCGAAACCGGCGGCATTTTGATTACGCCGCTACCCGGCGCGACCAAACTCAAGCCCGGCTCCGCCACGCGGCCGTTCTTTGGCGTGGTGCCGCAGATCGTAGATAGCGACGGCAAGGTGCTGGACGGCGAATGCACGGGCAATCTCTGCATCGCCAAATCCTGGCCGGGCCAGATGCGCACCGTCTATGGCGATCACGCCCGCTTCGAGCAGACCTATTTCTCGACCTACAAAGGCAAGTATTTCACCGGCGACGGCTGCCGGCGCGATGCCGACGGCTATTACTGGATCACCGGCCGCGTCGATGACGTCATCAACGTTTCCGGTCACCGCATGGGCACGGCCGAGGTCGAAAGCTCGCTGGTTGCCCATGCCAAGGTATCGGAAGCGGCCGTGGTCGGCTATCCGCACGACATCAAGGGCCAAGGCATCTATGCCTATGTGACGCTGATGGCCGGCACCGAGCCGAGCGACGCGTTACGCAAGGAATTGGTCGCCTGGGTGCGCAAGGATATCGGCCCGATCGCCTCGCCCGACCAGATCCAGTTCGCACCCGGCCTGCCCAAGACCCGCTCCGGCAAGATCATGCGGCGTATCCTGCGCAAGATCGCCGAGGACGAGCCGGGAAGTCTCGGCGATACCTCGACGCTGGCAGATCCCGCCGTCGTCGACGACCTCGTCAAGAATCGCCAGAACAAGAGGCCGACGACGGCGTAAGGGGCGGCAATTCGAAAATCATCCCGCTGATGGTGTCGCGCTTATGCGACGCATCGCGGTTGACCGAGCGCTAGACTCAGAAGCATTGTCGTTGCCGGCGTGCAGGCTCGAAAAGCGATCGGCTGACAGCACGGGGATTTTTCTCGTGCCGGAAGCATGGACCGCAAAAAATTGGCGTCTCACGCTATTGTCATCCAGAGGTTCGCAACTCGCCGATGTTTCCACGGGGAGTGTGGTTTTCAAGTCATTTACTTTGTTTCGAACATTTTCTTACTTGCTGGCTGAAATCCCGTCCCGCCCCGCATGTGCAAACGCGGGGTTAACGGACGCGGTAAATATTTGATGGCAAGCCAGCCGCCTATGTGCGGCTGGTCAGATTTGACCGCCGGGAAGGCGATCTAAGAACGTATTGGAGAGATCAATGTCTTTGAGGATGGCGGTGGCGGCGGCCACCATCGGCGCGGGGCTTTTGGCAACCAATGCCGCCCAAGCCCGTCCCGAGATGGTCGGGGTGCGCGGCGAATATTCGCCGGGAACGATCGTGGTGAAGACCAACGAGCGCCGCCTCTATCTTATCCTCGATGACGGCCACGCGGTGCGTTATCCCGTCGGCGTCGGCAAATTCGGCAAGCAATGGGCCGGCACCACGCGGATCAGCGGCAAATACCGCAATCCGGCCTGGTCGCCTCCCGCCGAAGTGAAGCATGACAAGCCCCAACTGCCGGATGTCATTCCGGGCGGCTCGCCGCACAATCCGATGGGCGTTGCCGCCATGACGCTGTCGGGTGGCGAATATGCCATCCACGGCACCAACATGCCGGGCTCGGTCGGCGGCTTCGTGTCCTATGGCTGCATCCGGATGCTCAACCCCGATATCACCGACCTCTATGAGCGGGTTTCCATCGGCACGCCGGTGGTGGTGACGCGCTAATTGCGAACTTCGCAACGCCTGCGCTTCGGAACTCAAAAGTCCGAGGCGATGCCCTTGTTTTCCCAATCGCCGTAACGCGTTGGTTCAGGCCCCTTCGGGCCCTGGAGCTCTTTCGGTCGCGACGCTGCCTCGGCGGCCGCCGCCTTCCGCCGCGCTTCGGCCTCCGCCAGCGCGCGTTGCGCCGCAGGCGAGAGCTGCTTGCGTTCCGTTGCGGAAGCGGCCGAATCGGGTTGTGATGGATCGTCCGTCATTCCTGCTCGATTACTCGCCTCGCTTAGAAGTCATACGGCGGATTCTTACATTTGGCATATTCTGATGCCAAAGCGATTCCATCCGTCGAAATGCGAATTGCTGCGCCAAAATACAAGATGTGTCCGGTCCATGCCCCCGCAACGATTCGCCCTGCCATCTGAAGCGCCCGGCCTCGCTGCGCGCCGGATCGCAGCCGACATTCTTGACGGCGTCTTGCACAAGCATCGTACACTCGATGAACAACTCGATGGTGCGGCCGCTCATCCCGGACTGAAAAGCCTCTCCGACCGAGATCGGGCCCTGATGCGCCGGCTGGTCGCGACCATCCTGCGGCGGCTGGGCACCCTGGGCCATGTTCTTTCACGGCTGCTTGATCGCGGGGTTCCAACCGATGCTCCCCGCGCGCAAAGCGCGCTTTTGATTGGAGCTGCGCAAATCCTCTGGATGGATGTGCCCGACCACGCGGCAGTCGACCTGTCGGTGCGGCTGGTGCAATCGGATCGACGCGCGGCGAAATATGCCGGCCTCGTCAACGCCGTGCTTCGTCGATGCGCGCGCGAAGGGCAGCCGCTGATCGACGAGGTAAAATCGAAAAATCTCGATATCGCGCCGTGGCTGTTCGCGCGCTGGTCCGCCCATTACGGCGCGGCCACCGCAAGCGAGATTGCCAACGCGATCGGACAGGATCCCTCGCTCGACATCACCGTGAAGTCCGACTCCGAACAGTGGGCGACGCGACTGCACGGCGAAACGCTGCCCACCGGATCTGTCCGCACCTTGTTGCAGGGTTCGGTGACGATGCTGCCGGGTTTCACGGATGGTCAATGGTGGGTTCAGGATGCCGCCGCCGCACTTCCGGCACGCTTGTTCGGCGACATCGCAAACAAGAACATCGTCGATCTCTGCGCCGCACCAGGGGGCAAAACCGCCCAACTGGTGCACGGCGGGGCGCATGTGACCGCGGTCGACCGTTCGCCCGCCCGCATGTCACGGTTGCGCGATAACCTCGCGCGGCTGTCGCTGGAGGCCAAGTTTGCGGTGGCCGACGGCGCCGAATGGCTCGGCCAGGACCATGGCGAGGGATTCGACGGCATCCTGATCGACGCGCCTTGCACCTCGACCGGAACGATCCGGCGTCATCCCGATATCGGCTGGCTGCGGGAGGAATCCGATATCGCGCCGCTCGCGGCCACCCAGAAGCGGTTGCTGCAAAGGGCGGTGGCCGCGCTGAAGCGTGGCGGCATGCTCGTCTACTGTACCTGCTCGCTGGAGCCGGAAGAAGGTGAGCAGGTGATATCGGAGCTCTTGAGGTCGGAAACAGCCATGCAGCGCCTGCCGATCGGCGCCGAGGAAGTCTCGGGCTTGAGCGAAATCATTAATCCGGAGGGCGATCTGCGCACCCTGCCCTGCCATCTGCCCCATCCGGACCCGAGGCTTGCCGGCCTTGACGGATTTTACGCCGCGCGGCTGGTGCGTCGGAATTGAACTTTGACGCGCCGCTAAATCCTGATTTTGCACTGGTTTTTGTGCCTGCTGCGCTGATTCGCGCCCATTCAAGGTGGTGTCTTGGCAACATTTCCGGATTAAAAGGAGCCGGAAGAATCCTCCCGACCAAGGCAGTGCGTGTCACAACGCAGACGTATCTCGACGCTGATCCTGGGCCGCGTTGCTCGCAACCTGATGGCGCGGGCAGGCGGCGGCTCGGTCGCTTTGTCGTCGTTGTGGCCAAGCCGTACCGACCGCCTCATCATCGCCCCGCACGACCTGCGCACGGCGGACGCGACGCGCGCCGCGGAGATATACGCCGGCCGCTTCGTCTTCGCCGGCAAGATCGTCACCTGCCACGGCCGCTCGATCTTCGAACTCGAACCACCGTCGGACGATTGGGAAATCGCGCTGCTCGGCTTCGGATGGCTTCGGCATCTGCGTGCCGCCGATACCGCGCTCACCCGCGCCAATGCCCGCGCGCTGGTCGAGGACTGGCTTTCAAACCCCAACTACAAACGGCCTACGGCGCGGCGTGCCGACGTCCTGGCGCGCCGTGTCATCTCGCTGTTGTCGCAAGCCCCGCTGGTGCTTGGCGACACCGACAGCAAGTTCTATCGGCGCTATTTGCGCGGACTCTCCCGCGAGATCCGCTATCTGCGATCCGCCACGATCGATATTGCCGACGGCGTGCCGCGGCTGCAGGTGTTGATCGCGCTTTGTTACGCCTCGCTCTGTCTCGCCAATCAGGCAAGCCACATTCGCACCGCCGCGCGCAGGCTTTCGGAGGAATTGCAACGGCAAATCCTGCCCGATGGCGGCCATATCTCGCGCAACCCCGGCGCGCTGATCGAGCTTTTGACCGACCTGTTGCCGCTGCGTCAGACCTTCGCGGCCCGCAATATCGCGCCACCGCCGGCATTGCTGAACGCGATCGACCGCATGATGCCGATGCTGCGTTTCTTCCGGCACGGCGACGGCAGTTTCGCTTTATTCAACGGCATGAGCGGCACCCCTTCCGACGTGCTCGCAACCTTGCTTGCGTATGACGACACCCATGGCACGCCGATGGCCAACATGTCGCATTCCGGCTTCCAGCGGCTTGATGCCGGCAACACGGTCCTGATCATGGATGCCGGGCCAGCACCGCCGCCGAGCGTCAGCCAGGACGCCCATGCCGGTTGTCTTTCGTTTGAATTGTCCTCCGGCACGAGCCGGATCGTCATCAATTGCGGCATGCCGTCGACCGGCCGCGACAACTGGCGCAGCTTTGCGCGAGGCACTTCGGCGCATTCGACGCTGACCTGTCACGACACGTCTTCCTGCCAGTTCGTGGAATTTTCGGCGATGAAGCGACTCTTGCAGGGCGCGCCTATCGTCAGTGGCCCGACGCAGGTCGAAAGCCATCGCGAAACCGTCGCCAATGGCGTGCTGCTGACGACCTCGCATGACGGCTATCTCAATCGGTTCGGTGTGACCCACCGTCGGGTGTTGATGCTCGCGCCGGATGGTACGCGGCTCGACGGCGAAGACACGGTGGCCGTGTCGCCCGACGTGCGAACCAAGGGCAACGAAGCCGACTATGCGCTCCGGTTCCACCTGCATCCCGCGGTGAAAGCCAGCCGCCTCAGCGACGCGAGGGGTGTTATGCTGGTATTGCCTAACCGTGACGTCTGGACCTTTGAGGCGATGGACGACAAGGTCGAACTTGAGGATAGCGTGTTCCTGGCCGGCAATGACGGGCCGCGCCGCACTGCCCAAATTGTTATTCGCCAGGATTCGCACCACGCGCCGTCGATCCGCTGGAGTTTTGTCCGCTCGACTTCTTCGCCATCCGCGACGGCCGCGAGACGCAGCGCGCGCCGCGAGCCGGAACTGCCGCTGTAACCCGGCCGTTGTGAACGTCTCCGAAAACTGCTAATCACCCATCACTCACGCGACTGGCGACTTTGGATGGAGCACCATCGGGAAGCGTGAGAATATCCGCCGCGCGCCTGGGCAAAAGCACCCCTTGAACAGAGGACCTTGCCCATGACTGATCAACTTCGACATGTTACTCGCGCCCTGTTGTCCGTTTCCAACAAGACCGGGCTGATCGAATTCGCCCGCGCACTGGTCATCCATGGCGTCGAACTTGTTTCGACCGGAGGCACCGCGAAAGCGATCGCGGAAGCCGGGTTGAAGGTGAGAGACGTCTCGGAACTGACCGGCTTTCCCGAAATGATGGATGGGCGGGTCAAAACGCTGCATCCGAAGGTGCATGGCGGACTGCTCGCCATCCGCGGCAACGCCGACCACGCAAGCTCGATGAAGACGCATGGCATCGCGCCGATCGATCTCCTCGTCGTCAACCTCTATCCTTTTGAGGCCACCGTCGACAAAGGCGCCGATTTCGAAGAGTGCATCGAGAATATCGATATCGGCGGGCCCGCGATGATCCGCGCCGCCGCCAAGAACCACAATGACGTCGCTGTCGTGGTCGACGTCGGCGACTACCAGATCGTTCTCGATGAACTCAAGGCCCATCAAGGCGCGACCACGCTATGGCTGCGACGGCGTCTTGCGGCCACGGCCTACGCCCGCACCGCGGCCTATGACGCGGCGATCTCGAACTGGTTCGCGCGCGAGCTCGAGACCGAAGCACCGGAATTCCGCGCCTTTGGCGGACGCTTGATTCAATCCCTGCGCTACGGTGAAAATCCGCATCAGAAAGCTTCTTTCTACCGCACGCCCGACCGGCGGCCGGGGGTCGCCACCGCGCGGCAGGTTCAGGGGAAAGAACTCTCCTACAACAACATCAACGATACCGATGCGGCGTACGAATGCATCGCCGAATTCGATGCGGCTCGTACCGCGGCCTGTGTCATCGTCAAGCACGCCAACCCATGCGGCGTGGCCGAGGGCACAGACCTCCTGGACGCCTATCGGAAAGCGCTCGCCTGCGACTCGACTTCCGCCTTCGGCGGAATCGTCGCGCTCAATCGCACGCTGGATGCGGAGGCTGCGCGCGCGATCACCGAAATTTTCACCGAAGTGATCATCGCGCCTGACGCCACTGACGACGCCATTGCGATCGTCGCCGCCAGGAAGAACCTGCGGCTACTGTTGGCCGGAGGGCTACCCGATCCCCGTGCCATCGGGCTGACCGCAAAGACGGTGGCGGGCGGTTTGCTGGTGCAGAACCGCGACAACGCCGTGGTTGACGACATGACGTTGAAGGTTGCGACCAAACGCGCGCCGACCGAAGCCGAGATGCGTGACCTCATATTCGCGTTCCGCGTCGCCAAGCACGTCAAGTCGAACACGATCATCTATGCCAAGGATCGCTCCACCGTCGGCATCGGCGCGGGCCAGATGAGCCGGGTCGATTCCGCGCGTATCGCCGCGCGAAAGGCTGAGGATGCCGCGCGCGAGTTGAAGCTTGCGGCTCCGCTCACCAAAGGCTCGGTTGTCGCCTCCGACGCGTTCTTCCCGTTCGCCGACGGCATGCTGGCCTGCATCGAAGCTGGCGCCACCGCGGTCATCCAGCCTGGCGGCTCGGTGCGCGACAATGAAGTCATCGAAGCCGCCGACGCACACGGCATCGCCATGGTCTTTACCGGCGTGCGCCACTTCCGGCATTAGCGAAAGCCCGTCGTGAATGAAGGAACGTTGATGGGCTCTTTCGGGATCACGCAGCATCGGATCTGGGCAAGCGTCGCAGTATTTGTCGCGTTTTGCGGCCTCGCAGACGCGCAGGATATGCGCCGCGGTCTCGCACCGCTGGCGGCCGATGCCATCCACTCCGTCCCGGCCGAGCACGGCATGGTGGTGGCGCAGGAAAAGACCGCGGCGCGCATTGGCACAGACGTCTTGAGGCACGGCGGCAACGCGATCGATGCGGCGGTCGCCACCGGCTTTGCCATGGCGGTGAGCTATCCGCGCGCCGGAAATATCGGCGGCGGCGGCTTCATGGTCATCCATTCGGTCGACCGGCATGAAGACGTCGCGATCGATTACCGCGAGACCGCGCCTGCGGCCACCACGCCAACTATTTTTCTCGGAACAGACGGCAAGCCGGACAACGCCAAATCGCGTGATTCCGCACTCGGCATCGGTATTCCCGGCACGCCAGCGGGCCTCGCGCTGGCGCTCGAGAAATACGGCTCCGGAAAATTCACGCTCGCAGACTTAATCCAACCGGCGATTGATCTCGCACGCAGCGGCGTCGTTCTCACCGACGACAGCGCCGACACGCTGCCCGAGTGGCATCGACGGCTGGCGCGCTGGCCTTCATCGGCCAAAATATTTTCGCGGCCCGACGGCAGCTCGCTGCACGAGGGCGACACGTTGGTTCAGGCCGACCTTGCCGTCACATTGGAGGCCATCGCGGCGCAGGGGCCGCGCGGCTTTTACGAAGGACCGGTGGCGGAAAAACTCGCCAACGCGATTCATGACGCCGGCGGCATCATGACCACGGATGACCTCAAGGCGTATCAGCCGGTCATTCGCGCGCCCGTTCGCGGCACCTATCGCGGCTTTGACATCGTTTCGATGCCGCTGCCCTCTTCCGGCGGGGTGGGGTTGGTCGAGACGCTCAATATCCTTGAGGGATTCCCGCTTGCCGACATGAAGCAGGGATCGGCGGCTTCGCTGCATGTTCTGATCGAGGCGATGAAGCGCGCCTATGCCGATCGCGCCCATTATCTCGGCGATCCGGCTTTCATCAGCGCGCCGGTCGCAACCCTCATCACCAAGGAATACGCCGCCAAGCAGCGCGCGGGCATCGATCTTGATCGCGCGACGCCATGGGTCGATGCCATATCGGCGGCGCCACCGCACGAAGGCAGCAACACCACGCATTTTTCAGTCGTCGACAGTTTTGGAAATGCGGTCAGCAACACCTATACGCTGAATTTCAGCTACGGCGTCGGCCTCGTCGCCGAGGGCACCGGCGTCCTGCTCAACAACGAACTGGACGATTTCACCGCAGCGCCTGGGGCCGCCAACGCCTACGGTCTTGTCGGGTATGAGGCTAATTTGCCCGGTCCCGGCAAGCGGCCGCTGTCATCGATGTCGCCGACCATCGTGCTGAAGGACGGCAAGCCGGTGCTGGTGACGGGTTCGCCCGGCGGTAGCCGCATTATTTCCACCGTGCTGCAAGTGATCGTGAACGTCCTCGACTATCGCATGGACGTCGCCGCCGCGGTGGCTATGCCACGCCTGCATCATCAATGGCTTCCTGACGAGGTGCGGATCGAGCGCGGCTTTGCTGAAACCACGCTTGAGCAGCTCAAGGCCAAGGGCCACCGGATTGTCGAGCCAATGGGCCAGACGTCGGCGAATTCAATCGCGGTGACACCAACCGGTCTGCTCGGCGCGCCCGATCCGCGCACCCGCGGCTCTGAAGCGGCGGGAGAATAGAAAGTCAGTACACCAATCTCATCGCCCGACCGCGTAGGGCCCGCCTTTTTCCAGAGCGCGCTGATAAGCGGGGCGCGCATGAATGCGATCGAGAAACGCCATCGCCTTGGGATGGCCCTGTTCAAGGCCGCCACGGGATGCCGCTGCCTCGAGCGGAAAACTCATCTGGACGTCGGCAGCAGTGAAGTCTCCGCCCGCGAACCATTCGCTCTTCGACAGTTCACCCTCCCAGAATGCCATGTGCAATTTGAGCTGCGGATTGACGAGCACCGTCATCGCTTGACCGGAAATCATGTTCACGAGAGGCCTAACCAGCGCTGGTGCGCGCTGTGGCATCAGCGTGAACAAAAGCTTCAACAGGAGCGGCGTCATCGCAGAACCTTCGGCATAGTGCAGCCAATAGGTGTAGCGCAGACGCTCCGGCGTGTTGGGCGGCGGGATCAGGCGCCCATTGCCGTAAGTGCCGACGAGGTATTCGGTGATCGCGCCGGATTCCGCAATTGTATTGCCACCATCCGTGATGACAGGAGATTTTCCGAGCGGGTGAACGGCCCGAAGCTCCGCCGGCGCCAGCATGTCGGGCCGGCGCTGATACCGCACGATCTCGTAAGCGACGCCAAGCTCTTCGAGAAGCCACAGCACCCGCTGCGAACGGGAATTATTGAGGTGATGAACAGTGAGCATGGCGAATTTCCCCCTGATGCGCGCGCGAAGGCCATTTTCCGCGCTTCGATCTCATAGCAGCGGACAGCCCGGCGGGCGATAGCTCCCGGCCTGGCCGCGAGTTTTCCGCTCAGCGAAATGACGGCCAGATAACACCGTCCTATCAACGATATGCCCAGGGCACCGAATTTTAGCAGGGGTTCGCGGCGCGCTGATGGCCGGTAGGCCCACGGGCGAGCTAATAGCGGTCATCAAAGTATGATGATCGTCATCATGACCGGTGGACGCCACCCGCCCGTTACGCCACAATGCACCAGCAAAAGAACCCCCTTGGGAGGCCCGTCATGGGAACACACGCGCCGCAATTCCTATTCGATTTCGGCAGCCCCAACGCCTTCCTCAGCCACAAGGCGATTCCGGCGGTCGAAAAACGGATCGGGTTGGAATTCGAGTACGTCCCGATTTTACTTGGAGGCATCTTCAAGGCCACCAACAACCGGTCTCCGGCCGAGACGCTCGCCGGGATCAAGAACAAACGCGAATTCCAGGCGATCGAAACCGACCGCTTCCTGAAACGCTTTCACGTCAAGCCCTACACCTGGAATCCGTTCTTCCCCGTCAATACCCTTAATCTGATGCGCGCCGCGGTCGCAGCCCAGCTGGAGGGCGTATTCGGAAAATACGTCGACACCGCTTTCCACCATATGTGGGTCGAGCCGAAGAAGATGGACGATCCGGAAATTGCGCTCGCGGCGCTGACGGCGTCCGGCCTTGATGCGAAGAAACTGTTCGCTCGCGCGGGTGAGGCCGACGTGAAAGCGAAACTGATCGCGAATACGCAGGCTGCGGTTGACCGCGGCGCCTTCGGCTCGCCGACCTTTTTCGTCGGCAACGAGATATTCTTCGGCAAGGAGCAATTGCGTGACGTCGAGGAGATGGTTTTGGAAAAATAGCGACCCTCATGGTGAGGAGGCGCGTCAGCGCCGTCTCGAACCATGCGGCCTAAACGTCACCTCGTCCTTCGAGACGCGGCCAACGGGTCCGCGCGAAGCGCGGCCCGATGATAAACTCCGTACACCGCTCCTCAGGATGAGGAAAAGGAGATCGTCACATGCAAAAACGCAACGCCACTGTGGCCGTGATTGGCGCCGGCGATTACATCGGCGCCGAGATCGCCAAGAAGTTCGCCGCGGAGGGATTTACCGTCTTCGTGGGCCGGCGCGATGGCGCCAAACTCGAGCCTCTGGTCAGGGAAATCGAATCCGCGGGCGGATCCATCGTGGCGCGCGCGCTGGATGCCCGAAAGGAAGAGGAAGTCGCCGCCTTCCTGAACGATGCCGACGCGCACGCACCGCTGGAGGTGACCATTTTCAATGTCGGCGCCAACGTCAATTTCCCGATTCTCGAGACCACCGATCGCGTGTTCCGCAAGGTGTGGGAGATGGCTTGCTGGGCAGGTTTCCTGGCCGGTCGCGAGTCGGCGCGGCTGATGTTGCCGCGCGGCCAGGGCAACATCTTCCTCACGGGTGCCACGGCCTCGTTGCGTGGCGGCAGCGGCTTTGCCGCCTTTGCCAGCGCCAAGTTCGGCCTTCGCGCCGTGGCACAATCGATGGCACGCGAGTTGGGCCCGAAGAACATCCATGTCGCGCATCTGATCATCGATTCCGGCGTCGATACCGCCTGGGTACGCGAGCGCCGCGAACAGCTCTGGGGCAAGGAGGCGCTCGACAATCCGGATTTGCTGATGCCGCCCTCGTCGGTCGCCGCATCCTATTGGCAGCTTTATCAGCAGCCGCGCAGCGCCTGGACTTTCGAGCTCGAAATACGACCGTTCGGCGAAAAGTGGTGAGAGGGCGAATAAGGAGTAGCGAATAGCGGCAGAGCGAAATAGGGCGTAGCGAATAGAAGCAATGCCAAAGCTGAGCTTCCCTTACTATTCGCTACTCCTTATTCGCTACTTTCCAACAACAAAAGGGCAACAACACATGCGCATCCTCGTGGTCGGAGCCGGAGCCATCGGCGGATATTTCGGCGGCCGAATGTTGCAGGCTGGCCGTGACGTAACCTTCCTGGTCCGCCCCAAGCGGGCGGCGGAACTCGCTTCCGACGGCCTCGTCATCAAGGGCCCTAACGGGGACGTCACGCTGACCGCACCGCCGACCGTGCTGGCAGACAAACTCGACAAGACCTTCGATCTTGTGCTGTTGAGCTGCAAGGCATTCGACCTTGAAGACGCGATCGCCTCGTTCGCACCGGCCGTTGGACCGAAGACCGCCATTCTTCCGCTGCTCAACGGCATGCGGCACCTCGACGTGCTCGACCAGCGTTTCGGATCAAACGCCGTGTTGGGTGGATTGTGCGCGATCGCGGTCACCCTGAACGAGCGCCGCGAGATCATCCAGCTCACGCCGATGCAGTCGCTTGGTTTCGGCGAGCGCGACGGCAAGATTTCCGAACGGGTCCAGGCGATTTCAGACGCCATGGGAAGCGGCAAATTCGGCGCCGCCGCCAGCACGCAGGTAATCCAGGACATGTGGGAAAAGTGGGTCTTTCTCGCCTCGCTCGCGGCTTCGACCTGCACGATGCGCGCAGCCGTTGGCCATATTCTCGCAGCTCCTGGCGGCAAGGATTTTATCCTCGGCATTCTCGACGAATGTAGCGCGGTGGCCTCAGCCGAAGGCCACAGCCCGATGGGTCCGTTCTTCGAGCGCGCGCGGGGTATGCTGACGGCGGAAGGCTCGCAACTCACCGCCTCGATGTTCCGGGACATCAAGGTTGGCGCCCGGGTCGAGGCGGATCACATCATCGGTGACCTGATTGGGCGCGGGGACACCGCAAAGGTGCCGGTGCCGAAGCTCCGGATCGCTTACACGCATCTGAAGACGTACGAGAACCAGCGCGGGTGATCCCTCTCTTATTGTCGTCCCTGCGACCTGTCTCCGCCAAGGCTTCGCCGGGTTTGGAGAATTGGGCCCGCCGAAGCTTCAGCAAAGGCGGCAAGCAGGGATCCATAATCACCGGCCCTTCCGTTGCGGCGGCTTGGCAATCAGCCGAGCCCATTTCATAGACTACGCGGTATGGGTCCCGGGTCGCGTTTCGCTTGCCCGGGACGACGCTAGAGATGCGAAAGATAATGCGCGAGCGCGGTGATCTCCTCTTCGCTTAAGGGATAAGCGACATCGGCCATCGCCGCCATGCCGCCGCCCGATCGCACGCTGGTTTTGTAGTCGTTCAGCGCCTTCAGAAGATATTCCTCACGCTGGTCAGCGATGCGCGCCACGGCCTTGGTGCCCGCGAAACTGTCGGTGTGGCAATTCGCACAGCGCCGGCCGACCGCGGCCTGCGCGCCCTTCTTCGACAAATCGAGATTGTCATCCGGCTGCGTCGCTTTCGGCGGCGTCAGCGAGGCAAAATAGGCGCCGAGGTTGCGGATATCGTTATTGTCGAGCTGTTCGACAATCGGCTGCATCTGCTCGTTCTTGCGTGAGCCGGCGCGAAAGAACACCAGTTGCCATTGAATGTACTGGTCCGGCTGTCCTGCCAGCGAGGGCACACCTTCCATTTGCGAGATGCCGTTCTCGCCATGGCAGCCGGCGCAAATCTCGGCCTTCTTCTTGGCTGCCTCCAGATCGGCGGCATTTACGGGGAGCGCGCTGACGAGCGCGGTTACGAAAGAAAGCGCGAAGAGCAGGTTACGCATTTTCTGGTTCTCCACGTCATTCTCTCTCTGCCAACAGGCCTTCGAAAATGATAGGGCTGCGGCTGCCCTTCAAGCAGCCGCAGCCCCGATGGTTTCAAACTTACTTGCTGTAGCTGATGCGATAGATCGCACCGGCCCAGTCGTCGGCGACGAGGATCGATCCATCCTTGTCCAGGATGATGTCGTCGGGACGGCCGAGGAAGCTTTGGTCGCCATCGAGCCAGCCCGAAGCGAACACGGTTTCCTTGGCGTTCTTGCCGTCAGGATCGGCGGTGACGCGAACGATCTGCGCGCCCTGATACTTATGCCGGTTCCACGAGCCGTGTTCGGCGATCAGGATCGAGTTCTTGTACTCGGCGGGAAACTGGTTGCCGGTATAGAACTTCATGCCGAGCGGAGCCACGTGCGCACCGAGATTGAGAACCGGCGGTGTGAACTCCGAGCACTTGTGGCCCATCGCGAACTTCGGATCCGGCATATTGCCCTGGTGGCAATAGGGATAGCCGAAGTGCTCGCCGACCTTCGAGATCATGTTGAGCTTGTCGCTCGGCGTATCGTCGCTCATCCAGTCCCGCGCATTCTCGGTGAACCAGTATTTGCCGGTGCGCGGATCGACATCGCCGCCGACGCTGTTGCGGACGCCGAGTGCGACCAGTTCGGCATTGCCGGTCTTGGGATCGACACGCCGGATCTGCGACACGCTGGTCGGCGGAATGCCGATGTTGAAGGGAGGTCCGAACGGAATATAGAACCAGCCATCCTTGTCAGCGGCGAGATACTTCCAGCCATGCGCGGCGTAGGCAGGCATGTCGTCATAGACGACCTTGCCTTCGCCGAGCTTGTCGAGATTGTCTTCGGCGTTGTCGTAGCGGATCAGCTTGTTGACATTGATGACATAGAGCGCGCCATCCTTGAAAGCGATGCCGGTAGGCATCGGCGGATTCATCCCCTTGAGGATGGTCTTGACCTCTTTCTTCCCGCCATTGTCCTTGATGGCGTAAACGTTGCCGAGGCCGAACGAGCCCACAAACAGCGTGCCCTTGTCGCCCCACGCCATTTGCCGCGCAGAGAGGACACCGGACGCATAGACGTCGATCTTGAAGCCCGGTGGCAGCTTGATCTTCTTCATCAGCGCAGCCAGTTCGGCATCGGAAGACCCGGTCGGCGGGCCCGCCTTCGGGCTCAGACCCTTTTGGGCCTCGGTTTCGTCGCCGAGGAACCAGTCATCCGGTGGATGGGTCCAGAACTCCTTGGAGCCGGACTCATATTTTTTCAGAGGCTTGTCTTGCGCGCCGGCCTGGCCAGCTGCCCCCACAACGAGGATCGTTGTCGCGAGCGCAAGAATAGATCGATTGAAAACCGATTTCATCGCGTCTCTCTCCCTGTACAGCCGTGCGGCTGCGATTTTGCTTTTTTCGGACACCTCCACGGCAGAATTCATGTCCGCTCGCGGGGCTGGAAAAATTCTAGCACATCCTCGGCGGGAAAAAAGCGCGCAAAGTCCTGTCAGACTCGAAAGCTGCCGGGGCATTGTGATGCGATTTGCGCAAATATCGGAAAAATAAATTCCGCCGAACGGCAGGCCTTAATGTCGGCCTGCATGTTCGCGAAAAAACCTGGAGCGGGCGAAGGGATTCGAACCCTCGACCCCGACCTTGGCAAGGTCGTGCTCTACCCCTGAGCTACACCCGCATCCGTGGGAGCGCCGCCTGATTGTCACGGGCGACGGCAGAGCTATGCCAAATGCGGGCAACGAATGCAACAGCCAGCAAGGGGTTATCGAAAATGGCATAAAAGCCGGATATCGCTGTCATTTTGGCAAAAATGGCCCGAAATTGCCACTACCCAGCTCTTGAATCTCCCACGGCGGAGGACTTCGCAGATTGAGGCGCCATCGATTCACCCGCCCGACTCAAGCCGATTTCCGAACCGGCTCTGCGAGGTCCTGGTCGGTTCGTCGCAGCGGGCGCCGGACACTCAAACCGATTGAAATTTCGCAGGCAACCGCCATCTGGGGGAGAGAACTTCTGAACGCCGACGCCGGACCGTGCTAGAGAGGCTCGGCCGGACCGAAAACTGGCAAAAAATCAGACGAGGATTCCCGTGACGATACTAGAGCAGGGCAATGGAGCCGCACCGCAAGCGGCGCCCGATCTGATCAAGGAGACGACCACCCAGAGCTTCGTCAAGGACGTGATCGAGGAATCCAAGCGACAGCCGGTGCTGATCGACTTCTGGGCGCCCTGGTGCGGTCCTTGCCGTCAGCTCACGCCGATTCTCGAAAAGGTCGTCCGCGCCGCCAAGGGCAAGGTCAAGCTGGTCAAGATGAACATCGACGAGCATCCGGCGATCCCGGGCCAGATGGGCATCCAGTCCATTCCGGCCGTGATCGCCTTCGTCAATGGCCAGCCCGCCGACGGCTTCATGGGCGCAGTGCCCGAAAGCCAGGTCACGGCCTTCGTCAACAAGCTGACCGCCGCCATGCCGGGTGAGCCTGACATCGCGGAGGTCCTCAAAGAGGCCGAAACCCTGCTGGCCGAAGGCGATGCCGCCACGGCCGCCTCGGTCTATGCCGAAGTGCTTTCCGCAGATGCCACCAATATCGCGGCCATGGCGGGGCTTGCAAAATGCTACGCCACATCAGGCGCGATCGATCAGGCCAAGCAGACGCTGGCGATGGTCCCGGAATCCAAACGCGGCGATGCCGCGGTCAAGGCCGTGCAGGCCACGATTGATCTTGCCGAACAGGCAAGTTCCCTCGGCCCGCTGGCTGAACTCGAACAGAAAGTCGCCGCAAACCCGCTTGACCATCAGGCGAGATTCGATCTGGCTACCGCGCTGAATGCCGCCGGCAAGCGAGCCGAGGCGACCCAGCAGTTACTCGAGATCGTCAAGCGTGACCGCAAGTGGAATGAGGACGGCGCCCGCAAGCAGCTGGTACAGTTCTTCGATGCGTGGGGCCCTACCGACGAAGCAACCGTTGAAGGAAGAAAGCGGCTGTCGACGATCTTGTTTTCGTAATCCCGATTTTGCCGGAACGGCGGCAGGCTTATGCCTGCGTGATCGGAGTAACGCGAAAGGCGTCGGCCGCACGACACGCGCTGGTGACCGCAAATGCCGATCAATGCCGAATATCGCGGACCTTCAGACCTTCCCGAGATCATTCCGGTATTTCCGCTGCCCGGCGCGTTGCTGCTGCCGCGCGGGCAAATGCCGCTCAACATTTTCGAACCGCGCTATCTCGCAATGGTCGACGATGCGTTTCGCGACGGCCATCGCCTTATCGGAATGATCCAGCCTGACGTCTCGCACTCGCCGGACGAGGCTCATCCGAAACTGTTTCAGGTCGGCTGCGTCGGGCGCATCACCCAGCTCGCCGAGTCGGGCGACGGCCGCTATATTCTCGAACTCACCGGCATTTCCCGCTTCAAGGTGATGGAAGAACAAACCGTGCTGACGCCGTATCGGCAATGCAAGGTCGATTATTTCCGTTATCTCGACGATTTTACCGCGCGAAAGGGCGAGGACGCCGTCGACCGTGAAGCTCTCCTGGTCGCGCTGACCGAATTCCTGAAGGCCAACAACCTCAAGGTTGACTGGGAGGGAATCGAAAATGCGCCCAACGAAGCCCTGGTCAATGCGCTGGCGATGATGTCGCCTTATGGGGCGCCGGAAAAACAGGCGATGCTGGAAGCACCCGACCTGAAGACCCGCGCCGAAATCCTGGTTGCGATCACCGAGATGGACCTCGCCAAGAAACGAACCAGCAGCGAGAGCGGATTGCAGTAGCGCGCGTTATCAGCGCTTTATCCGGCGCCGAGCGCGACGGCCACGTTGTAGGTCACAAGGCTCGCCGCATAGGCCAGCGCAAACATGTAAGCAAAGGTGATTGCCATCCACTTCGTGCTCCCGGTCTCGCGCCGGATGACGGCGAGCGTCGAGGCGCATTGCGGGGCAAAGATGTACCAGGCCAGCAGCGACAGCGCCGTCGCCAGGCTCCATTTGGTGGCCAGCACCTGGCCGATCTGGTCGGCAGCTTCCTTGCCGCCTTCGATGGCATAGACCGTACCGAGAGCAGCGACCGCGACTTCCCGCGCGGCCATGCCGGGGATCAGCGCGACCACGATTTGCCAGTTGAATCCAAGCGGCGCGAACACAGGCGCCAGCGCGTGGCCGATGATCGCAGCGAGGCTGTAGTTGATGTCGGGATCTGTTGCGCCCGCAGGCGGCCGCGGAAAGGAGGCGAGAAACCAGATCAGCACCATCATCGAAAAGATCGTGGTGCCGGCCCGCTGCAAAAACATCTTCGCCCGCGTATAGATGCCGATGGCGATGCTTTTGAAACGAGGCAGTTTGTAATCCGGCAATTCGAGCATGAACGGGGCCGGCGCGTAATCGCGCAACATGAAGAACTTGATCAGGAACGACACGCCCAGCGCACTGCCGATGCCGGCCGCATAAAGGCCGAACATCACGAGACCCCTGAGATTGACCCAGCCCCAGACCGGCTGGTCAGGAATAAAAGCCGAGATGATCAGGGTGTATACCGGGATCCGCGCCGAGCAGGTCATCAGCGGCGCGATCAGGATTGTCGTCAGCCGGTCGCGGCGGTTATCGATGACGCGGGTCGCCATGATGCCGGGAATGGCGCAGGCGAAGCTTGAAAGCAGCGGAATGAAAGCCCGGCCGTGCAACCCGGCGCCACCCATGATGCGGTCCATCAGGAATGCCGCGCGCGCCATGTAGCCGAAATCTTCCAGCAACAGGATAAACAGGAAGATGATGATGATCTGGGGCAGGAAAACGATGACGCTGCCGACACCGGAGATCACGCCATTCTGAAGGAAGCTTTGCAACAGCCCTGCAGGCAACGTTTCGTGCACGAACTGGCCGAGCGCCGTAAACGAATTGGACAGAAGCTCCATCAATGGCTGCGCCCAGGCGAACACCGCCTGGAACATGACAAACAGAACCAAAGCGAGAATAGCCAACCCCGCCACTGGATGCAGAACCACGGCATCGATCCGCGCCGTCCAGGTATCGGGCCTCGCCGGCAGGCTGACGGTTGCGGCGATAATCCGATCGGCCTCGCGCTGGGTGGCGCGCAGCTCCGTGACCGAAAGCGGCTGCCAGAGATTTGGCTGCGGCGGAGCCTGCGTCTGGGTCGCGATTTCGTCGGTCTTGCGCAACAGCTCGGCTGTTCCGCTCTTGCGCACCGCAATCGACGTCACCACGGGAACGCCCAGCATCTCGGACATTCGCGGGGCGTCGACAGTCACACCCCGCCTGGTCGCGATGTCGAACATGTTGAGCACCAGCATCAATGGCCGGCCGGTCTGCTTGAGCTCCAATAACAGCCGTATCGTCAGCCGCAGATTGGTGGAGTCAGCCACGCACAGCACGAGGTCGGGCGCAGATTCACCGGCGGCGCGACCAAGAACGAAGTCCCGGGTGATTTCCTCGTCGGGGCTGCGGCCGCGCAACGAATAGGTGCCGGGCAAATCGACCAGCGACGCCTGCCGCCCAAGCGGGGTGACGAAAAAACCTTCCTTGCGTTCGACGGTGACGCCCGGATAGTTCGCAACCTTCTGCCGGCTGCCGGTCAGCGCGTTGAACAGCGAGGTCTTGCCGCTATTGGGCGTGCCCACCAGGGCAAGATGCATTAAAGGTGCTTCCATGACGCGGTACAGCCCCGTCAAACGACTACGACGGCCATGGCCTCGCGCCGTCGCACCGCGACCGTGACGTTCTCGATACGAATGGCAATCGGATCGCGCCCGACGATGCCTTCGTGGAGCACCTCGACCCTGGCTCCCTCGACGAAGCCGAGCTCAAGCAGGCGGCTTTCGAGCTCAAGCGCGGGAAGCGAGGAATTCACCTCATCAACGTCAAGATGGTGGATCACGCCGGAATAGCCGCGCCTGGCCAAACCAAGTCGCATCTGCGGCGCCGCGTTGTTTTGATCAATGGCTGTCATGGTTTGTATTTTCAACCGCTAGCGCGAAGGTCAAGCGCGGCCGGCTGAAATCGGATTACCTTAGAGGGATTATAAATCAGTAAGCACTTCGGTGCTGTAGCCGCCATGCCCAAGGCATTCCGTCATGCGGCGATGAACATTTGGTGAAGTGCAGAACCTGGTATGTCTTCGCAGCGGCGAAGATACCTCCCGGGGGCAGATCGATGCAGGCGTCAGAGAGCGGTCAGTAGCCCGCTATCGCCATGGCGACCACTGCACCCAGCGCCATCCAGCCAAAGTGGCGGCCTCTGAATATCCAGGCATTGCCGACCACCCCGAATCCGTACATTGCGGCCATGGTCGCAACAATCCAGTGCCGGGCCGGCACCGATGCCATCGAAGGCGCCACGATCAGGAGCACGCCGCCGCAGATCCAGCCGACCGTCCCGATCTGCCAGCATACTCTTATAAGGTTTCGCAGCCGCGGCGGTTCGATCGTTGCACGAGCGAATACTTTGGTTTCCCCGAGCACCCCATGGATGATGGCCACCACGATAGCAGCGACCCCCGCAGCCTGGATAAACAGATCGCGCATGTCATATCTCCATACACTTGTGTATGGCGACAATGTGCCGGCTGTCTGGTCTTGTCAATACAGGGGTGTATGGTAACAATGCCGCAGGCGATGACAGATGGTTGATCAACTCTCCGCCAGCGACTGGCTGAACCAGGGGCTGAAGACCCTTGCCCAGGAAGGTTTTACGGCGCTCAAGACCGTGCCGCTGGCAAAATCCATGGGCGTGTCGCGCGGCAGCTTTTACTGGCACTTCGCCGACATCGAGGTCTTTCATGCCGAGTTGCTCAAGCTTTGGCGTGATATTGCCGCCGAGCGCATTATCGCCGATGTGGATGCCGCTGCCGAAAAGGACAACGCGCTCGAGCTTCTGCTGCGCCGGGTATTCGGCGAACAGCGGGCGCTTGAGAACGCGGTTCGCCGCTGGGCGATGGTCGAACAGGCTCCGAGGGCCGCGGTGCAGGCGATCGACAAGCGGCGGGTCGGCTATGTCGAAGGTCTGATTCGGACTTCCGGGGTTGCACCGGACAATGCCCGCGTCCGGGCCCAAATCCTCTATTGGACCTATCTGGGCTTTGCGCTTTCAGACCGGCCGTTGCCACCGGCGCAGCTACGCGCGGTGGTGCAGGAGATGCTTCGGATGGCTCTGCGCTGATGCAGCTCCACGGAAGATGCGGCCAGGGCTTTTGTCCGCATGGTGAATTTTTTGTCTCAAATACATTCGCTTCAATTGCCCCGTTTTCGCCGTAAAGCGCGCACCCGCGGCCCACGGCTCCCTTCCAATGAGTCCGGCAATTGAAGCGGATGCTTGAACTTTGCGCGGTACGCGCTGTCGGATTTTATCGCCGACAATAACCTTGCGTTCACCATGCAGACAAATCTGCAAACGGTCTTGCGCAAACCCTTTGGCTTTCAAGCTCGCTTATACCTTTACCGCTTAGTCATCCCTAGAGACGAGGCTTCTCTCGAAGTCCGTCCTGTAAACCTGCGTAACAGTAGATCGCGTATGAACATTGCCCGCATTGTCGTCCTGACCATCGCTCTCGGTGCCGGCGGTGTCGCCGCGTACCTTGCCAGCGGAATCGACAGCAAGCCGCCCGCTCCGGCCGCACCTGTTGCCCAACTTGAGACCGTCGACGTTCTGGTGACCAAATCCGACATCGGCCTCGGTCAGACGCTGACGTCCAACGACATGATCTGGCAAAGCTGGCCGGCGTCAACGACGAGCGGAAGCTTCATTCGCCGTAAAGATCGCCCGGACGCCACCAACCAGATCGCAGGCTCGATCGCGCGCGCTCCCTTCGTTGCCGGCGAGCCGATCCGGGAAGCGAAACTGGTGAAGGCCGACGGCTCCGGCTTCATGGCCGCGATCCTGCCAACCGGATATCGCGCGATATCGACCGAAATTTCGGCGGAGACCGGCGCCGGCGGGTTCATCCTGCCCAACGATCGGGTCGACGTCATTCTGACCCGGCGCGAAAAGAATCCAAATCCAATCCTGCCCGATCTCATCATCGCTGAAATCAAGCTCGCCAATATTCGGGTGCTCGCGATCGATCAGGCGCCGAAGGAAAAGGAAGGCACCAATAACCTCATCGGACGGACGGTCACGCTCGAATTGAAGCCCGAGCAAACCGCCATCCTCGCGGCCTCGCGCCAGGCCGGAACGCTATCGCTGGCGCTGCGCAGCATCACCGATGCCAATCAGGTTTCGGTCAGCGCGAACAACGACCAGCCGCAACGCGCGGGTATCAATGTTGTCCGCTACGGCGTCAACAACCCAAGCACCACTGCAAAGTGACCAGAATGGCGCCCATGATCAGAAGGAAGAAGAATATGGCTAGCAGGGGAAGCCGGACGTCTATCCGCACTCTACTCATCAGCGCCTTGTCGTTTTCGGCGACAGCGCTTGCGCTGACTTCCGGCCTGGCTCCGGCTGTGGCCGCCGAGAACGACGACGCGCCCGCAATCACCTCAACCATCCCGAGCGTCACGACGAAGGTCCGCTTTCTTGCGCTTGGCGTCGGCAAATCGGCCATTATCGACTTGCCGCGCGACGTCAAGGACGTGCTGGTGGCCGATCCGAAGATCGCCAACGCGGTTATCCGCTCGCCGCAGCGCGCCTACATCATCGGCTCGGGCGTCGGCCAGACCAACGTCGTGTTCTTCGATGCCGATGGTCAGCAGATCGCGGCCTACGACATTGCGATCAAGCGTGATCTGAACGGCGTTCGCGCCGCGCTGAAGCAGCTGCTGCCGGGCGCGGCTATTCAGGCGGAAGGCATCGGTGACAGCGTCATGCTGACCGGATCAGTTGCCACCCCCGTCGAAGCCCAACAGGCCGGTGATGTCGTCGCGCGCCTGACGGGCGGCTCGGACAAGGTCGTCAATTCCATCGTGGTTCGCAGCCGCGACCAGGTGATGCTGAAAGTCACCGTTGCGGAAGTCCAGCGCAGCATCATCAAACAGCTGGGCATCGATCTCAGTGCCAATATGAATTACGGCACTTCGGTGGTGAACTTCAACAACGCCAACCCGTTCACAGCTAACAACGGGCCGCTTACGGCCAACTCCCTGGTCGGCTCCGCCATCAATAAGGCTGGCGTGCCGACGGTTACAGCGACACTTCGCGCGATGGAAAGCGCCGGCGTGGTGCATACGCTGGCCGAACCGAACTTGACCGCAATCTCCGGCGAGTCGGCGACGTTCATTTCGGGCGGTGAATTTCCAATCCCGACCGGTGTCACCTGCCAAACGACGACGGCCGGCGCCATTGGTCAGTGCGTCCAAACGGTGAGCTTCAAGAAATTCGGTATCTCGCTGAACTTCACGCCCGTCGTCTTAACCGAAGGCCGCATAAGCCTTAGGGTCATGACCGAAGTGTCTGAAGTCTCGTTGGATAACGCGCTGCAGGGTGGCGCGGGCGGATCAACGATCCCATCAATCAAGACCCGTCGCGCCGAAACGACGCTGGAGATTCCCTCGGGCGGCTCGCTTGCGATGGCAGGTCTCATTCAGGAACAGACCAAGCAGGCCATCAACGGCATGCCCGGCGTCGATCAGATTCCGCTGTTCGGACAACTGTTCCGCAGCCAGGATTTCGTCAGAAACCAGACCGAACTGATGGTCATCGTCACCCCCTACGTCGTCCGTGCGGTCGCGCAGAAAGAATTGTCGCGGCCGGATGACGGCTTCGCGCCGGCTTCCGATGCCCAATCGGCCCTGTTTGCCCAAATGAATCGAATCTACGGCGTTTCGGCGCGGGTGGAACCGATCGGAAATTATCAGCCCAATTTCGGCTTCATCATCGACTGAGACGGCGTGGCGGGGGAAGTATGATGACAAACGAGACATCGCTCAATCGTTACAAAACACTGCGCTTTGTCGGCGCGATGTTCGGCCTTTCGGTAGTCCTCGGCGCCTGTTCGGAGACGACGGGAAGCGTCGCGACGCCTGCTTCATTGGTGCCCGAAGATTATCGCCTGCGGCATCCGATCACGGTCCAGGAATCCAACCGCTCCATCGTTCTATTTGTCGGCCATGCCCGCGGCGGACTGTCGGCCAGCCAGCGCGCCGACGTCGCGGGACTGGCGCGGACCTGGGTCGCTGAGGGAACCGGCGCCATCACCGTCGATGTGCCGGTCAATACGCCCAATGCCCGCGCCGCGGAAAGTGCGTTACACGAAGCACAAGCGTTGCTGGAAGCGGGCGGCGTGCCGCGAGATGGAATCAAGCTGCACCGCTACACCCCTGACGATCCCAGAACATTGGCCACCGTCCGCTTTACCTATTCGCGAATGGCGGCCGTAGCTGGACCTTGCGGGCTTTGGCCCGAGGATCTCGGGCCTTCAATCAAGGATCCGAGCTATATGGATAACAAATCCTATTACAACTTCGGCTGCGCCTATCAGCGCAACATGGCCGCGATGATCGACAATCCGTCGGACCTCGTGCAACCGCGGCCGGAAACGCCCGCCTATACGGTGCGGCGCACCGAAGGCTTCGAAAAATACCGCAAGGGCACGCCGACCGCGACCGATTACCCCGACGGCGAAAAAGCCAAACTCAGCGACGCAGGCAAATGATTTATTCGCGTGACAATTCCGACGAACTGGATGCTCTGCCGCCGCTGAGCGACGATTACATCGCGCCGGCTCCGCGGGTATCGGTGCAAGCCTTCTGCGAAACCACGGCTACCGCCAATGCGGTGCAGTCGGCGGGCCTCGACCGGCGCCTGGCGAAAGCGCATCTCACGATCAAGACCGGCGGTATGGAAGCGGCCATCGAGACCTACAACAGCGTGCCGACGCCGAACGTCATCATTCTGGAGACCAGGAGCGGCCACGATATTCTGGCCGGTCTCGATCAACTCGCGACCGTCTGTGACGCCGGAACGCGCGTCGTCGTGATCGGCAGTGACGACGATGTCGCGCCTTATCGCGAACTGGTTCGTCGCGGCGTCAGCGATTATGTGGTCGGGCCAGTCGAGACCCTTGATGTCGTCCGCGCGATCTGCGGTCTGTTCTCGGCTTCCGAAGACACCCCCGTCGGGCGCATCATCGCCGTTGTCGGCGCCAAAGGCGGCGTCGGTGCCTCCACTGTCGCCCACAATCTCGCCTGGGCGATCGCGCAGAACCTGTCGCTGGATTCGGTCGTCATCGACCTCGACATGGCATTCGGCACCGCCAGCCTCGACTACAACAAGGACCCGTTGCAGGGCATCGCCAACGCGGTTTTCGCGGCTGAACGGCCCGACAGCTCCTTCATCGAGCGTCTGATGTCGAAATGCCACGACCATCTGAACTTGTTGGCCGCGCCGGCAGCGCTCGACCGCGTTTATGACTTCGGCGCCGACGCCTTTGATGCGATTTTCGACACGTTGCGCCTGACGACGCCGGTGATCGTTCTCGACATCCCTCACCAATGGTCGGGATGGACCCGCCGCGCGCTGGTCGGAGCTGACGACATTCTGATCGTCGCCGAACCTGATCTCGCCAACTTGCGTAACGCCAAGAACATGCTGAGCATGCTCAAGGCGGCGCGCCCCAACGACCGCCCCCCGCTCTATTGTCTCAACCAGGTCGGCATGTCGAAGCGGCCGGAGATTTCCGCGCGCGAATTCGCCAAGGCTATCGAAGGCCCGTCGCTTGCCTCGATTCCGTTTGACCCGAAGATGTTTGGCACTGCCGCCAATAACGGCCAGATGATTGCCGAAATCTCCGCCGGTCACCGCATCAGCAAGACCTTTGTGCATATCGCCCACCAGCTCACCGGGCGCGGCGAAGCCAAAAAGCCGCGCGGTTCGCTGTTCGCTCCGATCATCCAGAAGCTGCGCGCCAAGGGCTAAAGCATAATCCGGAAAAAGCCTGCCCCGCACTTGATGCGGGGTGTGAAGCGGTTTTCCGAAAAGATCATGCTTGGTCAAAGAACTAGAGCCCGCCCGGCCGGGGCTCGATCGCGCGCTCAGTCCGTATGTGCGACACCGCTCGCGGTGGTTTTCGCGGCGGCCTGTTTGGCCAGCATTCGCTTCAAGTAAGCGACATTGGTGGCCGCTTCCTCTGGAGGCCGGCCCTCTTTCGCGAGGCTTTCGGCCTCAGCCATATGCCCGCGCAGGCCCACGACCAGCGCGAGGTTCAGCCGCACGCGCGGATCCGCATCGGCACGGCTATTGGCGCGGCGCAGGGTTTCCTCCGCCTTGGCGAGATCCTTTGAGAGAACGTAGGAGAGCGCAAGGTTGGACAGGACCGACGGCTCATCCGGCACGATGCGCAGTGCGCTCGCATAATATTGCTGGGCTTCCTCGCGGCGGCCGAGCTGGTCAAGAACCGCCCCTTGCGCCGACAGAATTCGCCAATCCGGGTCTTCGGGCGAGTGGGCGCGGCCCAGAACGTCGAAGGCCTGTTGGAAATTGCCATTGTCAGCCAGCGCGCGCCCGTAGCCGGCCATCAAGACCTTGTCACCGGGGTGGGCGATCATGGCCTGCTCCAGCACGGCCACCGCCTGAGACCGCTGCCCCGCGGCGCGCAGCGCCTTTCCATAATTCAAGGCCGCCTCCGCATCGTCGGGATTGGCGCGGTGGCGTTCCTGGTAGAATTCCAGATTGTGAGCGGGAGCTGTTTTCTCGGTCTTGTCGCCGAGCGACCCCGTGATGTCCGACAAGCCGTCGGTCTGGCAGCCGCAAAGCCCCAGCAGCAGGACGGCCGACAACATCGGCACGGCACGGAATCTCGCAAGGCCGAGCGGCCGGGGTATTGGCGGATACATTCTGGGACCTGAAGTCGACGGCGTCACGGCCCAGAAATGCTCACAGCTTAACCCTAAATTCCGGTTAAGCTGGAGCGACTAGCACTGAGAATTGCTGTTTTGACGGCGCGGACTTAGTCCACGAACTGGGCGCCGAACTCGTAGCCGATCCGCCACGCCAGCCGGCATTGCCGCGGCCGGCCTTCCGACATGATGATGGTGAACTCGGGAGGAACGTCGGCGTGCTCGGTAATGACCTTCAGGCCGCCCGCGGAGATGTCGGTGATGGTACAGTCGCGCGGCAGCGAGCCTGTCCCAAACTGGATTTTGGCGAAACTCCGGCACACACGCCGCTCGCTCTTGCGTCGATTTACAAACATTTTGATCCTTACCCCACGCGCATTGCAGACCACCTGGAAGTTCGTCGGTTTTAGCGAAGAATTGTTGGAATTTGCCTAGCAGTTCCCGTTGCAATTGATCGGTTGTTTTCGAGCTTCCTTTACCGAATGGGCGAAGCGGAAATGTTGCCGGTCCCAGTCCCTCGGCGGCTACACGTTCCGGCCGAATATGATACAGGGGGCGGATATCGAATCGGACCGCTATGCCGGAGAGTTGAGCATGACTGCCGCGCCCGAACGTCCCGAAGGCACCGTCGACCCCAAGTTGCTCGAAATTCTGGTCTGTCCCATGACCAAAGGCTCGCTCGAATACGACGCCGCACGACAGGAATTGATCTCGCGGTCGGCGAAGCTCGCCTATCCGATCCGCGACGGCATTCCGATCATGCTGCCCGAAGAAGCGAGAAAGATAGATTAGCCATGCGTGGACGCAGACTGATCTTCGCATTGGCTATCCTGAGCCTTTGCGGCGCGATGACGGATGCATCCGGCACCGAGAGTCAAATTCGTGTCGGCAATATTGACGCCGTTTTGACGACCCCTGCGGATGTCGACCGGCCGCCCGTGGCGCTGCTGGTCGCAGGCTCCGGATCGACCGATCATGACGGCAACGGACCGCAGGCCAAACCCGCGACCTTGAAGAAACTCGCTGAACAATTGGCGGAACAAAAAATAGCGACGCTTCGTTACGACAAGCGCGGCGCCGGCGGATGGAAGCCGATATTCGGCAAGCCCGAAGACTTTCGTTTCAAGGACTATGTCGACGACGCCGTCTCGCTGGTGAATTATCTGAAGAGCAGCGGAAAATTCGGCCGCGTGGTCGTGATCGGACACAGCGAAGGCGGCCTGGTCGCGATCCTGGCCGCACGACAGGTGCAGGTCGACCGCCTCCTGTTGCTCGTTACCGCCGCGCGGCGGCAAGGCGACCTTGTGAAGGCGCAACTCGAGAAGAGGCAAATTCCGCCGGACATTCTCGATCCAATCCTCAAAGCCATCGACAGCATCATGGCTGGACAGATCGTCGATCCGCCGCCACGAGGTCTTGCGATCGAGCCCTCGATGCAGCCGAGCGTCGCTTCGGCCTTCACCGTCGATCCGGTCGATCCCTTGAAATCGATCGACAAGCCGATCCTGATCGTTGGCGGCGGCCGTGATGTACAGGTGGCGCGGCTGGATTTTATCGCGCTCTCCGCGGCTTCGCCGCTGGCGAAGACACTTTGGCTGCCGGACATGAATCATGTTCTGGTCGATGTCGCCGACGACGCGGACAATCTCGCCGCTTACAACCAGCCCGAACGCACGCTCGATTCGAAATTGGTGGATGCGGTTGCCGCCTTCATCCAGGCTGACGACAAGCGTTAGAGCGCTTCGCCTTTCAGAAGCCGGGGAATCTCGCCGGAAAGTCCGGCGGCCTGGCGAATGAACATTCCCTTCAGCGGCGGGGTGCGATCGACCAATCCTAATCCGATATCGCGCACGGTGCGCAGCCACGTCGATTCATTGGAGAACAGGAAATTGAGGGTATTGGTCGCCACGCCCATCGCCATGGTGTCGAACCGCCGCCAGCGTTGATAGCGCTCAAGCACGTCCGCCTGGCCGGGATCGATACCGAGCCTGGCTGCGTCAACGACGACTTCGGCCAGCGCCGCGACATCCTTCAGGCCCATATTGAGCCCTTGGCCTGCAATCGGGTGAATCACGTGCGCGGCATCGCCCACCAAAGCGAGGCGCTCGCCGATGAAAGACCGCGCCACGAAATAACCCAGCGGAAAGGCACGCGGTTTATCGAGCACCCTCACCTCGCCGAGGTGCAAACCAAATCGCCGCTCAAGCTCGCCGCGAAACTCTTCTTCCCCGAGTTCCAGAATTCGCGCCGCCTCATGGCGTTTTTCGGTCCAGACCAGCGATGAACGCTTTCCGGAAAGCGGCAGGATCGCAAAGGGCCCGGCGGGAAGGAAATGCTCTTCGGCACGGCCATGGTGGTCGCGCTCATGGCCGACCGTGACCACGATTCCGGATTGATCGTAATCCCAGCCATGGGTCGCGATGCCGGCGCGCTCGCGCAATTTCGATCGCGCGCCGTCGGCAGCCACCAGAAGGCTTGCTTCGATGACGCTGCCATCCGAAAGCGTCACGTCGATCCCGTCGCTGCGGGCGGCAAAATCGGAGACCGCGAGGCCGCGAAGGTCGATCCCCTCGGCGGCCGCGCGCTGAACCAGCGCGTCGATCAAATAGCGGTTCTCGACCATATGCGCGAAAGGCTCGCCCGGCTCGACATGCCCGGAAAATGTCAGGAAGGTTGGCCGCGTCGCGTCTTCCAATTTCGAATCGGTGACCACCATGTCCAGAATCGGCTGCACGCCGTCCGCGACCTCGCTCCAGACGCCGACGGCCTCGAACAGCCGCCGGCAGGCCGCGACGATGGCGGTCGCGCGCGGATCGCGGCTCGGCCTCGTGTCGAGCGCGGGATCGGCAACCGTAATGGCCAAATCGGGGCCAAGGCCCTGACGCAGCGCCAATGCGAGTGCCAGTCCCGCAAACGCGCCGCCGCCAATGACAATGCCTCGCTGGACCGACATGTTGAACCGCCTTAACTGGAGCTATGAAACTAGGCTTGCCACCTTATTATAGCTGGGCGAAACAGGGTCTATAAGCAAGGGCCCTTCACGGCCGGAATCGTGAGAGAAAGCTTCCGATGTCCAAAAGCCTGATCGACCTGATTTCCATCCTCGATCTCGAACCGATCGAGGTGAATATGTTTCGCGGCAACAGTCCGAAAACCAGCTGGCAGCGGGTTTTCGGCGGCCAGGTGATCGGGCAGGCCCTGGTCGCGGCGTGCCGCACGGTTGAGGGCCGGCTACCACATTCCCTGCATTGCTATTTCATTTTGCCGGGCGATCCGCAGATCCCGATCATCTATGAGGTCGAGCGATTGCGCGACGGCAAGAGCTATTCGACAAGGCGGGTGACCGCGATCCAGCACGGCAATGCCATCTTTTCGATCATGGTTTCGTTCCATACCGAAGAGCCGAGCAACTTCGACCATCAGGACAAGATGCCGGACGTGCCGCCGCCGGAAAAACTCACGGCCGAGGAAATGGCCAAGCAGCCGATGTTCCGCGATATGCCGGATTTCATCCGCCGCTACTACGAATCCGACCGGCCGATCGAACTGCGGCCGGTCGAGCTTGGCCGCTATTTCGGTGAGAAGATCGAGGATGGCCGCATCCATGTCTGGATCAGAACCGCTGCAAAACTGCCGGACGATCCGGCGCTGCATATGTGCGCGCTCGCCTATGCCTCGGATTTCTCGCTGCTCGACGCAGTGATGGCGCGCTATGGCCGCACGCTGTTCGACAAGCGCATGATGCCGGCAAGCCTCGACCACGCAATGTGGTTTCATCGGCCGTTTCGCGCTGACGAATGGCTGCTTTACGCGCAGGACTCGCCGAGCGCGCAAGGCGGCCGCGGTCTCACGCGCGGCCTGATCTTCAAACAGGACGGCACGCTGGTGGCTTCCGTCGCGCAGGAAGGCTCGGTGCGCGAACGCAGGTAATGCGTGTTCAGGCCTGGGAACGGGCGCCGTGCTGGACCAGCTCCAGCTGGGATACGAACCACTGTGTGTACCAACGAATCACCCACGGGATCGGAATAATGAAGATGCAGGCCAACCCGGTGACAAGGGTTCGCCAAAGGACTCCCAATCCGCTGCCATTGAAAACAAGCTCGCGCCGCGAGCCACCGATATTCCGGCAAATCCAGCGCATCCAGGCCGTAACAACCCAAGCCCAGCCGACGATCGTGATTGCGGCGAGTATCACCAGCAACTGCCAGCCGATGAAACCCCAGAAGCTGCCGTTGAATTCCAGTCCGAGCAGCCGGCCGTTCGAGCTGAGATTGCCGAGAACCCAACGCAACAGCATCCATGAAAGTATCGGCTGGGCGATAAAAGCGACCAGCTGAAGGTAGTTACTGATGTACCCGATATAGCCCGACAGTGCCAACAACACGATGACGTACCAGACGTCGCCCACCTTCCCTTCAAACGCAAAATCGGGACGTCCGGGCACGTTAAAGCGGGGGAATATCCAGCGGTAGTAGCTCGTTGTGGCCCAGGGCGACGGAATCACCAGCAGATTTCCAATGGCCACGAGCAGGCCGCGCCCGAAGAACGGCCATAGTGGCAAATCAATCGAAAGCACGCCGCCGCTGTTGCCTGCGGTTGTCGGCATCGCACCCGGCAACGCCGGCGGCCCGCCAACCGAGGCAATCAGGCCCGGAACATCCCCGGCCCTTTGCCAGTCCGTCATGCTCTCGTTCCAGACCAGCGTGTCGGCGCGAACCTTGCCGCTGGCGATGAATTCGCGAAACTGAGTCTCTGGAAAAGGTCCGTGTTGCTGGCCTTGAGAGGCCAGGAACCAAGATCGGTTTGACATTTCATCCCCCCAAAACAAAAGCGTACGTAACGACAAGCTGGGCGCCCGCCCGGCACCGGAGCCTCAAGCAAAAACACTGCGTCAAAACAAAAGTTTAGACACCCGACGGCGGCAACAGCCGGTGCGAAACGTGGCGATCAAGCCGATCTTGGCAGATGACCCCCCAGCCGCTACAGGAAACTATCGACTGACGCGACAATTTCGCAATTGTTTTTCGATCAGGCGGCCACTTATTGTGGGACGGGCGTGACGGCGATGCTGGAGATTGTCGCATTTCCTTCACGGTTTGACCGACCTTCGACATTCCGGGGAAAGAAGGCCTGCACATGAAGCTCGTTGTCGCCATTATCAAACCATTCAAACTGGACGAGGTCCGTCAGGCTTTGACCGCGATCGGCGTGCACGGAATGACCGTTACCGAGGTCAAGGGCTATGGCCGGCAGAAAGGCCACACCGAAATCTATCGCGGTGCGGAATATGTCGTGAATTTCCTGCCCAAACTGCGGATCGAAATCGCGGTGGCATCTGATATCGCCGACAAGGCCGTCGGCGTGATTACCTCCAGCGCCCGCACCGGGCAGATCGGCGACGGCAAGATCTTCGTGACGCCGATCGATCATGCGTTGCGGATCAGGACCGGCGAAACCGACAGCGACGCGCTGTAGTCCTAACGGCGCTTCCTATGACGATTCACTGGACGTGTTCGGCGTCCTTGGCGTCGAGGAAATGACCGGAATCCTCGCAACGGGGGTATTTGCGACCGCCTCGCTCGGAGGGGCTTCCGGGCTGCTCGAGGGTAATCCGCATCTCCTGCTGACCCAGCTTTATGGCGTCGCGTCACGCTGGGTTGGTCGGTTGGGGTGACCTGGATCCTCCTCAAACTGGTTGGTCTGTTCGTTTCCATCCGGGTTTCGATGCAGTAGGAGCTGGAAGGCTCGATATCTCGGAGCATGGCGAGGCGCTTCAATAAACTACCTAGATACCGCACTTCTGCCCGCGCGATGGGCAGAGGCTCGCACGCAACTCTGCGGTGCACAATTCATGGGCTATCCTGCCTAGGGTTTGAGCTGGATCGTGCGCTAAAGTTCCGCGAGCGCCTCCTGCGCGTCAAAAACCTGCACATTAAAAGACTGTTTACGCAAGCGCTGGAACTGGCACGGCATTTGATTCTACCGGCATTGGCTGTGCCCGCGTCGTGACCTTCCTCTGCGTGGTGAACTCAGTCGAGATTGCTCGGTCGCCTCTCGGCCGGGTCCAAGCGGGGATCAAGACCCATGAAAATCGTTATGGCGATCATCAAGCCATTCAAGCTCGAAGAAGTCCGCGACGCCCTGACCGCTATCGGCGTTCACGGCCTGACGGTCACCGAAGTCAAAGGCTATGGCCGTCAAAAAGGCCACACGGAAATCTACCGCGGCGCGGAATATGCGGTGAGTTTTCTGCCCAAAATCAAGATCGAGGTCGCGGTCGCCTCGGACCAGGTCGACAAGACCATTGAAGCCATCACGGCGGCCGCCAAGACCGGCCAGATCGGCGACGGCAAGATTTTCGTCATCAATCTCGAAAACGCGGTTCGTATCCGAACCGGCGAGGCAGACGCTGCGGCGCTCTGATCCGGCCCGCTCACCCTTTTCCAATCAGGAGTAAAACGAAATGACGTTCAAGCGTCCCACCCGGGCCGGATGGGTTGCCCTCGCAATCGCAGCCCTTTGTATTGCCGGCTTCGTCGATTCGGCATTTGCCGAAGACGCCGCGCCCGCTGCCGCAGCCGTTCCCAACAAGGGCGACGTGGCCTGGATGCTCACATCCAGCGCGCTCGTTCTGATGATGTCGATTCCCGGCCTGGCGCTGTTCTACGGCGGTCTGGTCCGCACCAAGAACATGGCCTCGGTGCTGACCCAGGTGTTTGCGATCGTATCCATGATCGGCGTGACCTGGACAATCTACGGCTACTCGCTCGCTTTCAGTGACGGTGGCAGCATGACGTCCTGGATCGGCGGCACCAGCAAGTTTTTCCTGCACGGGGTCGATGCCAACTCGACTGCGGCAACCTTCTCTAACGGCGTGGTGATTCCGGAACTCGCTTACTTCGTGTTCCAGATGACCTTCGCGATGATCACCCCGGCCCTGATTGTCGGTGCTTTCGCCGAGCGAATCAAATTCTCGGCCGTGATGCTGTTCATCCTGCTGTGGTCGACCTTCATCTATTACCCGATCGCACACTGGGTCTGGTTCGTGGCAGCTCCGGACGACGTCGCCGCCGCCGCCAAGGCGCTCGCCGCCGCAACGGATGCCGCGGCCAAGACCGCTGCGCAGACCAAACTCGATGAAGTCACCGGCAGCGTCGGCTGGCTTGCTGGCGCCGGCGCCCTCGACTTCGCGGGCGGGACGGTCGTGCACATCAATGCCGGCATCGCCGGCCTGGTCGGTGCTGTGATCATCGGCAAGCGCACCGGTTACGGCAAGGACCTGATGGCTCCGCACTCGCTGACCATGACCATGATTGGCGCTGCGCTCCTGTGGGTGGGCTGGTTCGGCTTCAACGCCGGATCAAACCTGGAGGCCAACGGCACGACCGCGCTGGCTTTCGTCAACACCATGGTTGCTACCGCAGGCGCCGCGCTCTCCTGGTTGCTCTCCGAGTGGATCGTCAAGGGCAAGCCGTCGCTGCTCGGGATCTGCTCCGGTGCGGTGGCTGGTCTCGTCGCGGTAACGCCGGCTTCCGGCTTCGCCGGTCCGATCGGCGCGTTGGTGCTGGGTCTCGTTGTTTCGCCGATCTGCCTGTTCTTCGTCAGCACGGTGAAAAACGCGCTCGGCTACGACGATGCGCTCGACGTGTTCGGGGTACACTGCATTGGCGGCATCGTCGGCGCTCTCGGCACCGGCATCCTTGTCAATCCCGCGCTCGGCGGCGTCGGCATCACCGATTACGCCAACATCGCGGGGAACAATGCCGGTACCTACGAACTGAGCACCCAGATGATCGCGCAAGGCAAAGCGGTGCTGGCGACACTGCTCTGGTCCGGCATTGGATCAGCCATCCTCTACAAGGTCGTCGATCTCATCGTCGGTCTGCGTCCCACGGTCGAACAGGAACGCGAAGGTCTCGACATCTCCGAGCACGGCGAGCGCGCCTACAACATGTGAGTTCTCCCGGGGGCATTCTCTCTTCGGAGAGGGTGCCCAGAACTACGGTTTGAGCACATACCCGGCAATGCTCCGACCGTTGAGGGGCTTCAGCGCAAGCTGGAGCCCCTTCTTTTTATTTGGAATCCGGAAGATGGATTTCGACCCTGAAGGAGCGTCGGTGTCGCCACACCGGGACCGATGGTTAATCGCGTCTTAACCTCGCCGTATCTATGGTGGTTTGATCCTTATCCCACCGGTCCGAACGGCGATCGGCGGTCGGAACAAATGCTGGCGCGACACGTATGGCCATGACCGCATCATCCCGCGCGTCCCAGGGCGGTGGAAACGAGGAAGGCGAACGTTCGCCCTTCTTGCGGGTCACCGAATTGCTGGCCCCTTACCAGCCGGCCAAGCCGTTGATAACGCTGTCTTTGGGGGAGCCCCAGCACCCCGTGCCGGGCTTCGTGGCTCCAGTTCTGGCCGAACACATTGCCGATTTTGGCCGCTACCCGATCGCCAAGGGCATCGAGCCCTTCCGGCGCGCCGCGGCCGGCTGGCTCTCCCGGCGCTTCGACCTGCCGCGCGCTCTCGATCCGGAAACCGAAATTCTGGTGCTCTCAGGCAGCCGCGAAGGACTTTTTTTTGCAGCATTGGCCGCCACCCGTTTTGTCGGCGAACGCCAGGGAAGGCCGGCCATCCTGATGCCCAATCCCTTTTACCCGGCCTATGGCGCCGGCGCGCGCGCTGCGGGCTGCGAGCCGATCTATCTGCCGGCCACGGTTGCCAACGGATTCCTGCCCGACCTCGACACGCTCGATGAGGCCACACTGGCAAGGACGGTGGCGATGTACATCGCTTCCCCCGCCAACCCACAGGGCTCCGTCGCCTCCAGGAACTATTTCAGCCGCCTGAAAAAACTCGCTGATCGTTACGGCTTCATGATTTTCAGCGACGAATGCTATTCGGAAATCTACACGCAAAACGCGCCGGGCAGCATGCTTGAATGTGCCGGCGACGATTTTGCCAATGTGGTCGCGTTTCAGTCGCTGTCGAAACGCTCGAATCTGCCGGGCATGCGCTTAGGCTTTGCCGCAGGCGACAAGAAGTTTCTCAGTGTGTTTCACGAACTGCGCAATGTCGCCGCGCCCCAGGTGCCGGTTCCGGTCCAGCACGTCGCGGTCGCCGCTTATAACGACGAGACCCATGTCGAGGAAAACCGCCGGCTCTACCGGATCAAGTTCGATTCCGCCGACCAGATTCTCGGTAATCGTTACGGCTATCGGCGCCCCGCCGGCGGCTTCTGTGTCTGGCTCGACGCCTCGGCCAGAGGCGGCGACGAAGCCGCAACCGTCAAGCTTTACAGAGACGCCGGCGTCCGGGTGATCCCCGGCAGCTACCTCGCGCGGCAACAGCCCGACGGCAGCAATCCCGGCGCGGGCTTTATTCGCCTCGCGCTGGTCGCAAACAGTGAAACAACGGCCGAGGCGCTGCATCGCCTGGTTCAGATTCTGGACTGAGAGCATGCCCGCGATCGAACGTGTCATTCCCCTGGTGAACCAGTTACCGACCGCGATCCGCGAGGCGCTGGTCCGCCGCTTGCGCGAGCTTACGGGACTTGGCTTGCTGGCGCTGGCCGCCGGCACCGCCGCGGCGCTCATGACATGGTCGGTTCAGGACCCCAGCCTGAGCCACGCCACGTCGCGTCCGATCCACAACATTGCCGGTTATCCCGGCGCGATCGGTGCCGACTTTCTGATGCAGATTCTCGGTCTTGGCGCGATCATGCTGATCCTGCCCATTGCGGTATGGGGCTGGCGCATGATGACCCATCGTGCCTTCGACCGTGAGGCACTTCGGCTTGGCTGCTGGGTATTGTGCGCGGGGTCGGCCGCCGGATTTGCCAGTTGCTGGCCGCATGGCGGCGCATGGCCTCTGCCAACCGGGCTTGGCGGTGTCGTCGGCGACGCGCTGGTGCGCGCCCCCGCTGTCGTGTTTGGACCACCCGGCTTTCTCTACAGCCTCGGGCTTGGAATACTGCTTGGCGTGGCGACCCTTGCAACTTTCGTCGTCGCAAGCGGCATCGGTTCCCAGGCGATGGAAGAAGACGCGACGCCGGTCGAGGAAGACGATGATGACATCCTCACTGAGGAGGACAGCGGCTCTGTTTCGCTCGGTTGGGCCGTACATGCCTGGATGAGCACGAAGGCAAGGCTGTCCTGGCTCTTGAGCGCGGCCTATCGCTCGCTGGTATCGAGCGCAGCCGCTCCGCGTGTGCAGTCATTCGATCGCCACGAGCCAACCCTTGGCGGCCGCACCGCTCCCTCTCTCGCTCCGCAGGATGACGACGAGGACGAGGAGGAAGAAGACGAGGAAGCGCCGGCGGCTCGCGCGCCGCGCAAGAAGGCCGCGCCCAAATCACCAGCAAAGAGATCCGAAAAATGGGATTTCCCGCCGATATCGATGCTCGGTGCGCCAAAGGCATCCGATCGCCAGCCGCTCTCCAAGGCGGAGCTGGAAGTCAATTCGCGACGGCTCGAAGTCGTGCTGCAGGATTTCGGCGTCCGCGGCGAAATCGTCAAAGCCAACCCCGGTCCGGTTGTTACGCTATATGAGCTTGAGCCCGCGCCCGGCATCAAATCCTCGCGCGTCATTGGTCTTGCCGACGACATTGCGCGCTCAATGAGCGCGCTCTCGGCGCGCGTCGCGGTCGTGCCCGGCCGCAACGCCATCGGCATTGAATTGCCGAACTCGCACCGCGAGAAGGTTTACCTGCGCGAGCTACTTGTCGCGAAGGAAACCCACGAGTCCGTCGCAAAGCTTCCGCTCTGTCTCGGCAAGACCATCGGCGGCGATCCCGTCATCATCGATCTCGCCCGCACACCGCACATGCTGATCGCAGGCACCACCGGCTCCGGCAAATCGGTCGCCATCAACACCATGATCCTCAGCCTGGTGTACCGGCTGCGGCCGGACCAATGCCGGCTGATCATGGTCGATCCCAAGATGCTCGAACTTTCCGTCTATGACGGCATTCCGCATCTGCTGACGCCGGTCGTGACCGATCCGAAGAAAGCCGTCGTCGCGCTGAAATGGGCCGTGCGCGAGATGGAAGAGCGCTACAAACGGATGTCGAAGCTCGGCGTGCGCAACATCGACGGCTACAATGCGCGCCTGGTCGAAGCCAGGTCCAAGGGCGAAGAACTGACCCGCACTGTGCATACCGGTTTCGACAAGGAGACCGGCAAGGCGATCTATGAGGAAGAGAAGCTCGACCTCGATCCGCTGCCCTATATCGTCATCATCGTCGATGAAATGGCCGACCTGATGATGGTCGCCGGCAAGGACATCGAAGGCGCCGTTCAGCGCCTCGCGCAGATGGCGCGCGCGGCAGGCCTGCATGTGATCCTCGCCACCCAGCGTCCGTCGGTCGACGTCATCACCGGCACGATCAAGGCAAACTTCCCGACCCGCATCGCATTCCAGGTCACCTCGAAGATCGACAGCCGCACCATTCTCGGCGAGATGGGCGCCGAGCAACTGCTCGGACAGGGCGACATGCTCTACATGGCAGGCGGCGGGCGCATCAGCCGCGTGCACGGCCCGTTCGCCTCCGACGAAGAGGTCGAGAAGGTGGTGCGTCACCTGAAGACGCAAGGGTCACCGGAATACCTCGAAGCGGTTACGGCGGAAGAGCCGACCGACGAAGATGGTGCGGTATTCGATTCCACCGGCATGGGCGGCGACGGCGGCGGAGACCTGTTCTCGCAGGCCGTGGCCATCGTCAAACGCGACCGCAAGGCCTCTACCAGTTATATTCAGCGCCGGCTGCAAATTGGCTACAATCGTGCGGCATCGCTGATGGAGCGGATGGAACTCGAAGGCATTGTCGGACAGGCCAATCATGCCGGCAAACGCGAAATTCTCGTTGAGGAAGAGGAAGGCGGTTTTTAAATAGTGGGGCCACTGGCCGCCTTGAGCTCCAAAACCCCGCCAATTGCTGTTCTCTTTTCACGGAAAAACGATACCGCCCTGATGCGAAGCACGATAAAAGGGCACCGAACCGACGGGATGATGCGTTGATCGAAAATCAGAAAATTCGAATGGCCAAGCGATTCGCGCTTTCCTTCGAACACACGGCCTTTACGCGCGCCGTGGCAGCGGTTGCTGTCACGGCATGCTTCGGCATTGTCTCGACATCGGCCCTGGCACAGGCGCCAACCCCGCCGCAAAGCATTCCGGTCCCCAAGGCCGCGCCGAAGGCCCGCGACGGCGCGCCGGACGGACAAAAAGGGACGGCGACCACAAGCGCGACACAAGTCCCGCCCAATCCCGTCATCCCCGACCCTCATCGCAACGTGCCTTTGAGTATTTTTGCGACCTTCGACGACAAGCAAAAGGCGCAGGCCGCCAAGATCAGCACCTACCTGTCGTCGCTTCAGACGCTCATTGGAAACTTCGTCCAGGTCGGGCCTGACGGCTCCAAGACCAGGGGACAATTCTTTATCCAGAAACCCGGCAAAGTTCGCTTCGAATACGAATCGCCCAACCCGATCGCGATCGTTGCCGATGGATCGATGGTGGCGGTGCGCGACCGCAATCTTTCGACCCAGGACCTTTATCCGCTGTCGCAAACGCCATTGCGATATTTGCTGTCGGACCGTATCGACCTGATGAAGGATACCAATGTCGTCAGCGTGACCGCCGACGATCTCTTCATCAGCGTCACGATCGAGGAAAGACAGTTGCTGACCGGCACCAGCCGCTTGATGCTGATGATCGGCGCCAAGGACGGCCAGCTCAAGCAATGGACCGTGACCGACCCACAAGGCTACGACACCACGGTCGCGGTCTATAACCTCGACACGTCCAGGAAGATCGACCCCGGCATGTTCAAGATCGATATTACGGACCACACCTTTCCACCGGGCTGATCCTTCGAAGCCGACTGCTTTCCGACAATCCACCGTTACGTTTCGCGACCTAAACATTCTGCCTTGATTGCAGGGCGGAGACATGCGTCATCTTTGGACGTAGTTTGTCCCGCCGGTCCTCATGCCCCTTTCCCTGACCACCTGGAATATCAACTCGGTGCGCCTGCGCATCGATCTCGTCGCCAAATTCATCAAGTCGGTGAGGCCCGACGTCCTGTGCTTGCAGGAAACCAAATGCATCGACGATGCATTTCCGCTCAAGCGCTTCAAGCGTCTCGGCTACGAACACGTCGCCTTGAACGGCCAGAAGGGCTATCACGGCGTCGCCGTGGTCTCGCGGTTGCCTTTCGAGAAGACCGATATCCGAACCTTCTGCGACAAGCTCGATTCACGCCATGTCTCGGTTGAGTTCGGCGAACGCGCGCAACTCGCCAAGCCGCTGGTGCTGCACAATTTCTACGTACCGGCCGGCGGCGACATTCCGGATCCCGCGCTCAACCCGAAATTCGAGCACAAGCTTCGTTTTCTCGATGAAATGAAATCATGCGAGCCGCTGCATCCGCGCGGCGACGATCACCACATCCTGGTTGGCGATCTCAACGTGGCGCCGCACGAGAACGACGTCTGGTCGCACAAGCAACTATTGAAGATCGTCTCCCACACCCCGATCGAAACCGAGAAGCTGCTCGCGGCCCAAAGCCACGGCGAGTGGGTCGACGTGGCGCGTGACCGCATTCCGCTGTCAGAGAAAGTCTATACCTGGTGGAGTTATCGAGCGGCGGACTGGACGGTGGGTGACCGCGGCCGGAGGCTCGACCATATCTGGGTCTCACGCGCGCTCAAGGACCGTGTGAGCGACTTCCGTATTACGCGCGAGGCGCGCAGCTGGGAGCGGCCATCCGACCACGTTCCCGTAACGGTCACGCTCGAGGTTTGAACCCGTTCGCCCGATTTATGTGCCGAGCTTGGCGCCCGCGATCAGGATGTCGCTGGCGATCTGGCTTGTCCGCCTGGCGAATTCGTCACGCAGCCGGCGTGCAGCGGCAGGATCGCTTTCCAGGACACGCTGAAACAGGCTGCGCGCAACCCGGATCACGGAAGAATCTTCCAGCGCGATCGCGGTCGAAGGCCGTCGCGTCGCGTTAATCAGCGCCAGCTCGCCAATCAATGCGCCGGGACCGGCCACGACGGAGGCGGCGCCGTCCTCGACGCGAAATGCACCGCGCTGAACGACGAACCCGGCATCGGCCTCATCGCCGGCATGGAAGAGCACTGAATCGCGGACGCAGCCGCGTTGTTCGGAGCCGATTGCCAGCATGCGCAAAGCTGTCGTCCCCAAGACGCGAAGGGTCGGGACACGCTCCAGCAGGGCGACATCATCCTCGATCGACATGAAAGACCGTTGCGCGACGACGAATCGTTATTTGAATCGTATCACGGCACCAGTTTGTAGCCACCCGCTTCGGTCACCAGGATCTCCGGATTGGCGGCGTCCTTTTCGATCTTCTGGCGCAGACGATAAATGTGGGTTTCCAGCGTGTGCGTGGTGACGCCGGAATTATAACCCCAGACTTCCTGCAATAGCGTTTCGCGCGAGACCGGCAACTGGCCGGCACGATACAGAAAACGGAGAATCGCGGTTTCCTTTTCCGTCAACCGCACCTTTCTGGCGTTGGCACCGGTCAGCATTTTGGAGCCGGGCCGGAAGCTGTAGGGGCCGACCGAAAACACGGCGTCTTCGCTGGCTTCATGCTGACGGAGCTGCGCCCGGATCCGCGCCAGCAGCACCGCAAAGCGGAACGGCTTGGCGACATAATCATTGGCGCCGGATTCGAGACCGAGGATCGTATCCGAATCGGTATCATGACCGGTCAGCATGATGATCGGAGCCTTGAAGCCACCCTTGCGCAAGGAACGCACGACTTCACGGCCATCGGTGTCGGGAAGCCCCACATCCATCAGCACCAGATCGGGAGCATCGGTCTTGGCCGCGGTCGCGCCCTTGGCACCAGTATCGACAGCGGAGGCTTCGAATTCGTCGTGCAGCGACAATTGCTCCACCAGCGTATCGCGCAGATCGGTATCGTCATCTACGATCAGGATCTTGCGGGCATTGGCCATCGGTACAATCCTCTAAAGGCAGCAGACGCCGCCCGGGGGTTGGGCGAGTCATATTGATCAGACTGGGTTCTTCACGACTTATGTCATGAGGTAAGCGGCTGTTACGAATTCACAAGCCGAAACGCAATCTACTCCAGGATTCGGATGCATTTAGATGAATGTCCTGTAATGCGGTGGTGTCGAATTGTCCCATGACAGCTACCCAAGAGACTCCTATAACTCATGGATAATTCCCGTTTTTCAGATACTTACCGAAAAATGAGGCGAGCCGAGCCGCTTTCGTCGCTCTGTGTCCGCGCCGCGGCCGGTAACCCCCGCCGGGGCTGGCTCATGGCAGGTCTGCAGCACGCCATTCCGGTGGCGCTCGGCAGGGGCGGGATCATCGCCAACAAGCGCGAGGGCGACGGCGGAACCCCAAAGGGAACTTTCCGGCCAAGACGGTTGTGGTGGCGCGCCGATCGGCACCCGAGGCCGCAAACCTTCCTGCCTGTTCGCGCGATCCGTCCCGACGATGCCTGGTGTGAGGACCCCACGAGCCGCCAATATAATCGGCCGCTCACACTCGGCCGCGACAACAACGGCGACCGGCTGAGGCGCGACGACCATCTCTACGATTTCATTATCGAGATTGACCACAACACCTCACCGCGGATCGCGGGCCGCGGCAGCGCGGTGTTTCTCCATCTGGCGCGTCCGGATTTTTCGCCGACCGCGGGATGCGTTTCGATGACAAAATCGGCGATGCTGCAACTCTTGCGTCAAATAGGCCCGCGGACAAAAATCATCATCGGATAACTTTGGAACACACCACGATGCTCGATAACGCTAAAATCGCCGCCGCTGCAAAGACGCTCAACGATCATTGGCGCGCCGGCACCAAGCTTGAGAGCCTCGAAGCCTCGATCCGGCCGAAAGATCGCCCCGAGGGGTATGCGATTCAGGCAGCCCTTGCGAAACATTCGAGCGGCAGATTGTTCGGCTGGAAGATCGCTGCAACGAGCGAAGCCGGACAGAAACATATCAATGTCAGCGGACCGCTTGCCGGACGCATCCTGGCGGAAACCGTCATTGCCGACGGTGGCACCGCCTCGATGAGGGGTAACGAGATGCGTGTCGGCGAGGCTGAATTCGCCTTCCGATTTGCACGCAATCTGCCGCCGCGGGCGAACCCTTATTCGGTGCAGGAAGTGCTCGGCGCGGTCGGCACGCTGCACCCGGCCATCGAAATTCCCGATTCGCGATTCTCAGACTTTGTCAGCGCGGGCGAAGCCCAGCTGATCGCCGACAATGCCTGCGCGCATCTCTTTGTGCTGGGTGAGGCGACCACTGCCGATTGGCGTGCCCGCGATCTCATCGAGGAGCGGCCGGTCATCACGCTGGGCGGCCGGCAATATATCGGCCATGGCAAAAACGTGCTCGGCGATCCCCGCGTGGCGCTTGCCTGGTGCGTCAACGAACTGTGCGCACTCGGCATTACGCTGCGGGAAGGTGAGGTCGTCACCACGGGGACCTGTTGCACGCCGCTGCCGATCCAGGCCGGTGACCTGTTCGCCGCCGATTTCGGCGTGCTCGGCAAAGTGTCGGTGGGATTTAGCTAAAGCGGGATGGGGCGGTGTCCAAAGATCGCCGAGCCCACTCTCACGTGAGTGGCTCCCATCTGGATCGCGACGGCGAAGTCCGCGCTCATGCCCATCGATAAATTCTTTAGGCCGTTGCGTGCCGCGATTTTGGCCGTCAGAGCGAAATGCGGCGCCGGCGCCTCGTTGACCGGCGGAATGCACATCAGGCCCGAAATCGGCAGGCCATATTTCTCGCGGCAGTTGGCGATGAAGCTGTCGGCCTCAGCGGGTGCAATGCCGGCCTTTTGCGGCTCTTCTCCGGTGTTGAGCTGAACGAACAATTGAGGCCGCCGCGCCTGGGTGAGGAATTCCTTGGCCAGCGCCTCGCACAGACTCACACGATCGACCGAGTGGATGGCATCGAACAGGGCCACCGCCTCCCTGGTCTTGTTGGATTGCAACGGGCCGATCAGGTGCAGCGAGAGGCCGGGGTAAGCCGACATTAACCCTGGCCACTTGGCCTTGGCTTCCTGAACGCGGTTTTCTCCAAATACACGTTGCCCCGCTGTGATGACCGGCACGATCGCATCGGCATCGAACGTCTTGGAGACGGCAATCAGCGTCACCGATGCGCGATCCCGACGTGCCTCCCGGCAAGCCCGCGCTATGGTCTCTTCGACACCGGCAAGTCCGGTTGGTAAATGCTCGGCCAGCTGCGAAGAATTTTCGGTCGTCATGGTTGTCTGGTCTTCCAGCTTTTTTGGAATTTTGGAGATAGTTCCATTTTTACGGAATCCCAATAAGGCTTCTTGAATCCTTACTTGTACGGTGCCGTGCGGGGTGGGGACTAGCATGTCAGGCTTCGGCTTCAAGCGCAAAACAACGGAATTGGGCAAGCTGTTTGGCATCCGCGCGCGGCTCGCTTTGCTCGCGCTGATCCTGGTCGCGCCCTTGATGCTGGAGCGCGCCCGCTCGCTTGAGGAAACCCGCAACAAGCAAATCGCGCTTGCCTATTCAGAGCTCTCGCGGGTCGCTCAGCAAAGCGCCGATAGCCAGCGTGAAGCCATTTCCTCGGTCGAAACCGTGTTGAAGTCGGCCGCTCACATCCAGGCTTCCAGGACAGCTTCCGACCTCGATTGTGAGACGCTGGAGGCAAGCCTTCCAGTCAAGCTGCCGTGGATCCGCAATCTGACGATCGTGGGCGGCGATGGCCGGATCAAATGCGCAACGCTCGATACGCTGGTCGGCCTCGACCTCAGCGATCGCACCTATTTCAAGCGGGCGCGGCAAGCCCGCGATCTCATCTTCAGCGATTTTCTGTCGTCCAAGTACGACAATGAGCCCATCGTGATGGCGGCCTATCCGGTTTCCGCGGTCAATCCCGAATCGGACCTCGTCATCGTGGCCGGCGTCAATCTCGACTGGATGTCGAAGATCATGAACGACCTCAGTGATCGTCGCGGCATCATGGCCTTTCTCGTCGATAGCGCAGGCATCGTGCTGGCAGCGCCGTCCGATCTCGCCCGCATGGTCGGCCGCCCCCTCAATAGCGTCCCGGCCCTGACCACCGCCGTCACAAGGGCCATCAATCCGGATCAACAGTCCGGATTGTTTTCATTTCCTGCTCAAGATGGCGCCAAGCTCACCCTGAACTTCTCGAGCATTCCCGGCACGCAATCGCGGCTGATCCTGATTGTCGACGAAGCCAGGGTAGCCGCGGAGATCAACCACGACATTCGCAACGCCTATTTGCAGCTCGGATTCGTCTGCCTGATTGTGCTGCTGGGCGCGCTGGTCGCGGCAGAAACGCTCATCATCCGGCCCATCCACAAGCTGGTTGCGGTCGCAAGGCATTTTGGCGAAGGCGAATGGTCGATACGTGCGGCCAATAGCCGGTTGCCGGCCGAGTTTGAACCGCTTGCCCGCGCCTTCGACAAAATGGCCAGCCAGCTTTCCGAACGGGAGCGCGAACTGATCGCGTCCAACGACCGTCTGACTGTGATGGCTTCGATGGATATGCTCTCAGGTCTCGCGAATCGCCGCGGGTTCCAGAGCCGGCTCGAATTTGAATGGGCGAAGGCCCGGCAGGGCAATGGCGAATTATCGCTCCTGATGATCGACGTCGACCACTTCAAGCTATTCAACGACACCTATGGTCACCCCGAAGGCGATGCCTGCCTCTCACGAATCGGCGAAACGTTGGCCGGGCTCGCAGCGGCGAGCGCCGGGTTTGCCGCCCGCAACGGCGGCGAGGAATTCAGCCTGTTGCTGCCGGGCGCCGGCACCAACCGGGCGCTCGAAATCGGCGAGATGGTGCGGGCGGCGGTACAGAGTCTCGCGATCCCGCACGCCACGTCCAGCCATCAGGCGGTCACGGTCAGCGTTGGGGTAGCCGGCGTCAGGCCCAGCGGAGCCCTCAACCCGAGCGACCTGCTGGAAGCCGCGGATGCCAGCCTTTATGTGGCCAAACGCAACGGCCGCAACACGGTTGCCGAACACACCCTTGGGCAAACTGCCGAGAATGGCTCTGTCGCGCTGGCGAGCTAGTCGGCCTCCATCAGCCACCCGTTGACCGGAAAGCTGATTTTGTGGCCTAGTCCGCCGTCTTTCAGGGACGGCCCGAATCCACGAAAAGCCCAGCGCTTCCATGACATCCGAACGCTACAACGCCCGCGAATCCGAACCTCATTGGCAGCGCCAGTGGGACGAAAAGGCGATCTTCAACGCCAAAAACGACGACCCGCGGCCGAAATATTACGTGCTCGAGATGTTCCCCTACCCCTCCGGGCGCATCCACATCGGGCATGTCCGGAATTATACGCTCGGCGACGTGCTCGCACGTTTCATGCGGGCCAAGGGCTTCAACGTGCTGCATCCGATGGGCTGGGATGCCTTCGGGCTGCCCGCGGAAAACGCGGCGATCGAACGCAAGGTCGCGCCGAAAGCGTGGACCTACGACAACATCGCCGCGATGAAGAAGCAATTGCGGTCGATCGGCCTGTCGCTCGACTGGAGCCGCGAGTTCGCCACCTGCGATCCCAGCTACTACAAGCACCAGCAGAAGATGTTCAACGATTTCCTGCGTGCCGGATTGGCCGAGCGCGAAAAGCGCAAGATCAACTGGGACCCGGTGGACATGACCGTGCTCGCCAACGAGCAGGTGATCGACGGCCGCGGCTGGCGGTCGGGCGCCGTGGTCCAGCAGCGCGAGATGAATCAGTGGGTATTCAAGATCACGAAGTACTCGCAGGAGCTTCTGGACGCACTCGACACGCTGGACCGCTGGCCCGACAAAGTGCGGCTGATGCAGCGCAACTGGATCGGGCGCAGCGAAGGTCTGAAGATAAAATTTCAGATTGATCCTTCAACAGCACCTGAGCATGAGAAGGAGATCGAAGTATTTACTACGCGCCCTGACACGTTGTTTGGCGCAAGCTTCGTAGCTATCGCTCCAGATCATCCGCTAGCTTTAGATGCGGCATCGCAAGACGAGCAACTCGCCGAATTCATCGCCGAGTGTTGGAAACAGGGAACGGCACGCGAGATCATCGACACCGCCGAAAAGAAGGGGTTCAATACTGGGATTAAGGTGATCCACCCGTTCGATTCGAAGTGGGAGCTGCCGGTCTATGTCGCCAATTTCGTGCTGATGGAATATGGCACCGGCGCGATCTTCGGCTGTCCCGCGCATGACCAGCGCGACCTTGATTTCGTTAGAAAGCTCAACTCTGTCAACAAGCAGAACCTCGGCGTTACACCGGTGGTGTGCCCCGATGGCCAGGATCCAAAGACTTTCGTCATTACGAATACCGCCTATGACGGCGACGGGCGCATGATCAATTCGCGCTTCCTCGATGGCATGACGATCGACGCGGCCAAAGAAGAGGTCGCAAAGCGGCTGGAGAAGGAACTACGCGACAATTCACCCGTCGCCGAGCGGCAAGTAAACTTCCGCCTGCGCGATTGGGGCATTTCGCGCCAGCGTTATTGGGGCTGTCCGATCCCGGTCATTCATTGCCCGAAATGCGACGTCGTGCCGGTCCCCGACAAGGACTTGCCGGTGGTGCTCCCCGAAGATGTGAGCTTCGACAAGCCAGGCAACGCGCTAGACCATCACCCGACCTGGAAACACGTCAACTGCCCGCAATGCGGCGGCCGCGCTACCCGCGAAACCGACACCATGGACACCTTTGTCGATTCGTCCTGGTATTTTGCGCGCTTCACCGATCCGTGGAACGCGCAGGCGCCGACGACGCCTGATGTCGCGAACCGCCTGATGCCGGTCGATCAGTATATCGGCGGCGTCGAGCACGCGATTCTTCACTTGCTCTACAGCCGCTTCTTCACCCGCGCCATGAAGGCGACCGGGCACATCGATCTGAAAGAACCATTCGCCGGCATGTTCACGCAAGGCATGGTGGTTCACGAGACCTATCAGAAGGCCGACGGCACTTATGTCACGCCGGCAGAAGTGAACGTTGAAAGCGCAGGCCCCGACCGCCGCGCCACGCTACTTTCGACGGGCGAGCAGGTCGCGATCGGCGCCATCGAAAAGATGTCGAAGTCGAAAAAGAACACGGTCGACCCCGACGACATCATCGCGACCTACGGCGCCGACGTGGCGCGCTGGTTCATGCTGTCGGATTCCCCGCCCGACCGCGACGTGATCTGGAGTGATGAGCGGGTTCAGGGCGCATCCCGTTTTGTCCAGCGGCTTTGGCGGCTCGTCAACGAGTCAGCCGAGATCGGCAAGACCGCTCCCCAGGCCAAGCCCGCGTCATTCGGGAACGACGCGCTCGCGCTGCGAAAGGCGGCTCACGGTGCCCTGGACAAGGTTTCGACGGGCATCGAACGGCTGCATTTCAATGTCTGCCTGGCTCATATCCGGGAGTTCGCCAACGCGCTGGCTGACATTCTGGCTCGCCCCGGACAGCCCGCGTCGGACGTCACTCCGGATATAACTTGGGCCGTTCAGGAAGCAGCCGTCATCCTGGTACAGCTGTTCGCGCCCATGATGCCCCATCTGGCAGAGGCCTGCTGGCGGGTGCTCGGCCAAACGGGTCTGGTTTCAGAAGCAAATTGGCCCAAAATCGAACGAGATTTGCTGGTTGAGGAGACGGTAACACTCGTGGTTCAGGTCAACGGGAAGAAACGGGGTGAGATCACCGTTGCCCGCGCGGCGCAGAACCCGGAAATTGAGGCTGCCGTTTTGGCCCTTGATGCGGTAAAACAGTCCTTGGGGGACAAACCCGTGCGTAAAGTGATTGTTGTTCCCATGAGGATCGTGAATGTCGTCGGCTAGGTTGTCCAGAATCCGGATCGCCGCTCGGTGTCTTGTCGTGGCTGCCATGGCAGCCCTGACGGCGGGCTGCTTCCAGCCGATGTATGCCGAACATACGGACGGCACGCCGGCCCTGCGTGAAAAGCTGTTGGGGGTGGACCTCCCGCCCGTCAACTTGCCTAATGCATCGCGCGAGGCCCGGCTTGGGGTGGAAATCCGCAATGCGTTGGCATTCAAGCTTTACGGCAACGCCACCGGAACTTCGCCAACCCATCGTCTGGAGATCAGGCTTCAGACCACCCGTTCCACCCTGATGACCGATGTGGACACGGGGCTGCCGACCAGCGAAAATTACGGCATCAACGCGCAGTTCAATTTGATCGAAGTCGCGACCGGCAAATCCGTGATGACTGGAACCGCCGCCTCGCGCGTCTCCTATGATATTCCCGGCAGCTATCAGCGATATGCCCGCGCCCGCGCCTTCCGCGATGCCGAGGATCGCGCCTCTCAGGAAATCGCCGAACGTATCCAGTCGCGGCTCGCCTCGTTCTTCTACGCAGGCGCTTGAAGCATCCCGCGTTGCTGTCCTGTGTAGCGGCGAAAGCCGGCGCTCCTTCGCTCTCTTGTCCTTTGCAATTCGGAGCGGTCGGCTACGACTATCCGAGCATCACAGGTATTAGTTCCGGTCATGGTCGCACTGCGCGGAAAAGAAATCGATGCTTATCTCGCCCGGCCCGATCCGGGGCGTCCGATCATCCTGCTGTACGGTCCGGATGCCGGTCTGGTGCGCGAGCGCGCCGAGGCCTTATTGTCGTCGGCGGTCGACGATCCCAGTGATCCATTTTCGCTGGTGAGACTGGACGGCGATGAGCTTTCGGCCGAGCCGTCCCGGCTGGTCGATGAGGCGCTGACAATCCCCCTGTTCGGTGGCCGCCGCGCGATTCGTGTCAGGGCTGGCTCGCGGAATTTCGCCGGTGGCATCGACGCGCTGGCGGAAACTCCGCTGAAGGATTGCCGAATCGTGATCGAAGCCGGCGAATTGCGGGCTGAATCGCCGCTGCGCAAGGCCTGCGAGCGCGCCAAAACGGCGGTCGCGATTGCCTGCTATCCCGACACCGAGCGCGACCTGTCAAAGCTGATCGACGATGAACTCAAGCTCTCGAACCTGCGCATCGCTTCGGACGCCCGCGCCGTATTGATGACCTTGCTTGGCGGCGACCGGCAGGCATCCCGTAATGAATTGCGCAAGCTCACCCTCTACGCGCATGGCAAGGGCGAAGTGACGCTTGACGATGTGATGGCCGTTGTTGCGGACGCATCCGAGCTGAAGATCGATCCGATTGTCGATGGCGCCTTTGCCGGAAATCCTTCGGCCGTCGAGACCGAGTTCGCCAAGGCCATGGTGGCCGGTCTCTATCCGGGCGTGATTATCTCCGCCGCCCAGCGCCAGGCGGCGTGGCTGCACAAGTCCGCGATTGCGATCGCGGAAGGGACACCGAGTTCCGTCGTGCTCGATGGCGGATTTCCAAGACTGCACTTCTCGCGAAAGGCCAACGTCGAAGCCGCATTGCGCAACTTCGATGCGGCGCGGCTGATGCTGGTGATCGACCAGCTCGCAGCCGCGGCATTCGAGATGCGCAAGCAGGCGGCCTTGGCCGCCGCGATTGCGCAGCGCGCGCTGCTTTCCATTGCCGTCAACGCGAAGCGGCGCGGCTGAAGCCGATCGCCGATCGAGACGGGCGCGAGCGACGCTTTAAGCCTTGGAACTCAGCTTTCTTACGACATCGTCGAGCTGATCGAGATCGCGGTATCGGATGTGGACGATGCCACCGGACTCGCGATGGTCGATGCTGACGGCGAGCCCAAGCGCGTCACTGACGGTTTTTTCCAGCGACACAGTGTTGGGATCCTTGGTCTTGGCGCCCCTCACCTTCTGCGGTTTGCGCTCCGGCACACCTTCGACATGGGCCAGCGCCTCGGCCTGGCGCACATTGAGACCCTCTTCGACAATGCGCTTGGCAGCCGCGACAGGATCGGGAACGCCGATGAGGGCGCGGGCATGGCCGGCCGATAACTGGCCGAGCGCGATATAGGCCTGAACCTCGGCCGGCAGTTTCGTCAGCCGCATCATGTTGGCGACATGACTGCGGCTCTTGCCGACGATCTTGGCAATGTCTTCCTGGCTGCGTTTGAATTCGCCTGCGAGCGCATGATAACCCTGCGCCTCTTCCATCGCGTTGAGATCCTCGCGCTGCACGTTTTCGATGATGGCGATCTCGAGCGCATCGGAATCGCTGACATCAACCGGCGCGATCGGAACTTCGTGCAGACCGGCGATTTGCGACGCCCGCCAGCGGCGCTCGCCGGCGATGATCTCAAAGCGATCCTGCGCCCCGCGCACCGGCCGTACGACGATCGGCTGGATCACGCCGTGCTGCTTGATCGAGTCGGCCAGTTCCTTGAGTTCAGCATCGGCGAATTCCTTCCGCGGGTTGCGCGGATTCGGTTTGAGGAATTCGATCGGCACCTTGCGCTGCGCGCGCGGCCGGTCGAGATGCGCGGCTTCGCCACCGACATCACCGATCAGACTTGCAAGACCGCGCCCCAGTCGCGAACGCGCTTCGTCGGCCATCGCCAGCTCCCTTGGATTCAACTCAAACGCTCCCGTTGCTTGCCGTCATTCCGGGGCGCACGGAGTGCGAACCCGGAATCTCGAATTACATTCTCGCTTTCATCCCCTCGGGATTCTGGATCGATCCGCTGGCGCGCATCGTCCGGAATGACAAGGCGACGGGTTCAATGCGTGCGCAGCTCGCGTTCGCGCTGGATGACTTCCGTGGCCAGCTTGAGATAGGCGTCGCTGCCGACGCATTTCAGGTCATAGACCAGCACCGGCTTGCCGTAGGACGGCGCCTCGGAAATGCGCACGTTGCGCGGGATCATGGTGTTGTAGACCTTGCTGCCCATGAACTGCCGCACGTCGGCGACGACCTGGTTGGACAGGTTGTTGCGCGAGTCGAACATCGTCAGCACGATGCCGTGGATGGAGAGATTCGGATTAAGGGTGGAGCGGACCTGTTCCACGGTTTGCAGGAGCTGCGACAGTCCCTCGAGTGCAAAGAACTCACACTGCAGCGGCACCAGGATCGCGTCCGACGCCGCCATTGCATTGACGGTGAGCAGGTTGAGCGACGGCGGGCAATCGATCAGAACGTAGGTGTAGTCGGCATCTGGCGAGACGTTGTGGTTCAGCGCCGCGATGGCGTCGCGCAGGCGAAAGGCGCGGCCCGGAGTCGTTCCCAACTCGAGCTCGAGGCCCGACAAATCCATGGTCGACGACGCGATATGCAAGCGCGGCACCGCGGTCGGAACCACCGCTTCGCGTAAAGCAGCCTCACCGATCAGGACATCATAAGTCGAGCAATTGCGATTGCGGCGGTCGATCCCGAGCCCGGTCGAGGCATTGCCTTGCGGATCGAGGTCGACAATCAGCACCCGCTCCCCAATCGCCGCGAGCGCCGTGCCGAGATTGATCGCCGTGGTGGTCTTGCCAACACCGCCCTTTTGATTGGCCAATGACAAGATACGCGGATGGCCAGGTTGGGCCCCCGACCTATCCTCTTGTAATACTTGATCTATTTCACTCATACGGGGCTGCCATGGGCATCGGTGGGCTGGGTGCGCCGCTCGATCCGATCGAGTTCGACGATCCAGCCGTGTCCACCGGTGCGGCTGGAGTGCAATTGAGGCACGATATTCCAATATTTAGTGGCTTCGGTCAATTCCGCTTCTACATCTTGTCCTTTGAGAAACAGTGCTTTCGCACCCCTTTTGATCAAGGGCTCTGCGAAGCCGATGAGCTGGTGTAGCGGAGCAACCGCGCGTGCGGTGACGCAATCGATCGGCCCCTCCAGCCTATCCACAATATCCTCGATATCCGCGAGGTGAATGACCCCTGCCGCCCCTGTTACCCTGAGAGCCTCGCGCAGAAAGCCAGCCTTCTTGCCGTTGCGCTCGACCAGATGAACGAGCGCACCGGACGTATCGGCGAGCGCGCATGCGAGAACCATTCCGGGGAAGCCGCCGCCGCTACCGAAATCGACCCAAGTCCTGGCCGCTGGGGCGAGGGCCAGGAGCTGAAGCGAATCGGAAACGTGCCGACTCCAAATCGTTGGAAGAGTTGAAGGCGACACCAGATTGGTTTTGGCCTGCCATGTCTGAAGAAGATCAATAAAGCGATCCAGCCGAGCCTCTGTTTCACGTGAAACGGGCGTCAGGGTCAGCGCGGTCATGCGGTCGGCCGCGAGGAGGTTTTGCGGCGGGCTTTCGGCTGAAGACTTTGAATGTGGACGGGCGGCGCTCATGGCGAATCGCTCTGTTTCACGTGAAACACCGTACGCTTTTAGACGCTGGTGGCCGAGGCCTTTGCTGCAGTTTTCCGCCGAACTGCACGCCGCAAGTACGCTGCCAGAATACCAAGCGCGGCCGGCGTCACGCCGTCGAGACGGCCGGCCTGTCCCACGGTGCGGGGCTGCGCCGCCTTGAGTTTTGTGCGGGCCTCATTGGACAGGCCCGGGACCTCATCGAAATCTACACCGTTCAAAACCAAGCCTTCGTCGCGCCGGAAGGCCTCGACGTCGGCGGTCTGGCGCTTCAAATAGACATCGTATTTGGCATCGATTTCCAGATGGACGGCGATCCCTGGATCAACGGCCGACAGCTCCGGCCAAATGGAGCGGACCTGCTCCCAGCCGACCTCGGGGTAAGCGAGCAGCTCGAAGGCCGAGCGGCGCTGCCCGTCTTTGTTGAGCGAAAGGCCGTACCGGGTGGCCTCGTTCGGCGTCAAACTCAGCGATTGAGCCGTGGCTTTAGCGGCATTCAACGCGGCCATCTTGGCGCGGTGATGCAGCGACCGCGCCTGCCCCACACAGCCAAGGGTGATCCCTTTATCAGTCAAGCGCTGATCGGCGTTGTCGGCCCGCAGGGTCAGGCGATACTCGGCGCGTGAAGTGAACATTCGATAGGGCTCGGTGATTCCGCGCGTGACCAGATCGTCGATCATCACCCCGAGATAGCCGTCGGCACGATCAAACACGATCGGCGGTGAGCTGCTGGCCGACAGGGCCGCATTGAGGCCGGCGACCAGACCCTGGGCGGCCGCTTCTTCGTAACCGGTGGTGCCGTTGATTTGTCCGGCCAGGAACAATCCCGGAAGCCGCTTGGCCTCAAGAGTTGGGTCGAGTTCGCGGGGATCGACATGATCGTATTCGATGGCGTAGCCCGGACGGACCATCCGCACACGCTCGAGCCCGGGGATCGAGGCCAGGATACCCCGTTGGACCTCCTCGGGCAGCGAGGTCGAGATGCCGTTGGGATAAACGGTCGTGTCGTCGAGGCCCTCCGGCTCCAGGAAGATCTGGTGTCCATCGCGATCGCCAAAGCGGACAATCTTGTCCTCGATGGATGGGCAATAGCGCGGCCCACTGCTTTTGATCTGGCCCGAATACATCGGAGAACGATGTACATTGGCGCGGATCACCTCGTGGGTCGCGGCCGTGGTTCGCGTAATGCCGCACTGGATCTGAGGCGTCGTGATCCGCTCCGTCATCACGGAAAACGGCTCGGGCGGATCATCGCCGGGCTGCATCTCCACCGCGGACCAATCGATCGTGGTGCCGTCCAGGCGCGGCGGCGTTCCCGTCTTCAGTCGGCCCAGCGTGAAGCCGATCCGCTCGAACGATGAAGACAACCCAAGCGCCGGCGCCTCATCGACTCGGCCAGCGGGCCAATTCTTTTCGCCGAGATGGATCAAGCCGCGCAGGAAGGTCCCGGTCGTGACGACCACCGCTCCGGTGGTGAACTCGCGGCCATCGGCGAGCCTGATACCCCGTAGCCGGCCGTCGGCAACCAGGAGCTCATCCGCCTCACCTTCAACAACGGTCAGGTTGGCCGTCTCGCGGATCTCAGCCTGCATAGCGGCGGCATAGAGCTTGCGGTCCGCCTGCGCACGCGGTCCCCGAACCGCCGGACCTTTGCGCCGGTTGAGCACACGAAACTGGATACCCCCGGCGTCGGCGACGCGGCCCATCAACCCGTCAAGTGCATCAACCTCCCGGACGAGATGGCCCTTGCCCAACCCACCGATGGCCGGGTTGCAGGACATCGCTCCGATGGTCGAAAAGCGGTGCGTCACCAGCGCGGTCTTCGCACCCATCCGCGCGGCCGCGCTGGCGGCTTCGCAGCCGGCATGGCCGCCGCCAATGACGACGACGTCAAATGAATCGGGGTGAAAGGTCATGCGGCATCTTCTATACCGCCGCGGGCGAACCCGAAAGTGACAAGGAGGAACTGTTTCACGTGAAACAGAAAATCAGGCCGTCAAAGAAGTGATTATAAATTCATTACTTCCCAATACAGAATTCCCGAAAGATCTTGTCCAGGATGTCTTCGACATCGATGCGGCCAAGCAGGCGACCCAACGATTGCGAAGCAATTCTGAGCTCCCATGCAATGAGTTCCTCACCGTCACGGCCACCGCTCAGGCTGCGCCGGAGTGCGGCTACTGTCTGCTGCAATAATTCTCGCTGCCGCTCTCGACCGATCAGGCTGTCCTCTGCCGACCCGAAATAATCCCGCGTGAAAACCGTGAGCGCCGTCACCAATTCCGAAATCCCCTCACCGCGGCTGGCAGAAATTCCAAAGTCCGATTTCACGTTCGCTTGCTGCGAACCCTCCGCAGACCCGACTCGTTCAGCGGCCGAGTCGAGGTCAATCTTGTTGCGCACTATCCATACCGCCGCATCGGGCGAGGTCTCGATTTCACTGCCGCCGCCTTCGTGCTCGCCGTCCGTCACCCACAATACGAGGTCGGCCTCTCCGGCGCGCACTCGCGCGCGACGCACACCCTCCTGCTCGATCGCGTCGTCGGTGACGCGAATGCCGGCAGTGTCCATCACCGTCACAGGATAGCCATCGAGGTCAAGTTGAACCTCGATGATATCCCGCGTGGTTCCGGCGTGCGGCGAGACGATCGCAACCTCCCGCCGCGCCAGCAGATTGATCAATGTCGATTTCCCGACATTCGGCGGACCCGAGATCGCAACCCTCAAGCCATCGCGCAGGCGCTCACTTCGCCCCTGCCCCGCCAGGACATCCTCGATTTCGCGGGCCAAGGATTTCACCATTTCCAAAGCCGGTGCGGTCAGTTCCGCCGGCACATCGCCTTCATCGGAAAAATCGATGCCGGCCTCGATCAAGGCCGATGCCTCGATGATGCGTTTTCGCCAATCCCTCGCCTTGTCGCCGAGCAAGCCCTGAAGCTGACGCAACGCCTGGCGCCGCTGCCGATCGGTGTCGGCGTGAATCAGATCGTCGAGCGCTTCGGCTTCGGTGAGTTCGAGCTTGCCCTTCTCGAACGCGCGGCGGGTGAACTCGCCCGGCTCCGCGGCACGAAGATTTTCAAGGGCCGCAAGTGCCGAGAACAGTGCGGCCTGCACCGCGCGGCTACCGTGAATGTGAAACTCGGCGAGGTCTTCGCCGGTCGCGCTCGCCGGTCCCGGAAACCAGAGCGCGATCGCGTCATCGATTCCCTGCCCCTCGCTGTCACGCAGCAAGACTCGCGTGGCCATCCGAGGCTGCGGCACCCTGCCCGCCAAGGTCTCCAGCGTCGCCCTCGCCTCCGGGCCCGACACCCGCACGATCGAAATCGCGGATGGCGGCCGGCCGGATGACAGCGCAAAAATGGTCTGCTCGCGTGGGTCCATGCCTTATTTGGCTTCGGGCCTTTGGAAAGGCAATGAAATTTGAGCCAACGCCGCTAATGCTGCGGCCTTTGCTGCACCCAGGTCACGCACCAAGATGCACGAACTCACCGGATTTCCGCGGGTTGAACCAAATAAAAAAGCGTCCCTACTCGCGCAGGGACGCCTGATCCTGGGCCAATGGCCTAGTTGTTACGTATTCATCGACTCGAAGAATTCGGAGTTGTTCTTGGTGTTGCGGAGCTTGTCGAGCAGGAAGTCGATCGCATCCATCGTCCCCATCGGATTGAGGATCCGCCGCAGCACGTACATCTTCTTGAGTACCTGCGGATCGGTGATCAGCTCTTCCTTGCGGGTACCGGAGCGCGAGATGTCGATGGCCGGGAAGGTCCGTTTGTCGGAGACCTTGCGATCGAGAATCAGTTCGGAATTGCCGGTGCCCTTGAATTCTTCGAAGATCACTTCGTCCATGCGGCTGCCGGTATCGACCAGGGCGGTTGCGATGATCGTCAACGAACCCCCCTCCTCGATGTTGCGCGCGGCGCCGAAGAATCGCTTCGGACGTTGAAGTGCATTGGCGTCGACACCGCCGGTCAGCACCTTACCGGACGACGGCACCACAGTGTTGTAAGCACGTCCCAGACGCGTAATCGAATCGAGCAGGATGACGACGTCGCGGCCATGCTCGACCAGCCGCTTGGCCTTCTCGATCACCATCTCGGCGACCTGAACGTGGCGCACCGCCGGCTCGTCGAAGGTCGAGGATACGACCTCACCCTTCACCGAGCGCTGCATGTCCGTGACTTCTTCCGGACGCTCGTCGATCAGAAGCACTATCAAATAGCATTCAGGATGATTGGCTGTGATGGAATGCGCGATATTCTGCATCAGCACGGTTTTGCCGGTGCGCGGTGGCGCCACGATCAACGCGCGCTGGCCTTTGCCGATGGGCGCGACGATGTCGATCACCCGTGCGGAAAGGTCTTTTCTGGTGGGATCTTCGAGTTCGAGGCGAAAGCGCTCGTCCGGAAACAGCGGCGTCAAATTGTCAAAATTGACCTTGTGCTTGGACTTTTCCGGGTCCTCGAAATTCAGCGTGTTGACTTTCAACAGCGCGAAATATCGCTCGCCTTCTTTCGGGCTGCGGATGTGGCCCTCGATGGTGTCACCGGTGCGAAGTCCGAACCTGCGAATCTGTGACGGCGAAACGTAGATGTCGTCCGGGCCGGGCAGGTAGTTGGCGTCCGGCGATCGCAAAAATCCGAAGCCGTCGGAGAGTACCTCGACAACGCCTTCGCCGATGATATCGGTTTCTTGGATCGCGAGTTGCTTGAGAATGGCAAACATCAGCTCCTGCTTGCGCATGGTGCTGGCGTTTTCGACCCCCTTTTCCTCCGCAAACGAAACGAGTTCGGCCGGTGTCTGGGCTTTGAGGTCTTGAAGTTTTATTTCCCGCATTGGGATGGTCCTGTGGAGTGCTTAAGGGAGGAGGGGATGCAAGGTGGCTTCTGGAAATGCGGACCGAAAATCAGAAAGTCCGCAGGTCTGAGCAAGGAAAGTGCCGGGAAGGCTTCAAACCTGATGCGGCGGCCGGTCCGACAAGGAATCCGGGACGCGACCACATCCGCCTGCGTAGGGTGGGAATATCCGCAATATAGAAAATCAGCCGAGTTTCCGCAAGATGCCGTCGGACCCCGTCGTCACGTGCAAGACCACCTAAAACGGCTTGACCACTACCAGAATAACGATTCCGATCATCAGGACGGTTGGTACCTCATTGATTATACGATAAAATTTCTGTGACCGCTGATTCCGGTCTGCCGCAAAATCCTTCACGCAGCGTGAAAAAAATCCGTGGACGCCCGACAGCAGCAGCACCAAAAGCAGCTTTCCATGTAACCAGCCTGCGGAAAACAAATGACCGGCCCACGCCAGATAAAGCCCTGCCAACCACGTTACGATCATCGCGGGATTGATGATCGCTTTCAGCAGCCGGCGTTCCATCACCTTGAACGTCTCGGACTGTTTTGAGCCGGCTTCTGCCTCGCAGTGATAAACAAACAGCCGCGGCAAATAGAGCATGCCGGCCATCCATGCGATGACCGCGACGATATGCAGTGCCTTGATCCATTCGTACATCGCGTCTCGCAATTGAGTTCGGGCCTCGCCAAGCATCTCTCTGCTCGTCGATGAACGAGACATATCCGCAAGCAGCTCTTATCTAAACTAATAATTTTAGAATCTTAAGTTTGAGTCTGAGTAGCGGTGAATTTGACTCACACAAAAGAGCGGGATCGTTCTCCAGCAGTTCCTCACATTTATCTACAATCACCGTCCCAATTTCCCTGGTTGCCGTTACGCCAGATGTTTCAGTTATTTGGCGACCCGGCCTGTCTGTTTATAAAGAGACAAATCCACAAAACCTCACTAACGTAGGTCGCGTGGAACGGACTTATCCCGACCGGGAGCGTTGTGAAGAAAAAAACCGGTTATCCCGTATCGGGCGGCACGGCCGTCATTATCTCGGATAAGCTCCACAAGGATTCACAGATTACACAGGGTTTTGCGTGCCCACGACCAGCAACTATTTCCATCTGCATCTGATCTCGGACTCGACCGGCGAAACACTGATCACCGTGGCGCGCGCGGTGGCCGCGCAATACGCCAACGTGACGCCTGTCGAACATGTCTATCCACTGGTCCGCAGCCAGAAGCAGCTCGATCGGGTCTTGAGTGAAATCGAAGAAGCGCCCGGCATCGTGCTGTTCACGCTTTTGGAGAAGGATCTTGTCTCCAAGCTCCAATCCAAATGCCAGGAAATCAACATTCCGAGCCTGTCGATCATCGGTCCGGTGATGCAATTATTCCAGGCCTATCTCGGCGCGCCGACTTCCGGGCGGGTAGGGGCCCAGCACACACTGAACGCCGAATATTTCAAACGGATCGATGCGTTGAACTACACGATGATGCACGACGATGGTCAGCATGTCGAAGGACTCGATGAGGCCGATGTGATTCTGGTCGGTGTGTCCCGTACCTCGAAGACGCCGACCTCCATCTATCTCGCCAATCGCGGCATCCGCACCGCCAACGTACCGCTGGTGCCGGGCATTCCGATTCCGCATCAGCTGGAAACACTGACCAAACCGCTCGTCGTCAGCCTGCATGCGACGCCGGAACGTCTTATTCAGGTGCGGCAAAATCGGCTGCTGAGCATGGGCGACCGCGACAACGACACCTACATCGACCGTCAGGCCGTGACGGATGAGGTGGCGTTTGCACGGCGATTGAGCGCCAAGTTCAATTGGGCGCAACTGGACGTCACCCGCCGCTCGATCGAGGAGACCGCCGCGGCGATCATGAAACTCTTTACCGACCGGCAACGGCAACGGTTGTCCGAATGACGTTGTGGCGTGGCAAAGAGCCATTGGTTTTGGCTTCGCAGAGCAAAGCGCGACAGAGCTTGCTCGCCAATGCCGGCATCCCCTTTGAAAGCGATCCCGCTGAAATCGATGAGCGGGAAATCCAGGTGTCATCGGGCCTTTCGGCCCCGGGCGATATCGCAAGCTTACTGGCCCGAGAGAAGGCCCGCGTCGTGTCAGCCCGGCGGCAAAGCTGCACCGTTGTCGGCGCCGATCAAACGCTAGCGTTGGGGGCGCGGATTTTCAACAAGCCCTCCGGCCGGGCACAAGCCGCCGACCAGCTCCGCGCGCTTTCGGGTCATTGCCATGAACTTCACGCCGCGGTTGCCGTCATGCGCGACGGAAAGCCGCTGTTCGAACATGTCTCGATTGCGCGTATGACAATGCGGCGGCTGGATGACGCCGAGATCGACAGCTATCTTGAGGCGGCTGGCGACGCGGTCACCTCCAGCGTCGGCGCCTACCAGCTTGAAGGGCTTGGTATTCATTTATTCGAGCGGATCGAGGGCGATCACTTCACCATTCTGGGTCTTCCGCTGCTTGAACTACTCGCATTTTTGCGTAGTGAGCATTTGCTGGGTATCTAAATATGATTGTCCTTGGCCTGACTGGTTCGATCGGGATGGGAAAGTCGACCACCGCGCAATTGTTCGCGGAAGCGGGCGTGCCCGTTTATGACGCGGATGCCGCCGTGCACCGGCTCTATGAAGGCGAAGCCGTTGCCACCATCGAGGCGGCGTTTCCGGGTACGACGGCAGACGGCAAGGTTGATCGCAACAGGCTTTCGACTCGTGTGGTGCACGATTCCGCCGCCATGAAACGGCTGGAGGAAATCGTCCATCCGATGCTCAGCGCCTCGCGGCAGAAATTCCTTCACGACGCCGAACAATCCGGCGCGCCGGTCGCGGTGATCGACGTGCCCCTGTTGTTCGAAACCGGGGGTGAAAAGCGCGTCGATGCGGTGGTCGTGGTGACGACGAGTCCCGAACTTCAGCGCGAGCGGATTTTGACCCGTCCCAATATGACCGAGGAGAAGCTTGCGGCCATTCTGGCGCGGCAAATGCCCGACACTGAGAAAAGAAAGCGCGCCCATTTCGTGGTGGATACCTCGCATGGCCTCGACCCCGTGCGGGCGAGGATTCGCGACATTCTGGCCGAGGCTGCTAAAATGCCGCCTGGACGACCCTGATTCGTCTGTTCCCGGCGGCTTCTTCATCCCATGCGCGAAATCATTCTCGATACCGAAACCACCGGCCTTGACCCGTTGCGCGGCGACCGGCTGGTTGAAATCGGCTGCGTCGAGATCTTCAACCGCATGCCGACGGGGCAGACCTTTCATCGCTACTTCAATCCTCAACGGGATATGCCGGCGGAAGCCTTCGCCGTGCACGGATTGTCCAGCGAGTTTCTGTCCACCAAGCCGCTATTTGCGGAGGAGGTTGACGACTTCCTGGCGTTCATTGCCGATGCGCCGCTGGTGATCCACAATGCCTCGTTCGACATCAGCTTCATCAATGCGGAACTCGACCGTATCAAGCGGCCTGCCATATCGAGAGAGCGGCTTGTCGATACCTTGCTGCTGGCGCGGCGCAAGCACCCGGGCGTCTCCAACCGCCTCGACGATCTTTGCTCCCGTTATGCCATCGACAATTCGCGGCGTACCAAGCACGGCGCGCTGCTGGACGCCGAACTTCTCGCCGAGGTCTATATTGATCTGATCGGGGCCCGGCAGTCGCAACTGATCCTGGCGTCTGAATCCCGTGACACGCGGGTGGCTGCCTATGGCGAAATGCCGCGGCGGCATCGCGACATACCGCTCGCGCCCCGGATCACCGAAGCCGACCGCGCGGCGCATCGCGATTTTGTCAAAACCCTCGGCGACAAGCCGATCTGGAACGACTTCCTGCCGGCGGCGGTCCAGCTCAACTCGGCTTGATCTGCGAAGCCTGCATCTGGGCCGCCTGGCGCTCCATGTTCTGGCGATAGAGGCCGACGAAGTCGACGGGATCCAGCATCAAGGGCGGGAAGCCGCCATCGCGGACGGCGGTCGCGATGATCTCGCGAGCGAACGGAAACAGCAGACGCGGGCATTCGATCATGACCAGCGGATGCAGATTTTCCTTCGGAACGTTGACGATCCGGAACACGCCCGCATAGGCCAATTCGAAACTGAACATCACCTTGCCGGCGCTTTCGGCCTTGCCTTCGACCGACAGCGTCACTTCGTAGTCGGTTTCGGAGACGTTGTTGGCGCTGACGTTGATCTGGATATTGATCGCGGGCTGCTGCTGTTGCGGGGCCAATGAGCCCGGCGCATTCGGGTTTTCAAACGAGAGGTCCTTGGTGTATTGCGCCAACACGTTCAGCTGGGGAGGAGGGGCCGCCTCGGGAGGCGTACCATTGCCGTTGGTCATACGAATTACTCCTGGAACGGTTGGGCGAGCGGAGCCATTTTGGGCATCCGAATTCGCCTAAAAAGGAAGCGAAAAGAGCCTTGTCGGGGCGAGTGGCTATCATAGGCCTGCCTCTTTCCACAAGGATGACCATCGAAGCCAATTCGTAAAAGGGGCGCATTTAATAGATTGCCCGGGGGAAGGAACGGGAGGTGCCCCTAAATGGTTGAATATGCGTGCTTTCTGGTCACGCGCGGGATTTCCTCCCACGGTTGAAATGGGCTAGAAGTTGATTTCTGGAAAGCAGAGGGAAGCCTCAGGCTTAAGCTGTTGGTGGATCATCCGCGATTTTCTTGTCGGCAAATGCCATTGGCCGGCCAAGGTTTCGTGCTTACATGCCGCTGGCTCGTCCATGATGTCAGATCTGCTAGTGCTGTGTATTTGAAGTTTCCGAGCAACGAGTGGCTAAATCGGTCCAGAAACTTCAAATATTCAAATAGACGGCATTAGCCCCAAAAGGGCGCTCTATCGCCGGGGCCACCGCCGGCGCCTAGAATCAGAAAGCGAATTCGACGTGGATATTTATACCATCATCTTCCTGGCGCTGGCCGTGTTCATCTTTCTCCGCTTGCGCAACGTCCTTGGGCAGCGCACCGGAGGTGAACGGCCGCCTTATGATCGCGCGGCGCGCAACATCGTGCAGGGCGCGCCGGACAGCAACGTCGTTCCGATGCCCGGGACGGTGATCGACCAGACGCCGCTGGCGCCGACGGCCGACGTGGCACCGCCGACGGATCGCTGGAAGGGCATTGCCGAACCCGGAACTGCGCTCGCCCAGGGTCTCGACGCCATTGCCTCCCAGGACTCCTCGTTCGATCCCCGTCACTTCCTGAGCGGCGCGCGAGGCGCCTACGAAATGATCGTTTTGGCGTTTGCCAATGGCGACCGGCGTGCGCTGAAAGATCTGCTCTCGACCGAGGTGTATGAAAGTTTTGAGGCCGCGATCAAGGAACGGGAGCGGCAAGAGCGCAAGACCGAGACGCGCTTTGTTTCGGTTGACAAGGCTGAAGTTGTCGGCGCCGAAGCGCGCGACCGCGCCGCGCACCTTACTGTTCGCTTCGTCTCGCAGATGATCTCGGTCACGCGTGACAAGGCCGGCGCCATTGTCGACGGTAACCCGGACAAGGTCGCCGATATCACCGATGTCTGGACATTCGCCCGCGACCCGACTTCGCGCGATCCGAACTGGAAGCTGGTTGGCACTGGAAGCGCTCACTAATCACGCGCGGCGCTATGCCGCCGTGATCAGTGTGACCGTTCTGGCGCTGACGGTGATCCCGCTCACGGCCATGGCCGCCCGCAAGATGCATACATCTCTTGCTGCGCGCAGTACCAATCCGCAAATTCCAGCTCCCCGCGTCATCCCCTATCCCCAGCTTGAATGGCCGCTCGTGGTCAATGGCGGGCAGTATATTCCGCTGGCGTGGGCCGACATCGCCGGCTGGGCCACCGACGATCACGTGCAGGCTTACAAGGCCTTTCGTGTCAGTTGTCCATCCATTGCGGCACAACGAAGTCCGCAGGAGGATTCCAGGGCGCTCGGGGCCTCGCTACGCGAACCCTGCCGCGCCGCCAAGGCGCTCGAGATCACCGAGGACGCCAAGGCGCGTGCCTTTTTCGAGGAGAATTTCCTGCCTTTGCAGATCTCGCGGCTTGGCGAGGACGCAGGTTTTGTGACCGGTTATTACGAACCGATCGTCGAGGGCTCTCGGACCCAGACCGATGTTTACAACGTGCCGATCTATCGCCGGCCTTCCAATCTGTTTGTCCGGGGATTCAGGCAGGATTCCCCAAGCCTGCCCAACAAAGGACAGGTATTTCGCAAGATCGGACGCCGCAAGCTCGTTCCTTATTACGATCGCGGCGAAATCGAAGACGGTGCGATCGCAGGGCGCGGCCTCGAAATCTGCTGGCTCAAGAATCAGACCGATCTTCTGTTCGCGCAAATCCAGGGATCGGCGCGGATTCGCCTCGAGGACGGCTCGACCATCCGCATCAATTACGACGCGCATAACGGTTATCCCTATACGGCTGTGGGCCGTGTCCTGATTGACCGCGGCATCATTCCGAAAGAACAGATGTCGATGCAAAAGATCAGGGAATGGATGGAGCAGAACCCGGATGGGGCAAAGGATTTGCGGCGGCAGAACCGCGCCTATGTCTTCTTTCGCGAAGTTCCGCTCTCCGACAAGGATGAAGCGGTGGGTGCGCAAGGCGTCCCGCTGACGCCGGGGCGGTCGATTGCGGTCGACAACTCGCTTCACGTTTATGGCACGCTGTTTTTCATCGAGGGCGAGCTGCCGATCGAATCGGCGCAATCGAGAACGCCGTTTCGACGGCTGATGGTCGCGCAGGATACGGGATCGGCGATCACCGGGCCTGCGCGCGCCGATATCTATTACGGCGCCGGTGTCGAAGCAGGTCGCATATCCGGCCGCTTCCGGCACAATATGCGATTTGTCATGCTGGTGCCGAAGAGCCTCGATCCCGCGGCTCGCGGCCGCAAGATGCCGCTGCCGGATCCGCGGCCCTCGGAGAGGATCGCCAAACTGTTTCCACCGGTTGCTCCTTCTAATGATAAACCAAAGGAGCCGACGGATGACCCAAAGCCGACGCCGGCATCAACCGCGACGGCGCAAGCGGCCGAAAAGGTGCCGTTGCCGGAAGCACGTCCGGTTATCGCGCCCGAGCAAACCAGCCGCAGTCATCGTCGGCTTCATCGTTACCGCCAATAGACCATGAAGCGACCGCCTCAGATCCTGGACCCGCCGCGCCGCAAGCGAATCCTGAGCGAAGAGGAGCACGCGCTGTGGGAAAGCGTCGCCAAACAGGCCAAACCGCTGCGAAGCAAACATCGGGTCACGACTTCGCCGGCGGCTTCCTCAAAAACGGAAGCTCCCGCCGTAAAAGCCGCGGTTCATCCGAAATCTATCCCGATAGCGGATCCGCCCTCGCCGAAAAAACCGGTGACGCCGCCGCTCGCGCCAATCGGTCGGCGCGAGCGTTCGCAATTGTCGAAGGGAAAAAAGGAGATCGAGGCCCGTCTCGACCTGCACGGCATGACGCAGGCGCGGGCGCATCGTGCGCTATCGGGCTTTCTGCACCGGGTGCATGGTGACGGCCTGACCTTTGTGCTCGTTATCACTGGTAAAGGCAAAATCGGCGCGGAATCCGAGCGCGGCGTTCTTCGCCGACAGGTGCCGCAATGGCTGAGCCAGCCCGAATTCCGAACGCTCGTGGTCGGCTTTGAAGGAGCGCACATCGGCCATGGCGGCGCGGGCGCGCTCTATGTACGCATCCGGCGATCGCGGACGTGAATCGCTTCAAAATATAATCAGAACGGCCGAATGACACCGACACGCGGGATCAGCGTCACGATCCAGCCGAGGATACCTGTCTTTTGGTCGTCACCCGGGATCGGCGGCACGGTTTGTGTGGAGGGCAAGGTCTTGACGGCGTGCAGGATCAAAAACAGGCACACCGCCCAGTTCGAGACCCATCGCGAGTAGTCGAATACGATCGCAAACATGATCAGATAGGCCGCGCTCACCGCGATGATGCTGGCCACCACGACGCGTCGATGGAAGTCATGGAGGAGCGACCGGATGGAATCGGCAAAATATCGCCAGAGCGGCGAATGCAGCCAGATCAATAATGCAAAGACAGGCACACCCAGGATATTGGACGGCAGGCGCGCCCAGGTATCGCTGATCTCCTTCGCAAGCGGCTGGTACCAGATGTAACTGAAGCCCAGGAGGTCGGTGCGAGCCGGGTCAGCCATGCGGGTCTTGAGGTAGGCTGTGAACTCAGCTTCAGGGATCGGCATCGTCCCCTGGAACTGCAAGGCCATGAAGAGCGCGCCGAGCGCAACAACGGAAATCACCCCGACCGCGAGATTCAATCGACCGACTCCGACGGTCAGATAATGTCTGAGCAGAACGATCACGGCGATGGCCGGCACATACATCAGAAGATGAATGTGGTGAATCAGGATCAACACGATCGAAAAGAACGCCGCCAGCAGCACGAAGCCGATCGATTGCGCGGGAATGAGCAACAGGACGATCGCTAACAGACAGCCGTAAATATCGAAATGCCCGAGCGTGTGCATGAAGTTCTTCAAAAAGAACGGCGAGCCCGCGATAAAAACAAATAGCGGCATTTGGGCCGGGTCGAAGCCGAATGTGCGCCGGAACAATTTGACAAACAGAAGCGCGGTCACGAGCCAGGCCACGCCGCCGAGCGCAAACACCAGCCACACCGGAACTTGCGGGCTAAACAGTGCAACGGTCGCGCCGATCAAAGCGCGCTTGACGAAGCCGAAGTGATAGTCGACGAGCAGATGGATGTAAGGGACGTAAGGCGGCAGCGTGATCTTGTGGATGAACACCCCGGCCATCACGGCGACGTTGACGGCGAGCATCACGCGCCAGGGATTTTGCCGGGTGAGCCAATTCATCCGCGGGTGGCCATCCGTTGCATCGGTATTACAGAATGAACCGGCTCAAATCGGCGTTCTTGGCGAGATCGCCGACATGCTTCTGAACATAGTCAGCGTCGATCCGAACGGTTTCGCCGTGGCGGTCGGGCGCGCTAAAGGAAATATCGTCCAGCACGCGCTCCATTACAGTTTGCAGGCGCCGGGCGCCGATGTTTTCGACGGTCGAATTGACGGCAACCGCAATGTCGGCGAGCGCGTCGATCGCGCCGTCGGTGATATCAAGCGTGACGCCTTCGGTCTGCATCAACGCGATATATTGCTTGATCAGCGAGGCCTCGGGCTCAGTCAGGATCCGGCGCATATCATTGCGGGTGAGCGCTTCCAGTTCGACGCGGATCGGCAGCCGTCCCTGTAGCTCTGGCAGCAGGTCCGACGGTTTGGCGATATGGAAGGCGCCGGAAGCGATGAAGAGGATATGATCGGTCTTCACGGCGCCGTGCTTGGTCGACACCGTGGTGCCTTCGATCAGCGGCAACAGATCGCGCTGCACGCCTTCGCGCGACACGTCACCGCCGGTGCGGCCGTCACGCACGCAGATCTTGTCGATCTCGTCGAGGAACACGATGCCGTTGTTCTCGACCGCCGCGATCGCTTCAAGCACCAACTGATCGGTGTCGAGCAACTTGTCCGACTCTTCGTTGACGAGGGTTTCGTGAGAAGCTTCGACCGTCAGCCGGCGGGTCTTGGTGCGGCCGCCCATCTTGCCGAATATATCGCCGATCGAGATCGCGCCCATCTGCGCGCCCGGCATGCCTGGAATTTCAAACATCGGCATTCCACCCGAGGACTGTGTCTCGATCTCGATTTCCTTGTCGTTAAGTTCGCCGGCGCGCAGTTTCTTGCGAAAGGAATCGCGTGTCGCCGCACTTGAATTGGTACCGACCAGCGCATCAAGCACGCGCTCCTCGGCGGCAAGTTGCGCTCTCGCCTGGACGTCCTTGCGCTTTCGCTCGCGGGTTTGCGCGATCGCGACTTCGACCAGATCGCGAACGATCTGCTCGACATCGCGGCCGACATAGCCGACCTCGGTGAATTTCGTGGCTTCGACCTTGATGAAGGGTGCGCCCGCCAGTTTCGCCAGGCGTCGCGCGATCTCGGTCTTGCCGACGCCGGTCGGCCCGATCATCAGGATATTTTTCGGTAGCACTTCCTCGCGAAGGCCTTCGGCAAGCTGCTGGCGCCGCCAACGGTTGCGCAAGGCGATGGATACCGCACGTTTGGCATCGGTCTGGCCAACGATAAAGCGGTCGAGTTCGGAGACGATTTCACGGGGAGAAAAGTCGGTCATGGCTTTTAGCTAGGTCCAAAATGCAGCGGGTACAAGCGGCGTTTTTAACGATGGCATCAGGGATCACGGACCATCAGCAGCGCCGTCCCATCGGGTGTTTCAACGAGGCGGTCACGATGAAATCCGGCTTTTTCATAGGCCCGGACCGCCCGCTTATTCACAGGATCGGGATCCGTCACGACACGCGGCGTTCCGGAAGCCAGCAACCGGTCGGCAAAGGCGCGGACAAACGCCGAGCCATGACCACATCCAATCATGTCAGCTTCGCCGATGAATTGATCGAGCCCGCGGGTGCCTTCGGGTTGCGGGTCGAAGCCGGAATTCCAGGCGCTCAAGTTGTAGCACTGCAGATAGGCGAATTCTTTTCCATCCGCCGCGACGATGAATTGCGCCATGTCGGGATGATCGAGATCGCCGCTCACGAGTTCAAGCTGTTCAGCCGGATCATGCCACCATTCGCTGACGTGGGGCGCCTCCAGCCATCGCCTGATCGTCGGCAGGTCGCTGGCTGACATCGGGCGGAACGCGTAGGCCATCATGCCTGGCCGACAATGAATCGGTCGGGTTCGGAGACGATTTCACGGGGAGAAAAGTCGGTCATAGGCACATCATTACGCGGATAAACTTGCTTTGGGGAGACGGCGAACAAGCGCCGATGGAGCGGTGGTTAGAACGACAGCGCGGATCGGTCGCCAGCCCGCGCTTAGCAACAACACGAACGCGCCGAGGGCGAAGATCGTGAGCGGAGTTGTCATGTCGGAGAGGCCGGCTTGGCGAATCAACGTCCAAAAAGCCAATCCCGCGTAAGAAAGTCCGGATACCAACATTGCTCTGCGATCGATCGGGACCGCAACGAAACTCAGGACAAGAAACACAACCATGATAGCGACAGCCGATGCTGGGCTGAGTTTGGTGGCGCCTGCTCCCGTTATTCCCAGGGTCAACGAGTGAACAATCAGGGGTGCCGCAAGCAGATGAAGCCAGAAGGCAATGTCGGTTCGTCGCGTGAGCCGTTCGGGATCGGTCATATCGAACCGCATCGCCAGTGCGAAAATGGCAACGCCGCAAACGAATATCACGGTGTTGTTCGCAATAACGGATAGCTCTGGAACCAGCCCGTAAATCAAGGCAAAAATCGCCCCCGTCAACGCGGCGCAGCCCGCAGCAATCGTAATAGGGACTCGAAAACGCCAATAATGCACCGCTGTCAGCAGCACGGTTATGAGGGCGGCGGCCGCCAGCACGGTGGGGCGTCCGGGATCGAGGCCGAACAAGTTGCCAATCAGGCTCGGTCTGGGCCCGATCACGCCGGCTCCCAATAAATTGCCAGCGCCGGTGAAAACGGAGAACGCGAACACGATCAGAAGAACGATGCTGGGCAAGGCCATCCGCCGCATCCGGGTGAAGAACTCGGCGAGCAGCCATGCCGCAATAGCGACGGCGATCCACATACCAACCTTGCCGCCGAATTGCAGGGCAAAATATCCGGTTGCGCCAAGGAACAGCGCGAGACCGATGGTGACGAAGATATCGCTGAAGCCGGTGAGGAAGCGAAGCTGTTCGTCGTCCGGAGAAGCCGGCGATTCGAGTGGCTCCCTTATGGCCTCTAGCTCGCGCAGCCTGCGGGCCTGTTCTTCGGTGATGATGCCCTGCTCAACACCCTTCATCAGAAGATCATTTGCAGTCATCGATGCAGGCGTCCCGAAATCAGGTAAGTCGGATCAGCACCAAGACTGCTGCCGTCATCAGGAAGAAGACACCATCCGGCGCCAAACTCAGCCTTGCAGTGTTTCGATGGTAACATTGCGGTTGGTGTAGACGCAAATATCCGCAGCAATATCGAGCGATCGGCGCACGATGGTCTCGGCGTCCTTGTCGGTATCGATCAAAGCGCGCGCCGCTGCCAAGGCATAATTGCCGCCCGAGCCGATCGCCATCACGCCGGCCTCCGGCTCCAGCACGTCGCCGGTGCCGGTCAGAACCAGGGACACGTCCTTGTCGGCGACGATCATCATCGCTTCCAGCCGCCGCAAATAGCGGTCGGTCCGCCAGTCCTTGGCGAGTTCGACGGCAGCGCGGGTGAGTTGTCCCGGATATTGCTCGAGCTTGCTTTCCAGCCGCTCAAATAACGTAAAGGCGTCCGCCGTGGCGCCGGCGAAACCGCCGATCACGTCGCCCTTGCCCAGTTTGCGGACCTTTTTGGCGTTGGATTTGATGACGGTCTGGCCGATCGAGACCTGGCCGTCGCCGCCGATCACGACCCTGCCGCCCTTGCGGACCGTCAAAATGGTGGTGCCGTGCCAAACCGGCGTCTCATGGGCTGATGCTTGCATTAAATACCTCTCGCTGACGCCAGATTTAGGGGCGCGCGCGCCCGGTTACAACTCGGCGCCATCCGCTGGGCCGGATTCCGGTCACCATAGGCTTAACTTGGACCGCCAAAATGGTATCCCGCAGTGGCGAAGCCGGGAGCGGCCTGTTAAAAGAACCGCGTTTTCGGCCAATGGTTTGGCCCTCCAAAGGAAGTATTTCATGCGCAGCGCCACCATCAAGCGCAAGACGAAAGAGACCGACATCGAGGTGATCGTCAATCTCGATGGGACCGGCGTGTCCAACGTCGCCACCGGAATCGGCTTCTTCGACCATATGCTTGATCTGTTGGCCCGCCATTCCCGCATCGACATCACCGTGAAGGCGGTCGGTGATCTCCATATCGATCATCACCACACGACCGAAGATGTCGGCATTGCGCTGGGTCAGGCGGTGAAACAGGCGCTGGGCAGCATGGCCGGCATTACCCGCTACGCCAGTGTCCATATGCCGATGGACGAGACCCTGTCGCGGGTCGTGATCGATATTTCCGGCCGGCCGGTGCTGGTGTTCAAGGTCGAGTTCCCGCGCGACAAGGTCGGTCAGTTTGATACCGAGCTGGTGCGCGAATGGTTCAATGCTTTCGCGATCAATGCCGGGGTGACTTTGCACGTCGAAACCCTATATGGCGAGAATAGCCATCATATCGCCGAGTCCTGTTTCAAGGGCCTGGCGCGCGCGCTGCGGGCGGCGGTTGCCATTGACCCGCGTGCGGCGGGCGAAGTGCCATCCACCAAGGGTCAGCTCGGCGGCTGATCTTGTTTTCGGCGGAGAGTGATCATGCCGGTCTATACGGTTCATGCCCCTGTGGCGAGCAACATGGATTTTCGCGCGACCGATCGCTTTGCCTTCGTTCGAGACGGATTTCATGTGTGGGCTGCCATCTTCGGCGTGGTCTGGCTCGCCTGGCACCGTCTTTGGCTCGCTCTGCTCGGCTGGATCGTGCTGATGACGGTGATCGATATTGCGATGACCCGGCTTGGCGTGGACGGCGGCACAGTCTTTCTCGTCGATGCGTTGCTGGCGTTGCTATTGGGATTTGAGTCGGCGAGCTTGCAGCGATGGACGCTGTCGCGGCGCAAATGGCGGCAGCTCGACATTGTCGTCGCCGACGATGAGGAGGCCGCCGAGCGCCGCTTCTTCGATCGTTGGACCGCCAGACAACGCCTGACAACCAACGACCAGATGGCGGTTGATCGCGGCGGTCCGCCGCCGACACGGGAGGTGCCTGGCCAGGCCTTTTCCCGGCCGCCGTCGCCTCCGCCGCGGGACGAGATCATCGGTCTGTTTCCGGAACCGGGGGCGCCGCGGTGAGTGTTGCGATCGTCGATTACGGCTCCGGCAACCTGCACTCGGCGGCGAAAGCATTCGAGCGTGCCAGCCGCGGCACGGAAACTCCGGACAAGATCGTCGTTACACGCGATCCGGACGTGGTTTTTCGCGCCGACCGGATCGTGCTGCCCGGTGTCGGCGCCTTCGCCGATTGCCGGGCTGGCCTCGATGCGCTCGACGGCATGGTCGATGCCTTGACGGAAGCCGTGCGGCACAAAGCGCGGCCGTTTTTCGGCATTTGTGTCGGCATGCAGTTGATGGCAACTCGCGGCAAGGAATACGTCACGACCGATGGCTTCAACTGGATCGCCGGCGATGTCGAAAAGATTTCGCCGCGCGACGAAAGCTTGAAGATTCCGCATATGGGATGGAACACACTCGATCCGGTGCGCGAACACACCGTGTTGGAACGTTTGCCGCTCGGCGCGAAAGGTCGCCATGCCTATTTCGTGCATTCCTATCACCTCAACGCCGCCAATGAGGCGGATGTGCTGGCACGCGCCGACTATGGCGGGCCGGTGACCGCGATCGTCGGCCGCGACACCATGATTGGAACGCAATTCCACCCCGAGAAGAGCCAGCGCCTTGGGCTCGCTCTGATCTCGAATTTCTTGAAGTGGAAGCCGTGATTCTTTTTCCCGCCATTGATCTGAAGAACGGGCAATGTGTGCGCCTCGAACAAGGCGACATGGCGCGCGCTACCGTGTTCAATCTTGATCCGGCGGCGCAAGCCTCGCAGTTCGCCGCGCAAGGGTTCGAATATCTGCACGTGGTCGATCTCGATGGCGCCTTTGCCGGAAAGCCCGTCAACGCGACCGCGGTTGAGGCGATGCTCGCCAAGGTCACCATGCCGGTGCAACTTGGCGGCGGCATCCGCGATCTGAAGACGATCGAATCCTGGCTCGCCAAGGGAATTACGCGCGTCATCATCGGCACGGCGGCCGTGCGCGATCCCGAGTTGGTCAAGAGCGCCGCCAGGAAATTCCCCGGCCGCGTCGCCGTGGGTCTCGATGCGCGCGACGGCAAGGTCGCGGTCGAGGGTTGGGCCGCGACGTCGGAGGTGACCGCGCTCGATATCGCGCAGCGGTTCGAAGATGCCGGCGTTGCTGCGATCATCTTTACGGATATTGCGCGCGACGGCCTGCTGAAAGGCCTCAACCTCGATGCCACCATTGAGCTTGCGAGCAGCATTTCCATTCCCGTCATCGCGTCCGGCGGATTTGCCTCGATCGACGACGTGAAGGCGCTGCTCGCGCCGCGCGCGAGGAAGTTGGCCGGGGCCATCGTCGGCCGCGCGCTCTATGACGGCCGTCTCGATCCTGCCGCTGCGCTGGCGCTGATCCGCAGCGGGCGCGAAGTGGCTTAGGAGATTCCATGTTCAAGGTCCGCGTGATCCCCTGTCTCGATGTGAAGGATGGCCGGGTGGTCAAAGGCATCAACTTCGTCGATTTGCGCGACGCCGGCGATCCCGTCGAAGCGGCCATCGCGTATGACGCCGCCGGCGCCGACGAGCTTTGCTTTCTCGACATTACCGCGACCCACGAAAACCGCGGCATCATGCTGGACGTGGTGCGGCGCACGGCGGAGGCCTGCTTCATGCCGCTCACCGTCGGCGGCGGCGTGCGTACGGTCGACGACATCAAGACGTTGTTGAGATTCGGCGCCGACAAGGTCTCGATCAACTCGACCGCCGTCAGCCGGCGCGAGTTCGTCAAGGAAGCGGCCGAAAAATTCGGCGACCAATGCATCGTGGTTGCCATCGATGCCAAACGGGTGAAACGCGGCGGCTCGGACCGCTGGGAAATCTTCACCCATGGCGGGCGAAATTCCACCGGGATCGATGCCATCGAATATGCCCAGGAAGTGGTCTCGCTTGGCGCCGGCGAAATCCTGCTGACCTCGATGGACCGGGACGGCACCCGCCAGGGATTCGATCTGCCGCTGACGCGCGCCATCGCCGACAGCGTCGGCGTTCCGGTCATCGCCTCCGGCGGCGTCGGCAATCTCGACCATCTGGTCGATGGCATCCGCGAAGGACATGCGACTGCCGTCCTGGCCGCCTCGATCTTCCATTTTGGCGAATTTACCATCCGCCAGGCCAAGGACCACATGGCCCGCGCCGGCTTGGCCATGCGGCTCGATCCCTGACGACTCTTTGTGACAGAAGTGCTACATGTCAGGGGCAATTGGCGCTGATGACGCCGGGCGCCTTTGAGTTTGAAGTTGAGTTTAAAGTGATGTCGCATTTTTCGCTTCCCGACCTCGTCGATATTATCGACGCCCGCGCCGCATCGGGCGGCGAGGCTTCCTATACCCGCAAGCTTCTGGACAAGGGCGCAGAGCACTGCGCCAAGAAGTTCGGCGAGGAGGCGGTGGAAACCGTGATCGCCGCGGTGGGCAATGACCGCGACCGTCTCATCGCAGAGAGCGCGGATGTGTTGTTTCATTTGCTCGTGCTGTTGAAGTGCCGTGGGGTCAGGCTTGACGAAGTCGAGGCCGCGCTGGGGCAGCGCACCGGCATGTCCGGGCTTGAGGAGAAGGCCGGGCGCAAGGGCGACTGACCATCATAGGCGGCTTCATGGATATTCGGGCACCTGAACAGCAGTATAACCCCTACCGGATATTTTCCCGGGAGCAGTGGGCGCGCCTGCGCGATGGTATGCCGATGACGCTCGAAGCGAGCGAGATCGCAAAGCTCCGTTCGGTGCATGACCGGCTCGATCTCATGGAGGTCGAAGAGATCTATCTGCCGCTGTCGCGATTGTTGTCGATCTACGTCGATGCCATGCAGCGGCTCTATGTCGCTCAGCGACGCTTTCTCGGCATCCAGGACCGCAAGATGCCCTACATCATCGGCGTGGCCGGATCGGTCGCGGTCGGCAAATCCACCACCGCACGCGTGCTGCAAGCGCTGTTGGCGCGCTGGTCGCCGCGGCCGAAGGTCGATCTCGTGACGACCGACGGTTTCCTGTTTCCGAATGCTGTGCTTGAACGGCAAGGCCTGATGCAGAAGAAGGGCTTTCCCGAAAGCTACGACCTGCCGACGTTGTTGTCGTTCCTGAGCGACATCAAGGCCGGACGGGGACGGGTGCGGGCGCCGGTCTATTCGCATCTGACCTATGACATCATTCCCAACGAGTGGAACGAGGTCGATCGGCCGGACATTCTGATCGTCGAGGGCGTCAACGTGCTCCAGACCGGCCGGCTGCCGCGCGACGGCAAGGCGGTGCCTGTCGTGTCGGACTTCTTCGATTTCTCCGTCTATATCGACGCGGAAGAACCGGTGCTTCGCGACTGGTATGTGCGCCGCTTTCTGGCGCTTCGTGACACCGCTTTCCATGACCCGAGGTCTTATTTCCACCGCTACGCGCCGCTGTCCGACGAAGAAGCGACCGCGACCGCGATCGCGATCTGGGAGCGCACCAATCTCGCCAACCTCGAAGACAACATCTTGCCGACGCGGCCGCGCGCGACGCTGATCCTCAAGAAGGGCGCCGACCACGTCGTCGAAACCGTGGCGTTGCGCCGGCTTTGATTTTCCTTACTTCAGCGCAAGCGGTCTTTCCTCGTCGAGGAATCCCATCAGTTCGTGGAAGAACTGCATGCGGTTCTTTTCCAGCATCACCGTATGCGTTCCTTCGCTGAGCTCGATCAGCCGCTTGTAGGGCGTGTTCTTGAGTTGCGCGAAATAGGCTTGCGCCTGATAGCTCGGAAGATCCGCATCCCACTCGGCGTGGAGTAGCAGCGTCGGCACCGTGATCTTGCCGGGATCGTAGAGCGCCTTGCCGGCGCCATAGGTGTTCGCGCTGTCCTCCATCACGCCATTCGGCGCGCGCAGCATCGGCGGATTTTGTTTTGAAGCTTCAGGATCGGTCGCCCAGGTCGCCGTTGCCCAGGCCTCGAACACGTCCGGCGGAATTAGGTCGGCCTGTTTGTCTTCCGCCACGCCCTTCAGCCAGCGCGCTTTCGCGGAATCCTTCGACACCAGCCGGTAAGCGCCAAGCGGCGTCGCTGTCGGCGTGGCCGGTTCGTTGCGAATCCATTGCGGCGCGTACAGCACGAGCTTCTCGATCTTGTCGTTGTGCTCGCTGGCATAGGAGCCGGCAATCGAGGTGCCCCACGACCAGCCCATCAGGTTGATCTTGCTCACCTTGCGCTTGTGCAGGATGTAATCGACGGCAGCGCCGAGATCGTGGGCGGCGACCCTGGTCGACACGATCGGCTTGTTGGCTTCCGGCGGCTGGCTCATCTCGGGAGGCCGTGTGGAATGGCCATAGCCCCTGACATCGACGAGATAGACGTCGTAACCGCGCATCGCGATTAGGTCCATCATCGACAGGCCCTCGATCGGCAGGTCGAAAGCGGTTTCCGCCGGATAGGTCGCGCCATGCACAAAGAGTAAGATCCTGTCAGGCGAGTTCTCGCGGCCGGCGAGATGTTTGTTGCGCACGAACAATTGAATGCCGGGGTCCCCCGACGGGATCATGGTGTCGGCGCTCTCAAGTTTTGGCTCTTGGGCGCTCACGGGAGGGAAAGTGGACAAGCAGGCCGCCAGAAATGCCGATACCAACAAGAAACAAAGCCGCAAAAACCTGGCGCGCATCGAGTCCTCCCATGACCTTCATTGTTTCCGTAAAGGTCGATGGAATCAGCCGCCGCTGTCAAGCGTACCGGAAGACGGGCAGCTTTGCGCTAGGCCACCAGATGCGGTGTGGCGCCAAGCCGGGCGAGCGCTTCAATGAGCTTGTCGCGGTCGAGCGGCTTGACCAGAAACCCGTCCATGCCCGCTTCAAAGCAGGCATAGCGATCTTCCACCAGCGTATTGGCCGTCAGCGCGAGGATCGGAGTCCGTCTGCCGGACCCTGTGGATTCATTCGCGCGGATGCGTTTGGTGGCTTCAATGCCGTCGAGGCCCGGCATCTGGATATCCATCAGCACCAGATCGTAAGGCGTGCCGGCGGATTTTGCGGCCAGCCATGATTCCAGCGCGGCCTCGCCATGGGTCGCGATGACCACCTGATGTCCGAGTTTCGTCAAGAGCGAGCGCATCAACAGCGCGTTGATCTCGTTGTCTTCAGCCACCAGCACCGACAGGCCGCGCAAGATGGAAGGTGTGGCCTCGGCGGTCTCCGCGGGTTCGGCAATAGCTTCGTCGGCCAGGCTCAATTCGACAAGATTTGGCGCGGCGACCTCGGGCGGGCTGGCAAGGCGGGCCGCCAGCGAAGCGGCGCGCAACGGTTTGACCAGATAGCCGGTCAGCGCGGAAGCGGCGGCCGATTGCAGTTCCTGCCGCGTGGCAGGCGTAAGCAACACGATCCGTTGCGGGGCGAAGGCTTGTGCCGCTTCCGCCAGCGCTTCGACTTCTTTTGTGCCGAGCGCGTGGTCGAGCAGAACCGCGTGCCAGCTCCGCTCCGGCAACAGCGCGCGCGCGACATCGGGATCGGAAACGACACAGGTCTGGCCACCCCAGCGTTCCAGCCGCCGCGCGATCAGCGACGCCTCGATCGTCTGCGGCGCCACCAGCATCACCGAACGGCCGCCGAGATCGGGACCGGTAAAAGCTGGAGCGGTGTTGAGGCTTGCGGCGAGGGGAATGCTCACCTCGAAGGTCGAGCCCTTGCCGGGTTCGCTTTCCAGCGCGATACGGCCGCCCATGCGCTTGACGATGCGCTCGGAAATGCTCAACCCCAATCCGGTGCCGCCATAGCTTCGGGCGATGCGCTCATCCGCCTGTTCGAATTCGCGGAAGATGCGCGCCTGCGCCTCGGGCGCGATGCCGATGCCGGTATCGCGCACCTGGAACGAGATTTCATTGGGCCAGATGCCGGGCTCGACGATCAGCGCCACGCCGCCGGTCGAGGTGAACTTGATCGCATTGCCGGCGAGGTTGAGCAGCACCTGCCGCAGCCGCGCGGCATCGCCGGTCACCTGCGCCGGCAGGCGCTCGTCGACATAGGCCGCGATTTCGAGTTTGCGCGCCTGCGCGCGCGGCGCCAGCAGTTCGGTGATGTCCTCGATCAGGGCCGCGAGCGCGAAGGGGCGCGATGCCAGATCGATCTTGCCGGCCTCGATCTTGGAATAATCAAGCAGTTCCTCGATCAGCGCGAGCAGTGCGTCGCCTGACGTCTTCACCGCCTTGGCATAGGTCATCTGCTCCGGCGTCAACGTCGTATCGAGCAACAGGCCGCTCATGCCGATGATGCCGTTCAACGGCGTGCGGATCTCGTGGCTTGCCATCGCAAGGAAACGCGACTTGGCGCGGTTGGCGGCATCGGCCTGGTCGCGGGCCTCAGACAGCGCGCGCTCGGTTTCGGTGCGATCGGTGACGTCACGGCCGACGCATTGCATTTCAGCGGGCGCGCCGGCATCGAAGCGAACCAGCGCCTCGCGCCAGGCGATCCAGCGCGGGCCCAGCACGGTTTCGATTCGCTGGTCGTGAATCCGGGTGCCATTGGATTCGATCGCGCTCTCGCCCTGTTCAAGCACGGTGAACTGAAAGCGGCTTCCGATCAGCTCAATGCTCTGCTTGCGGGCCAGTTCGCAATAGGCGTCGTTGACGAAGGTGATCTGGCCGCCGGCGTCGCGCAGCACGATCAGGTCGCCCTGCTGCTCGAACAGGCTGCGCGCGCGATCTTCGGCTTCCTGCAATTCCCAATTGCGGTCGGCCAAAGCCTCGTTATGCAGCGCGATCTTGCGCATCTTCTTGCGCAGGAAACGCAGCCGCATGCTGACGGTCGCGAGCGCCAGGCACGCGATCGCAAACAGGAAGCTCGCGCCGATCGCGAAATTGTTGGGGTCGTAGCCTGAATGTTCCGACCGGCTGCCGGAGATGAAGCCATAGGCGCCACCGAAGGCCGCCGAGAAGATCATAAACGAACGAACGGTCCAGGTGATCCACGGATGACGCCGGGAGAAACGGCGCAGGTGCAATTTGATCCGGTTCATCCGCCCCATCGCCGATCACCAAAAGGATTTTTCGTTTCGCTTATTTGGCGATGAAGATGCCGCGTACCACCTTGCGAAGTGCTTGAGGGCACTCCGGTTCCATCAGCGGCGTGCGAACATGGTTGATGAGAAGTTAAGGCGAGGACAGCCTCAGAGCGAAGCTGCGTCCTGCGAGTGTCCGGCGATGCCGGCGCCGACGACAAGCGCGGCGGCATCGCGCTGGCTGAAAATCTTCGAGCGGACGAAGATCCGGTAATCCGCCGGGCCTTCATGCGAGAGATAGATGACGGGCATGCCCTTCGCGGCTGTTTCCGAAATCGAGATGGCGCGCGTCGCGGGGTTGACCTCACAGGCGCCGGGCTCGAGCGTGTCGGCGTCGTCGACCAAGGCAAAGTCGGCCGCTTCCGCGCTATCGGCGATCTGCACCCGCACGGTCGCGGCGTGCGGATCATCGGTGAAGGCGACATGGAGGTCGGCCTGCCAGGGCAGGATGGCGATCTCCACCGATGTGTTTGATATGGCGATGCAGGGGTGTGGACCCGGCGAGAGGCCGCCGCGCGCGAATAAGGCGGCGACGAGAAGAGGAACAGCCGAGGCCAGGATCTTGAAACGCAACATGGAACCGCCCGCGCATGCCGGCCCCCATACCCAGGGCCTATGGTTTGCGGAGTGTAAATAAAACAGGTTACCGCGGGGTTGACGGGGGAAGTCTCGACAGTGGCAGTGCGAATGCGTCGATTCATATGTCAAACAGCCATCCTCGGTCATGCCCCGCGCAGGCGGGGCATCCAGTATTCCAGAGGCATTGCAGTTGAGCGCGGGAGTCTCTGGAATACTGGATCGCCCGGTCGAGCCGGGCGATGACACCGAAAAAGATCAAGCACTCCCGCGACGCCACTACGCCCGGGTTTTGCAAAACAGTTAGTCCCTCCGAAAGACAGAGGGCGCAGGGAATGCCGGGCGCCCGTTGCGCCCGCGGCCTTACGTGCAAATAAAGAAAGCACGTAAGCAAAGTCACCACGGTCACACCGGTGTCACCCGGCATTCCCCGCGCAATGGTTTTAACGGTTTCCTTCGTGGTCTCCCTGGTGATCGGGCTTTCTTGCCACCATCCCCGCCGTGATGCTTCAGCATCATCGGCCGGTTGATACCAGCGTCGAGATATCAGGACGCCACGACTTCGCCGTCCGCAAAGGCGCCGTTCGTCTTTCGGCGCCTTCGCGTCCACCGCATCTCCCGCCCCACGTTTTGTGACGATCGCGAAACGCCCCTCAGGCGGGCAGGAGACGCGCGGAAAACTGCCCGTGATTTGCCCGACGTCGCAAGTGAGAACGCTGCGGCGAATTGGCACGACGGGCAAATCAGGTGACGCGCTGAAAGGGCGCAAGGGCCAGTTCTCGTGTCCCGGACGCGATGCAGCGTGTAACGCTGCTTCGCAGAACCGGGACCCATGCAAGACCATCAGCCGGCTTCAAGGTGATGGACCCCGGATCAGCAGCGCACCACGCCGCTGTCGCGGCGCGTTGCGCAGCATCCGGGGAACGCCGCCGCAATCACCACGCGAGCGCTAGTTGCACACCGTCTCCAGCATCATTCCAAACCGCGCCGTCTGACAGTGGGGCTCCTTGGGTGGGCTGTTTGGGAGCTGCGGTGAGCCGGACTGAGCGAGCGAAGGCTGAGCCAATATGCCCGTGTTGTTGGCTGCCGGTGCGGCCGGCCGGGACACCGCCGCCGTCTTGGCCAATTGGCGGCGCTGAAACTCGGTCACGATCTGCGAATGAAGCTGCGCCTTGACCGCTTTCATCTCGATCGGCGTCATCTTGCCCCTCTGCACCTTCTCGGCGAGCATCAGATTATTCGCCAGTTCCTGGTCCATGAGATCCGGATACACCATGGACGGTCTCAGCAATTCCATATTCCGGTTTTCGCAGGTGGTGTAGTCGATCGCCTGCTTGACCGGATCGGGATACTTGCGCCTGCATCCCTCGTTCGCGGCCTGAATTTGGCTCAGGATCTGTGCAGGTGGATTTTGTGGGGTCTGAGCCTGGATCTGAGCTTGGGCGTCGCGAGCCCCTATTGAGAATGCGGCCGTCAGCAGCATCAGCGAAAGGCTTATTTTTCCTGCTGGAGTCATGACTCCGTCCTGCCCCATCTGGCGATTCGTTCGAGCGAACAGAATCGCGCAGTTTGACGAATCCGACAAGCATGACTGTCTGAGGGTGCTGTCTCGAAGACAGCACCCAAACGAGGTTCACGGCTGTGGTGGTGTTGGTGCTGGCGGCACGGGTTCGAACCTGCGACCTTTCCCTTACAGGGGGAATGCTCTGCCAACTGAGCTACGCCAGCAAATAGCTTAGCGTGTCGTGGTTGTTGTGAATGTGGTCGGGGCGGCAGGATTTGAACCTGCGGTCTCCGCAATCCAGGTGCGGCGGGGACAACCAAACTCCCCCACGCCCTGTGCCGGGCGCGGTAATGCGGAGGAGTTGTTTGGCGTCGCGTTCATGCGGCTGACTTAAGTGATTGGCGCCGCACCGTCAATCCTGAGGCGCGGCGCCATGACCAACGGGCGGCGGATCAAGCCGCCCTTTGCACATCATCGGCCAGCGCGCGATAGGACAAGGCTTCGGCCAGATGCAGCCGCGTGATCTTCTCCGCGCCGTCGAGGTCGGCCAGCGTGCGCGCCACACGCAGCACGCGGTGATAGGCGCGCGCCGAAAGCCGCATGGTCTCGGACGCCTCGCGCAATAATTTGGTGCCTGCCGCATCTACTTGCGCGATCGTCTCCAGCACGGAGGCCGGCGCCTCGGCATTGGTGCGAATGTTCGACAGTCCCAATCCCGCATAACGCGCGGCCTGGACATCACGCGCCGCTGCCACGCGCGCGGCGACTTCTTTGGAGCCTTCCGCCGGCGGCGGCAAAATCAGATCGGCGGCGCTCACCGCCGGCACCTCGATGCGCAGATCGATGCGGTCCATCAGCGGACCGGAGATACGCGCCTGATAATCGGCGGTGCAGCGCTCGATGCGATTTCGCTTGCAGGAGAAGCCGGGCTCGAAGGCGTGGCCGCAGCGGCAGGGATTCATCGCGGCCACCAGCATGAAGCGCGCCGGATAGGTGACGCGGTGATTGGCGCGGGACACCGAGACCTCGCCGTTTTCGAGCGGCTGGCGCAGCGAATCCAGCACGCGCGGATCGAACTCCGGCAATTCGTCGAGAAACAGCACGCCTTGATGCGCGAGGGAAATCTCGCCGGGCCTGGCGCGCAAGCCGCCGCCGGTCAGCGCCGCCATGCTCGCGGAATGATGCGGCGAGCGGAACGGGCGTTGCGCGGTCAAGGCGCCCTCGCGGATTTCGCCGGCGATGGACGCGATCATCGAGACTTCGAGCAGTTCAGATGGCGACAGCGGCGGCAGGATCGAAGGCAGCCGTGCTGCGAGCATCGACTTGCCCGCGCCGGGCGAGCCCATCATCAGCAGATGATGCCCGCCGGCCGCCGCGATCTCCAGCGCGCGCTTGGCGCTTTCCTGGCCCTTGATGTCGCGCAGGTCGAGTGTGCTGGCGGGCGGCGCATGCACCTTCGGCGAGGGCCGCGACAACACTTGCGTGCCGCGAAAATGATTGGCGATCTGGATCAGCGAGTTCGCGGCCACGATCTGGATGTCCGGGCTCGCCCAGGCGGCTTCGGCGCCGCAGGCCGCCGGGCAGATCAAGCCCTCTTCCCGTGCGTTCGCTCCGATCGCGGCCGGCAGCACGCCCGCCACCGGCGCAATCGAGCCATCAAGGCCGAGTTCGCCAAGCACGGTGAAGCCTGAGAGCGCATCGGGCGGAATCGCGCCGATCGCGGCCATCAGCCCCAAAGCGATCGGGAGATCATAATGGCTGCCTTCCTTCGGCAAGTCTGCGGGTGCGAGATTGACGGTGATGCGGCGCGCGGGCAGCGCGAGGCCCGAGGCGATCAGCGCCGAGCGCACCCGCTCGCGCGCTTCCGATACCGCCTTGTCGGCCAGCCCGACGACGGCAAAGGCCGGCAAACCGGGCGCAACCTGCACCTGCACATCGACGGCCCTCGCCTCGATGCCCTCAAACGCGACGGTTGAAACCCGCTGGACCATCAGCCCCTCCGCAATCGAAGGTAGCGGAGGTGAATAAAACGTGCAAGAACATTAAGGGAACACTCGAATTCGCTGCAATCGTTGGCAGGGCAGGATAGCCGGCAAGGCTGTAACGGCAGCACCATATTGTGCAATAGTTTTACATCTAATTATTGATATTGTGCAACTACTGCACTAGGTTTACGTTGTATAGAGGCGACATGGCGAGCATCAATGCTCACCTAAATAACTGTAAAGTTTACATTTACCCGGGGGACCACAATCCCCCGCACTTCCACCTTAAGGGACCAAATTCCAAGGCTTTGATCGACATCGTGACATTGGAAGTTTTGGCCGGGAAGGCTTTCCGGAAGGATCTAGCTGAAGCTAGGGAGTGGGCATCCAAGCCAGAAAACCAAGCTTTACTAATATCCGAGTGGAAAAGGCTCAATGAGCGTGAATGACATCGTTGATAGCGGAATTTCCCTACCCCGAATGGCGACCGTTCAACCTCTCTCCGACTATTCGCTTCGGGTTAAGTGGGCTGAGGGGCCGCGCGCAGGCCGTGTCGATATGGTGGACGTTAGCCCGGCGATCTTTGGCTATAAAATCTATCGGCCTTTAAGAGACGAGCGGTTGTTTTTAACCGGCGTTATTGCCGAAGACGGCGACGTTCTGTCCTGGGGCGCCGATGATTTGGTAATGTCTGCCGACACTATTCAGTCTCTTGCTCAAGAAAGTTGGTCTCCTGTCGACTTCACGGATTTTCTTGAGAGGATGAAGCTAACTCAGGAAGCGGCTGCGGCCATGTTGGGAAGGAGCCGCAGACAAATTGCTACTTACGCTACTAAAGGACCAATTCCACGCGTCGTAGCTCTTGCTTGCTATGGTTTTGAATCGCTCAGGAGAGATAGATTCGTGTCGCCGTCTATCTCTCAACCTCCCACAATACATACTGCCCCGGCAGTTGAGCGGGGCGGACAAGGCGGTTCTTCAGCCGAATCCATAAAGCAACGCCAACCTGTTTAGTTACAGGATGCTGACGCGCTGACCGCTCTGGCAATCGCTCGATAGTGAAGTTGGAGAAAGGTGAATGACCACACCCCCACCTGACGGCTTTCGCGCTGATCAAGCCCGGCCAGACCTATTTCGGCAAACAGGGCATTACCTACAGCGCAGGCGCTTCGGCCGAGACGGTCGGTGCCGAAAAGATCTGCATGAACGTGATGCCGATGCCAGCGGGAGCGGTCGCGAAGGCGCACTACCATAAAGACATCGAAACGATTGCCTTCATGCTCGAAGGCGAATGCGCGGTCTATTACGGCGATCATCTGGAGAAGCGCGTCGATGTGCGCCAGGGCGAGCAGTGCTTCTGCGCCGCCAACATTCCGCATGCGCCGCGCAACGAAAGCGGCAAGCCCTGCACCTGGATCGTGGTGCATTCGTCCGGCAGCGATCAGGACGGCATCGTGCTGTTGCCCGAGCTCGATCAGGAATTGGCGAATCGGCTGGCGGCGAAGGCTTAATACGCATGGTGTTCACCTCTCCCATGGGGAGAGGTCGGCGCGGAGCGCCGGGTGAGGGGGTAAACCCTAACGATGGACCGTAACCCCTCACCCCGGCCCTCTCCCAAAGGGAGAGGGGGCACACTTTCATCGCCGCTTCAGCGAAACGTAATCTCGCTGCCTCAGGTCGGCGTAATCACCATCGGCTCGGGCACGTAGTGGAAGCCTTCGCCGGTCTTGGCGATATGGCCAACGCCGGGCCACGGATAGTGATAGGCGAGCACCGGAATTTTTTGCGCCGCCAGCATGTCCAGCATCTTCACGCGGCTGTTCGCCGCCTGCTTCGGATCGGTGTCGAACGAGAATTCCATCCGCGGCTTTTCCATCAACAGGATCGGATGGTGGGTGAGGTCGGCGGTGTAGGCAAAGGACTTGCCGCCCGACGAGATCACAAAGATGGTGTGGCCGACCGTGTGTCCTGGCGCCGACAGAGCGGTGACACCGGGCAGGAATTCCTGCTCGTCCTTGTAGAACACGAGGCGGTCGCGCACCGGCGTCAGGTTCTTCCTGGCGTGGTCCACGAAATCCTTCATCGGAGCGCCGGCCTTGTCGTAGTCGGTCCAGTAATTGAAATCGCTCTCGGCGATGTAGAATTGCGCGTTCGGGAACAGGTTCTTGCCGTCCTCGCCCACCACGCCGCCGATGTGGTCGATATGGCCGTGGGAGAACACCACGGCGTCGATGTCCTCCGGCTTGATGCCGGCGTCCTTCAGGCTCTTCTGCTGGTGTCCGGTGGTCGGGCCGAACATTTTCGACGTGCCCATGCCGGTATCGAACAGCACGAGTTTGTCGCCGAGGTTCACGACCGGAGAATTCTGTTCCAGCACGACGCTGTTTCCCGGCAGGAAATTGTCGGTCAGCATCTTGCGCATTTCGTCGTCAGGCACGCCGGTAAAGGTGCCCTTGGGGTCGCCGAGGGCCAGTGCGCCGTCGGATACGACGGTGACCTCGGCATCGCCGACGTTGAAGCGATAGAAATATTGCGGCGCCGGTCCGAGTTTTGGCGCCTTCGCTTGCGCCATGCCGCCCATCATAGCCGTTGTGCCGAGACCTGCTCCGAGCGCAAGCAGGGACCTTCGCGAAACATCTAGTACCCGGAATCATTGATCCGCGAAACGTGCTTTGAGACGTTTTTGGTGGACTTGGGACTTGGTCCAGACGAACGGTTTGGCGTCGGCGTTGTAGTCATTAATGAATGCATCGATGTGCTC
>JBEKZZ010000190.1:0-2659 GCA_049509335.1 Bradyrhizobium sp. | reverse complement strand
TACGAAACTGCCCGGGAGGCGTTCAGTGAAAAAAATAGAAGCCATCATCAAGCCGTTCAAGCTCGACGAGGTGAAAGAAGCGCTTCAGGAAGTCGGATTGCAGGGCATCACGGTCACCGAAGCCAAGGGCTTCGGACGGCAGAAGGGTCACGCCGAACTCTATCGCGGCGCAGAGTATATTGTGGATTTTCTGCCCAAGGTCAAAATCGAGATCGTGATCTCGGACGACCTGGTCGAGAAGGCGATCGACGCCATCCGGCGCGCAGCCCAGACCGGCCGTATCGGCGACGGCAAGATTTTCGTGTCCAATGTCGAGGAAGCCGTTCGCATCCGAACCGGGGAATCCGGGCTGGACGCCATCTGAACCGAGCCTGCCGACACTCTGATATTGTATTGAGCAGCACCCAATTGTATTGAGCGTTACCACGGTCGCCGGCTGCGGCGAGATCGCGATGACCTGTAAGCCATAAGGGGTATTCATGAAGACCGCCAAAGACGTCCTGAAATCGATCAAGGACAACGACGTGAAATACGTCGATCTGCGTTTCACCGATCCGCGCGGCAAGTGGCAGCATGTGACCTTCGATGCCGGCATGATCGAAGAGGACAGCTTCGCGGAAGGCCTGATGTTCGACGGCTCCTCGATTGCGGGCTGGAAGGCGATCAACGAATCCGACATGTGCCTGATGCCCGATCCGGTCACCGCGACGATCGACCCGTTCTTCGCTGAAACCACCCTGGTCATCACCTGCGACGTGCTGGAGCCGACCACCGGCGAACCGTACAACCGCGACCCGCGCGGCATGGCCAAGAAGGCCGAGGCCATGGTCAAGTCGATGGGCGTCGGCGATACGGTTTTCTTCGGCCCCGAGGCGGAATTCTTCGTATTCGACGACGTCCGCTTTCAGACCACGCCCTACAATACCGGCTTCAAGCTGGATTCGTCGGAACTGCCGATCAATTCGGACACCGAATATGAGGGCGGCAACCTCGGCCACCGCATTCGCACCAAAGCGGGCTACTTTCCCGTTCCGCCGCAGGATTCCGTGCAGGACATGCGCTCGGAAATGCTCGGCGCGATGGCCAAGATGGGCGTCAAGGTCGAGAAGCATCACCACGAAGTCGCCTCCGCCCAGCACGAACTCGGCATGAAGTTCGATACCCTGACGCTGATGGCCGACCAGATGCAGATCTACAAATACTGCATTCATCAGGTCGCGCATATCTACGGCAAGACCGCCACCTTCATGCCGAAGCCGGTTTATGGCGACAACGGCTCGGGCATGCACTGCCACCAGTCGATCTGGAAGGACGGCAAGCCGGTCTTCGCCGGCAACAAATACGCCGACCTATCGGAGACCTGCCTCTCCTATATCGCCGGCATCATCAAGCACGCCAAGGCGATCAATGCCTTCACCAATCCGTCGACCAACTCCTACAAGCGTCTGGTCCCGGGCTATGAAGCACCCGTGCTGCTCGCCTATTCCGCGCGCAACCGCTCGGCCTCCTGCCGCATTCCCTATACCGCGAACCCGAAAGCCAAGCGCGTCGAGGTGCGTTTCCCCGATCCGATGGCCAATCCGTATCTGGGCTTTGCCGCGATGCTGATGGCGGGCCTCGACGGCGTCAAGAACAAGCTCGATCCAGGTCCGGCGATGGACAAGGACCTCTACGACCTGCCGAAGGAAGAACTCAAGGCGATCCCGACGGTGTGCGGCTCGCTTCGCGAGGCACTTGAGAATCTCGACAAGGATCGCGCGTTTCTCAAGAACGGCGGCGTATTCGACGACGATTTCATCGACAGCTATATCGAATTGAAGATGACCGAGGTCGAACGCTTCGAGATGACCCCGCATCCGGTCGAATTCGAAATGTACTACTCGCTGTAATTTATCGGGGGTTTTTCCGGCCTCACCGATACAAGAGGGCGTCCCGGACAGGGGCGCCCTTCATTTTGTGGCGACCGTCGCTGCGAGATTGAAAGCGAGCAACGCGGCCTAGCTGTCCCGGCCCGCCAGTAACGCTTCGCCGAACGCCCTGAACAAGGCCCGATTGACGGGATTGCGCTGCGGGTCGTACTCGGCGTGCCACTGGACGCCGAGCGCGAAGCCCGGCGCGTCGGCAATCCGGATCGCTTCGATCGTGCCGTCTTCCGCCACGCCCTCGACAACGACCCGCCCACCCGGTTCGAGAATGGCCTGGCCGTGAAGCGAGTTGACGCGGATCTTCTCGCAACCGAGCAGCCGGGCAAAAGCCCCGCCGGGTAGCAGATTGACGTCATGGCGATCGGCGAAGACAACCGTGGGATCCGGATGGATCTCGCCATTCTCCAGCCGAAGCATCCGGTGATTGAGGCGACCGGGCAATTCGCGGATTTCGGGATGCAGCGACCCTCCGAAGGCGACGTTCATCTCCTGCAGGCCACGGCAGATCCCGAACAGAGGTATCCCGCGGGCAACACACGCTTCCGTTAAGGCCAGCGCTACATCGTCACGGTGCAGATCGTAAGGCTCGTGCCGGACATGCGGCTCGGTGCGAAAATGCGTCGGGTGCACGTTGGCGCGGGCGCCAGTCAGCACCACACCGTCAACCGCATCCAGCAACGCGCCGATATCGGTAATGTCAGGCGACGCGGCGAACATCAGCGGCAACGCACCCG